>JANOPA010000026.1:0-154992 GCA_031421635.1 Betaproteobacteria bacterium | reverse complement strand
ACCGTATCATTTACACCATCCAGCATCACATACTCAAACGTAATGAAATCGCGCGGTGCTTTTTCCAAATAGCGCTGACACGCAGCCATCAACTCGGCCAAAGGATACTTGCGATTCAAGGGCACCAGATCATCGCGCAGAGCATCGTTGGGTGCATGCAAAGACACCGCCAAGGACACCGGGCAATCGTCTCGCAGGCGATCCATCATTGGCACCACCCCGGACGTTGATACCGTGACACGGCGGCGCGACAGGCCGTAGGCATTGTCATCCAACATAATGCGCAGGGCCGTCAAGGTGGGTAGGTAGTTCTGTAGGGGCTCGCCCATGCCCATGAAGACCACATTACTAATGATCCGATCAGGTTTTACTCCGTCGGCGCTTTTGTAAGCACCCAAGGCCTGATTGGCCATCCAGAGCTGCGCCATAATTTCGCCAGCCGTCAGGTTTCGGGAGAACCCTTGCTTTCCTGTCGAGCAGAATCGGCAGTTCACAGCACAACCCGCTTGGGTTGAAACACACAGGGTGCCGCGATCGGTTTCCGGGATGAAGACCGTTTCAATGGCATCGCCCTTCCCAACGTCAAACAACCACTTACGGGTGCCATCGGTTGAGACATGGTCCTGCACAACCGGCATTGTTTGCACGGCACAGTTTTCGCTAAGATGAGCGCGAAAGCTCTTCGCTAAATCGCTCATTTCTGAAAACTCAGACACACCTCTCTGATGCACCCAGCGCATTAGCTGGGTCGCACGAAACGGCTTCTCGCCCCATGCTAAGGCTTGCGCATGCAGGCCTTGAGCATCAAGTCCGAGTAAATTAAGCGTCGAAGAGGGTGTGGTGTTCAAATTTATCAAAAAACAAATTTATCGAGAATAAACGTTCATGCCAGGAAAAAAGAATGAAATTTCCTGTGCGGCGGTGTCGACGGCGTCGGAGCCGTGACAGGCGTTAGCGTCAATGCTATCGGCGAAGTCTGCGCGGATCGTGCCAGCAGCCGCCTTCTTAGGGTCGGTTGCACCCATCAGATCGCGGTGCTTGAGAACGGCGTTTTCACCCTCCAATACCTGAACGATCACCGGTCCGGAGATCATGAAACCGACCAAATCCTTGAAAAAGGGGCGCTCTTTATGAACGGCATAAAAGGCACCGGCCTCACCTGGGGACAAATGCATCATACGCGCCGCAATCACCTTCAGGCCTGCGCCTTCGAAACGGCTGTAAATTTGACCGATTACATTCTTTGCTACGGCGTCGGGTTTAATAATCGAGAGGGTACGTTCAATGGCCATGGTTATTCCTTGATTTTATTGAGGATTTTAGACTTTTCTTAGACTTTTCGTCATTAGCCTGCTATTTTACCAACTAATGTGAATTAGCACTCGACTTGAGATTTTTCGTAATCGGCCCTACATTAGCGTCACTCGTACTAACCGGAGATGATCCATGGCAATACAAAAAGATACCTTCAACGGCAATGGCTTTGGCCAATCAGTAGGCGTACTGGACACTATTCGACGCAATAAGGTCCTTCGTAGCACCTATATTTTGCTCGCTATCTCGCTTATCCCGACCGTTTTCGGTGCTTGGCTGGGCATGCAGTTAAAAGTTTTCGCTGGAATGGGCGCGGGAATGACGGCGATTATTTTCCTCGCAGGTGCTTTTGGCCTGATGTTCGCCATAGAAAAGTTCAAGAACAGCGCGGTGGGCGTCGGCCTCCTGTTGCTATTCACCTTTTTCATGGGGGTCATGCTGTCCCGAATGCTCGGTGCCGTGCTCTCTTTTTCAAACGGCCCACAGTTGGTCATGATGGCGTTTGGCGGTACCGCTGCCATATTCGGAGTAATGTCGACCATCGCGACGGTGAGCAAGCGTGACTTCTCTGGAATGAGCAAATGGTTGCTCATTGGCGCTTTGGTAATCTTGGTGGCTGGCATCGCCAACATCTGGTTGCAACTACCGGCTCTGTCGTTGACCATTTCGGCAATGGCCATGTTCATTTTCTCCGCCTTTATGCTCACCGACGTGCAAAACGTGGTGAATGGCGGCGAAACCAACTATGTTAGCGCCACCCTGTCAATCTACATGAATCTGTACAACGTCTTTTCAAGCCTGTTGTCGATTCTTGGCCTCACAGGCGGTAGTCGCGACTAAACGCTTTAAGTACCTAGGTCGTCGAGGGCTACTCGGGGACAAAAAAGCCGAGGAGTCCTCGGCTTTTTTTATGCGCAGAGCGGTCAGTGTGAAGGTTCAAACACTGAAATTGATTCCACATGGGAAGTATGTGGAAACATGTTCACTGCCCCAGTCGCCTTCAGCACCCAGCCTCCACCATTACACAACACCCCGGCATCGCGAGCCAAGGTAGAGGGGTTGCAAGATACGTAGACGACACGTTTAGGTTTGCGCCGATCCTCAGCCAAGGCTTGAACGACGGCCAGGGCCCCTTCGCGAGGAGGGTCGATCAGGACGCGATCAAACGGACCTAGAGCACGCCAATCCTTGAAGCTTAACTCGAAAAGATTACGGGTTTTGAACTCAGTTTTGTCACTTAAGCCATTGTGTGCCGCCGCGTCTCTGGCTCGTTGTGTCAGGCTCTTCGCGCCCTCTATTCCGAGCACCGATGTAGCGCGGGTGGCCAGCGGCAAGCTGAAATTACCTAGACCGCAAAACAAATCCGCCACTTGATCGCCCGACTGCGGGTCCAACAAACGAACCGCCTGCCCCACCAAGACCGTATTGATGGAGTGATTCACTTGAGTGAAATCTGTCGGTTTGAAGGGCATATGGATGCCATACTCAGGCAAGTAGTAACCAAGCTGAGACACCTCTTCGGTATCCTCGACACGGCCGTTCTCATTGCAAAATAGGTAGATGGTGTCGGGGCCTTTGGGTTGATACCAGAGCTCAATTTGATGTTTCTGCGCGAAGGCCAGAAACTTGTCTTCATCAAGATCGCTCGGATGCTCCAAAATTCTAAACACCAGTGCGACGACGAGTTCCTTGGCGCGCGCGCTGTAGTCACGGGTTACGCCAGGCGGCACGCGACCTCTCGGTTCGTCGGTCACGAGTCGCTCACCAACTGCAACCTCGATCTGCGGCATGCAATGGCGGATACTCAAGGTCTCAATGAGTGCCCTCAACGGCATCAACAGGGCGTCGACCCTGGGCTCCAGAATTTTGCATTCGCGCATGTCCGCTACAAAACCCGAGGCGCGCTCATGAAACCCGACGAGAACCCCGCCTTTCTTGGTCACTAGCCGCACGGATAAACGGGCACGATAACGATACCCCCAGGCCGGTCCTGAAATTGGACGAAGCAGGGTCTCGGGACGCACTCGACTTAAATGCCAGAGTTGGTCCTCGAGCCCACGTTGCTTGATCGCCAGTTGAGCCTGCGGCGTGAGATGCTGCATTGAGCAGCCACCACACACTCCAAAATGAGGACAAACCGGCTTGACCCTTTGGCTGCTTTCCTTAAGAACAGCGAGGGTTTGCGCAACATCGTACTTAGACTTACTCCGTATCACCTCGGCGCGCACCAACTCACCCGGCAATGCTCCACGTACGAAGCACACCTTACCATCGATTCGGCTTATGCCATTGGCTTCGAGGTCAATGGACTCGATCGGATAAACCTTGACCTTTCCAAGGTTATTCTCGGCGGTTGGCCGAGCATAAGGTCTTGCCATGCTTAAAGCGAAATCTCTAGTGAGGAATGCCGCGCTAGCGTGCCGGCAGGTATTGTTTTGGGTCCACAGGTTTGCCCTGACGACGAATTTCAAAATGCAACTTGGGACTGTCCGTACCAGAGTCACCAAGCTCAGCGATCTTTTGACCCTTCTTGACAGTTTCCTGGTCTTTCACCAACAAGGTTTTGTTATGCGCATAGACCGACAGTAATTCGCCATCGTGTTTCACGATAATGAGGTTGCCATAGCCACGCGGCCCTGGACCACTAAAGATCACCTTGCCATCTCCTGCGGCAGCAATCGGCTCCCCAATCTTCCCATCGAGAATCAGGCCCATCTGCTTGGGCTCGCTGAAATTGGCCAACACTTTACCCTTTATGGGCCATGCAAAGCTTGGTGCAATGCCGGACTTCACAGCACTGGCCGTACTTGGCGGAGGCGTGGATGGGGTCGTAGCCGTCGAGCCAGAGCTGGAACTAGGATTGTTGGGGTTAGCGCTTGGTCCATTAGTCGAAGGATTTGCAGGCGAAGGCGTTGCTCGAACAGTTGGGGCAACAGCCGCATCGGCGCCCTTCAACTCGGCCAGAACAGTCTCTGAAAATGGTCGCTTGACAGCCTTCGGGCCCGACTTAATCGGCGTCGCGCTGACAACGGGCGGCGCAGGGGGTAGCCCGGCAGCAGGACCTGTTCCACCTTGCCCACTGACAGAGGGACCTGGAGCCAAAGGCCGACTCTCGGCGTTACCTTGCTTGATCGCGCCTGTTTCTGCCCCGGTCGAAGGGAGCGTAGGTTTAGCACCGTTACTGGGAACAGTGGCGGCCCCGGGAATATTTACGACAGGGCCACTTGTTGGCGGCGTACCAACACTTGGAACTTCCACTCGGCGCACAGGCTCGGATCTTGAGGGGAGACTGCCGCTCGGAGTGCGTACTTCGATTGGTGCAGGTGATTTCGTACCTGCACATCCTGAAAGCACGGCCGCCGCCACACAGCTCACCAACAGGCCGGAAAGGCCCGAGTTTTTTAATTTTGTTTGCATGAGAATAGCCTGCTTCATTATCGCGTTCCGTCCACCAAGGGAACGAATCGTACCGCATCTAACTCCATCAACTCGTAGTCCTCCTGTCCAACCCGATCAATGACTTGTAACACTTGATATTTTTCCCCCACAGGGATCACTAACCGACCGCCGATTCGGAGCTGCTCAAGTAAGGCCTGGGGAACTTGCGGAGCGGCAGCCGCTACAATAATCGCATCGAAGGGTGCAACACTGGGCACGCCGAGATAACCATCACCAAACACTAAGCGCAAATTGGACAGCCTCAAGGTTCGTAAGTTTTGTCTAGCCAACTCGTGCAAACCTTTCACGCGCTCAATAGAATAGACCTCCTCGAATAGCTTTGCCATGCAAGCCGCTTGATAGCCGCACCCCGTACCCACTTCCAAAACCTTGGCCTTCTTTCGCAAAGCCGGTTGCATTCTCGCCCCCATGAGCTCAAGCATTCGCGCCACTGTACTTGGCTTGGAAATGGTTTGACCAAAGCCTATCGGTAAGGCTTCGTCTTGATACGCCAAACTCGCAAATCCCGCGTCAACGAACAAGTGACGGTCAATTTCAGTGATTGCCTTGAGCACCGCCACCTCCCGGACCCCGCGGTCTTGCAAGGATCTAACCAGTTTCAGGCGTGAAGCCTCCACAGCCAATCCTGGGGAACTTGCCCGACTCGAGGTCGGCACTTGCTCTACAAAAGTAACCCGGCCCTTCAAGGGTGATTTTTTATCGAAATTCGCCCTAACAGGGAATTCCAGTCTTTTGGAGGGCTGAGGTTTCTTCGGAGTGGGGGAGCTGCGCATGTGCGCGCATTTTAACCCTCCGCTGGCCAATCCCGAATATAGGCCTTGAGCATGCGATTCTCGAAGCCCTGCTCTTCTAATACCGCCTTAGCAACGTCATGAAAGGAAATCACCCCGAGAAGCACGTCGTTATCCATCACTGGCAAATATCGTTGGCGGGTTTCAAGCATGACATGGCGAAGTTCATTCACGTCCATATCGGGTTGGACCACCGTGGGTTGGGCGTTCATCACGCCCCGCACACTAATCTCAGCCACCGGCGGCGTCGGGCCGGTGCGCTGCTCCGTTTGGCGCTTCGCGAGCGTACGGATCACCTCGCGAAAGGTCAGCATGCCCACCAACTTGCCTTTTTCCATCACCACCAGGGAGCCAATATCCTGATCCGCCATGGCCACCACGCTATCGGAGAGCATGGCTTCGGGCGAAATGGTGTAGAGCGTGCTGCCCTTCACTCGCAAAACTTCATTGACTTTCATCATGCCCCCTATGCTGATCTAGTGGCTATGCTAGCGCATTGTGCTCAGGATCGCTAGTGTGATGAGTTTTAGTGATGAGTTTTCAGTCTAGTTTCGAGTTAGGAGAGATTCGATATGTTTACTCAAAACATCTTCGGTAAACGGTTTTGTGAGGAAGATATCCACACCAGCCGCCATCGCCAATTCGTGATGCTTCTGTGAGTTACGTGAGGAAATCATAATGATCGGTGCCGTCTCGGTACGCACATCAGTACGAATCGCACGCGCTAATTCGACACCGTTCATGCGTGGCATCTCCAAGTCAAGTAAGAACAGATCTGGCACGCGCTTCTGAAGCAAATCAATCGCCTCAAGACCATCTGCAGCACTTATGAAGTCCATACCAATGTCCGAGATAAATAGCTCGGTCGCGCGCCGCACCGACACAGAGTCGTCAACAATCATGCACAGTAATTGGGGCGCAACTTCGAGCATTGGGCGAGCATCGGCGCGCTTGCCATGCTTGACACTGGCGATAAGATCTACGAGATCCACAACAGGAGCAATTGCACCGTCACCCAGAACAGCGGCCCCTTCCACGCCCTCAATCATGGGCAGATAAGAAGGTAAAGCTCGAACCACCACGTTTCGAGTTTGCGAAAGCTCAGGTACAACGACTGCCGCCAACTCAGTCTCACTCAGCTTCACCAACACGACCACCTCTGAGGTCACCTCGTGAGAAGCCGGACGCAATCCGTATTGGGACAGCCCAATGAGTTGCTCCAGCCTAAAGGCCGGATAGACTTTATTCTGGAAAGTAAAGGTCTGTTCACCACTCTGACTTGTGGCGAGGGCATCGGTACCCAACAACTGCTGTAGGCCGCGAACCGAAATGGCAAAAGTTTGACCTGTGCCTCTTGTCACCAATACCGGCAAGGTTGCCACACGCAACGGCAAGGAAATCTTAAAACTCGTGCCCAGTCCGGCGTGAGTCTCAATCGTTAAGTGACCACGCATGCGCCGTACCGTCTGCTGCACCACATCCATGCCAATTCCGCGGCCTGAAAGCTGCGTCGTCTCAGCTTTGGTTGAGAAGCCGGGCAACATGATCCATTGCGCTAATTCTTGATCGGAGCTGACGCTCGCTTGCGCTTGAGTTACAAGACCCATAGAAATCGCCTTATCGCGAATGCGATTCAGATCGAGGCCGGCGCCATCGTCGCGGCAAAGAATTTCCACGGTAGAACCGACCCGCACAAAACTGAGTTCGAGAACGCCGGTTTCGTCTTTGCCAGCTTGAGAACGCTTGTCCTTGGCTTCGATTCCATGGTCAATCGCGTTACGTACCAAATGCCCGAGCGAGTCGACAATTTGCTGAAGCAATTGCGCCTCAATACTGGTTCGCTCGCCCGTAATGCGAACATCAATCGGTTTATTGGCCATGCGGGAGGCCTGCCGCGCCGCTCGCTGCAAACGCGGCACGATGGTCGACACGGGCACCATGCGGGTTTGCAAAGTTGTTTCACGAACCTCGACTTGAACCCGTTCGATTTGCACCAAGTTCTCTTTCAAGGTGTGAACGCTTTGCTCAACTTGCTGTTGCAGCAAGCGGGCGTCCGCACTGGCTTCAGAAATCCGGCGCGACAAAGTATGAAGCTCGTTGTACTCGTCCATCTCCAAGGCATCGAAATCGCCTTGCATCTTAGAGCCACTGATGCTTAATCCGCGCAAATCGACCATGCGCTCTAGTTCGTCTGCGAGTTCACTGAAACGCTCGCCACCCAAGCGCATGGATTTACGTAAATCGTCCAAACTCGAGATTCGATCCGAAGCCTGCGACATTAACAAAGCGGTATCGGTGTTGAATTCAATCAATTTTTCGATAAGGGGAGAACCCACCCTTAACACTTCCTCTTCGCGCGCGTTAGGGTTTGTAAAGTCGGACTTCGCGGTGTCCGGTGCAATCGTCAAAACTGCTTCGGGTCTCACCGGCGTTGCACTCTCGGTCCACTTCGACAAAGAGACATCTTCGCTAAGGGTGACGTCGCCTGAGGCTTCAATGCCGACTGTTGGGCGGCTTGTCGCCACCGTCGACGCATTTTGTTCAGCAACATCCGGAGGCAGCTTAGAAGGATCCGCACCAGCCTGTTTCGCACTGACCCGGCGATTGATCTCGGTACTAATTAACGAGTACATATCGGCCAGACCCGCTGGGGCTTCGCCATGTCCTGCCACCGCCTCGGAGGTTTCGGCCAGGCAGTCTGCAGCCATTGAAAGTGTTTCGGCCAGGCCAGGATCGGGCAAGATGCCTTCATCATCCAAAAGCTGTAGAAGGTCTTCCAAACAGTGCGTTAAGTGGGCAATTCCTCGAATTCCAACGGTGTTGGCCGAACCTTTTAAAGTGTGAGCAATGCGACGCGCGTCGGAGAGATCTTCAAGAGACCCTGCCACGACGGCTTCAATGTGGGCACTAAACTCGTTGCTGAGCTGAGGCAGCTCCAGCAGCAACTGGTCGACGACATTGCTATCCGCATCGCCTGGTATCGCCAGAGAAAAGTCCTCATCTTCGAGCGTCGTCGCGCGCAGGGCAACCTGGCGGCTTTGAATGACATTCAGAGAGAGAAGCTCAGCCAAGGCCTTTTCGAATTGCGGTGCCACGTCAGTGTCGTAGCGCCATACATCATTGGCCATTTCGGCCAAAGCGTCTTTGAAGGTCTGTGCGGTTCTTGTGAGGAAGGCGTCACTCCAAGCCATTGCCCAACGCATTAAGCCGGTTTGGTGTGAACCATTAAATAAGCTCGGTGAACGTTCGGCGTTTTCAATAATCTTCGAGAATAAATTCAGAGACTCGGCGCTGGACTCCAAGGTCATAAAGCGCAAAGCGTTACTGAGGTTACCCAATTTTTCGCGACAATCAGCGATGCTAATGAGCTTCTGTTCATTCGCTTCGGCGCTAGCATCGTCCCAATCTTGCTGAGACAACTCCATCGTGAGTGACTCGCAAAGGTCCTGCCATGCCTCAGAGACCATCTCCAACTCGTCTAGAGCGACGGTATTGGCTGGTTGAGTAGCGTGATCAGCTTGCGCACCCATGATGGGCTCTTCGCTAAACTCCTCAATACCTTGCTCATCGTCGTCGATACCAAACTCGGCTTGTCCTTGCTCCGCATCGTCGAGTCCTAACCTGGCTTGCGAGGTGCTCTCGATCTCGTCCTCGACTTCTACCGCTCCATCAATATCAGTATCAACAGTCTCATTAGTTGTCAAACTTGACTCGACGGCGTCATAGGTGTTCGAATTTTCTAAGCGGCTCATGTGCGCCGCTCTCAGCAATCGTGAATCTCCGGCCAATCGCTCTGTCATGAGACGATCAACCGAAGCAGGCAAAGGGGTCAGGGGCTGAACCCAGGCCTTGATTTGGGTGTAGAGTCCCTGGGCCTCTTCAACCTCAAGATCGCCCGCCAAAAAGCTGAACAGGCCGGCCGTAAAAGTTTGCGCAGTCTCAATATCCAGGACCGCCTTGGACTGCCTCAAATACGGGCTCAAAAGTGAGGCGAGGTGAGAAAGACTCTTGATCCCTTGGGAATGAGCCTGCTGACCGGCCGCCTTGAAGGCCTCCAAAAAACTGGAACGCCATTCAGGGGGCTCGGCTGCCAGGCCGGGGTTGACCGTACCTTGATGGGACTCGATAGGATAGTCTTGGCAAAGCGCTTGCGCTTCACCAAGGATTTCGAAGAGCATCGCAACAGGTGTTAACAACCCGTCCAAGTCTTGATCGGACACTACAGTTTGCATGACTGGATTTTTCGGAGCCGGCGATTAATCTGGAACTTTAAAAACGCTCACTTCCTGCAGAAGCGCTTTTGCATAGTCTACAAGACGTTTGGTTTCACTCGATTGTGAGTTCAACTGACGAGCGGTTTCAGCGCTCGACTCTTTAATCACTCGGGCTCGTTCCTGCAGTCCGCTTGACACACGAGCCTGTTCGACAGAGGATTTTGCAATGTCCCGAACGCTCGCCGCCAACTCTTGAGTATCGTCTTGAGTACGCTTCATTTCGCGCCCAGCATCGTCCGCCATTTTACTAATCTCGACCACCTGGCCAATCGCCTGATTCATGGCAATCACGGTATCCTTCGTCTCCGATTGAATCGAGGACACCAAACGACTAATTTGCGAGGTCGAATCACGCGCAGACTCCGACAAACGCTTCACCTCGTCGGCCACCACCGCAAAGCTTCGTCCGGCTTCACCGGCCGCGGCGGCGTGCATCGAAGCATTCAAAGCCAAAATACCGGTTCGCTCCGCGATACCCTGAATGATGTTAACCACCTGACCAATTTCTTGCGAGCGTTCACCCAGACGTTTAATCCGCTTTTCAGTCTCTCGAATCAGGTCTCGAGACTCGGCAATACCAACCACTGTATCGCCCACGATCCGCATCGCCTCGTTAGTGGTTTTCACCGCACGCTCAGCCACTTCGTTGGCCTGCAAGGCCTGACGAGCCACAGAGGATAAAGATTCAGCAGCAGTCGCCAACTCAGTTGCCGCAGATTCCACCTCTGCCTGCTCTCGTACCGCTGCTCGAGTCGCCGACTCAGACTGCGTTCGTACCGCCAGAGTCGCCTGAGCCACATCTTTGGACACCAACCCCACGGCCCGCAACACCTTAGAGGTTTCGTCCGTCAACAAGTTCAAGGCATCAGAAATCGCGCCGGTCAAGTCTTCTGCCACCGGCATTTTAAGACCCAAGTCCTTGGTTGTTGCAATCGTGCCGATGGCCTGCATAATCTCAATCACAGAGTTATTGAGCTGCTCAGTCTGTTTGGCAGATTCAGTGAGCGTTTTAAGCCGATCGTCCAACAAGTTATCGAGAGCGGCAGACAATTCTCCGAATTCGTCTTCGCTCTTGATGCCCACGCGGGCATCAAAATTACCCTCGTTCAACTGACCCACGGTGTTGGTGACTTGCGCCAGTGGCACAGTGAGCTTCTTCACCAACGAGCGGGAAATCTCCAATGCCAAGGCGCCAAGGGCAAGCGCTGAAATTAAACCGATGATCAGCACACGATCTAACAACTTACTTAGAGGTTCAAACGCCTCAGCGGCGTCAATTTGGGCAATCACCTTAAAGTCTTGATTCAATAGCTTACTTGGGGTGAAGGCGACTAATCGTTTTCCAGAGGGCAAGTTGAACACATCTGAACCGGTGGGCGTGGCGGACAATGCCGTCACCAAGGCCTCCGGCAATTTCACGAGACCGACATCACTTGCTGCCGCTTTAATTTGATTCGCAAGCTTCTCGTTCTCGGTACCCGCCAAGCCGGCAACGAATTTGGCGGCGTTCACCGACACTTCGCGGCCAATCGACAGTTGAAGTCCGTCGTTGTCCACCAAAAGTGACTGACCGGTGCGACCGAGACCGCGCTCTTCCCATTTACCGTCCAAGGTCATCACTTGGTTAATTTTGTCGATAGGGACCTGCACGATCAACACCGCGACCAAGGTATCCCGGTCATACATAGGTACAGACATGAAGGCCGCTTGGTCATTGTAGGAGGGCTTGTACGGCGCAAAAGTCGAGACCCACGGCGTGCCCGCTTTTTGTTTAAGGCCGGTGCGAAAGGCATCACCCAGAGGCGTTTTTGCCCAGGGGCCTGATACCAAGGACGTACCGTAGTCCAATTCCTTGAAATAGGTATAAACAATGCTGCCGTTGACTGGATTCACAACAAAAAAGTCATAGAAACCAAACTTATCGTAAAGCGATCTAAAAGTTTTATGGACTTTACCGTGAGTTTTGGAATATTCCGAGCCGTCACCCGCTTCGTCCAGAACATTTTTCTTGCCCAGTGGGTTTTCATTGGTCGAAACATACAAATATTGAGAAGCGATCGTGTCTTCAGAGGCTTCGGCCGCAAGCTTATCGGCCTGCGCATCTGCACCCACATTACGTTTACCGAACTCTTTTCCGAACTGCTCGGAATAGTATTTAGCGACAGAAGTTCTCTGCGCTACAAGGTCCGCTTTGGTCTTTAGTTTAGGAAACTCTTCAACCAAGACCTTGGCGGCGCCTACGATTTCAGGCAACTCCGAGGCCGCCACCAAGATTTGGCTAAGGTTTTTGATGTAGTTCTCGACTGAGGCTGACTGTACCGAGGCCATGGTGGCCAAACGAACCTTCGTTTCCTCGTTGATTGTATTTTGACTGGAGTAATACGTTGTCGCACCAATCACCAAAGCCGTCACACCCACAGAAACAGCAACCAGAGTCACCACGTTTCGCCTGAGGGTTTTGGCGATAGAATTTTTATAACCAATCATTCTTAATGACCTTTTAACTGACTAAGTCTTGCAAATAGAGTTTCGAAGGACAAGCTCCACCAAAGGCTGTGCGGGTTGGCGCTGTCTGATAATTTGCCACGAAGGGCTGAAGTTTCAATGCCGGCAAAAACCGGATGATCGGACTGAGCAGGCGAGCTCGCCTGTTCTTCCCTATCCAACTGTGTGAAAGGCAGTGTTACGCCCATTTCATTTAAAAGTGCCGGCGCTTGATCAACCACCAATGCCCCGGCCTGTCCACCTTGACCCACGATAAGTACGGGCTCATCCAACTTCAGGGAAGTTCGTTCACGCACGGTACGTCCGGGATCGAATACGGGGATTCCGAAGCCTCGCGAGTGCACTAGACCAATGACTCGACTCGGGGCCATGGGTAGGCTAAAAAGCTGAGCTCTTAGGATAAAGTCGCAAACGACTTGTTCCGGCAACACAAACTGATAGCCCGACAGCACAATGCCAAACCGGGGCAGCTCAAGAGCAGCCCTAGGAGTTGGCCGAACACTGCCTTCGGCAATAATTGACGTCAATTCAGACATACTTGTTTAATTAAAATGTTGGCTTGAATCTTGTTTAAGGAAACTCGATTAAGCGGCATGCTTCAAAGCATCTACAATTTGCTCGGGCTGATAGGGCTTAGCGATCAAATCTTTTCCGCCCTGCATACGAGCCCATACCTGGTCAGCGCGCTGATTTTTGGTCGATACAAACACCACAGGGATACCCTTAGTCTCGGGATTTTCAGCGAGCATGCGGCAGGCTTTGTAGCCATCAACATCCGGCATCACAATATCCATAAAAATGAGGCTTGGCTTTTCGCGCTTGGCCTTATCCACGGCATCAGCTCCGTTATTCGCGGTTGACACCAAGAAGCCGGCATCACGAAGAATATTCGAAAGATTTTCGCGCTCGGTCGCAGAATCGTCAACAACTAAAATTTGGTTCATGATGGGTCTCTCTTTCAAAAATTATGCGGTCTTAGCGAGATCACGCTTAGGTAGGGCGCGAATATTAGTATTGGGTTGCGTTTCAAGCAGGGACGTCCCGGCATTTTGTAGCGCTTGGTTTTGGGCCTGTGCTCGCGCATTACGAGCTAATTGCGCCTGCAAAACGGATTCCACATCGTCAATCGCCAGGGATTTTCTCAGGCTCTTATACATTGCGTCTTTGAGCTTTTGCATCGTGACGGGCTTGACCAGGTAGGTATCGCAACCTGCCAAGGCACCTCGAGCCAAATCAAAGGGCGAGGACTTACTGGTCAAGATAATGACCGGAGTTTGTTTGAAGTGCTTGCGAATTTCTTTGGTGAGCTTATAGCCGTCCATTTCTGGCATCACCACATCGACCAGGGCCAAATCGTAGTGCCTCTGTTCGCATAGTTTCAAGCCCTCCAGCGCGCTGCCCACAGGGTCGCAGGCCATTCCAAGCTTTTGCACTGCCGAAGCCAATTGGCTTCTCACCGTCGGGCTGTCATCGACGACCAGAACGCGAATTTCCTGTGCGTTATGTTCAACGTCCTCCTTGATGCCAGGGATCTCGTAAGAAGCCTTCGCGATGGGCTCCTTCGGTGCCGCTTCGACTTGGTTTGAGGGCGGAGTCGGCCACTCATTTGGTGCGGAGAATTTATCTGTTGGGGGCACAGAACTCTGCGCTAAATGGTGGGCAGGTTGCGGGAAGGTGTGTTGGCCGGCCCGCGCTGGACTCGAAACCTCATGACTACTACGGCGAAGGTGCTCGTTCGCAAAATCGGCCGCGCCTGACGCCTTCGCTACCTTGGCGGCGCCAGCGTTGCCAGACTCATGGCCATAGTGATCCTCTACGACCTTATTGAGCATCGGCAGGAGCTGCAAGGTGAGTCGGTCTAGCGCAATCGCGTATTTCGATCCGGGTGAGGCCCCACGCGGGACCACGGAGATGACTGGAATATTCAGGCCCGAAGTGCGCAGCTTGGCAAGCGCTTTAAGGCCGTCTTGCGTCATCGGGTTAATGAGGAGTACTTCGGCCGTCTTGAGCTCGAGGCGAGTTTGCAGCTCGAACTCAATCGGATTGTACTGGCTATGTCGAAACACAATTTCGATCAATCTCACATCACGCGGGTCAATACCGCCTGCGCCAACGGTCAATCTTTTCTTAGCTTGTTCCATGTTTCGAATCTTTCCTCTGCTCGTAGAACGGTCAGGTATTTTGGAGACCGGATATACCTTCCCCGACATAGGCATAACTCTAAGAGGAAACTCCATTTTCCTTGCACCACGTCGGACCAACGGCTGAGCGGCACTCCTGACCGGCATGCGATCCTCAAGCGAGTTATTATTTGAGCTGACTTTTTTCACAGTTCGAGATTAAAATGAGCTCTGCAGACTTTCTTGGCTTCGACACGCTTAGCGTCCACGCCGGCGCGAAACCCGACCCGACGACGGGTTCTCGAGCCACGCCCATTCATTTGTCGACGGCCTTCGTCTTCAAGGATTCTGACCATGCCGCGGCGCTGTTTAATATGGAGCGCTCAGGGCATGTGTACTCAAGAATCAGCAATCCGACCGTGGCAGTATTTGAGGAGCGCATGGCGAGTTTGGATCGTGGTGTAGGGGCCATTGCCACGGCCAGTGGGCAGGCCGCGCTACATCTCGCCATTGCCACGATTGCCGGTGCTGGAAGTCACATCGTGGCCTCACGCGCGATCTACGGTGGCTCGCACAACCTGCTCGACTACACTCTTCGACGCTTTGGAATTGAAACGACCTTCGTTGACCCGCGCGAACCAAGGGCCTGGGAAGAGGCGCTCCGACCCAATACCAAGTTGCTGTTTGGGGAGACACTGGGTAATCCTGGGCTAGACGTACTAAATATACCGGTGATTGCTGAGATTGCGCACCGGCACGGCATACCCCTCTTGGTCGACTCTACCTTCACTACGCCCTACTTGATCCGCCCCTTCGATTACGGTGCAGATTTGGTGTACCACTCAGCCACCAAATTCCTGAGCGGCCATGGCACAGTTCTGGGTGGAATCTTGATCGACTCCGGGCAGTTTGATTGGTTCAAGTCCGGAAAATTCCCTGAATTGACCGAGCCTTACGCCGGGTTTCACAATATGGTGTTTGCTGAAGAATCGACGGTTGCGCCCTTTTTGCTACGAGCACGGCGCGAAGGACTGCGAGACTTCGGGGCCTGCCTGAGTCCCATGAACGCCTTCCAGATCTTGCAGGGCCTAGAAACCTTATCGCTTCGCATGGACAAACATGTCAGCAATGCCCAAAAGGTGGCCGAGTATCTTCTGGCCGACGCCAATGTCGCCAAGGTGTCGTATCCCTATTTGCCAACCCATCCCGACCACAAGCTTGCCAAGACTCTCATGCCGAAAGGCTGTGGTGCTGTGTTCAGTTTTGATCTTAAGGGCGATCGGCAACAGGGCCGCCAATTCGTAGAAGCCTTGGGCGTCTTCTCTCATTTGGCGAATGTCGGTGATGCTCGCTCTCTGGTCATCCACCCAGCCTCGACGACACACTTTAGAATGGACAACCAAGCGCTTAAAAGTGCTGGCATTGGCGAAGGCACATTGCGTTTATCGATAGGACTTGAGGATGCCGACGATCTTATTTCCGATCTCAAAGGCGCGTTCCGGGTGGCCTTCAAATCTTCCAAGAAATAAGGGGTAGCGCAGTGTTCATACAAGTTAAGCGCCAAAATCAGGCAGAGCTCGCACCGCAATCGGCCTACGCCTATACCGGCGGTAAGGTTTTCGATCTGAGCAAGCCCTGTGTGGTGTTTCTGCATGGAGCCCAAAACGACCATAGCGTTTGGATAATGCAGTCTCGCTATTTGGCCAACCATGGATATGCCGTGCTCGCTCTGGATTTGCCTGGGCATGGGCGCAGTGCCGGACCTGCCATGACTAGCGTGGAGACCATGGCAGACTGGGTGCTCGATGTCCTGAACAGCCTAGGGGTAAAGCAAGCCGCCCTCCTTGGCCACAGCATGGGTTCTTTAATTGCTCTTCAAGTCGCGGCGCAAGCGCCTGAGCTCGTCACGGCCCTAGGCCTATTGGGCACGGCCAACCCGATGAAGGTGTCGGATGCTTTACTCAAAGCTTGCCTGGAGAGCGAACCCCAAGCATTCGACCTCATCAACCGGTATATGCACAGTAGCCTAAGTCATCTACCCGGCAGCCCTGGACCAGGGTTTTCAGTGTACTGGCAAAACCGTCGACTGATGGAGCGACAGGAGCCCCGAGTTTTATTCAATGACTTCAGCGCATGCAACGTGTATCTAGGCGGCGAGGCCGCGGCACTCAGAGTCCGGTGCCCGACGCTCATCCTGTGTGGGGAAAAAGATGCCATGACTCCGCCACGCACGGCGCAAGGCCTGCGCGTCATCCTCAGCAAAAATCTTGGCGACAGCCTCAGCTATCAAGTCATTCAGGACTGTGGCCATGCCTTAATGGCCGAACAACCGGATATCACGCTTTTAGCATTACAAGGTTTTCTGGCGAAATCGGCGATTTCATTGCCATCGCCCGTATCACTTCAAACGTGACGTGAACAGTGCGCCAAAGAGAATCGCCAGCCAGGCGAGATACACCCAAACCAAAAATAGCGGAATCGCTGCGAACGCACCGTAAATGACTTTGAAAGTAGGCACCTGGGAAATATAGAAAGCAAAACCACGACGGAAAATTTCCATGAAGCACAGAGTTAGGAGTGTGCCAAAAAAAGCGTGCCGCCAACGTACCTTGGTGTTAGGCACAAAGCGATAGGCCAGCAAGAGGGCGAGGCCGGTCGTGATCCACGGGAACACCGTCAGGGAAAATCGCCTTAACGTTGTGCTCGGACGGCTCTCTAGCCAATCTCCAAAGACTAAGCCGTTCACCGCCAAGCTGGTTCCAATGACAAACGGCGCCAAGGCAAGCACACCGCAGTACAAGACAACTCGTCGCAATAAGCCGCGTGGCTTGGTAACTCCCCAGATTCGATTCAAAGTACCGTCGATAGTGATGAGGGCAATCAGTGCACTGGCGAAGAACACCAAGGCACTGACCAACGAAAGACTATTGGCTTGCAGGGCGAAGCGGTTGAGATAGTTGAGCACGACCTCGGCGGAACCAGGCAAAAGCAGTGCCTTTTTCAGAAACGAAAAAAGATTCTCTCTTAAAGGCTCAAACTGGGGCAAAACGCTCAAAGCGGACATCGCGAAGGAGAGGATCGGCACCATCGCCAAAACAGTGAGAAACGCCAAGCTGCCTGCAGTTTGAGTGAGTCTCAAATTGCGGGTGCTTTTCCAGAGATCGAGGAAAAACCGTATCATCCACTTCCTTTAAAGAGAAACATGTACCGAAGAATCGTTATCGCCTGCGTCCTCGCACTGATCGTGCTAGGCCTTGCCTGGGAGTTGTGGCTGGCACCTTTGCGCCCGGCCACCTCACTCGGCACCTCGTTCCTGGGCCTAAAACTGACTTGGCTCCCGGCGAGTTGGTCATTGTCGCTGAAAGTCGTGCCACTGCTTTTCGCTCTCCCGGCACTTTGGGCTGGTCGAGTTCGAACTTTCCAGTGGTGGTCGATGGCTATCTTGATTTACCTCACCGAAGGCCTCGTCAGAGCTACCAGCGATCTGGGCCTTAGCCGCCAGCTTGCCTGGCTGGAAGTGGCTCTGGCCATTGCCGCCTTCCTGGCCATCCTTGCCTATGTAAAGCAAATAAAAGGTACTCGAAGTAAGCCAATTTCTGCTTAAGCGCCGCACACCTGTGCTCTCGCCTCGTCCAGTAAGCTGACTCGATTTTCAGCGAGCAGCACCGGATCGCTCAACTTTCTGCGCCAGGCTCTTGCTCCAGGCAGGCCATTGAAAAGCCCGAGCATATGGCGAGTGATCGAACGCAAGTGCACGCCTTGCGCCACTTGTTCCGTGCAGTAGCGCTTCATGCGCTCGATAACCTCATCGCGGCTTGGGCCAGTACTCTGCCCGAAATATCGAGCATCAACCTCGTGCAAAATCCAGGGGCTTTCGTAGGCCGCTCTTCCGATCATGACGCCATCGCCCAGTACAGGCCCGATCTGCTCATGGAGACTAAGACCACCGTTAAGTATGAAAACTAATTGCGGAAAGTCTTGTTTAAGCTGGCTCACCACTTCGTAACGCAAAGGAGGAATCATTCTATTTTCCTTCGGGCTCAGACCTTTTAACCAGGCGTTGCGCGCGTGAACAATAAAGCGCACGACACCGGCCTCCGCCACTTTGCCGACGAAGTCCCTCACAAAACCGTAATCCTCTTGGCGATCTAGGCCAATTCGATGTTTGACCGTCACTGGTATGGCGCAAACGTCACGCATTGCTTTAATGCAATCGGACACCAGTTGCGGCTCGGCCATCAAGCAAGCGCCAAAAGCCCCACGCTGCACTCTCTCACTGGGGCAACCGCAATTGAGATTGACTTCGTCATAACCCCATTGCTCAGCCCATTTCGCGCACGTGGCGAGATCTACAGCTTCGCTACCGCCAAGCTGCAAGGCCACAGGATGCTCAGCCGAATCAAAATCCAAATGACGGGGCCGATTCCCATGAATCAGTGCGCCGGTGGTCACCATTTCTGTATAGAGCAAGGCATGACGGCTGATTTGACGATGAAAAAACCGGCAATGACGATCGGTCCAATCCATCATCGGCGCTACAGAAAAACGCCAAGGCGGAGCGATGTTAGCGGGAGGGTCGAAAAATTTCACGCGTTTAGTTTCATAGGAATAAATCGCTTAATGATCCAGTCAATTATTTCAACAAATGAAAAACCGAATGAAGAGTTGAGGGCCGATGCAACGCTTTGGTTTACTAGGGTTTTCCCTAAAATAAGCGGGCTGATTTTGAAATACTTCACACCTTGCACCGATTTCCATCGTGATTCACCATACTCATACTGTCTAGGCCATCGGGCCTACTTTACAATCCCCCAGGCCAAGGTTAGTCTGCCTACCAGGAGAGAGAAAATGAACGCACAAGCAGCGGCAGCTACGGTAAGGTCGGTCTTTAAACCCAGTCTCGGACAAATTACCCCACCGGGTCCTCTAGGCCTACAGCCTCCAGGTAAGCACATCTTGGTCATCGATGATCATCCGCTCATGCGCGCTGCACTGGGCGAAACCATTCGCCATCTCGACCAAAGTTGCCAAGTTTATTTCGCCGACTCCAAAGTGCATGCACTACAGATGCTTGACGATGCGCAGAGCATCGACCTCATTTTACTCGATCTACGTCTACCCGATAGCGTGGGTCTGGACGCTCTCCTAGCGATTCGCGAGTCGGCCCCACATATTCCGCTGGTTGTGCTCTCAGGCGAAACCGCGCGCGAAACCATCCTTGAGTGTATTGAATACGGAGCGGTTGGCTATGTGCCCAAGACCATGGAAAGCGGCGGCGTCGCGCACGCGCTCAAAATGGTTCTTTCCGGTCATATCTTTGTGCCTCTCGATCTCATCTCTACAGGCCCGGTGGGTGATCTCGTCCGAAAACCCAAGCGACCCAAAGGGGGTGACCCACGCGAACTAGGGTTAACCCAGCGCCAAGTTGAAGTGCTGAAACTCATCCTTCAAGGCTTGCCGAACAAAATCATTTGTAAGCGACTTGCGCTCGCGGAAGGCACGGTCAAAGTCCATGTCGCCGGGGTCTTGCGAACCCTAGGAGTTCATAACCGCACGCAAGCAGTGGTCGCTGCGAACGAACTCGGATTGAGGTTTGCGTAAGGCCAAAGGGCTAGCCTTCAGGATCTGGAAAGTATCAACTTAAGTTCACCCAGCTTTCTTCGCATGGCAATCGCGCCTTCATCAATAGCCATTTGCCTTTGAGCAAAACCAACCGCGGAGATCTCCGCGATCTCGGGGGTAACGACAACATCGGCTAAGCGCAACTCGCCAGCGCCCAGGTTTTGGCCCATGATGGCGAATGTCTGCAAGAGCACCTGGGCCAAAGTATCGGTAGGCTGAAAGGAAGGTCTCGCTGATATATCTACAGCCAGTACTACTGTTGCACCCAGGGCTCGACAGACTGAAACGGGGATTGGGCTTGACAGTCCACCGTCAACAAAATCCCGTCCGTCAATGGTCACCGGTGCGAACACCGACGGCACTGAGCTAGAAGCACGGACAGCGAGCCCAGCATCGCCGGACATGAATACTTTCATGTTGCCATTGAAAAGGTCAGTCGCTACAGCCGCGAACGCCTTTGGAAAGGTTTCGATTCTGCGCCCTTTAACGGCTTGATTCACTAGGGCTTGTAGTGCCTCACCCCTGATCAGGCTGCGCGATCCCACATTCCAATCACCCAGGGAAACCTCGTCCATGCCGCGCGAAAGATCGGTCAATGCCTTCGTTGACATCCCGCTCGCATAAAGGGCTCCCACTAAACTACCTGCGCTGGTTCCAACCACTAAATCGGGCACTAAACCCGCTTGTTCTAGGACAGAAATCACTCCGACATGGGCAAAACCACGAGCGGCACCACCCCCTAGTGCGAGGGCGAAACGGGGCGCTGAGCCTCGCCTTGATACGGCACCTGCGCTTTGAGCGCTAACCGGCGCCCCAGACAGCGCGTTTTGCAAAAGTAGCAGAGCCGCTGGAAACGCTGCCAAGTGACGTCTCATCGAGTTGGGTTTTGGCACCTTGGGCTGATCCAGATTTTCCTCCTTAAAACTGTTAATGCGAACGATTCTCATTTATGATATTATTTATCTTGTCAATTACCAATCTTAGTCCCCTACGATGAAACTCACTCACACACTCCTCCCATTTTTATTCGGGCTTGGTCTTCTACCTCAGCATGGGCAGGCTCAGGAGAAAGTTTTAAACCTCTATTCGGCCCGTCACTATCAAACGGACGAGGCGCTTTACAGCAACTTTACCAAGCAGACCGGTATTAAGATTAACCGCATCGAGGCAGGCGATGAACCTTTGCTTGAGCGCCTGCGCAACGAAGGCAAAAACAGTCCCGCCGATGTCTTGATGCTGGTCGACGCGGCAAGACTTTGGCGTGCTCAAATCGATGGTCTGTTTGCGCCGATCAAAAGTAAAACTCTGGAGTCACGAGTGCCGGATTATTTGCGCGGCAAGGATGATGGCAAAGGGAGTGAGTGGTTCGCTGTCTCCACTCGCGCTCGCGTGCTGGTCTACAACAAAGCCAAGTTCAAGGCCTCCGACGTGGCTAATTATCAGGATTTAGCCAATCCGCTTTTAAAAGGAGCCGTTTGTACGCGTTCGGCGTTTCATCCCTATATGCTTTCCTTCATTGGTGCAATGGCGGAACATCTCGGTCCGGTCCCGGCAGAAAACTGGGCAAAAGGCGTTGTGTCCAACTTTGCCCGCCCTCCTCGCGGCGGCGACACCGATCAAATCAAGGCTGTGGCCAGCGGCGAATGCGGCGTGGCTCTGACCAACACCTATTACCTCGTACGTTTGATGCGCTCGGACAAAGCAGACGACAAAGAACTGATCGCGAAAATCGGCGTGGTCATGCCTAATCAACAAAGCTTCGGCACGCACATCAACATCTCCGGCGCCGGTGTACTCACTCATGCCAAGAACAAGGCCAATGCAATTCGCTTCGTGGAATATCTGCTGAGCGATACCGCCCAAGCCCTTTTAGCCGAAGGCAACAATGAATGGCCGGTCGTGAGTTCGGTCAAAATCAACAATCCAGCTTTGGACTCCCTAGGGCCGTTCAAACGCGATAGCTTGAGCATCGCTCAAATAGGCCGTTCTCAAATTGAGGCAGCAAAAATTAGTGATCGGGTGGGCTGGCGCTAAACCTTCACCGAAAAACTGGCCGAGCGGGCCTACTAGGACAGCCTAGCGTGGCCTGTTACCTAGAACCAGCCGCACTTATCGAGCCCACCAATCGACGCTCTTAAGCCGCCGCGGTGACTTTAATTTCAACTTTGTAGACGGGGGCCGCAAGTTTTGCTTCAACCGTGGCACGTGCCGGTGTATGTCCCTGAGGCACCCAAGCGTCCCATACCGAATTCATGGCTGGAAAGTCCTTAATATCCGCCAGAAAAATCTGCGCCAGCAGTATTTGGGTCTTGTCACTACCACATTCGGCCAGTAAGCTATCGATGGCGTCAAGAATCTGACGGGTTTGACCGGCAGCGTCTTGGGTTGGATTTGCAGCCACTTGGCCCGCCAAATAAATTGTTCCGTTGTGAACTACGGCTTCGGACATCCGGGCTCCCACATGCAAACGCTTTATGCTCATAATTTAAACTCCAGGTTTTCCTTTAACTTTCTGAGAACGAATCGTATCAGCTATGAATATAAGCGCCACACCAGGATCAAGTTCTAACCTCGACCTCTCGGCCTCCCTTCGCTCACTCAAAGGCAAGGTTGCACTGGTCACCGGATCTACAAGCGGTATTGGCTTGGGCATTGCGCACAGTTTGGCGGCCCGAGGGGCAAACGTTATTTTGAATGGCTTTGGGGATGCCAATGAAATCGAGGCCATTCGACAGGGTATGGCAAAAACGCATCATGTTGAAGTAGACTTCGAGTCCGCCGACTTGTCCAAACCTGCCGAAATCGAAGCATTGGTGAAGCGCATTGAAGCGCGTCATGGTGCCGTCAACATCTTGGTCAACAACGCCGGCATTCAACATGTGTCTCCCATCGAGAACTTTCCCACCGAACGCTGGGACGCTGTCATTGCTTTGAACCTATCGGCAGTGTTTCATCTCACACGCTGCGTCTTGCCGCGCATGAAGCAATTTGCCTACGGTCGAATCATCAATATCGCTTCGGCCCATGGTCTGGTCGGTTCTGCTGACAAATCTGCCTATGTCGCCGCCAAGCATGGCGTGGTTGGACTGACCAAGGTCACTGCCTTGGAGATGGCGACGAGCGGAATCACTTGTAATGCCATCTGCCCGGGCTGGGTGCTCACGCCACTTGTGCAAAAGCAAATCGACGCTCGTGCAAGCGCAGCGGGCCAAAGTCAACAGGAAGCAAAGCTCGCCTTGCTCGGTGAGAAACAACCGTCCTTAGAATTCGTGACACCCGAGCAGTTGGGTGAACTTGCGGCTTTTCTATGCAGCGATGCGGCCTCCCAAGTTCGTGGTGCAGCTTGGACGATGGATGGCGGCTGGACCGCTCAATAAACATCAAAGACTCTACGCAAGTCGACAATGGCTCGCCCCTACGGAACCGCTTGCATTCTCCAGTACGGCTGATCGTCCAGGCGCAAGCGCCTGATGATCGGCTCCCGCCCAACTTTAAAGCGCATGTGAATCGCTCCGTGATGATCGGTGCGCAAAATTCGCACCCCAAGCTCTTCATAGCGAGGCAAAATTTTGTGACTAGGATGCTTAAACCGGTTTCGATACCCTACTTGGAAAATCACCCATTCTGGGCGAACCGCGTCAAGGAAAGCGGACGAGGACGAGCTTGCACTGCCATGATGAGGCGCAATCAACACCTGCGACTGCAGACCTTCCATTCCGTATTGTGAGACCAAGCGACGCTCCTGAGCTGCTTCCAGATCACCAGGCAATAGAAGCGAGACTGCCGGGTGCTTCAAATGAAGCACGCAACTTTTTGCATTGGTTTTCGACTTTACTGCCGTGGTATTGAACTCTCCTGGATGTAGGAAGCGCCACTGTGCATCGCCCCATTGCCAGGCCTGCCCTTCACGACAAGGGATATGTTTTCGACCATAAAGACTGGATTGCTCATTCAGCGAGCTCGATATCCAGTGCGGCGAGAGTTTCTTGGCAACTTCTTTCGCGCCACCTGAATGGTCGCTATCTAAGTGGGAAACCACCATCGCATCAATTGAATCAAAGCCTCGCGTGCGCAGATAAGGGATGATGATTCGACTGCCCGCTTCGCTTTCTGAACCATAGCTTGGACCCGCATCGTAAAGCAAGCGACCGCGCTCGGTTTCAATCAGAATTGCCATGCCTTGTCCAACATCAAACGAGGTCAGCCAAAGCTCGCCCAGTCCAGGACGTTCGAGCGGCGCGCTGATAAGCGGCATTAACCCAAAAACGTAGGCGTGGCGGGGTTGGAATAGGGTGGACTTGGTTGAATTTCGACCTGGGCGCTTGGGCGGCTTCGTCGAGAAAGGCGACAGCAGGCCGATACAGGCTAGGCTTGCAAGGATCAAAACGAAGGCATTCGGGCGCATCAAGGTCATGCCGGCCCAGGAAAAACCCGCCATCCATTCCAGTGTTTGCAGCATCCAACGAGTCGAGAGCACGGCGGGATACAGGAGAACACCGGCGGCGGCCGACCAAAAGGTACTGAGCAACGCCGTACACAGCACAAATGGAGTGAGTAAGCTCGATACAAACGGAATGGCGAAAGCATTGGCTAGCGGTCCTACCAAGGAAAATGAACCGAAAAACATTGCCCCCATTGGCGCAAGCGAAATTGTTGCCGCGACTTGAGAACGAATCGCCGATTTATACCAAGGCTGAGGCACCGAATACTCGCGAGCACCGCACCAAACCAAAGCTGCGACCGCAGCAAACGACAACCAAAAACCCGCAGCCATCGGTGCCCAAGGGTCCATCGCTGTGACCACCGCTGCCGCCAAGGCCAGCACCTGCGACATTCGTTTGCTGCGCCCTGTGTTCAACGCCCAAGCGGCAGCCGCGAGCATCCAGCAGGTGCGTTGGGCCGGTATGCCCCAGCCCGAGATGAGGCTGTAGGCAAAGGCCGCAAACACCGCCAAAAACCACGCCAGTCGATTCGCTGGTAAACCGCAACGAAACAACAGCGCGTTGACCTTCTGTACGCGGAACAATGCCTTCAAGGCTGACAAAGCAATGCCCGCAAACAGCGTGATGTGCAGCCCCGAAATACTCATTAGATGCCCTACCCCGGTTTGATTGAATATGCTCCACCAGGTATTGGGAATCGCGCTCTGCTCACCCACGACCAGCGCGATAATCGTTGCCATGGCTACTCGATTGTGGCGATCTGAATCGGGCATAGCTCGATCAAGACTTATTTTCAAAGCATCCCGGAGAACGGTCCTCTGGCGTTCAACCCATGCTTGAAGACGAGGCAAGCACTGCTCGCGCCAAGAGGTTTGTACCAATGCTCGCTCATCATTGACAGCACTCCTCAGACTTTGGCAATCCACTTCAGCGCGGATGTTGCCACTTGCAGAAATTCCTTCCTCAAGCGCTCTAAGTTCAGCGTCAAATGCAAAAGGATTTAGTGGCGACAAAGTTCGTTTAAGACGCACTTTCAAACAAAGATCTCGGTCCATTGGAAGGGGCGCGAGAGGTACCGTCTCTTTCTTGCCAAACCCGGAGTAATGGGACAACCTCAGGGTCTGCGCCACAGGACAATCTTGCCCCAGGCAAGCACTCACCCAAAATTTGTAGCGGATACCTTGCTCAAAACTTTGAGGCATGGCACTGACGAATCCTTTCAGTACCATATTCTCGCCCTCAAGACTGGGCGTTAAGCGAGCTTTCAGGGCCGACTCTGCGAGCCAGGAGGCATAGACCACCGTCAGACAGGCGTAGATAAACCACCACCGAAAGGGATTCTTCCAACGCCGCCAAACCAGCCCCAAAATGGCTACAAACACAAGACAAAACGAGGCTTGGCGGGACAGCAAGACGCCGTTTAATTGGAAGCCAAGCGCCGCCAATGGAATGGCAAGTAGGCTGGCCGAACTAGAGAAGGGAGTACTGAAATGCACCGCCTCACTTTAAGGCGCGCAAGCTCCAGGCGCTATTCATCCCTTGGTCTAGCCGAAAGGCCTAGCCTTCACGCGAATGCAAGGCCGCTTTCATGCGCGGCAGAACTCGTAAGACGTTCGCGCTCGTAAAGTTCGCAACCTGAGTGAGCGACACTCCGCGAAGCGCGGCCAAGCATTCAGCAATTCGAGGTAATTGACAGGGTGTGTTCCTCAGTAACATTTGATTTAGCGAGCGCAACTCGGTTGGGACGGCAAGAAAGTCACGGTGCATCCATTCTGGAGGGATATCCGGGGAATCAGTCTCCAGCACGATGGTCTCCTCGGACAAGGATTGCGCCAGGCGTCGAATCTGCAAGGCGCGAGTGTAGGTCATGGCACCACCAAAGCCAAGGCAAAAGCCCAAGCCCACAAAAGCATCTGCTTGCTGCTGGCTACCGTTAAAAGCATGAGCGATACCTCCGCTGACCTCAATCCGGCGCAGGTGTTTCAGTAAAACGTCCTGCGAGCGTCGCACATGAAGAATCACGGGCAGCCCAAATTTACGGGCCAATTTGAGTTGGGCCTGATAGAAACGCTCTTGCTTTTCACGCAATACCCCAACACTAAGTTCAGGCACGAAAAAATCTAAACCAATCTCTCCTACGGCCACCAGCAAGGGGTCGTCCTGGTATGCACTGAGCGCGGCTTCAAGGAGCACCAAATCCTGGTCTTGCGCATGCTCAACGTAAAGCGGATGAATCCCCAAGCCATAAGCCACCCCAGGGTAGGCGTGAGCCAGCGCACGAACCGTATCGAAGTTCGACACCTGCACCGAAGGAATGATCATTCCCGAGATCGTCGAGGCGGTGATCACGCTCTCGCGGTCAGCAGCAAATTCAGCGGCGTCTAGATGGCAATGGCTATCGATGAGCATCGGGGTCTAGGTCTTCTAACCTTAGTCGAACCATTTATGGAAAACCCTGCTACGTCGCCTGCAAAATACCATCTTGCAAACGAAGAATGCGGTCGGTGCTCCGAGCGATTTCCATGTCATGGGTCACAATCACAAAAGCAATCCCTTGCTCTTTGGCGAGGCCCGACATGAGCTCGAAAACATTGCGCGCCGTGCCGCGATCCAGATTGCCGGTGGGCTCATCGGCCAACACGCAACTCGGCCTAGTCACCAGTGCACGGGCCAAAGCAACCCGTTGACGCTCACCTCCAGAAAGCTCACCAGGCCGATGGGTTGCTCTAGCCTTGAGGCCCACGCGTTCCAGCAAACTCATTGCTTGACGGCTGGCCTCCGCTTCTGGCACGCGGCGAATTCTCAAGGGCATAGCCACATTTTCTAGAGCGCTGAATTCAGGCAGGAGATGATGAAACTGATACACAAACCCGACCAGGTGATTGCGCGCCTCGCCACGGGCCGTTTCGCTCAATTGGTCGAGCCTTTGGCCTGCGATTTCGACTGTTCCTCGGTCGGGCTGATCTAGCGCACCGAGCACATGCAACAAGGTGCTCTTTCCCGAGCCGGAAGCACCCACAACGGCCACGCGTTCGCCCGGATTCACGTTGAGACTGGCTCCTTGCAGTACTTGAACCGCAAATTCTCCGCTACCATAGGTCTTGTGAACGCCGACAGCCTGCAAGGCGAAGCTGCTTTTCGAGTGATTAGGTATTTCGGCAGCACTCGTCGCGTGCCCATTGATTGCATGAACATTGATCGCTTGGTTATTCATAACGAAGCGCCTCGGCCGGGTTGATTCGGGAGGCACGCCAACTCGGATAGAGCGTCGATACCAGCGCTAGGACACAGGCAGTAAGTCCAATTTGAACGACATCAGAAATTCGCATATCGCTAGGCAAATAATTAATGAAGTAAACCCCCTTCGGCAAGACTTGGAAACCCAGTAACTGCTCAAACCAAGCCACTACAGGTCCGACATTGAGGGCCACAATCACCCCAAGCACGACTCCAATGAGCGTACCCAACAGACCAATGCATGCACCCTGAGTAATAAAGATCTTCATGATGCTCGTCGGGCTTGCGCCAAGCGTGCGAAGAATGGCGATGTCTGGACGCTTATCAGTGACCGTCATGACCAACATGGAGACTAAATTGAAGGCGGCAACAGCCACGATCAAGGTCAGGATAATGAACATCATTCGCTTTTCAATTTGCACCGCGGCGAACCAATTGCGATTCTCCTGCGACCAATCCCGAATCAGAAAATCGCCGGTCAAAGTGCGCGAAAGTGCATTGGCAATCTGTGGCGCTTCCATCATGTCATTGGTCAGCAAGCGAACGCCGCTAACGCCCTCCACGCGAAACAATTTGGCGGCGTCCTCGCGATGCATCAACACTAAGCTCGAGTCGTACTCCAGGTGCGAGGACTTGAAAATTCCAACAATTTTGAACTGTCTCAGGCGCGGCACAATGCCGGCCGGTGTACTGGTGCCTTGCGGTGCGATCAAGGTTAGCTTATCGCCGACCCCCAGGAGTAATTGCGACGCCATCTCATAGCCGATTGCAATTCCGAACTCGCCGGGCACCAAGGCATCTGGTGAGCCGATATTGAACTTTTTTGCAAACGGAGCCACCGTACCTTCGAGTTTTGGATCAATGCCGCGCACAAGGACTCCTCGTACCGTCTCTTCGTGCGTGAGCATGGCTTGCCCTGCGACAAACGGGGCACCGGCAACGACCCGAGCATTAAGACTGGCTTCTTTGAGCAAGGCCTCCCAATTGGTCAAAGGTACTTTCCCCGCCAGAATTTCAATATGAGAGAGCACGCTTAACATACGGTCGCGCACTTCTTTTTGGAATCCATTCATGACCGACAGAACCACAATTAAGGCGGCAACACCCAGTGCGATACCGGCGACCGACAAAGCGGAAATGAAGGAAATAAAGCCGTTCTTGCGACCAGCCCCTTTGGCTGCGCGGGTATAGCGCAGGCCGATGTCATACTCAAATGGCAATTTCATGGAGTGCGAGTGTGCCACAGTCAACAAAGTGTCCTTTGTGGATCACGGATAATGCGAGGTAATGCAATTACTTTTCCCCCTTTCGCTTCCCCCCTTGCAAAACGCGTCGGCTCAACAGGGTTCAGCCACGGGTGCCGATACACGCCTGGCTCGAGTACGTCTCGCGCTGAAGCAGGCTGGCTTGCAAAAGAGCAGAGTTAAAACGCGGCTTGCCGAATCGGATAGTCTCCAAAACGCACTTTCTCACGAACTCTGGTTGCAGCGGCAATTTTCCCTGGCGCGCCCCGATCTCGCAAACACTTTAATGTGCGTGGCGGGTCAGGCCCATCACGAGCGTCCTGTCAGGGTTGAATCTGAGAGGACCACCTGGCTACTGAAGCCGGTCCATCTCAACCTAGCCTTGGACCACTTAGTCCTGGCTGCCGATGCTTTGGGTACGTCACAATTGCACGATCCTCAACATTGGGTTGAACTATTAGGAGAAGCCCTCGATACTGCTTGGACGCTTGATAGCTGGACGTCCCCACGCACAGAAACCTTTCTGGTCCTGCACACCCCAAGTCGCACGGATTGGGCGCCAAAGAGTTCGACCCAGGCTATGGGACGCAGCATTGATCGATACCTGCCATCTGGCCAAGATGCCCGCTCTTGGCGGCGCTTCCTGAACCATAGCCAGATGCTGCTCCATGAGCACCTTCTAAATGATCGGCGTGAAAAACTTGGACTGGCGAGCATTAACGGCTTTTGGCTAGAAGGAGAAGTGCGCTCGCCTCCAGCAAACTTGTTTCGCTCGACGATGGACGATCTACTCAACAACAAAGTAGGCCCGCTCGATCAAAAAAGCAGCACGAGCGACGAGACAGTCGTCATTATTGATGACTGGATTACACCTACCCACCAAGGCGATATCGAAGCCTGGACGGGCATTTGGGAGCGCTTCCCTGCCTTCGCCCAGGCGCTTCAAAAACGCAAAAGGGTGACCTGGAACTTTTTTGGTGAAGCCGCCCAGCTAAGCATTGAAAGTCAGCCTCAAGATCGCTGGCGCTTTTGGCGTCTTGGAGCCCTCCTCTAATGTCTGGTCGACTCGCTCAAGCTCGCCCGGTGCCTAGACTCGCCTATCAAAACCTGAGCGACCTGGGCCATCCACCTTTTTTCGCCCGTCTCTTGGCGAGTCGAGGCATTACTCAGGGAAGGCAACTTGAGACCGAACTAGAAGGGCTATTACCCCCCGACTCTCTGCGCGGGCTCGAGCAGGCTATCGCTCTACTCAGTGAGGCGTTGCAAACACGTCAGAAAATTTGTATCGTTGCCGACTACGATTGCGATGGCGCTACTGCATGCGCCATTCTTATGCGAGGCCTGAAAGCGCTTGGCGCGCCCGTTGACTACCTCGTACCCAATCGCTTCGAGCATGGCTATGGCTTGCAGCCGTCGATTGTCGAACTATGTTTATCCCATCCAAGGCTGGGGCGCCCTGACTTAATCATTACCGTAGACAACGGCATTGCCAGTGTCGCCGGAGTCGCGGCCGCGAAGCAAGCGGGCCTGCGAGTGCTCATCACCGACCATCACCTCGCTGGCCAAGAGCGCCCCGCAGCCGATGCCATCCTCAACCCAAATCAAGGCGGCTGCTCCTTTCCTTCGAAAGCTCTGGCCGGCTGCGGCGTCGCCTTTTATTTGCTCATTGCCCTACGTCGGCATCTGAGGAATCCCGTGTCGGGCAACGATGAACGAAGACAGCAGCTTAAAGATGCAGCTCAAAATCTGCGCTTGGACCATTTGCTTGACCTTGTCGCTCTCGGGACCGTGGCCGATCTTGTACCCCTAGATCAGAACAACCGCATTTTGGTCTATCAAGGCCTAAAACGTATCCAGCGCGGACAAGTTCAGCCTGGCCTGCGTGCCTTAATCAACATTGCAGGCAGAGAGCAGCGACGCCTGCAGGCCAGTGATCTCGGCTTTGCACTAGGCCCAAGAATTAATGCGGCCGGTCGTCTCGACGACATGAGCCTGGGCATCGAATGCCTGGTTTGCGATGATGAAACGCGCTGCCAAGAGATTGCGCTAAAGCTTGATCAAATGAATCGCGAGCGTCGTGGCATTGAAGCGCAGGCCCGCGAATCGGCGCTCGCAGAACTTGGAGATTTGACCCTAAGCTTAAATCGCTCAAGCGAGCGGCCAGGTCATGTCGCTTTTAACCCCGATTGGCATGAGGGCGTCATTGGCCTGGTGGCTGGCAAACTCAAAGATCAACTTCAAACACCTTGTATTATCTTTGCGCAAGCCAGTGCCCAAGCCGATGGAAATCCTAGTGTGCTGGGCAGTACTCGCCTTAAAGGCTCAGGTCGCTCCATTCCCGGCGTTCACTTGCGTGATTGTTTGGATTGGGTCGCCAAGCAGGCACCGCAAATCATGATTAGCTTTGGTGGCCACGCCATGGCAGCGGGTTTAAGTTTGATGGCTTCTGACCTTATCGAGTTTGAGCGTCTCTTCAAGCAATCCCTTGAAACCATTCCCCCGCGCGAAAGCTTCAAAACCATTCTTGAACACGACGGAGAGCTTGACTTCGCACAGGCTACTTTGAGTCTTTGCCGCCAACTTGATGGCATGGTCTGGGGGCAGAGTTTTCCGGCGCCGCTCCTGCACGGCACCTTTACCGTGCTTAAGCAGCGCATCGTCGGTGAAAAACATCTTTCCTTATTGCTTCAAACCGATCGCACCGGCCCGCCACTCAAAGGCATCCTTTTTTCCCATACCCGAGCCTTGCCAACCCAGCTAAGATGCCTGTATCGTCTTAACGAAAATCAATACCAAGGCGTCTCTGAACTCCAAATCATGATCGAACACTTGATTGATGATGAGGGGCGAGAAATTTCAAAAAGTTGCAATTAAGGAAGCTCTGCTTAAGCCTATTGACGGTTGTGACCCCTATCAACCCAGGCAAATGCTGCGACAAAGTCACACCAATCGACCGATTGCTCGCCTTTGTACGCCGACTAAGACTTTTTTCAAAGTTTAGCGGCTTCTTTTGATGGACAATCGTCCTAACAAACAGATCGGTTACCGTGTACCTAAAGCATTTCGGACTTAAAACCAAGCCTTTCCTTGTCACCCCGGAAACTGAGGCGTTTTTTACGGGCGGGTCGCGGCATTCTTTTTGGGAATCGCTGATCTACGTGTTGAAGACGGAAGAAGGCATTTTCAAAGTTGTTGGTGAAGTCGGAAGCGGTAAAACGACCGTTTGTCGATACCTGCTGAAAAAGCTGCCTTCGAAGCGCTTCAAAACCATCTATTTTGCGGACCCGACACTCACCCGCGAGCAAATGCTTTATGCCTTGGCTGACGGCCTAGATTTGCCCTTGGACAGAGCCGTTCCCGAGTTAATGATCGTCATGCTTCAAAAGAAGTTGGCGGAGATTTATTCATCCGCTCGTAAAGTCGTGCTGCTCATTGACGAAGCGCACGCGATGCCGGAGGAAACGCTTGATCAAATTCGCTTACTTTCCCAAGTGGAGGCTAGCGGCAACAAGATAATGCAGATTGTGCTGTTTGGTCCCGAGGAGCTTGACCATAATCTGGCCCTGCCGGAATTGCGTCCGGTGCGCGAGCGAATCACGCAAAGCTTCCGGCTCAAGCGTCTCAATCTTAAAGACATCTCCGAGTACCTTGACTTCAAGATGAAGGCCGCGGGTTACGAAGGCCCCACCGTATTCAGCCCAAATTCCATCAGATTGATGGTGCGACTTACCAACGGTGTGCCCAGGCGAATCAACATACTTGCGGACAAGGCCCTGCTCTCGGCTGGCTTAGGTGGACGTTTCACGGTCAATTCGAAAGATATTTTGACGGCCGCACGAGAAATCAAGCTTGAGAAAACCCGTACGAGTGCCGATTCTTGGTTGATCGGTTTCGGATCCTTCTTTGCGGGCTCTGCGATTTCGATTGCCCTGCTGTCTTTGGCGTTAAGTAAGGGCTGGGTGCATATCGATTCGCCTTTTGATCGCCCGCAAGAGGCCTCAAGAACAGAGACCGAGGGCCCAAGCGCTGCCTCGCTGCCACTGCCAAACTTGGCACCGCCCATGGCAAAACCTGGCGTTGATGCAACAGCGCAAGCGGGTGCTGGTGACCAAACTAACGGAACTGACACAAAGCCTATCACCATCCAAAAACCCCGCTTTGAGGCAACTCCTGTGGATCCTCAAAGCATCCTGTCAGGCGTGATGGAACAGCAAACCTTCGGCACTCCCAACAACGGCGACAATGACCGCACTTCAGGTGATGGAAAACGCTAAAAGGCGGCGCGATTCGGAAAGCGTTAAAATCTTGGGCTTTGCAACATTAAAGGCCACGCCCAAGCATGGAAGCCGAACGCCTCAACGCGCTCTCTGCGCAAATAACCGATCTCTCCGAGCGTGTACTTGCGCTCAGGGGGTATCTTTGACTTCGACGCTAAAAGCGGTCGTCTAGAGGTTGTCACCCGGGAGCTCGAAGCCCCCAATGTATGGAATGACTCCAAACGAGCTCAAGAGCTAGGCCGAGAGCGCCGAACACTCGAGAATGTGGTAATTAGCCTGACCGAAGCCAGCGGGCGCGCCAATGACGCCAAAGAACTCTTCGATATGGCCAAGGAAGAAAGCGACGAAGAGACCCTCATCTCCGTCGAAGAAGACATGGCGAGTCTTGAGAAGACCGTTGCGACCATTGAGTTTCGACGCATGTTCTCTGGCGAAGCTGACGCCAACCCCTGTTTCGTTGAAATTCAAGCGGGCGCCGGTGGCACCGAAGCCTGTGACTGGGCCTCCATGCTTTTGCGCCAATATCTGCGCTACGGGGAACGTAAAGGTTTCAAGACCGAGATTCTCGAAGAATCCCCTGGCGATGTGGCCGGGATCAAGGGTGCAACCATCAAAATGGAAGGCGAATACGCCTATGGTTACCTGCGCACAGAAACCGGCGTTCATCGCCTAGTCCGTAAATCACCGTTTGACTCCTCCGGGGGCCGCCATACTTCATTCGCCTCGGTCTACGTCTACCCAGAAGTGGACGACTCAATTGAGATCGATATTAATCCGGCCGATTTACGCATCGACGTGTTCCGCGCCTCGGGTGCGGGTGGTCAGCACGTTAACAAAACCGAATCGGCGGTTCGCATCACCCATGTACCCACGAACATCGTCGTGCAATGCCAGAACGACCGCTCGCAACATAGCAACAAAGCTGAAGCCATGAAAATGCTCAAGGCGCGCATGTACGAGCATGAAATGCGCAAGCGCATGGCTGCACAGCAGCAGGTTGAAGCCGGAAAAACCGACATCGGTTGGGGTCACCAAATTCGCTCCTACGTGCTCGATCAATCGCGCATCAAAGACCTGCGAACTAATGTAGAGACTGGCAACACCAAGTCGGTGCTTGACGGCGATTTAGACGACTTTATTTCGGCAAGTTTGAAGCAAGGCGTTTAAGCCTGCTTTCAGCGCCCAAGGACGATTCCATGAGTGAAAACCAAGTTCCCCCTTCATTGCAAGCGGCCACGTTAAAGGCAGAAGAGAAGGCCGAGAAACTCGCGGCTTCAAATGCCACGGACGGCCAACCTGCGGCCGACGAAAACCAAATCATCGCCGAGCGCAGAGCCAAGCTGGCGGCGCTTCGCAAAAAGGGTCAGCCCTACCCGAATGACTACCGTCCGACCCATTTCGCAGGCAATCTCATCGCCCAAAACGAAGCGAAGACTCGAGAACAGCTAGAGGCTGAGGGCATCTCGGTCAGCCTGTCGGGCCGCATGATGCTCAAGCGCGTGCAAGGCAAGGCCAGCTTTGCGACCATTCAAGACAGCACGGGTCGCCTGCAACTTTGGCTGAACGATGAAGGCATTGGCGCGGAAGATCACGGGAGCTTTAAACATTGGGATCTCGGCGACATTTTGGCGGCGGAAGGCAAGCTTTTCAAAACCATGAAAGGCGAGCTCTCGGTGCGCTGTTCCAAAATTCGCTTGTTGTCAAAATCTCTACGCCCCTTGCCCGATAAGTTCCACGGCTTGGCCGATCAGGAAGTGCGCTACCGCCAACGTTATGTGGACCTCATCGTCAGCGAAGAAACCCGCAAGCGCTTTGCCATTCGCAGTAAAGCCACCAATGCGATTCGTAACTTTATGGTCGCTAACGGCTTTCTGGAAGTTGAAACACCGATGTTGCACCCGATTCCCGGAGGTGCTGCTGCAAAACCTTTTATTACCCATCACAATGCCCTTGATCAGCAAATGTTCATGCGCATTGCGCCGGAGCTCTACCTCAAGCGTTTGATTGTGGGCGGATTTGATCGTGTCTTCGAAATCAACCGAAATTTCCGAAATGAAGGCATCAGTCCGAGGCATAACCCAGAATTCACAATGATGGAGTTTTATGCGGCCTATACAGACTATCGCTGGCTGATGGACTTTACCGAAAACGTCATTCGCGATGTCGCGCTGGCCACAGTCGGCACAACCCTTCTACCCTACCAAGGCCATACCATTGACGTTGGCAAAGCCTTCGATCGTTTGACGATTGTGGACGCCATCACCAAATATGCGCCCGAGTTCCAAAACACCCCTCTGAGTGACATTGATTTTGTGCGCCAAGAACTGAAAAAGAAGGGCGCGCATATCGGTGCACCCCACTTGAAGAACGCAGGACTAGGCGCCTTACAGCTTGCCCTCTTTGAGGAAACGGCTGAGAGCCTTTTGATTCAGCCCACCTTCATTATCGATTACCCCATCGAGGTGTCGCCACTAGCCAGAGCCTCCGACGGTCAGCCCGAGATCACCGAACGCTTCGAGTTGTTCATGACCGGCCGAGAGATCGCCAACGGGTTCTCTGAGCTAAATGACCCTGAGGACCAGGCCCAGCGCTTCCAGTCTCAAGTCGCGGCTAAAGATGCCGGGGATGAAGAAGCCATGTTCTACGATGCTGATTACATTCGGGCGCTCGAATACGGCATGCCGCCTACGGGCGGCTGTGGAATTGGAATTGATCGCTTGATGATGTTGCTCACCGACAGCGCGAGCATTCGGGATGTGATTTTATTTCCGGCGTTGAAAAAAGAAGATTGAAAGGGCAAGGGCGAATGGTGGCGAGCGAACCATGAAGTTCACTCTGCGGTATTGACCGGACCTTGGCCTCACGGTGATCGCTTTGTGGCGGGGTTTGAATACGACATCACCTTTAAGCCAACTGGGGCAAGACATACCATGAGCGAAGTTGGATTGTTCACCGTGGCAAACGGCAAGATTGCTCGTGAGGAATTCTTTTACAAGGCCTGATTACGGAAGCGCTCTAGGTCAAAAGCACCCAAGGTCCGCTCTTGTCACGGTTGCGAGCTATTCATCTTGTGTTCTGGTTTGTTAAATCTCTTGAGAGAAATCAGTAACTAAGGCGTGCTAGGATTTCTGGTTAGCGAAAAGCTGTCTTAAACACAAGCGACTGGAAAATTGGGATGAGACTATTCAAGAGCGGTAGCGCAACGGTTTTGATGACTCTAATGCTCGCTGCCTGTGGCGGTGGCGGCGAGACCAGTGCTTCCAACCCAGCGACAGGCGGCACGACACCAGCGCCAGCGCCGACCCCTGCACCGACCCCTGCACCGACCCCTGCACCGGCCCCATCGTCGGCCCCATCGCCGGCCCCTGCTCCAGCGCCATCCGACCCCTTCAAACCGCCCCAAGTCCCGGGCACCGCGCCCGCTCAATACACCGTTAAAGGCATCGTTAATATTGCGGAAACCGCGGAGGTTGATTCCGATACCAATGACCCTCAGGCAACTTACACGGGCAATGACGACCCTGGCACGGCGCAGTCCATAAACAATCCAGCCCTTCTTGTCGGCCACCTAACCTTTCAGAATGAGGGCCCGGTCGGTCCAAATCGTGACCAGGGCGATCTAGTCGATTACTTCAAATTGAAACTGACCGCCGGCCAAGTGATCGAGCTCGAATTCTCGTCCGACCCCATAGACATCGACATTGATCTCTTTGTCCGCCGAGCGAACGGCACCAGTGCGGGGCCAATCGTGGGCCAATCCACAGGTGAGAATCGCTACGAATGCATACGCATCACCACCACCGGTGATTATTTCGTTAGCGCTGAAATTTACGTACCGAGTAGCGTGGGCGATACGGTCTATCAAATGCGGATCTCTGCCCCAGGTGCGAGCGCTACTTGCGCCAACGCTAGCTCCGACAACGGATCGCAAATTATTCCGGCCCAAATTCTGGCTAAGCCGATGGTGACCAACCTGCTTCTGAAAGCAACTCCGAAAGCGCCTGTCACGGCCCGCATGCTCTCGCCAGAAATTGCCGGTCGGATCGGACCGAGTCTTTATGAAATGCCGACGCTGGCCTCGGAGCGCGCTTCGATTCTTGCCAGGAGCAGCCGAACGGGTCTCCAAGCAAAGTCTGCGGCAAAAGAAGCCTTCTCCTTCCGTAGCGAAAAAGACCCATCACTCGATGCCAGGTCGCTGGCTATTCTGCAAACCATTGGCTACGCAAAGGCGATGAAACGGAGCGGCAACTTTGAATATGCCTTCCCGAACTTCCAGGTCAAGAACTTTCAGACCACGACACCGGTGGGAACTTTTCCGCCCAATGACCGAGACTACTCGCGACAGCGTTGGCACTATGAAATGATCTCGCTACCGGCAGCCATGAATACCTTGCAAGCGATGCCATCTCAGCCCACAAGACGGCCTATCGTTGCCATTGTAGATACGGGGATTGTCGCCAATCATCCCGACCTGGCCGGAAACATTATTGCGGGCTACGACTTTATTTCATCGCTCGCCAGCGCCTCTGACGGCAATGGCATTGACTCTAATCCAGACGACGCCTCTAAGGCGAGCAGTAACCCGAGCTTTCACGGCTCTCATGTGGCGGGAACCGTGGGTGCAGTGGCATTTAACGGTATCGGTGGCACGGGTGTCGCACCAATGACTCGAATCATGCCGATTAGGGTTCTGGGTGATGGCGGAGGAAGTTTTGCCGATATTGTACAAGGCATACTTTTTGCAGCGGGCCTGCCCAATGATTCGGGGACGATCCCCCCTGAGCGAGCTGACGTCATCAATTTGAGTCTCGGCGGACAACAAACTTGTCCGGCTGAATTACGGGACATTTTTGATCGAGTTCGGGCTCAGGGAACCGTGATTGTCGCCGCCGCAGGCAACGAATCGGAGGAGACCGTGTTCACGCCGGTAGGCGTTCCTGCGAACTGCTCGGGCGTCATTTCTGTCGCGGCTGTCAATGCCACACGCGGGCGGGCGTTTTACTCGAACGTCGGGACGGAAAATGCAATTTCTGCACCGGGTGGCGATGTCAGCAAATCCACCACAGGCACGGGCGATCCTGATGGCATCTTTAGCACGGTCGCGGGATTTCAAAGCGGGGTAAGGACACCCACATATGCTCATCTGATGGGCACCTCTATGGCCGCGCCTCATGTAGCGGGTGTGATCGCCCTGATGCGTTGGGTCAATCCAAACTTATCGGTTGCACAGATTGATAGTTTAGTCCGTGGCGGTACGATTTCTGACGATCTCGGTGCGGTCGGAAAAGACAACCTTTTTGGGGCGGGACTGATCAATGCAAAACGAGCGGTCGATGCTGCCATCGCAACGCTTGGCGGTGGCACGACGCCAACGCCCACGCCTATTGCAGGCCAGATCGAACCGTCTCCTTCTAGTGTCTCGTTTGGTTCGACTCGCACTTCTGCAGAACTGCTCCTTCGGCGAGTGGGAACAACTGCCGATAAAGTTCAATCGGTTTCTTCAAGCCTTTCCTCAGTGAGTGTTGCGCCAAAACCTGGGGCGGTCGACGCAAACGGGCTTGGCACCTACATCCTCACCCTGAATCGCAGCGCGCTCACCTCCGGAGCCGCAGCGTTTGGACAAGTCACCGTGACCACTACAACTCGCAACATCGCTGTTCAACTTAGCGCTGACCGAAGACCGGTGGGCGCCTCTGTGGGTAGCTTCGGGCCAATTTATATTTCGGTTGCAGACGCCGACGACTCTACATTCAAGCCTATCGCGGGAACAGCCGTGGTAAGTCCGGTCAACGGTGAATACGTCTACTCTGTTCAAGTCGGTAGCTCCGCAATCCCGGCGCCTGCGAGAATTATCGTTTTCGCCGGGGGTGATCTCGACAACGATGATCGAATCTGCAGTCGTGGTGAGCCCTGCGGTGCTTACCCGACCCTAGGGACGAGTATCGAAGTGATTCAGCCCAGAAGCGCGGTCGTCGATAACATCAACTTCTCGGTTACTCCATTTGGCGGAATTAATCCAAGCGCGGCCTCTGTAGGTAGGCAAACCAGTATTCGTACTCAGGGATTAGAAAAGTTTATTCCAAGTATCTACCTAAGTAGCCCGAATTTAGGCGCATTAAAGTGAGATCAGAGTGAGCATTTTAGATTTTTCTCCGCAACGGCTACGCGCGATGACCGCTCTCCTACCTGGGATGGCCATGGCCTTAACAGCATGTAGCGCGCCTGCGTTATCTAGTGGAACAGGTGCGTCAAATGGAACTGCCGGCCAGAATGCGAGCGCGGTTAATGTGACTAAGTCTGAGAGCTTTCCAATTTGTCCGGATGGCTCTCGCGAATCTGGAATCAATCTGATCGACGATGCGAAATCCTGGCAGGCCTTTGTGAGGAGCTCAGCGCAAAGGGCCCCAGGTCTGAGCGAATGGAAGCCCAATTTCGTGAACTCTAGAGTGATCTTGATTCGCTTAGGTTCAAAGCCTAGCGCAGGCTACACTGTGAAGGTCGGCGAGGCAAAATGGATAGCGAAGGTAAGTGAGTTAGTCCTAAACGTTTACACAACAAGGCCGACCCAGGGTAGTCTTAACGCGAGCGTACTAACCAGCCCTTGCCTAGTCTTGAATATCGCTCAGGCAACATTCAAAACGCTTAAAGTAGTTGACCTTACCGAGGATAAATCGCTCGGTCAAATCACTCAGTGAACGCGGCAATCAAAGGGTGAAAAAAGTACTGAAGCCCAGCCCACTTATTGAGAAACGCGCATTTTTTCTAGCTCCCCTGATGTTGGCATCAGGAGCGCTGCCTACATCATGGCTTTTCGCGCGGTCACCTATGACCCAATCTTCGCTGAAGCATGATCTCTCAACCTTCGTCGGTTTTGGAGAACATCGCGTCGGAACTCCGGGCGAAGTAGCCACCGTCAAATGGTTGGAACAAAGGCTCAAGGCGGCTGGCTACACGACAACCATCGATGATTTTTCAGTAAAAACGCTCCTTAATCCGGGCGGACTTCTAAGTGCCTTTGACCAAAAGATCAAGGCATTTCCACAGTGGCTTCCACCCTCCGACGCGCTGGGGAAAGTCATCACGGCACCCTTGCAGGCCCTTGAGGCTCCGGCCGGTGCATCATCCATTCGCGTGCTGAGTTCGCCAACAGCATTTACAGCCAACTGGATTCCGAGGCTCGACAACTTAGTGAGGGAAGCGGCCGCAAAGGGTGGCACTGCTTTGATCATGGCGATCAAACATCCGACCGATGATTTGTTCGTGTGTAACCAGCATAGTCATGACCCGTTTTCTATTCCTGTTGCACTGATCGCCAATCGAGATCTTGCGACACTCAGCAAGGCGCTGCATGGAGCTAATCCGTCGAGTGCAACAAGCCCTGCATCTCTAACACTGCTGGGCGAGACGGCAAATATTAAGGGCCTCAACGTGATCGGAAAAAAGCCCGGCAAGGGTCGCATGATCGTGCTTTCCACCCCGCTCACGGGCTGGTTTGCCTGCGGTGGCGAGCGAGGCTCCGGCATCGCACTTTGGCTGCGCATGGCGCAAGCTCTCGCCCAATCGGATCGACCCGTTCTGATGCTTGGTACGGGAAGCCACGAAGTTGGTCATTTGGGCATGGCGCATGCGCTTAGTCACGGCGCCCCAAGTCCAAACGAGGTCGCGCTCTGGTTCCACTTTGGTGCCTCCCTTGCGGCGACTAAACTCGATACTCACTATCGCTTCAAAACTCCCCAATATTTAGTTGGCCTGCCCACCTCCGAGTCCTGGGCAAAGTCAGCCTTGTTGAAGCACCTGCCGCTCTACGTTGCAGGCAACAGCGCGACCCACGGCGAAGCTGGCCAAGTCATTGGTGCGGGGCATCAGCGCTTCGTCGGCATATCAGGTTTCTTTCCGGGTTTTCACACGCCCGCGGACGATGGCCAATCGGTCGACTATGAAAAGCTTGAAGACATTGCGCAAGCCTCACTGGCCTTGATTCAAGGTGTCGCAGCGCTGCCAGATCAATGAGAACGCAAGGAACCATGACTCCTGTTCAAGGCGTTCCCACTTAATCCATCAGAACGCGACCCCGGCTTCCTCAAAAAGGTTCGTAATTAAACGCTTTGATATATGGGTTAAGCAGAGGGGCGATGCCAGCGAATTCGCTCTCGAAATGACGCCAGCGAGTAACCGATGACGTGTAAATAGGTTGTGAGACTTGCTTGCGACTCGGTGTCGAAATAAATTTTTTGGCAGCACGGAGGTGAAAATCTGCAACGCTCGCGTCCCAATTGCAGCCCATGAAATCAAGCACATGTTTGAACGTTGGCTCGAACTGCAAAACAGCATCTTCGTATCGGAATTCGAGATAAGGTAGTGTCATCTCTCTTCGTATATGAGTCCACCAAGCCATGACAGAGGCATAAAATTCGGCCGTGCCTTCCCAACTCAGCAGATGAACCGTCGATGGCGTGGGCACCATCAGTTGCATGTAGCAACTGACGCAAATGTCACGAGGATCGCGCATCACAAAAACGACTTTTGCATCCGGAAAAATGACGTTGATCAAGCCCAGATCGACAGTCGGGCAAGTCGCCTGAGAAAGCCGCTGCTTTATGAAGGTTATGAAACACCTGGTCAAACACTCCAAGCCGATCAAGGACTCGAGCTAGTTCTTTGCGCGCACGAAATTCTTCTCGAGGACTTAGCGTCTGCTTCAGAACAGTTTCCAGACGATTACGAGCGGCCTCGGATTGATTGGCATCAGCCTCCAGGCTACTTTGAAAAATTTGCATCATTGCATGGTTGGGTGCCAGGGCCAAAGCGCGCTCACCCGCTTGCAAAGCGTCCTGGGTTCGATTTAATTGAGAATAAGTCACGGCAAGTTGCTGAAAGCCATAAAAGCTTGAAGGGTCAATAGCGATGACCTCATTACCCAAGTGCAGCGCAGACGAGAAGTTGCTAAGTTGTTGCATTGACATTCTTTCCTGGGGCACCACCCTTTCCATTGCTGCATATCGATACTCGTTGGAAGTTTCGGGAAATGTATTTGTTTCGAAAACTCATCGCACGCGAAAGCGGTATCAAGCTTTTGGTGCATACCAATCCAGATGCCATTGAGCAGGATATTAATCCCTTTGATCACGGCTCAGCGCTCCACACTGACCTCACAAAGACCGAAGGCTTGAAACAAGCGCTTGACCTGCATCGGTTTGACCTGGCTTTTGGCGACGCAAGGCGCGATGAAGAAAAGTCTCGCGCCAAGGAGAGAATTTTCTCGTTTCGAAGTGCCAACCATCATTGGGAGCCAAAAAACCAGCGCCCGGAACTGTGGAACCTTTATAACGCCAGCAAACGTAAAGGTGAGAGCATTCGCGTTTTCCCGTTATCGAACTGGACTGAGCTTGATGTCTGGCAATACATTTATCAGGAAAGCATCCCCGTCGTTCCGCTTTATTTTGCCAAGCTGCGGCCGGTGGTGCAACGAGAGGGCACCTATTTCATGATTGATGACGCTCGCATGCGCATGTACAGCGCTGAAACAGTGAGCGCCAAAATGATTCGCTTTAGAACACTAGGTTGCTACCCGCTTTCAGGCGGTATTGTGTCCGAGGCCAAGACTGTGGCCGACATCATTCTGGAGTTAGCGAGCGCGCGCGAAAGTGAACGGCAAGGGCGAAGTATCGACGCAGATGCTCCCGCCAGCATGGAGCGCAAAAAAAAGGAAGGCTACTTCTGATGACGAAGAACCCGATACAACCGAGCGGACGTTTAATACGGGACTATGTCCATCAACAAGCGCAGCAGGACCTCCTGCGTTTCATCACTTGCGGCAGTGTTGACGATGGCAAAAGCACGCTGATCGGACGCATGCTCTGGGAGTCAAGACAGATTCACGACGATGAAGTACGGTCTCTGACAAGTGACTCCAAACGCTACGGCACCCAGGGTGAACAAATCGATTTTGCATTGCTGGTCGACGGGCTATCCGCTGAAAGGGAACAGGGCATCACGATCGATGTTGCCTATCGCTATTTTTCCAGTAGCCGAAGAAAATTTATCGTGGCCGATACCCCTGACCATGAGCAATACACACGAAATATGATCACGGGTGCCTCTACCGCGGGGCTGGCACTCCTCTTGGTTGATGCGCGCAAAGGGCTACTAACGCTAACCAGGCGGCACGCTAATCTCGTCTCGCTGATGGGGATTCGCCATGTTGTCCTCGCTGTGAACAAGATAGATCTGGTCGATTTTAATGCCCCAACTATTCGTGCTATTGAGGCCGACTTTCTTGAGTTCGCTGCTCCCCTGAAGTTCTCTAGTATCACGGCAATACCGTTAAGCGCCTTGAAGGGAGACAATATCACTCGGCGATCCGCACGAACGCCTTGGTTTTCGGGCCAGACACTGATGGAGTTTCTGGAATCATTCAAACCAGATACTCCCGCCGCGCAGCCCTTTGCATTTCCTGTTCAGTGGGTCAATCGCTCCAATTCGAGTTTCCGAGGATTGAGCGGCTCTGTCGCTCAAGGCAGTGTCAAAGTGGGTGATGAAGTCCTGGTTTGTCAGACGGGTCAGACTGCTCTCGTGGCCGAGATCGTCACGATGGACTGGCCCTTGGCAGGTGCGCAAACGGATGACGCCATTACCTTGCGTCTAAGCAAAGAGATCGACGCATCGAGGGGCGACGTTTTGTGCCTTAAGCACGAACCTCTTGAAACCACCGATCAATTCCAGGCGACGGTGGTGTGGATGCATGAAGAGGCCGACCTCATTGGACGCTCGTACGATATTAAGCTCGCGACTCAATGGGCCTCAGCTTCCCTCACCAGCATCAAGCATAGAGTTAACGTTGATACTCAAGCTTTGGAGGCCAGTAAGACACTGGTGTTAAACGACATAAGTGTGTGCAATCTTGCACTCAGCAAAGGGTTGGTCTTTGAGCGCTTCGAACTATCAAGAGCTTTTGGAAGTTTTATTCTCGTCGACAAAATCAGTCGCGCAACCATTGCGGCGGGAATGATCCTGCATAGCCTTCGTCGCTCGCAAAATGTTTATCGGCAGATGCTCTCTATTACAAGAATTGAGCGAGAGAAGTTGAACGGGCACCTGGGTCGCGTAATTTGGTTTACAGGCCTTTCCGGTTCTGGGAAGTCCACCATTGCCAATGCGCTTGAGGTTGAGCTGCATCAACAAGGCTTGCGAACCTATATTTTGGATGGTGACAATGTTCGACAGGGTTTAAACAAGGATCTTGGCTTTTCGGATGCAGATCGTGTTGAAAATATTCGACGGATTGCCGAGGTCGCCAAGCTCATGCTCGATGCAGGCATAATTGTTTTGACGGCGTTCATCTCACCGTTTAGGCAAGAACGCGAGATGGCCAAGGCTCTAATTGGAGAGGACCGCTTTGTAGAAGTCTACGTCGACACGTCCCTCGCAGTGTGTGAGCAGCGCGATGTCAAAGGTCTCTATAAAAAGGCCCGAGCCGGGCTTATCCCAAACATGACCGGACTAAACAGCCCCTATGTGGTTCCAATGAACCCCGACCTGATTGTTCGTGGCGACCAAGGTTCAGCCTCTGAAACAGCCGGCAACATCCTCGAGGAAATTAGCCGAGCCTTCGCGCTTGAGTAGTGAATGAATTGATGATCTCATCAAGGAATAATTGTTGCAACCCGCGCTACTCTACCTCGTCGATCCAGGCTTGCTGAATCGCTTCCAAGATCTTCTCTCCCGAGCGGTTTGGATCATCTGAAAAGTCCGGCAGAGCCATCACCGCGGCGTGTAGTTCGGTGAAGCGAATCGTCTTGGGATCAACATCGGGATGGGCCTCCACCAACTCAATCGCGATATCCAAGGTATCGGTCCATTTCAATGGCTTACTCATTATCCTTACTCCTTTATTCGCTCGAGAACAGCTTTGCAGTCAACAATTGGGTTAAGCGTCGGGCCGGGTTAAGCGCCGAGCCGTTCATCATGCCATTGAATGCGCTATTCGCGCGCGTGATTAATCGTGTACTTGGGTAGCTCGACGGTGAGATCCGCAGCCGCCACTTTCACCTGGCACGACAAACGCGACTGAGAGCTTAGGCCCCAAGCTCTGTCCAACAAGTCATCTTCTTTTTCTTCTGAGGCATTAAGGCTGTTGAAGCCCTGCTTGATGATCACATGGCAAGTGGTGCAGGCACAAGACTGATCACAGGCATGCTCTATGTCTACATGGTTTGCCAGCAATGCTGTGCATAGGCTCTCACCTTCGGTAACGTTAAAGCTGGCTCCTTTGGGGCAAAGCTTGTCATGAGGTAGCACCGTAATTAATGGCATGAAATGAAACTGTCCTGTTATAGATCTTTGACTGATTTACCGGAGAGAGCACGGGCAATCGCCTTGTCCATCCGTTGGGCGGCGAAGTCCTCGGTACCCCGGGACAACGCCTCGGTGGCCGACTGCAACGCCGTACGATCGGTTTGAGTCGCGGCATCCCTGAGACGTCGCACCAAAGCATCCATGGCACTATGTTCGGCGCTGCTGAGCAGTTCGCCATCCTCAGCCAGAGCAGCGACGGTCGCCTCGACTAAGCGCTCGGCATCGACTTGTTGTTCGCGCAACGCCCGAGCCTCCATATCGCTTCCGGCCGCGTTAAACGCAGACTGAAGCATATTGGCGATTTCGTCATCACTGAGGCCATAGGAAGGCTTCACCGAGACTTCAGCACGAGCACCAGACAAGGTTTCACAAGCCGTCACTGAGAGTAGTCCATCAGCATCCACCTGGAAGGTGACACGAATCCGGGCGGCCCCTGCCACCATGGGCGGTAAGCCGTGCAACGTAAAGCGCGCGAGCGAGCGACAGTCGTTGACCAACTCGCGCTCTCCCTGCACCACATGGATCGCCATGGCCGTTTGGCCGTCTTTGAAGGTCGTGAATTCTTGAGCGCGCGCCAAGGGAATGGTGGAGTTGCGAGGGATAAGCTTTTCGACCAAGCCGCCATAAGTTTCGAGCCCCAGGGAGAGGGGAATGACATCGAGCAACAACCAATTGTCATCGGCCGATTTGTTACCCGCCAACAAATTGGCCTGGGTAGCAGCACCGAGGGCGACGACTTTATCGGGGTCGAGATTCGTCAACGGTTCTTTGCCGAATAGGGTCTTCACTGCTTCGCGCACTTGTGGCATGCGGGTAGAGCCTCCAACCAGTACAACTCCTTTAATTTCGGCGGCACCCAAGCGAGCATCTTTTAGCACGGACTGTGTAACGATCACGGTTCGTTGAAGAAGGTAGGCCGTGAGCTCTGCAAAATGCACTCGGCTAAGCGGCAGCTTTACCAAGCTGGCGTCGTCTAGCTGCACCGCGAAACTTGTCGTTTCTGCCGATGACAAAACTTCTTTCACCCGGCGTGCTTCCAATTGAAGTGCGCGCTGATCGTACGGATTCGTCAGCGTAAAACCCGTTTCCTTGAGCGCCCAATCGACAATGGCTTGATCGAAGTCGTCGCCACCCAGTGCTGAATCGCCGCCGGTGGCCACCACTTCAAAGACGCCTTTAGTCAACCGAAGAATCGACACATCGAAGGTGCCGCCGCCGAGGTCATATATCGCGTAAAGCCCTTCAGAACCATTGTCTAGCCCGTAGGCCAGAGCCGCCGCCGTTGGCTCGTTGAGCAGACGATAGACTTTAATCCCGGCCAACGCGGCCGCGTCCTTGGTCGCCTGGCGCTGCGAGTCATCAAAGTATGCCGGCACGGTAATGACTGCGCCATCAATTTCACCGCCGAGTCTAGCCTCGGCAATACTGCGCAAACGCCTCAGGATTTCCGCTGAAATTTCAATCGGGGTGAGAGAGCCTCGACGCGTCTTCAAGCGCAACACGCCCTGTTCAGAACCTTCGAGGTCGTAGGCCAGGTGGGAAGTGTCTACATCAGCCAGGGCACGGCCCATGAGTCGCTTGACGGACACAATCGTATTTTTCGGGTCAACCCGCGCCTGTGCCAAGGCCTCATGACCGACTTGAATCGAACCATCCTCGACGTAACGTACTACCGAGGGCAACAGGGCATGGGCATGCTGGTCCTCAAGCACTTCGGAAATACTGGAGCGCACGGTCGCGACTAAAGAGTTGGTCGTGCCTAGATCGATACCAATGGCAAGTTTTCGGTCGTGAGGGTCTGGCGACTCGCCAGGCTCGGAAATCTGCAGTAACAACTCAACCTCGTTGGCTCAAATCTTTTAAAAACTTTTCGATAAAAACTAACTGACGGGTCAGGCCGGCGGCCGCCGTAAAGTTGTGCTCGTCATCGATCAGGCTTTGTAGTCGCATCTGGATATCAATCGCCTTGGACTGCGCTTCGGCACGCAGTTTAGCAAGCCCCGTAGAATCTAGCGTGGACTCGTCTAGGGTCTCGCGCCAGTCCATCTGTAACATCAAGAATTCAGTCGGCATAGATGTGTTGCTTTCCAGCGCGACGTCCACTCCAGCCAGCTCACACAAGTACGCAGCACGACTCGCAGGCGACTTCAGCACGCGATGAGCCTGATTGACTTGCGCGGCAAGTTGCAGTGCCAGCCTTCGCTGCGTGTCCCCTGCTCCTGCAAATCGATCAGGATGAACCACCTGTTGCAAGGTCAGATAGGCGCGCTCCAAATCGGCAGGATCGAGCGCGAATCGCTGGGTTATACCTAGCAAATCAAAGTAATTTTTTTGGAGGGCTTGCAATCAGCGAGCTGACTTTACACTTTAAAAGATTCGCCGCAACCGCACTCACTCTTGACGTTCGGGTTGTTGAACTTAAAGCCTTCATTGAGGCCTTCCTTCACAAAGTCCAACTCCGTCCCGTCAATGTAGGCCAAACTTTTAGGGTCGACCAACAACTTCACACCGTAACTCTCGAAGGGCTGATCTTCAGAGCCCAATTCATCAACATACTCGAGCTTATAAGCCAGGCCAGAGCAACCCGTAGTTTTCACTCCCAAGCGCAAACCCACGCCCTTGCCACGCTTCTCTAAGAAACGCGTAACGTGGTTTGCAGCGGCTTCGGTAAGGGTAACAGCCATGACTTAGGCAGCTTTCGCAACAGTTTCTTGAACATGCTTGGCTTTGTAATCCATGATCGCTGCCTTGATCGCATCTTCCGCAAGGATTGAGCAATGAATCTTCACAGGCGGCAAGGCCAGCTCTTCAGCGATCTGGGAGTTTTTAAGACCCATGGCTTCGTCCAAGGTTTTACCTTTAACCCACTCTGTAACGAGTGACGACGAAGCAATTGCGGAGCCGCAGCCGTAGGTTTTAAATTTGGCATCTTCGATAATGCCCTGATCGTTTACCTTGATTTGCAACTTCATGACGTCACCGCAGGCGGGCGCACCGACCATGCCGGTCCCTACATGAGGATCGGCTTTGTCAAACGCGCCCACATTGAGTGGGTTCTCGAAATGTTCTACAACTTGGTCACTATATGCCATGATTCTCTCCAACTTTTCAACGATGCTCGTACGCTCATTTTCCGTACCGTATTTCGTACTTTAATACTAATGTGCGGCCCATTGCACGCTATTCAAGTCCACCCCTTCTTGGAACATCTCCCAGAGCGGCGACATCTCACGCAATTTTCCGACTTTATCGTTCAAGACCTTTATAGCGTGATCGACGTCGTCAATGGTCGTAAACCGGCCCACCGAAAAACGGATCGAGCTATGCGCCAACTCGTCACTACGACCCAAGGCGCGCAACACATACGATGGCTCCAAGCTCGCCGAAGTACAAGCCGACCCGCTTGATACCGCAATGGTTTTCATGCCCATCATCAGGGACTCGCCTTCAACGAAATTGAAACTGACGTTCAGGTTGTGCGGGACGCGCCGCTCAAGATCACCGTTAACGTAAATTTCTGGGATGGCTTTAAGCCCTGCCATCAAACGATCTCGCAACATCCGTACCCGTTCATTCTCGGTGCCCATTTCGAGTCGTGCCAAGCGAAACGCCTCGCCCATGCCCACGATTTGATGGGTTGGTAACGTTCCCGAGCGCATCCCGCGCTCGTGGCCGCCACCGTGCATTTGGGCTTCGATACGAACCCTGGGTTTGCGGCGCACGTATAGCGCACCGACGCCCTTTGGGCCGTAGGTCTTGTGAGCCGAAAACGACATAAGGTCAACTTTCAGGACAGCCAAGTCCACCGGCACTTTACCGGTGGCCTGCGCGGAATCCACATGGAATAAAATTCCCTTGCTTCGACACAACTCACCAATCGCCGGAATGTCTTGGACGACGCCGATCTCGTTATTCACAAACATCACCGAAACCAGAATTGTGTCAGGACGAATTGCAGCTTCGAGCGCTTTAAAATCAAGCAGTCCATTGGGCAGCACATCGAGATATGTTGCCTCAAAGCCTTCACGCTCAAGCTCACGCACAGTATCCAGGGTGGCCTTGTGCTCGGTTTTGACCGTGATAATGTGCTTGCCCTTGTCCTTATAAAAGTGCGCTGCACCCTTAATTGCAAGATTGATCGACTCCGTTGCGCCAGAGGTCCAAACGATCTCTTTCTCGTCGCAGCCGACCAACTTGGCAACTTCGACCCGAGCATCCTCGACAGCCTTTTCCGCATCCCAACCGTAGGCATGACTGCGCGAGGCTGGATTACCAAAATTTTGCCTTAAATAAGGCAACATTTTGTCGACCACACGATCATCGACCGGTGTAGTTGCAGAGTAATCGAGATAGATCGGCATTTGCATAATTAAGACTCAGTCCCCTGAAGAGTAGTGATACGACCGTTGTCGAGTGAAATGGTTTGCAGCGTCGAAGTTGGAAACTCAAGCGCTGCGCGATGCTCACGAAGCACCGATATTTCGCGGGGCTGTTTACGCGGATCGCGATCACGCTGTTGTTCAACAAGGCTAGCCAAGGTGACCGAGTTCAAGAACTCAACCATTTTATCGGTGAGTCTGGACCACAAATCGTGGGTCATACAAGGCCCGTCTTGATGACAGTTTTTCTTGCCTTCACATTGAGTCGCATCGAGCGGCTCGTCCACGGCAACAATAATTTCCGATACTGAGATATCACGCGCCGAGCGAGCTAAGGTGTAGCCTCCACCAGGACCGCGCGTACTTTCTACCAAGTCGTTACGACGAAGTTTTCCGAACAACTGCTCCAAGTATGAGAGCGATATCGCCTGGCGTTGGCTGATGCCCGCCAAGGTCACTGGGCCCTGCGACTCACGCATGGCCAAGTCAATCATCGCTGTCACCGCAAACCGTCCTTTAGTCGTCAATCTCATAATCAGCCCCGATAAACGTAGAAGATCAACCTCTACTATAGGTCTATCCCGACTATTTTAGTCGAGAATCCGTTTCCTTCAGAGGGTCTTTGTCTATGACAAACAATTTAATTAGAAACGGCCGCTTCAATAAAATTATTGGTTCTAAGAAAGCTTGAGTGGCAACTCCCTTAGACGCCTGCCGGTAGCCTGGAAAACCGCGTTTGCAACGGCTGGGCCAATGGGAGGCGTACCCACCTCTCCGATCCCGCCGAGTTCCGCCGTGCTATTGACAATGACCGTTTCAATCAAAGGGCATGCCCCCATCGTCAACATGGGATAGTCGTTGAAATTTCCCTGCCTGACGGCACCGTCTTCAAAGTCAATGCGGCCATATAGCGCGGCCGTCAAACCGTAGATAATCGCGCTCGAGATTTGCGCGCGAATATTGACGGGATCAATTCCCAAACCACAATCGACGGCTGCAAACACTTTGCGAACGCGAATCGCGCCATCGGGAGAAACCTCCACTTCAGCAACTTCCGCAACGATGGAATGGAAGCTTTCGGCGATGGCAACCCCTCTACCAACTTTTTTGCCCTCAATCGCCGCGAGCGGTTTGTCCCATTGCGAGAGCCTTGCCACTTCGTCGAGCACCTTCAGGTAACGAGGCTGCTGAGCGAGTAGCTGGCGGCGGTAGGTCATCGGGTCAACCTTGGCCGCGACGGCACATTCGTCCAAGAAGCTTTCAGCGAAGAAGGCGTTGAAGCTATGACCGACACTGCGCCAAAACCCAACCCGCATTGGCACCGGCACTTTGGCATGCTCAACCTTCAGGCTGGGGAAATCATAAGGCAGGAAGGTCGCACCTTCAGCATTGGTTTTGTCCGGCAGGCCGCCCCCAGCGTCCGGCATCATGCGCTGGGTAAAAGCCTCAGCCACCGAAGGGCCGGCGATGCGGTTATGCCAGGCAAGTAACTTGCCCTTGTCGTCAAAGCCTGCTTCAAAACGAGAAAGTGCCGCCGGGCGATAAACGTCTTGACGAATATCTTCCTCTCGAGACCAAATCGTTTGCACTGGTCGACCGGCTAGCGCTTTGGCAATTTCTACGGCCTCAACGATGAAGTCGGGCTCGGCGCGTCGACCAAACCCCCCGCCAAGATAGGGTGTATGGACCTCGACTGCGTCGTCGTTCAATCCACTCACTTTTTGTGCAAACCATTTCACCAAAGTGGGTGACTGGTTGCCGGCCCAAACTGTGCATTTGCCGTCCTTAATCAGTACAGTGCAGTTCATTGGCTCCATGGGCGCATGGGCCAAGAACGGTACGCGGTACTCGGCGCTAATCTTCGTTTTAGCAGCACCCATGCCCGCTTTGAGGTCGCCACGCGACTCGTATTCGCTTAATCCGCCTTTATCAATAGCGGCCACGTAACGGCCAAAGATTTCGCCGCTCGACATCTTGCTATCCGGACCATCCACCCACTCCGCCTTGACCTTACTGAGCGCACTCTTCGCTTGCCAGTAGCCATCCGCTACAACCGCGTAAAAAGCTTCGCCCTTGACGACTTGCAACACGCCGGGAAGCTTCTCGCCAAGCTCCGCGCTCTTCAGCTTAGAACCCAATTTTGGCGCATGCACGATGGCTGCATAGACTTGCCCGTCCAAGCGAACATCGATACCAAATTGTGCCGAGCCATCTGTTTTAGCCGGCACATCCAGGCGGGGCATACCTTTACCGATGAGCTTGAAGTTTTCTGGTTTTTTGAGTTCGCCCATGATGGGAATTGCTGAGGCTTCAGCGGCCAGTTCCCCAAAACTTAGAGACTTGCCACTGACCTTATCGGTAACCAACCCGTTGGCCACCTGTAACTTGTCGGCATCCACACCGAACTGTTTGGCGGCAGCAGCCACCAAAGCCGCACGGGCCGACGCTCCGGCTTGTCGCACCGCCATAAATGCGTTTCGCGTAGAGGTCGAACCGCCTGTGGCTTGTACGCCTAAGGCACGCAACACTTTGTCCATGGTCCAGCGGGTACCGCTCGCAACCAATCCTTGATCTTCAGGCCGAAATGGCAGCCCATCAAGTAGCACCAGCGGGTTAGCGTAAATGGCCTGCACCGGTGCTTGAGAAGCGCTGAGCTTAGTCAAATCACATTCCAGCTCTTCAGCAGCAATCATGGCAATGGTGGACATAATGCCTTGCCCCATTTCCTGATTGGGAATCGCCACATTGACTGCGCCGCTCTTGTCAATGGTCAGCCAAGCGCCAAAGGTACCGCCGCCCTCTGGACTAGGTAATTTGAACGTATTGTCTTTGGAAAGCTTGTTCCCGATGTAGCCCGCACCGACAGCGAGGCCACCACCAACTAAGCCCGCTGTGATGATAAAAACCCGTCGCCCCCAACGCCTGGGTTGCGCGGCTTCATTATTCGTAAACATTCTGCGCTCACTCATGAATTCATCTCCGCAGCCTGTTTGATGGCCGCTCGCATTGCAGGATAGGTGCCGCAGCGGCAAATATTAGTAATAGCAGCATCAATATCGGCATCACTGGGCTTTGGTTTGTCACGAAGCAAAGCTTCTGCCGTCATCAAAAAACCTGACTGGCAATAACCGCATTGAGGTACTTGCTGGGCAATCCAAGCTTTTTGAAGAATATGGGAGCGATCACTCGACAGGCCTTCAATCGTCTTGATGGACTTGCCCTCAAGTGCTTGAACGGGCATCACGCAACTGCGTATCGGGGCCCCATCCGCTTGCACGGTGCACGCACCACAAGCAGAAATACCGCATCCAAATTTGGTTCCGGTGAGTTTGATCTCATCGCGCAGCACCCACAGGAGCGGTGTATCGGGTGCGGACTTGATCTCTCGATCCACACCGTTAATTTTGAGTTTCAATCAGGTCTCCATTGATGCATGAGCATCTTCTGGGCCGTAGTGTAGCGAATCCGGTCACCATCGATCGAGCGAGTTGATCGACGCGGAATAAAAAAAGCGACCGAAGCCGCTTTTTTTGCACAACGCGTGCCGATCCAGCAAAAGATTGATCCTTAAGCCGCTGCGACCTGCGTCGCACGTCGCTTAGCGACTTCCTGCAAACCAGTGCAAGCATCTTCAATGTAATCGAGACACTGCTCAAAACCTTGAGCATTGCCGTAGTACGGATCGGGAATCGTTGCCGATTCATGTTCCGTTGCAAAACGCATGAGTAATTGAATTTTATGTTGAGCGCCCTTCGGAGCGGCCGCTTGTAGTGCAGCCAAATTGTCCCAATCCATTGCTAGTATGAGATCGTAGTCTTCGAAGTCTTTTTCCTTGACCCGTCGTGCACGATGATCACCATACTGGTAGCCCCGCTTCGCTGCAGCAGTGATGCCGCGCTTGTCTGGTTGCTCGCCATTATGAAAAGCGTGCGTGCCTGCTGAATCGCATTTAACGACATCTTCCAGACCAGCTTGGCGCACTATGTGATTAAACACGCCTTCGGCCATGGGAGAGCGACAAATGTTCCCCATACATACAAACAACACCCTGGTAGTCATTGCCAACGACAGAGGTTCCCTTTTTGCCATTTTTCTATCCGCCTGAGTAATAAAACCAAAAATAGCTGCGAGCTTCTTCAAGAAAGCCTTGAAGAGGCTACGCGGCTCGATCAGCCACGAACGGGACAACATTATTTTTTCCGTTCGAACCAAAAACTTGCTCCTTAAGCGCCCCCAGTTGATCTCTCACGCTGGCAGCTTTTTCAAACTCGAGATTCCGTGCGTGGTCGAGCATCAGTTTCTCGAGACGTTTAATTTCTTTAGCGATGTTCTTTTCAGACATCACCTCGTAGTGCGCCTGAGCTTGCGCGGCCTTGAGTTCTTCCTTGGCCTCGCGAGGGTCGTACACACCATCAATCAATTCCCTGACCTGCTTGCGAACACCCACAGGCACAATGCCGTGCAAAGCGTTGAACGCAACCTGCTTAATGCGACGGCGATCAGTCTCATCAATCGCACGCTTCATCGAGTCGGTCATCCGGTCGGCATACAAAATAGCTTTCCCATTGATGTTCCGTGCGGCCCGACCCATGGTTTGGATCAGACTGCGCTCTGAACGTAAAAAGCCCTCTTTGTCTGCGTCGAGAATCGCGACCAGCGATACCTCAGGAATATCCAAACCCTCGCGCAGCAAGTTAATGCCTACCAGGACGTCGAACACACCCAGCCGGAGGTCACGAATAATTTCCACCCGCTCGACGGTATCGACGTCAGAGTGCAAGTAACGCACCTTTACATGGTGGTCGGATAGGAAATCTGTCAGGTCTTCGGCCATTCTCTTGGTCAAAGTCGTTACTAAAACTCGATCCTTAACCTTTACACGCTCATGAATTTCAGAAAGCACGTCCTCTACTTGGGTCGTCGCTGGCCTAATTTCAATAGAGGGATCGATCAATCCCGTGGGGCGAACGACTTGCTCAACCACTTGACCGGCATGTGTCTTTTCGTATTCAGAGGGCGTCGCCGATACAAAGAAAGTTTGGCGCAGCTTGCCCTCAAACTCGTCAAAACGCAGTGGCCGGTTGTCGAGCGCGGACGGCATGCGAAAACCAAACTCCACCAACGTTTCTTTACGCGAGCGGTCGCCTCGGTACATACCGTTCAATTGACCGATGGTGACATGGCTTTCATCGATGATCATCAGAGAGTCATCCGGCATGTAGTCCACCAAGGTCGGCGGCGGCTCACCGGGCTTTGCACCCGAAAAATGCCTGGAATAGTTCTCAATGCCCTTACAAAAGCCAATTTCTTGGAGCATTTCCAGGTCGAACCGGGTGCGCTGCTCAAGACGCTGGGCCTCCACGAACTTACCTTGATCGTAGAAAAACTTGAGCCGATCAGTCAGCTCCTCCTTTATCGTCTCAATCGCCCGAACCACGGTGGCTCGTGGCGTCACATAGTGAGACGAGGGATAAATCGTGAAGCGAGGTATTTTCTGACGGGTGCGACCGGTTAAGGGATCGAACAAAGTCAGGCTCTCAACAGCATCGTCGAAAAGCTCAATCCGTAAAGCCAACTCAGCGTGTTCGGCCGGGAAAATATCGATCGTGTCGCCGCGCACCCTGAAAGTACCGCGAATGAAATCGGTTTCGTTGCGCTTGTACTGCATCGCAACAAGGCGCTGCAAAACATCCCTTTGGCCCATCTTGTCGCCAACCCGAAGGGTCATAATCATGGCGTGGTATTCGTCGGGGTTACCAATACCGTAAATACACGAGACGCTGGCCACAATCACGACATCGCGACGCTCAAGCAACGATTTTGTCGCAGACAGACGCATCTGCTCGATATGGTCGTTGATCGAGGAATCTTTCTCAATATAGAGATCGCGCTGAGGCACGTAGGCCTCTGGCTGATAATAGTCGTAGTACGACACGAAGTACTCCACCGCGTTGTTCGGGAAGAACTCTCGCATCTCAGAATACAACTGGGCGGCTAGTGTTTTATTGGGGGCGAGCACCAAGGCTGGCCGACCTAATTGCGCAATGACATTCGCCATCGTGTAAGTCTTACCCGACCCGGTCACGCCCAAAAGTGTCTGAAAACTTAGGCCGTCCTGAACGCCTTCCACCAGCTTGGCGATGGCCTGCGGCTGATCACCGGCCGGAGCAAACGGCTGATAGAGCTGGAAGGGACTGCCTTCGTAGCTCACAAACTTGTTCTCAGTTAGAGAAAGTTCAACCGTTGGACCGGACATTTTGAGGTGTTAAAATCAAGTAAATACCGTGAAATTGGCGCGCCGCAACAACTTCGCGCGTTGAAGCTGGTAATTATCCCCGTCATACCCCAAAAAAGCTAGTCTTTTGCCTAATAATTAAGCAAGCTTTTTAGAGGGTCCAATCGCTTTTCATTACAAATCAATAACTTAGACCCAAAATGTCATCCTCCGTGTTTTCCGCAGTCGAACTAGCCCCCCGTGACCCCATTTTGGGCTTGACGGAAGCTTATAACTCCGATATGCGGGGCCATAAAGCCAACCTAGGCGTTGGCGTTTATTACGACGAGAACGGAAAGCTGCCGCTACTTAAGGCCGTGCAACAGGCTGAAGCGGCGCGTGCTTTGAGCGCACCCACCAGAGGCTACCTCCCGATAGAAGGTGTCGTGGCCTACAACAAAGCGGTGCAGGAATTACTGTTCGGTGCTGACTCAGAAGTCATCAAGGCAGGGCGTGCCGCCACCTTTGAAGCGCTTGGCGGAACCGGTGGATTGCGCATCGGAGCCGACTTCATCAAGCGCCTAAAGCCCTCGGCCACAGTATGGATATCTGACCCAAGCTGGGAAAACCATCGTGCTCTGTTTGAAGCAGCAGGCTTCGTCGTCAAATCTTATCCGTATTACCAAGCCTCTAATCACGGCATTGCGTTTGATCAAACCCTTGCCTGCCTCAACGCTTTACCGGAGGGCGACGTGATTGTGTTGCATGCCTGCTGTCATAACCCGACGGGTGTTGATATGAGCCCGGCTCAGTGGCAACAAATCACCGATACGATCAAGGCACGCAACTTACTCGCGTTCCTCGACATGGCCTATCAAGGCTTTGGCGACGGGATCTATGAAGACGCTGCGGCGTTGCGTACCCTCACCGCCTCCGGCATGAGTTTCTTTATATCCAGCTCATTTTCCAAGTCGTTCTCGCTCTACGGCGAGCGCGTCGGCGCCCTCACCATTGTCACCCAAAACCAAGACGAAACGACGAAAGTCATTAGCCAAGTTAAACGAGTGATTCGCACCAGCTACTCCAATCCGCCGACGCACGGCGCGACCATTGTGGCGACCGTGCTCAGCACGCCCGAGCTGCGCAACATGTGGGAAGACGAGTTGGCCGGCATGCGTAATCGCATTCGCAAGATGCGTGCTAGTTTCGTCGCAAAGCTGGAAGAGCTTGGTGTTCAGCAAAATATGGATTTCGTCATCGCCCAGCGCGGCATGTTCTCCTATTCAGGATTGACGTCGACCCAGGTTGATCGCCTTCGCGATGAATTTGCCGTGTATGCAATTGGAACAGGCCGTATTTGTGTAGCAGCACTTAACGACAAAAACCTCGATCCAGTGTGCGAAGCTGTTGCCAAGGTTATGAAGAGCTAATTCGCCTCAGACAAACGGCCGTCGGTCACCGGTCGCCGACGGCCGTTTGGTGAAATGCGTGATTCCTCGCTATAATGATGGGCTACGTTTCCTCGATAGCTCAGTTGGTAGAGCGCCGGACTGTTAATCCGTAGGTCCCTGGTTCGAGCCCAGGTCGAGGAGCCAAAAATACTAATTTAATCAAGCCCTTAGCGCTTCAGCGTTTTGGGCTTTTTTATTTTTAGAAAATTCAGATCGGAAAGTTCCGTAAACGTTCCGTAATTTCGGGGAGTGCTTCTGGAAACAATTCGTTCACCACTGGCCGCTAAGTCGACGGTATCGCAGACAGCCTTCGCGCCGATAAGGCTAGAGAGTGCAACCAATGCAGCCACCGCCGGGTAGTCTGGAGGGCATTGCATTCGATTGGCAATATCCATCACCCAGGCTCGCAATACCTCGGGCAAGAGACTCGCATTGAACGCTGCGACTTTCGGCAATGGATCGAGGCTCACAAAAAAAACTTCACCGTCACCTGCATTTACCCGTATTTATGCAATATTCGAGAGCCAGATGAACCAAATAGTTACAGCGCCCCTAGCGTCGCCCCCAAGGCGCATCGCAACACCAACCGCCGGGTTCCGATGTTCGCCGCGTCGGGCTAGGCGCTGCGAAACTTCACGGCGCTATGCTTCGATCAAGCTTTGCGCCGGTTTAATCTTCGGTTGTTTAACTTTGCGGGCCTGCCACAAGTCATAGGCCAATTGCTGCGATAGCCATGCCGTTGCATCGCCGCCGCGCTCCTTGCCAAGCCATAACTCAAGCCTGATCGCAAACTCGGGTGATATTGCCGCCCGAAGGTAGGAGCTCACTGTGATTCACCAAAATATTTCGGGCATCGCAGGCGCTTTGTTTACCGAGCAATTCCTGATGTTCGCAGTATTTGGCAATCAGAAGCTCAACCGTGAAGGATTGGCGAGTTTTGCGCACCTGCTCTTCTAAAACGTTGGCCTTCTTTTAGGCGAGCGCCGTTTCTTGGCCGGTAAGTTTTAGGCCGCACCTCCAAGCGCCAATAGAACATCACACCTTTGTCACTCAATCGAGATTCAAGCGTGCCCGCCGAAAGCTCATCATCAAGCGCACGGTATTTGCTGGGTATAAGTTCTGACCTTGCCGTTCGGCTGCGGCCATCCAATGGAGCGCAGCCGGGACGAATCCTCTAATAGGGCAATACTCAGCGAGTTCAGTCAAAAGGCCACAACCTCCGGTTCGAAATCCTAAGCCTGCCACACGCCAAACCCCGCCTCGCGCAGGCCAATAGCCAATTCAACCTCCATCTCGCGAGCGGCTTCGTAAGGCATGGGGTTGTAGATCTCGTAAAGTTCGGGCATCAGTCGAATGCCATACTCGCGAACGAAGCGATTCGACTGAATACCGGCTTTATGTTTGTCAAAACGTCGGTCTGGGTCGAGACCGGTCATACCCACATATACGAAAGGCTTGCCTAGCACGTACTCGGGATTGGCACGGCGGAAACTGCCTTCATTCCAGACTTGATCGGCGAGCGCCACCACGTAGACATGGTGGCTTTGGCGCTTAGGCGTGTGCGAGACCAACAGCAGTCACGCCAGCGATACAGATCAATTCGTCCTCATCACCCGTTCCGCCACTCGCTCCAACCGCTCCGATCACGAGGCCCTTTGCGTCCTTGATCACCACCGCCCCGGTTTGAGGCAAGAATTTACCTTGCGAAGTCGCCGAAAGCGAGACAAAAAAGTTGGGGTTATCCTTAGCGCGCTGCCCCAAAGTTCGGCTGGAGGCGCCCATGCCGACCGCACCCCAAGCCTTGGCCCGAGCAATATCAAAGCGAAACATGCTGGCACCGTCCTCGCTAGCAAAGGCCTTCAGATTCCCCGAAGCATCGAGCACCGCGATACCCATCGGCGCAAAGCCAGACTCCCTGGCTTTGGCCAGAGCCGTTGCAATAATGGTGTTGGCCTGAGCCAGGGTAAGTGAGGACATCGCCACTCCAAAGGTTTTCGCCTCGCACGGTTGTGAAAGTCGTATTTAGTAAAGTTGTGTCGATTATATTATTCGAACCCAATGAATATACTCATTCCTTCCACAGGCTAAAATTGTCCTCACCCTCAGGATTTTCATGACTCACGCCTCAAAGCATATTCAGTCCCTCAGAAGTGTTGCGCTCAATGTGCCCGATCTCGTTTTGGCGGAAAAATTTTATACCAACACTTGGCATCTCACGGTTTGCGCCCGAGAGCTTGATGCGCTCTACTTTCGGGGCACCGGACGCGATCCGCAAATCTTGTCACTGCACCGAAAAGCAGGGTCAGCAGAAATTCGCAATGTCACTTTAAGGGTTCGTGAGCAGAGCAGTCTTGAGGCGATAGCCGGGGCTGCGATGCTTGCAGGTGGAAAGGTTTTACGTCCTAGCGCTGTTCTCAGCGAACCAGGCGGCGGCGTCGCTCTAAGCATTACCGACCCCGTGGGGCGAGTGTTCCGGCTCGTGTTTGGCGATAATCAAATCTCATCCAATATTGATACCAGTAGCACCGAAACCAGGGATCAACCCTCTCGGCTGGCCCATGTGGTTCTGAACAGCGACAATGTCGCCGCGAGTCAGCAATTTCTGGAGACGGTCTTGGATTTTTCCTTGTCGGATCGAACCCGCATCATGGCCTTCATGCGCTGCAACGATGACCATCACAGCATCGCCTTTGGCGATGCCGATAACAGTGCCTTAAACCACATCGCCTTTGTTATGCCGGACTTAGACAGTGTCATGCGAGGCGGTGGTCGCATGAAGGATTCTGGCTTCCCCATTGAGTGGGGCCCAGGTCGGCATGGTCCAGGCAACAACACCTTTAACTATTTTCTGGGTCCGTTCGGCGAGGTCATCGAGTACACCGCCGATGTCCAGCAAGTCGATGACAACTATCAAGCGGGCACCCCCGAAAAGTGGGCCTGGGGGCCCGGCCGGACCGATCACTGGGGAATATCTCAAGCCCCATCCGCCGCCCTCAAGGCCGCTCAGCGCATGGTGCAATTTGCCAAGGAGTAAGGCCCACCGTGGGTCTAGCCCGAGCAGGCGAACTTTGCCCCCTCTCATTGCCTATAGTCGACACCCAAAGCAGCTTTCGAACAAAGCACTGTATGACGTTGCGATCGTCGGTTTCGGCCCAACCGGTGCTGTTGCAGCAGCACTACTCGGTCAGTACGGCCTAAAAGTCTTTGTATGCGATAGCCAAACCGAAGTCTATGACAAGCCGCGTGCCATCGCTCTCGACCATGAAATCATGCGAGTGTTTCAGCAAATCGGGGTATTGGACGACATCGCCCCCTTCATTGAACCTTTCACCGACTCTCATTTTTTTGGTGCCGAGGGTCAGTTGATCAAGATCATGTCGACACTTCCGCCGCCCTACCCCTTAGGCTTTCCACCGTCGCTCGTCTTTACGCAACCAGCCATTGAAGCCGCGCTACGCAAGGCCGTGCAAAAATTTACGAACGTGACTGTGTCACTAGGGGCTACCCTCACCGATCTCAGCAATGGTCATCACGAAGTAGCACTTCAAGTTCGTAACGACTCTACCAGTGAAACAGTGAGGGCGAAATACCTCATCGCCTGCGATGGCGCATCGAGTACCGTACGCAAAGCGCTCGACATTTGCTGGACCGACCTTGGCTTTGATCAAGCCTGGCTCGTCGTGGATACCGTACTTAACGCCAAGGGTCTCGAAAAACTACCCCCGTTCAGCGTTCAGTTCTGCGAGCCCCGGCGTCCGACCACCATGGTGATTGGCCCCGGCATGCATCGTCGCTGGGAATTTGCAATCAACTCGGGTGAAGACTCCGCCTATCTCGCCACAGCCGAGGGCACCTGGCAACTACTCGCGCGCTGGCTTGTGCCGACTCAAGCTAAGTTATGGCGCCAAGCCAGCTACCGGTTTCACGCCTTGGTGGCGCAGCGCTGGCGAGCCGGTCGCGTGTTCCTTGCAGGAGATGCGGCCCATCAACAGCCGCCGTTTTTGGGTCAAGGTATGTGCCAAGGCATTCGCGACGCGGTCAATCTTAGTTGGAAGCTGTCCGCTGTTTTACAGCATGGTGCGCCAGACGAGCTCTTGGCCAGCTACGAAAGCGAACGCGGCGCCCACGTCACGGAACTCACGTCGCGCATCAAACACATCGGCCAACTGGTCGGTGAGCGCGACCCAGAAAAGGCCAAACTTCGCGACCAGAAGTTGCTTAGCGAGCACCACGGCAAAGTCATACCTACGCCCCGTCAAAATGTACAGCCGCCGCTCGGCCCAGGCTTGCGGGATACTCTGACACATGCCGCACTAGGCACACTTTTTCCACAACCTTGGATGGTTCGCGGAAGGCTAAAGCTTCGCATGGATGACCTGCTCGGACGGGGCTGGCGACTTTTTGTTCGCGCTGGAACGGAACGTAGGCTTCAGCAAGTCGCCAAGAGAGCACACTCGCGGCACCTTGCCGTGATTGATCTTGAAAATCAGGACTGGCAAGAAGCCGACCATGTCTTGCGTACTTGGTTTGAAACAATGGATTGCGCTGTAGTCTTGCTCAGACCTGACCATTACGTTTACGGTGTGGCCAAAAGCGCAGCTCAACTCACAAAAATGCTGGACCACTTACAGTCAGCCGATCAAGCCAAAGAATGCACCTAAGGAATGAGATGATTTCGAATCACGCAAAATCGCTTAAAACCCCAAAGCGTCGCAGCCTTTTAAGGCTCGCGGGCTTGAGTCTTGCCGCTCTCACCGCAAATAAGGTCAGCGCGCAAAGCAGCACCTGGCCGAATCGCCCCGTCAGGTGGATCGTCTCGCAACCCGCGGGTGCCGGCCCCGATATTTTGGCGCGCTTTTTAGCGGAACAAATGTCGCGCGCCTGGGGACAAACCGTCGTAGTCGAAAATCGGCCAGGCGGACAGAACGTCATTGGAGCCCAAGCCGCCGCAAAATCTGCAGCGGATGGCTACACCTTCTTTTACGGCACTACAGCCGCCATGGTGACCAATTCATTCACCTTTAAAACGCTGCCCTACGATCCAGAGAAGGACTTTGCACCGGTCGCTCTCATTGGCCGTAGTCCGTTCGTGATTGCCGCGAGTCCAAGTGCAGGATATAAGACCCTTGCGGACGCAATCGCCGCAGCCAAGGCGCAACCTGAGAAAGTCGCAATTGCGACCGAAGGTCCTAAAACTTTTTCAGGGATGTTGGCCGATAGTTTTGCGGCCATGGCGGGCATCAAACTGAATCATGTGCCCTATACCAAGGCCACCGATGCGATTCAAGATGTGATCGGTGGGCGCGTCCCCATGATTTGCTTGCCGGACGCAGCACTGTCATCCTATATTCGAAACAATCAAATTCAAGCACTCGCCGTCAGCACTGCGAAACGGGTCCCTAACCTGCCCGCTGTGCCCTGCCTTGCCGACACCTTTCCTGGTTTTGAGTACGCCGGATGGAACGGAGTGTTCGCCCCTGCTGGCACGGCTCCAGAGATTATTAACAGGGTTAATCGCGATTTGAACACGGCCTTGGGCCAACCAGAGATGATTCAACGCCTCGCCGCCCTCGGGTCGATTGCCGAATCAGGAATGGATAGTGGTGCGTTCACCCAGTTTATGAAGTCGGAGAGAGAGCGCTGGGCAAAGCTTGTTCAGGCGATCGGCATTAAGCCTGAGTAAAAACTATTGGCGGGCAAACTCTACCTGAGCGAGGTTGGCATAGTCCAGTTTTTGCATCGGATCGAGGCTATAGCTTACCTTGTAGAGTTGGCCGCCCGTAAAGCTAAACGGAGCCTGATAATGCGACACGGGGCTGCCTCGGTCTAGACCGATATCCAGTCCAGAGAAGGACACCTGGGAGTTAAAACCGACCATCTTAGTGTCCAGTTGCCCGACCGATTCGCCATCAATCAGTAGCGTAGCCAAGCGGGTGGAGGGCATCACCGTAGGGCCTATCGTCGGGAAGATCACTTTTACCCAGGGACCAAGCTCCATTTTTAAGCCCAGGACATGTTTCCCTGTCGGTACGTCGCAGTCAGACGTCAATACATGATGCACCCCACCAATATTCATGTCGTGAACAAGGCGCCCGTCTTTAATGTAGAGACTGTAGCCGCTCGTTGCGTCACCGTGGGCCACTAATACACCTTGGGTTTGGGCACTATCAATTCGCACTTGCGCTTCAATCAAATAGTTTCTGCTGCGCACATCTGGCGCGACCTCGTTCGGTAGATGCCCCATGCCGATATGCATTTCAAACTGGGTCCGTTTGCCATGGAAGCGTCGACCATTTTCCGCAAAGCGTTGAGCAAACCGATCGTCCATAGGCAACACTTGATTGGCTTTCGCGAGCTTCCACCACAAAGACTGAAGTTCTTTGAGTTTTTCAGGATGGGTCGCGGCTAGATCGTGAATCTCAGAGAAGTCTTCATCGAGATGATAAAGCTCCCATACATCCTTCTCAAAGGGTGTTGCCACAGGATGAAAGGCTACAGCTTTCCAGCCCCCATTCCAAATGCCACGATGCCCAAACATTTCAAAATACTGCGGGCCACGTTTGCGTTGAGCGGCAGGGTTCACCAGGCTCGATGCAAAACTCTCGCCCGTCATCGGCTTGATCGCATGGCCTTCAACCTTTTTCGGCGGGCTAAGCTTCAACAGATCTAGAACAGTCGGTGCGATATCACTGACATGGCAAAACGAATGACTCATTGATCCACGCATTAATGGCCCGTTGGGCCAGGAGATCACCAGCGCGTCTCGAATGCCTCCACCGTGAGTATTTTGCTTGTATCGCTTCAAAGGCGTGTTGGAGGCCATGGCCCAACCCAGCGGGAAATTGCTATGGGTATCCGGCCCGCCAATATCATCGATACGCGCTAACTTCGTCGCCATCGCTTCGGGTTTCAAATTGAACGCGCCCATGGCGTTCACCATCCCCAAGGGGCCGCCTTCTTGGCTCGCGCCGTTGTCTGAGAGCACCATCACCACGGTATCGTCGCGTAACCCTGCCGTCTCAAGAAAGGCCATCAAGCGCGCGAGGTGCTGATCAGAATGGTCGAGCATGGCAGCGTAAGCCGATTGCAGGCGGGTAAACAAACGCTTGTGCTCATCCGGGGCGGCATCCCAAGCGGAAACATTGGGGTTGCGCTCCGGAAGCTGGGTACCTTTAGGAACTATGCCGAGTTCAATCTGCCTTGCTAGCCTCTTCGCTCGCTCAACATCCCAGCCCTGGGAAAATTGTGAGTCGTAGCTTTTGATCAACTCCATCGGCGCTTGATGCGGAGCATGACAGGCACCCAAAGACAACATCGTAAACCAAGGTTGTTGAGGTCGATCGGCCTGATGATCGGCGATCATGCGAATAGTCTGGTCGACTAAATCTTCAGTGAGGTGATAACCGGTTTCGAAGGTTCCGGGTGCGGGAATCAGTGTATTGTCCTGCACAAGTTCGGGGCTAAATTGATCAGTCTCCGCATCCATAAATCCGTAGAAACGATCAAAACCCCGACGTAATGGCCAGCCGTCGTAGGGGCCACTCGGCCCACTTTCGGTCACCGGAGTGACATGCCATTTGCCAACCATGTAGTTGTTGTAGCCATGCGGGCGAAGCATCTCAGCAAGCGTCGCGGCGTCGCGCGAAATCTTGCCGCGATATCCCGGAAAGCCACTATCAAAATTTGCCAAGCAACCCATGCCAACGGAGTGATGATTGCGGCCAGTGAGTAAGGCCGCCCGCGTGGTGGAGCACATCGCCGTGGTATGAAAACCAGTGAAGCGCACACCTTTGGCGGCGATATCATCGATCGTCGGTGTTGGAATGGCCGAGCCATAGCAGCCGAAATCCGAAAAGCCCACATCATCAAAAAGCACAATGAGAACATTGGGAGACTCTGGCATACAGGACCTCGCCTCGGGCCACCACGGCACCGAATCCATTAGTGTTTTTCCGATTTTCGCTTTATTCGGTTTCGAAGCTGTACTCATTAAATTCTCCGCTAAATGCTTACTTTTTTTCTAAGATTTTACGACTCGGCTCGGGCACTTCTATCCCAAACGGCCTGCGCGAAAGGTATCGGCGCCACCGCGCCAAAACCTTCAGTCGAAAGCGCCGCGACAATTGCGGCATACTTGCCCGCCGCCAACAGCGAATCTCCAGCTACAAGCCTTGCGACCAAGGCCCCGCCAAACGCATCGCCGGCGCCAGTAGCATCCACGGGATTACATGCGAAGGCGGAAATTCTGTGGCGAACGCCCGCCTCGCCGAGCAAAGCGCCCTGCGCACCAAGCTTTAAAGCGACCGTCTTTGCGCCAAGATCGAGACAGTATTGAACTATCGCCTCCGGCTCCGTCAGACCAGCGAGTGCTGTCATATCGTCGTAACTTGGCAGACAAATATCGCTCAAGGCAATGGCTCGCCGCATAACATCGCGGGCCTCTTCCATCGACCAAAGTTTCAGCCTCAAATTCGTGTCGAACGAAACCTTCACACCGGCTGATTTGGCAATGTCACAGGCTACAAAACAGGTTTCGCGGACGCTCTTCGAAATCGCCAGTGAGATGCCCGAAAGGTGTAACACTTTGGCGCGCCGAATGTTATCGGCCCTGAGGTCGCTAGGCCTCATCAAACTGGCTGCCGATCCTTTACGAAAAAAATCAAACTGATGGCCTCGTTCGCTGTGGGTCACAAAATAGATCGCCGTAAACGCCACCGGATTACTCATCACATCGCGGGTATCTACGCCCTCCTCATTCCAAAGATTGCGTAGCATGGCTCCGTAAGGGTCGTCCCCCAAGGCTGTGATGTACCCGACGCGAGCACCTTGTCTTGCGGCAGCAATCACAAAATTTGACGTATCGCCCCCGAAGCCTTGCAAATACAGACGGGCGTCTGCCTCACCGGTTTGATTGAATTCCACCATCGGCTCACCAATGGCCAAAATGTCAGGAAACCCCGTCAAGTCTTGTGAGGAATTCATGAAGTTATTTGGCCTCTAAACCCATGCGCGGTTCAGTATTTCTAAAAGCTGCGCAGCTTCTTTAATCGGCTGAGGATTTGTTCGCACCCACATATTCGCCATGCCTTTCTCGGCGATGACGGGTAAGCGAGAGCGGTCCATGCACAGCATTGATAGTCTGGTGGGTAAGCCAAGCTCAGCGACCAAGGCCTCGACTTGATCCGCCGCAGAGACATTAGCGTCACCCAGAGCCGCGGCGATTTCGGCTAATTGCGAGGAACATGCGTCGGCATTAAAACGCATCACCGTTGGCAAAAGCACGCAAGATGTAATGCCATGCGGAGTTCCCGTATCGGCCCCAAGGGCGTGACCGAGCCCATGACTGGCACCATAGTCAGTACGCCGAATACTGGTTGAGGCCAACCAAGCCCCTAGCTGCCCTTCCAAGCGCGCCTGTAAATCATTGGGGTCGGTTTGATAGCGCAGCAGGGATCGCTTTAACAAGGTTATAGCTCGAACACTGGTGGCATCGACTAAGGGTTGGGCATTGATCGAACACAATGCTTCCACGGCATGATCCACCGCACGAATACCGGTGGATAACCATAAACGATCCGGCGTGTGAAGCGTCACAGTCGGATCGAGAATCACAGCCACCGGACCGATAAAGCGCCCTGTAAATCCATGCTTTACACCCGTACGAGTATCGGTGCCACCACCGAGATCACTAAACTCAGCGCCCGATAAGGTGGTGGGAATTGCAATTTGACGACACGGCGGTACACCCACCACGGGCACGTGCAAACCTCCCTCAGGCTTGACCTTCATATGCCAGTCGTCCAACCGCTCTGCGGTTTGAACGCCGCCCGCCAAACAGACTAAAGCAATTTTCACTGTATCGATCACCGTGCCGCCGCCCATGCTCACCACGAGGTCCGCTTGGCTTTCGCGAAGTTCCTGAGCGAGCGCGATCACAGTATCCCGTGGTGTATGCTCGATGCACTCATCGAAAAGGCCCACAATCCGATCTTTGATCTTCGCCGTCGCCTGCTTCACCGCGTCAGTTTTTCGATTCAAGGAACGACTAGTGACAACGAAAACACGCTTGGCCTGACGTTCATGTACTTCTTGCGCAAGCGCATCGGCAGCAGGAGTACCAAAATGAACTCTATCCATGGCTAAAAAATTAAAGATTCCTGCTTTCATCGTTTCACCCTATGTCTCGTCGATCTCTTGGAACCACCTATTGTGCAGGCAATTTTAAAAGCTTGGCCCTCTCGGGTCTATTTCGCAATACGGATATTTTTTACCCTGCTGCTTGCGACTTCGGCCATCGGCAAACTCGCCAATATGCCCGGCTTCTACCAGGTTGTGGATACTTATCAGGTATTTCCAAAAGCCTTCATCCCGTTTAGCTCCTGGGGATTAGTCATGATCGAGCTTGGACTGGCGCTAGCACTCTTGGCGGGTAATTTCCTGAAAACCTTAGCGGCGATGGTTTTCCTTTTGCACTGCCTTTACTTCGCTTGGCTCGCGATTGCGCTACAACGCGGTCTTGACATTCCCAATTGTGGTTGCTTCGGGGTGTATTGGGCTAGACCACTTACTATCTATACCCTTCTAGAGGACGGTTTTCTAATGCTGATGAGTTGGGCACTTTGGCAGGCCAAGCATCTGCGTTCTGTTGAGCTGCAAATCCGGCCTAACGTTTCGCCGTAGTCTTCAGTCTCTTCGGTCCTCATTGCAACCCTGCGTTGACAAGTTCAATCATCAAAAACACTCTAGGACCAGGCTTAGAGCAACTATGCAATAATTTCCACGACGTATTGTTCGTTCTTCACCTGTTTGTCATTCGAGGCTCCCATGTTTCAACTTCATCGCCATTTTGGTTATTTTGCATTTGGCTTGGCCGGCGTCATTTCAGCCTCCTCGGTTTCGGGCGTAGCCTACGCTCAAAGTTATCCCAATAAACCAATCAAAGCCATTGTTCCTTTTGCCGCGGGAAGTGCCACCGACCAAATCGGGCGGGCTTTTGCAGCCAAAATGTCCGAGGTTCTCGGTCAGCCGATCGTGGTCGAAAACAAAGCGGGCGTAAACGGTATGCTCGGTGCGGATGCCGTCGCCAAGGCGGCCCCGGACGGCTACACAATTCTCATTGGCACCAATAGCACCAACGCAGCCCTGAAGAGTCTGATGAAAAAGCTTCCTTATGATCAGGACACTGCGTTTAGCCCGATCGGCTTCATGGGCCAAGTTCCCTTGATTGTCACCGTGAATAACGACGTCCCTGCCAAGACCTTGCGTGAATTAGTCGATCTCGCCAAGGCCAAGCCGGAGTCGGTCACTTTTGCCAGTGCCAGCACCTCTCAATTGGTCTCCACCGAAGTTCTGGCCAATATGAGCGGCGTGAAATTAACCCATGTGCCCTATAAGAGCGGCCCCGCCGCCATGACGGACTTGATAGGCGGCCAGGTCATGATTTTCACAGCCGACTTGGCAGTCACGCTACCGCAAGTGAAATCCGGAAAAATCCGCGGTCTGGCGGTGACCTCACTCAAACGCTCAAAAGCGATCCCTGAGTTGCCCACAGTCAACGAAGCGCTTGGGTTCAAGGATTACGAATTAATTGCGTTCTTTGCAGCCTATGCACCGGCCGGAACTCCTCCCGACATCATTGCCAAGCTAAACGCGGCACTCAATGTTGCGGCGGGCAATAAGGAGATTCAGGACAAGTTCGCGGCGCTCGGCTTCGAGGCTGAGCCAGGCACGCCGGCAGCTTTGGGTAGCCGCACTCAGTCTGAGGCCGTCAAATGGGCTAAGGCGATTCGCGACGCGAAAATTGAGCAGCAATAGGCCCGTTTCATTGCGTATCAAATATCAAGTCCTCTAACACGCTTGAGACAAAAGGACGTGCAAAATCTGGGCTGCTTAAAAAGGAGCTTGCATGGCCATTTATGAATTAAGAACCTACACCGCCGTGGTTGGCAAGATGGGCGACATTGTTGAGCTTTACAAGACACTGGGCTGGCCCGCTCTCGCCAAACATCCACAGCGTTGCGTGGGCTACTTTACGGGCGACATTGGTGCCCTCAACCAGTTGATCCATGTGTGGAAGTTCAATGACGATGCTGATCGTCGCGCCTTTTGGGCTGGGGTTTACGGCGATGTGGAGTTTATGGCTTTTGCCAAAAATATGCGCCCGAATTTACTTTCGCAAGAGAACAAGCTAATGATGGCTGCACCTTGGGGCGCCCACCCCTAAAAACTTCATAGATCAATATTTGATTTAAACCGTGAATCGACTGGCGCAGAGCTGCAACCAAGCGCGCCAGTCTCGGCCTGCGTGCACCGTGCCACAATGCGGGCATCGACGTGTTTCGTCGCTCGAGCCGTAAAACGACTCATAGATCACCGGTAAATCTTCCACAATGCTTTGCAGTTGAAGCTCTTTGCGAACCACCAGACCCGCACAGTTCGCGCAGTACCACTCGAAGGCATCCATCACTCCCACGGGCCGGTTCCTCTCGATGACGGTACATAGGCTGCCGGGTTCGGGCCGTTGAGGAGAATGACGGACGTGCGCAGGAAGTAAAAACATATCGCCTTCCTTCAATGGGATACGCTCGAACTTTCCCCGATCAGCAATCAGTAGTGAAGCATTGCCTTTAAATTGATGGAAGTACTCCTCATAAGGGTCGTCATGAAAGTCGGTCCGCTCATTGGGGCCGCTCACCACAGTACAGATAAGGTCTGACTTTTGCCAAATTTGTCGATTTCCCACTGGCGGCTTTAGATGCTGGGCGTTACTGTCAAGCCAGGCACCAAAATTTATCGGATCGCTGTAGGCATTCGCGGACGGTCCCATTGCCGGAGAGGGTTTCGTGCTCATGTATGGTCCTCACTTTCCTTGAAGAATGTTGACTAATCGCCGCCAAGCGCGGGAAAAAAGCGCTTTGAATCTACTGAGGATCCCCTTGCCGGCTTCTGAGAAAGGGTCTGGCAGCGGAGTTGTGAGCGTGCTCGGTCGGGGCCCCTTCAAGGCTACCTCAAAACGCGCAAAGAAGTCGCCACTGAGCTTGCGGGCACTGGCCTCCATCAAGCGATTGCCCAACTGCGCCAAACGTCCGGACGTGTGAACTTGCGCGTGCCAGTCAAAGCGCGTGCCCTCGGATTCGCGGTGCAAGAAAATAGTCACCTGGCCGCGACCCGATCCAAGCGCTCCTGCGCTCCCTTGAAACACCATGACCAAGCTTTCAGGGTGCTTCAGATCTTGCAAATCAACCCGGGTTGAAAAGCGCGCCGCGAGCGGGCCTAAACCCACCTTGATTTTAGCGACATATTGATTTGGGCGCACCAAGCTCAATGTTTCGCAGCCCGGGATACAGGGCAGCAGCAGTACAGGATTAAACAACGCCTCCCAGGCAATTTCTGGACTGACCTTGAGTTGGAAGCTTCCACCAAAGCCAGGCTCCGGTAAGGCCTTCGAGTGACCCTGTAGCAACGCAAGCTGCACCGGTTCTAACACTCGGGTCTTGGGTTTATCGCCGACCTTTCTCACGGGACGTTTTAAGACCTCTCCTGTGATGGAGGCCACCGCTCGTCGACATAACACCCCTGCTAAATGTGCGCGATACTTAGCACTGGCGTGTAGGTCCGAAAGTGCCAGTTCATCGGGAATAGCGAGGCCCTCCAACGCTTCAGCGTAAAAGCGTTGATGCAAGGCCTGCTCAGCCTGAAACCAACGCACTACCCCTTGACCTAGACCCGTCACGGCGATACGAACCTCGCAACCGAAGCGCGCAACCGCCACACCCACCAATGCGAAGCGCGAGGCGGGCTGCTCAAACTTCAAGTAACAAAAGGCATCTGGTTTGGGAAAGCTGACCTTGATCAAGAGTTCTCCCAAAGCCAATGAAGTCGTAAACACACTCTGAAAAAAGTCGTCCGCCTCCAGCTCACGCGCGCTTGTGATGATGCGAGCCTTTAAGGCAAGAACCGCCGCAGGCCAACACGCCGCTGGATCGTTATTGGCAAGTGAGCCGCCAATTGTCCCCATGTTTCGCACCTGCTGATCCGCGATGCCCTTGGCCAATTCGATTAGGCCCGGGCAAAACCCTTTTACGGCGTCGGCACTGGCCACCTGTGCGTGTGTCGTCATTGCGCCTAGCGTAAGTAGGTCCATTGACTCGGACACCTCAACACCATATAGCTCTTGCACATTTTGCAGATCGATCAAGAGATCAGGTTCACTCATACCCAGTTTCATGGCGGCCAGCAAGGATTGACCGCCCGCCAGCCAAACCCACGGATTTGATGCGCCAACTGCTAGATGGTCTTGCACCCCACTATTCGTAGGATGATCTCGCATCAAGCCCAGTGCAGCATCAAGGCTACTCGGTTGCGCCACACGGAACGCTCTCACGATCACGACGCAGGCTGGACGGGGTCTGCACGCATTTTCGTCAAGCCCTCACAGACCGCGTTAACAATACCCTCATAACCTGTGCAGCGACAAATGTTCCCGCCAAGCGCGTGCTTGACACTTTCCGCCTCAGCAGGGACGGGTTCTCGAGCCATCGCGACCGCGCGCATTACAAAACCGGGCGTGCAATAACCACACTGCAAACCGTGGTGCTGACTATAGGCAAGCTGCATCACATGCAGGCGCTCGCCTACCTTACTCAGGCCTTCGATGCTAAGGATGACCCGGCCGCGCATCTGCACCGCCAACACGTTGCAAGACTTTACGGCAAGGCCATCGGCGATCACGGTGCAGGCACCGCATTGCGCGGTATCACAAGCACTATTTGTGCCCAGCAACGCTAAGCGTTCTCGCAACAAATCAATGAGGCGCAAGCCTGGGTCAATTTCGAGATCCAGGATTTCACCATTCACCGTAATGTTGAGTAACAATGTCTAGGCCAGTTTCAATCCGCTCGAAGCGAACGCCGTGCGGGTGACTGCAAGCTCCTGTTCGGTCATTTGTAGCAAAGGTCGCCGAACCAAGCCGCCCTTCTGGCCGAGCAAGTCTTGCCAGGCTTTACCGTGGGCCTGCGGCTTACCGGCAGGTTTGGAGGCTCTCATCGCGGCACGCGCCGGATTCAAACTATCTCGCACTTTGCGAGCTTCGGCATGTTGTCCCGCAAACGCCAAGCGCGTGTACTCGTTCACCCTTTGATCGACCGAAGTTTGGAGCATAAACGGAGGCGTGGAACAGAGATACAAGCTCCAACCCAGCTCAATAATATTGTCTAACCACTCTTCCTCAGACGGATTACTCACTTGGATCTTATGTCCGGCCAACTCCGTTAGGCGCGTGTACTGGTCCCGGTCCGTGCTGTACTTTATGGCGACAATATTGGGAAGATCCGCAATTCGCGCACAGAGCTCTGGACTCATCACATAACCACAGTCTGGATGGTTCCACATCGCAATACCGATATCGACTTGTTCGGTCAGATATCGGTAATACTCATAAATCGTCTCGTCCGTATCCGCTCCAAAATGTAGCACCGGACTGTGAATCACCACATAATCAGCACCGATGTCTTGAGAGTAACGAGCCAAGTCCAGCACAACGTCCAGATTCGTGTCGGAACAGGACGTGACGATGCCCGCCTGACCAATGCCGCCGCGCGAACCGGATTCATGCGCCACTTCCACCGACAAGGCCATCAAGCGTTTGCGCTCCAAAATAGACATTGAAAAAAACTCAGCCTGCTTGCCGGCCACGAAAAGCCCGCCGAGTTTAAGGGTCTCGATCCAATGCTTTAAATTGCTTAGATAGGCGGCTTCATCGAAGCGCAAGGAGGCGTCAAAAGGGGTCAAGTTCGCGGCCCAAACGCCTCGGAAATTTTCCTTGGCGTAGGCTTTTGCATCGGATTTACTGTATTTCAACGCCATAGCTGTCTCTAATTATTGTGTTGTTGAACTCGCCACAATTGCTCGGAGGTTAAGGGAAACTGTAATTCTAATGGCTCGAACTCAGTAAGCGCATCTCGGGCGGCATTCATTAAAACCGCAGGTACGCCGATACAGCCTGCTTCTCCAACCCCCTTGGCCCCCAAGAGATTTGTCAAAGCAGGGTGACAAAGACTCTCAATCTCGACCTTGGGTACATCTTGTGCCCTAGGCACTGCGTAATCCATTAATGAGCCCGTCAACAATTGCCCGGCCTCGTCATAGGCAATGCGCTCCATCATGGCCTGACCAAAGCCCTGCGCCAAGCCCCCCAATAATTGCCCCTTCGCCAAGGTTGGATGAATTACATGCCCAGCATCATCGACCCACACCATGCGCTCGATTTTGGGCGCGCCTGTGTCTCGTTCAATCGATAGCCGAGCCATTAGGCAACCGTAACCCCAGGCTTCTTCAGACACGAATCGATCCTCAACGGTGATTGGAAGTGGCTGGCCCTGAGCGCGGCGGGACAAGGCCTCGCGACAAACCTTGACAATGGCACTACCACCAATCGCTGTACTGCGGCTCGCTAATGTGCCCAAGCCCGGTGGAACTTGATCGGTATCGCCATACACCACCTCAACGTTCTCCTCAGGACACGACAAAGCATCGGCGGCAATGCGAGCAAAAACAGTGTGATGGGCCTGGCCCTGGGCTGGAGAACCGCTAGCAATCGTCACCCGCCCCTCAACGTGCAGCGTAACTCGGGCAGATTCCCAGCCCTGTCCACAGGGTTCAATATAGATGCTCGTGCCTATGCCGACCAACTCACCCTCCGCCCTGCGCCGACTTTGCGCCAAACGCTCGAGTGGATAATCAAACTTCTCATATGCGCGATTCAAGGCCTGAAGGTAATTGCCCGAATCAAAGGTTTCTCCGGTCAAGGTTTGATAGGGCATCGACTCGATCGGAATCAAATTACGGCGGCGCAGCTCAATCGGGTCCAGGTGCAAAGCGCGCGCAGCTTGCTCGACCAGTGTTTCCATCAGCAAAGCAGCTTCAGGTCGACCGGCACCTCGATAAATATTGACGGGGGCAGCGTTCGAGAGCGAGGCTTTTCCCCTGATATCGACTCCCTCTATACGGTAGGGGCCAGGAAGAATGCGTGCCGCATTGCGTAGTGGCACAACTGCCGAGAACGGCATCCAAGCGCCGAGCGTGAAATGAAGCTCAGCCTTCAACTCCAGAAGCTTGCCTTGCGGCGAGAAGGCCAGCGAGCCTTTTAGCTCCGAGGCCCGCCCGTGCATCGCGGAGATAAACTCCTCCGAACGGCTCCCGAGCCAACGCAGGTTAGCCTTGAGATAACGAGCACTAAGCGCCAGTAGGAGGTCTTCCGGATAGATTGAGGCCTTAGCACCGAAAGCTCCGCCCACGTCTGGCGTAATCACTCGCACCTGTTGCACGTCTAGACCAAGCACTATGGCCAGGTCGCCCTGCGCACGAGAGGGCGTTTGGGTACCCATCCACATCGTCAGGTGCTGCCGCGCCTGATTCCACTGGGCCATACTTGCGCGAGGCTCCATGGTTATGGCCTGCACGCGCGGCGAAGCCAGCGAGACCGAGACCTTTTGCGCTTGTGGATCAGCGACCACGCCAGCGCGAAAGGCAACTTGGGCTGCAACCTCTTCAGATTCGAAATCCGAACATACCTTTGGCGATGCGCCGCCCAAGTCTTTCCCGGACTTTTGCGCTACAGATAGTTTCAAGCGCACCGCCTGGGCTGCACTTGCCGCAGCGGCCGCACTTGATACGACCACGACGGCCAAAATCTGCCCAACCGACGTCACTTCCGAATCTGCCAGCAGTGGAGAGCGCAGACTCTCTTTGACCTCAAGCAAAGGATTGACCGTCGGTGTGAGGTGTCGACCCAAGTCTTGGATCCCAAGAACAGCAACCACGCCCGGCATAGCCTTGGCGTCACTCGTATCCAAATCGAGAATCAATCCGGCGGCATGGTCGCTTCTCGCAAAAGCGACGTGAAGAAGGTCGGGCAGCGAAAGGTTATGAACAAACTGCCCGCGCCCACGCAGTAGCGCATCGTCCTCCCTGCGCAGTAGCTTAGAGCCCGATACCTCAGTTGAAATCACCCTTACCTCACAGAATGGACCTTTGGTTTATTCCGGATTCGGTCTCGTCCGTGTTTGGACTCGCCTGTTTCGTAACTCGCGCATCGATTGCACGATCCGTATCCCCTGGTTTATATTAAACCACTGTGCCCACTCATTCACTCAAAACGACAACTCAGTCCAAGGAGAACCATTGTGAAAGCCATTGTCCAGCCCAACTTACTCGATCTCAGCTTCACTCGCATCGTCGATGTACCAAGGACTCAGATTTGGCGCGCCTGGACAGAACCGGCCCTCCTTAAGCCTTGGTTTTGCCCCCTGCCCTGGAAGACCATCGAAGCCGAGATTGACCTGCGCCCAGGCGGCTTGTTTCGCACCATTATGCAGTCTCCAGAAGACACCAAATTTCCAAACGAGGGTTGCTATCTTGAAGTGATCCCAAACCAAAAGCTAGTCTGGACAAATGCGCTCTTGGCGGGGTTCCGACCCAGCGCGCCTAGCCCGACTTGCGGCGACGAGACGGCCGATTTCAAATTCACGGCCGCGGTGGAGTTTGCCGATGACCCTGGCGGAACACGCTATAGCGCCACCGTGATTCATGCGGACGAGGCAGGCTGCAAGAAACATGCCGCTATGGGTTTTGAGCATGGCTGGGGAATTGCGCTCGATCAACTCGTCGCCATGATCAAAAAAGGGATTTAGCGCTTCACGAGGAACGAATTAACTTACCTGGCAAGGCTCCCGTCAATTCATCATTGAGCACGGTTTCAATGCCGCTTACAAAAGTGTGACGATAGCCTCGCGCCCTTTGAATCAAACGCCGGCCACCGGCCGGTAAATCGTAGACCACCTCGGGCATTTCCAAGGCGAGTTTTTCGAAATCGATCACATTGATGTCGGCTTTCATACCTGTAGCGATCACGCCTCTGTCGTGCAAGCCATAAACGGCAGCAGTATCGAGAGTCTGTTTTTTGACCAAGGATTCGAGAGGTAGTCCCGGCCCACGTTTGCGGTCACGCGCCCAGTGTTTCAAGAGGAAGGTCGGCCCAGCGCCGTCGCAAATTAAACCTACATGGGCGCCGGCGTCCCCTAAGCCCATCACCGTTGCAGGATCGGCCAACATTTGCCGGACCACACCGAAATCGCCTGCGGTATAGTTTTCAAAGGGATGCAGCAGTAGGGCCTTGCCTTCTGCCTTCATCATTTCTTTTAAAGCCAAGCCACGCAAATGGCCGCCCTCCCGCGCAATTCGAGCGCTCAGACTAGTGTGTGCCTCTGGCTCGTAATCCAGGTCATCATCAAGTACAAAACATCGGTCAAGCATCTTGTTCATGGCCGCCGTCGCCCTGCTGGCACGCGGCTCTTCGGTGAGGGCGCTGCGTAGCCCTTCATCGTCGCGCAATTTCAGATATCGTTCGCGCGGAGAGAGAGCCGCCATCTCAAGCCAGATTGGGTGAGTCATGAAGGGATGCAGGCTGGTTTCGAGACCGAGTAACACGCCAATCGCCTTAGCGCCGACTTGCCCTGTCACGGCCAGACCGGCACGACGCGCTTCATGAATCTGTTGCAAGGTGGTGTGCCAAAGCTGTGGCGCATTGTCTACCTGCAATAGCAAAAGACTCATCGGTCGACCGGACACTTCCGCGACCGAGCGCAAGATTTCGAAGTCGCCCGCACCGAAATCCGAGTTCACCTCGAGTACCCCACGGTTGACTTGTCGCATCGCCTGCGCGATGGCGAGTAGTTCGGGCTCCGCAGCCGACAAGCTCGGGGTGTAGCGGCCATCCTTAGCACGATGCTTCACCGTTCTCGACGTAGTCACACCCAGTGCTCCGGCCAACAAAGCCTCTTCAGTGAGTCTTTTTATTTCGACCAGCTCTTGACTGCTCGGTGCCTCTTGATGATCGGCGCCGCGCTCGCCCATCACATAAAAGCGCAAAGCGGCATGCGGGAGCTGTGCGCCCACGTCCATCGCGAACGGCATTTTATCGAGCACATCAAGATACTGTGGAAAACTCTCCCAGGTCCAGGCCATGCCTTCCGAAAGCACCGTGCCGGGGATGTCTTCGACACCTTCCATCAGGTTGATAAGGAAGTCCGTCTTGTCGGGTCGCACCGGCGCAAAACCCACGCCGCAGTTACCAAAAACGCAGGTGGTGACACCATGCCAGGTCGAAGGCGTCAAAAAGGGATCCCAGGTGGCTTGACCATCGTAGTGAGTATGAATATCCACGAACCCCGGCGTCACCAGCAAGCCGCGAGCATTAATCACCCTGCGCGCCGGTACTTCCGCCGCATCTCCCACGGCCACAATGAGGCCCTTGTTGATCGCGACGCTAGCGACTCTCGCCGATGCACCTGTTCCATCAACGAGCGTCCCGCCTTGGATGAGAAGATCATTCATTTTGAAACCTCGATTCCTTTACTCGGGAACAATGCCCGATTGCTTGAAGATTTCACCCCAGAGTGGCGTAGCGCGCCGAATATCGTCGGAAAACTCCGAAGGCGACAGGCCCGTCACCAACAAACCGAATTGCAATATCTTCGCGGTCCCTTCTGGCGACTGGATCGCTTTGTTTATTTCCCGATTTAAGCGATCCACTATCGGCTTCGGTGTACCCTTGGGAGCCATAATGCCCACCCATCCAGCAAGATTCATGGCCGGATAACCGAGCTCGCCAAAGGTTTTTACATCGGGATGCAGCGGCCAACGCTTAGGGCCCGTGGTGGCGAGCAGGGTGAGCTTTCCGGACTGAATAAAGGGCGCTGTCGCTGCGAAGTCCTGAATACCCATCGTCGCCTGTCCGCTTGCGATATCGACCACCGCAGGACCGGCTCCTTTGTAGGGAACGTGCACCATATCTGTTTTGGTTAGTCCGCGCAGCATCTCGCCATACAAATGCGAGCTGCTACCGGTACCGAAGGAGGCAAAGGTTGCCTTGCCTGGGTTACGCTTCACCTGCTGCAAAAACTCGTCAACACTCTTGATCCCGGAACTGGTCGGCACGACCATGCCAAGCGGAGCCAGACCGAGATGCGCCACGGTTTCGAAGTCCGTTAGGCCATCGTAGGCAAGCTTCGTGTAGGCGAACTTATTGATGATTATGTTGGAAGAATTCACCATCACCAAGGTGTAACCATCGGCGGGAGAGAGTTTACCCGCCGTAATGCCCACAATGGCTTGCGCACCCGGCCGATTGTCCATCACAAAGGGCTGGCCCAGCACAGCGCTTAGCTTTTCACCAATCCAGCGCGCAACGATATCGGTTTGGCCACCCGGCGGGTAGGGAATAATGATTTTGATGGGTCGATTCGGCCATTCCTGGGCCTTGACTGGCGCGACGCAGAGTAGTAAAGCGCTCAGGGCCAGTCCAAGGAACTTAAGACATGAGTTCAGCGCAGGTTTCATAATTTGAATCCAAGGGTCAGATTTACAACGCAAAAATTAGCTTATCGCTTATGGTAGTGCGAGGGCCCTTAGGCGACTATCCTGCGTCTCAACTTTGAGAAATCATTGACTGCTCGCGCAGGGCAGTGCAATGCCGTTTGCCCGGACCGCTGACGAAACTATAAATTGGGCCAAGTTCTGCACATCGTCAGCGCTACGTTTAAGATGCATCCCCTAGACCGGCTTTTCAGCCGCCCTATCTCTCTTTACCATCTGGAGACACCTTATGCGCGAAGCAGTCATCGTTTCTTATGCCCGAACCGGCCTGGCAAAAGCCGGTCGCGGCGGCTTTAATATCACCGCCCCAATGTCGATGGCAGCTCATGCCATTAAACATGCGGTCGAGCGCTCTGGTGTGGAAAAGGACTTCATCGAGGACTCCTATCTCGGCAACTGCGCCCACCTGTCCCCCAATATTGGACGTCAAGCGGCACTGCTTGCGGGCTTGCCTGTAACTACGGCGGGTGTTTCAATCAATCGCTTCTGCTCCTCTGGTTTACAGTCGATTGCCATGGCGGCGAATCACATTCGCGGTGACGGAGCCGACTGCGTGGTCGCAGGTGGCGTTGAAAGCATTTCCGTGCCAGGAGGCCCAATGCCCAAGGAGGCCATTGATCCAGAATTGAGCCGCATTGCTCCGGCCATTTATATGGCCATGATCGATACTGCCGACATCGTCGCTAAACGTTACAAACTCAGCCGTGAATATCAAGACGAGTACTCTCTGGAGTCACAACGTCGCATGGCCGCAGCGCAAGCCGCGGGCAAATTCAAAGACGAGATTGTGCCGATGGCCACTAAAATGAAAGTGGTCGACAAAAACACCAAGGCCGAGTCTTTTGTGGACTACATCGTGGATCGCGACGAGTGCAATCGACCTGAGACCACCTTAGAAGGTCTGGCCAAGCTCGAGCCTGTCAAAGGCCCTGGTAATTCTGTGACCGCCGGTAATGCAAGTCAATTGTCTGATGGCGCGGCAGCAGTGGTACTGATGGAAGCCAAGCTTGCCGAAAAACGCGGACTACAACCCCTAGGGCGTTTTGTCGCCTGGGCCGCAGCAGGCTGCGAACCCGATGAAATGGGTATCGGTCCAGTGTTTGCTATTCCAAAATTACTCAAACGTCATGGCCTCACCATTGATGACATCGATCTGTGGGAGTTGAACGAGGCCTTCGCCAGTCAATGCCTTTACAGCCGTGACAAGTTGGGAATCGATCCTGCCAAGTACAACGTTAACGGTGGCTCGATTGCGATTGGACACCCATTCGGCATGACAGGGGCTCGTCTTGCTGGCCACATCTTACTTGAAGGGCGTCGTCGCAAGGCAAAGTGGGGAGTGGTCACGATGTGTATTGGCGGCGGTCAGGGTGGCGCTGGTTTGTTTGAAATTTACAGCTAAATGCGACAACTAGAACAATATGCAAGTCACGACCTCGGCATACGATTTCTCGGCGGCTCACGCCGCCTTGCAACGCTATTGTGACGCCAACCTGCTTTCTGGCGTTTCCTCTGCCGTATTGAAGGGCCGGGACTTGGTGGATCTGCACTGCGTGGGCTATGCCGATATCGAGGCCAAAATTCCTCTGCGCAGCGACCACTTGTTTCGCGCCTTTTCGAATACCAAACTGATCACTTCCTGCGCGGTGATGCTTTTGGTGGAAGAGGCTCGACTCAGGCTCGACGACCCGATTGAAAAATACATTCCCCAATTAGGTCAGCGTCGAGTACTTAAAGCGAACGCCACCGCTATTAACGATACCGAACCCGCGCAGTCTTCCATCACAATACGACAACTTCTGAGCCATAGTTCTGGATTGAGTTACGGCCTGCTTGACCCCGGCACGCTGATTTACAAGGCTTATATTGCCGCCAAAGTGCTGAATCCAGCACAGACCTTGGCCCAAATGATGGATGCGCTCGAGCCTCTCCCTTTAGTGTTTCATCCGGGAACAGGTTGGGAATATTCGGTCGCGACAGACGTGCTCTCAAGATTGGTCGAAATCGTCAGCGGTCAGCGCTTCGACACTTTTATTCAATCCAGTATTTTTGAGCCTCTGGACATGGTGGATACCGGTTTCGTAGTGCCCGATGCGAAGCACTCTTTGCTTGCGACTTACTACGCGGGGGCCGATATCCTAAACCCGACGAAGCCCGGCCTGACACGAGCCGATCAGGCGCCATGGCCCGGTGCCTACCTGCGCCCTGTGGCCCGCCTCTCCGGTGGTGGCGGTCTCGTGACTAGCCTTCCCGATATGCTCGCCTTTCTGCGCAGCTTCCTACCGGGCGGTCGTACCTTGCTCAAGCCCGAAACGATCGCCTTGATGATGAGTAACCAACTGCCCGACAGGGTAAGGATCGGTTTCCCAAACCTCGGACGGGTGGAAGGCAAAGCGTTTGGCTTAGGAGGCGCAGTGACCCTCACCCCATCCTCTCTCGACCCGAAGGAATCTACTGGTGAGTTTCAATGGGGCGGGATCGCAGGAACGCACTGGTGGATCTCACCAAAGCAGAATCTTGCCGGAATACTGATGACGCAACGTCAGATGTCCTTCTGGCACCCTTTCTCGTTTGAATTCAAACAATTGGTCTACCGTGCAGTTCTATTGTGATGAGTCAGCCTAGGATCTGACTTAACCGCGTTTGCTGAGAAATGCCTCTTCTACGTCTCTCAAGCGGTCCTTCCCGAAATAGATATCGTCATCCACAAAGAACGTCGGTGAGCCAAAGCTGCCGTGCGCAACCGAAGCGTCGGTGTTCGAGATTAACTCTGCTTTTATTTCGGGACTAGCACTGGCGTCGAGCAAGGCTTTGACCGGAAGACCGGACTCCTCCAAGCTCGCCGCAATCACCGCTGGATCGCCCATATTCCGGCCCTCGGCCCACATATAGCGGTAGACCTCATCGACATATTTTTCTAACACACCGAGATGCCGGGCGGCCACTGCCCCACGCATGATGGCCAAGGTATTCACCGGGAAGAACGAATTAAATTGAAATTTCGTGATCTGGTGCCGGGCAATGAAGCGACGCATCTCCAGACGCTCATAGTCAGGCTTGTTCTTGATACCCGCCATGCTCTCCATCGGTGAGCGATTGTTAGTTGCTTTGAATAAGCCACCAAGGAGCACCGGTACATATTCAAAACGCGCGCCGATGCGTTTCTCAATTTCGGGAATCACGAGGTGACTCAGGTAGGCGTTTGGGCTGCCAAAATCGAAATGGAACGCAAGTCGGGTCATCGTGGTTTCACCTTTCAATTGAAATCGGCAAGACACTGGCGGAAGAGAATGAGAGTCGAACTCACCAGGGACGTTAAACGCCCCCCACCGGGTTTGAAGTCCGGGCACCCCACCGGGAGCAAGCCTCTTCCATGTCTGTCCTGACAGTATATCGCGGCGGGATGGGTTCTCCGAAGTGTACCGACAGGGAAGCGTACGCCCCGTCGCCCGTAGCCACAGTATGACAACTAAAACTAGGGCTTGCGTGGACCTTCAAACTCTCCTGTGGTTTGAATCACCTCAAAGTCACTGCCTACGAAGCGGCGTAATTCGTTGAGCCCGCTGATGCGAGAGTCTGGAGCCACACTGATACGCCAACTGCCGCCATTGTCGGCCACGATCATGCCGTACTTCTGAAGCCCCCTGGCGACTGCCAAGGCATGAGGTGATAAGCCGACAAGATTCGCGGACGACTTCAAGCGGAAGCGCTGCCCCATTGCCGGCAAATCGATATCCGTCGCCGCACTGGCATAGTGACTTGCCGGATAAATAAACTCTCGTCGAGTTCTTTGCACCGTGAATCGAATCGCATGTTCGACCATCCCCCGCGCCAGCTCATGATAGCGAACCACTGCAGGAAAAATCGGCAAGCCGGCAGCATCGGTACTAGTCCACTCCAAAGGCCGCTGGCGGTTAGTGTTGAGATCGAACTTCGCCGCAACGCCGACCGACCAACCAGAAGTTGTCCGATACGCATTTCCCAGCTCATAAAGCTTTTGGTTAAGCGGATCCACAATAATGGCATGTCGATCTCCAGCCCCGCTCGCCTGCCAAGCGGACAACGAAAGACCATTGAGCGGCCATTCTTCAATGGGCGTCTGATCCGGAATCGGATACGGACCTGGGTCGGACTCGGTCGGATACAAGGTGATGCCAAAATTCACCATCGGCTGAGTGGGTGGAACAATTACAAAACCCATGTCCAGGTTGTACTGAAGGGGCAAGGCCGCACCGATTCGAGCAATCATCGCCGTTGAATTGGCAAGAACAGGGCGGGTACTGACATCCTCATTCCACGCACTGTTCTTCGGCATAATTTGCATCGCGGAGAGAATGGCGTCGGCTTCGGGGGTATTAAACAAGACCGGGCTTGAGAATGATGGCATCACCGAGAGTGTTCGACCTTCATGATTGACGACGCCACCTGGATTGGGTGCTGGGGCAGGCGCAGGTGAAGCGGCTGGTGCAGATACCGGTGCAGATACCGGTGCTGCCACTGGTGCCGGTGCTGGTGCCGAAGCCGCTACCGTCGAGGGTGCGGGAGCCGAAGTCGGCTTGGGCTCCGCTTTCGTCTCGGATACGATTTCGGGGGCTGGCGCGGGTCGCGGCTTACTGCGGCGACGTTTTTCTTCTTCGGACAAAGAAGCAAGTTCGCTTGAGGGGTCTGCTGTCGGCTCGCTCGACGAGCAAGCCGAAAGACCTGCCACAGCGGCAATTAGAAATGCGCCAGTACGAAAGCGATTTGTTTTTACAAGGTAGTAAGGTGGGGAGGGTTCGAAGTGTTTCATGAGTGCTTCCTTTCTTCGAGTTCCGAGGCACCAGAACAGGCGCCCCGCTGGTGCCGTGACCGAAGTCACGGAAGGGTCCAGATGATAGAAAGGCCGCGACCTCAGCAACAACCCATCCAGGGATGAACGGCCGTTTATCGGCGACGAACGGTCAGTTTCGTCCGGGCAACCCCCCGTGCCTGGCCGCCCCCATCAAAACCCTCTAGAAAAAGCAACAATATGCGAAAAATACGCATATCTCACAACAAAGCACGGAAATCAAGTTGGAACGCACAAATGTTCAAGTTGTGCGAGCAACAAACTTTCATTTTCGATACATCGAAAGTCGAGCACCAGCGCGTCCTTTTCGACTCGTCCGATCACCGGCACGGGCAAAGCACGTAGCAGCCCTTGAAGTCGCATGAGTGCACCGCCTCGGCCTTTGGCGTTGCGAGGCATGATTGCAAGCCCGGCGCTCTTCAATTTTTGAGTTGGTTGAGCGCCCGAGCCGATTTCGCTTTCACAATCAATCAATTGAACATCGCCCCAAGTACCCAGGTGCACGGCCAGTGTCGGCTGCACCCGGGCCGCAGTCGCTCGAACGTCCTCGAGACTTCTAGTCAATAAACGCAGAGTCGGCAAGCGTTCGGCGATTTGCTCAGGATTGAGGTAGAGGCGAAGCACGGCCTCCAGCGCGGCCATGCTCATCTTGTCAATACGCAAGGCTCGCTTCAGGGGACTACGCTTAATTTTCGCAATTAGATCGGCCTTGCCGACAATGATGCCGACTTGGGGGCCACCCAATAGCTTATCGCCACTGAACAGAACGAGATCAGCGCCTTGCGTGATTGCCTCGGAGGGAGTCGACTCCCTTGGAAGGCCATAGGTGCTCAGATCGATCAGAGCACCCGACCCAAGATCCACCACGAAAGGAACGCCGTGAACGTGGCAGGCGTGGGCGAGATCGGCCTCGGGTACTGAAGCGGTGAAACCTTGCACAACGTAATTACTGGTATGCACCTTCATCACCAGGGCAGTCTTCGCACTCAGGGCTTGTACAAAATCACTTAGGTGAGTGCGATTAGTGGTACCGACTTCGATCAGGCGGCACCCCGCCCTTGACATGATATCGGGCAGCCGGAATGAGCCACCGATTTCAATCAGCTCACCTCGAGAAACAGGCACCTCACGCCTGAGCGCCAGAGCATTGAGCACCAGCAGAACCGCGGCGGCGCAATTATTGACGACGGTCGCCGCTTCAGCACCGGTCAGTTTTTGCAGCAAGGCTTCAACATGTTCGTCGCGGTCGCCGCGAACACCGCTCTGAAGATTAAACTCCAAGTTACTCGCGCCAGAGGCGGTGGCGAAAATGGCATCAAGCGCTTCTTGTGGCAAGGGCGCTCGTCCCAGGTTGGTATGCAAAACCGTTCCGGTCAGGTTTAAGACGGCTTGAAAGCTAGGTCGAAAAGCGGCTTCGAGACGGTCAGCCACGGCACTAAGAAGGTGCTCATCGTTGGCCACCGTGTGCTCATTGACACTGCCTAGCGCGGCAATGGCCTGAAGGCGCTGGCTGGAGAGTTCCGCACGAATGGCTTCAACCAAGGCCATGCGGCCAAAGCGCCTGATCAGAGTCAAGGCCTGCTCATGGTTGGCCAAGCGATCAACAGAAGGCAGGCGAATCGACTTATTTTTTTTGAGAGAGATCATGCTTCAGGTCACTTTGCGAGCATAGGTTTCGGACATCCAGCGCCGGTTGCCGGAAAAGCGGGTCACTCCGTGCCGATCAAAATACTCCAACACTTGAATCGTCGAGTTTCGACCGATGCCAGACCGATCTCGATAGGCGGCAGCATCAAACCCGGACTCGGGGGTCTGCACGGCCAACTCACCAGCAATCTGCGCCAAATCGGCTATCGTTGCGGGCAAGTAGAAACGATTGCTCGCGACAGCCGCAATATGGCCACCCTGACTTGCACGTTGTAAGAACACTAGCAATACGGCCGGATCTATTTCGAGCACCTTGGCGAGATCTCCCACAATAGGGGGCCGTAGTCCATTGGCTAGCAAAATAATGCTAATCCTCTCGAACAGCAGTCGGTCCTTTTCATTCATGCGGGCGCGATGCCCGGGCGCTCGAACGACGAGCCCATCTCGAACAATGGCCTGTTCGTCGAGCAGCACACGTAAGGCTGCGGACGCGATGGTCGCATTCCTCGACGCGAGCGCCAGAAGAGCGCTTTCGGAGGGCCCTAAACTATCAGCATAAGCAGCGTGATACTGGGCAATGGCCTCCAACAAGCGGTCTTTTATAGCCTGCCACTGTGCCTCGGCAACCGCGAGATCTTGCCTCTTGCGCGCGATCACCCTCAAGCCGGGCAAGGACCTGAGATGCGCTTGTTGAGCTGGGTTCAAATTCCAGGCGCATTCGAACTGTTGTAAATCGAGACCATCAGGTTTTAAGGCGAGCATCAGAAACAGGGCCTCATGAGCTGTCGGAACGCGCATCGCATCAAGTTCGAGAAGTCGCCCTTCCTTGGCTCGACCACGGACCGGACCAAAAGGATCAATAACCCGACCGCCGCCAATAGTCCGCTGTGCCGCTTGATCTCGCAATACGAAACGATCGCCATGCAAGGCGGCAATCGGTCGGTCGAGCACAAGTTGTGCCAATTCGGTTTGGCCTGCGCCAAGTGTTTTGGTGCGCAACAAGGCCACCCGCGCCGGTATTGACGTGGCCGCCAAATGCAGTTGCACAGATGCTCCGTCCGCCAAGAATCGCGCCTCACTCGCCAGCAGGGTGAGCTCAACATCCAGTCTTTGCGTAGGCGCATGAATTTGCTCGGCAAGCAGCCATGCTCCCCGTCCCACATCCTCTTTCTTGAGATCGGCACCGCTCAAATTCAGAGCGCAGCGCTGCCCGGCGAATGCGACCTGAGCCGACTGATTTTGTGCATGTATGCTCCGAATGCGAGCCTCCACCCCGGCGGGCGACACGATGACTCGATCTCCGACTTGTGCTCGCCCCGTGTAAACGGCACCAGAAACAACCAGCCCCGCGCCTGCCATGACAAAGGCCCGATCGATCGACATGCGAAAGTTACCGGCCGGATCTGAACTCGTAGCGGCAATTGATGCTTTAGCCTCGATCTGCCTCGCTAGGTCCGTCAGACTTTCACGTAGTGCTTCAACGCCCTCTCCCTTGGTTGCGATCAATGGAAAAATTAAGGCGCTAGGCATACGGGTATTGGCGAGCAAGGTCCGAATTTCCCGCATCGCCTCGGCCGTCCTGGCTGCGTCAACTCGATCAATCTTAGTCAGGGCCACCACCAGGTGTTGTACGCCCAGTAGCTCAAGAATGGCCAGATGCTCGAGCGTTTGAGGCATCGGACCATCATCTGCAGCAATCACTAACAGGGCGCAATCAATGGCCGCGACGCCAGCCAACATATTGCGAACGAAGCGCTCGTGGCCGGGAACATCCACAAAGCCAATTGGTTTAGCTAAGCCAAAATCGGCATAGGCAAAGCCCAAATCAATGGACATGCCACGACGCTTCTCTTCCTCCAGCCGGTCCGTATCAATGTGGGTCAGCGCCCGAATCAGGCTGGTCTTGCCATGATCCACATGTCCCGCGGTTGCGATAATCACAGTGATCTCCTGTCTAAGAAACCACCGGACGGATCAAGGAGGCAGAAAGGGTCAGGTCTTGGTAAGCGCCTGAATAATTTTTTCGACCGCGTTCTCCGCCAAGTCCCGCAACTCGGCATCGCTGCGATCCTGGATGGGATGTTGGACGAACACCATTTTGGGATCGAGCCCGAGGGTTTTTGCTTGTGCCGCCGCAGCAGGCACAAACTCTGTAGAAGCAACTCCAACGCCAGGGATACCGCGACTTTCGAAATCTGCGATGTCATGCATACAGCACGACGTGCAGGATCCTCAGTCGGCAAGCCCTTCAACAACCACGTTGCATTCGGCCGCAATTTGCTGCCTAAGAGCATCGGGTGCCGGACGCGTGAAGGTCGGCTTGCGATAGCGCTTTACCGAAATGCCTTTTTTGCTGAGCAATTCGTCGACACGGTCGAGAAAGATATTGCCGCGCGCTTTGGAAATATCTAGAAGCCCAACGCACAATCCATCGAGGGACGCCGGTCTCGCGTGCAAGGCACGCGCGACTGGCGAAAGCTCGGCTGTGGGATCGAGCAAGAAAATCGCTCCACTCATAACGTAATCTCCTTGGTAACAGGAATCGAGCCCACTGGGCCAGAAGCAGCCCAACCAGCTATGACGGCTGAAAACAATCCTGCGCCACCACCAGCGCGCACGATCAAGATGCCGCCCGGGCGAAATTTTGAAATCTTGGTGCCTGCCAGCGACTTCGGCAATCCTTCGGCAATACCACCCGCTCCGGCCAACATTTCATCAGCAGGAAGCAATAACAATTGAGTCAGCTCCTCAAGCAATCTTGCCTTGGACCAACCGGCTTCAAAAAAAACGCGGCAATGATCAGGCGACACTACCAGTAGAGCGTCGCCCGCCATGGCCAGCTTAGGATGATCCACGGCACGCATACAGGCGGCAAAGCTACGGGCCAATGATTCGGGCGTCCGAGACTTTTGATCGACAATGCCTTGTACCCCTTCTCCCGCAAAGAGAGTCACGGTCGAGGTGGTGCGCGCGTAGCCTCGTTCAACTGACAGCGGCTGCCATTCTTCGAGCTCCGACTCCGCAAAACAAAAGGTGTATTTGCCAGGTGTGCCCAAGGTTGAGCGATCCACCTCACCCGGGCGACCACCGCCAACATTGCGGATCACCAATTGCAAGGCACGGCCTATCGCAGCATTGGCGCGATTGCCCTGACCTAAGGCATTGACTCCCGAGTTCATTCCAACCGATTTGGCCATAGGACCATTGACAATGACCACTGGGCCAGCAAACATTGTGGTGCACAAAATGCCATGCATCCCGAACTCGTCGATGAGGGATGCCTCCACGGCGGCCAGCACGACCGGCATGTATTCCGGCTTGCAGCCCGCCATGACTGCATTGATGGCGACCTTTTCGACTGTACAAGCCGCTAAGTCGGGCGGCACCATGCCGATGATTTCGCCAGAATCGCGGGTGGTCCCGGTCAGCATGCGCAGGACCCGCTCACGGGTGGGAGGTACAACCGGCAACCCATCCGACCAGCCACGTGCGTAACAAGCTTCTATCGGGTCTTCCGAATCGCCCAGCTCAACCGTGCGTGAATGGAACTTGGCCTTGCCGAAACGCACGGCGAGCTCTTCTGCCAATCCAGGCTCAAGAGTAAGGGAACCACAGCCCGGTCTGGACACCGGTAGGTTTTGCCCTAAATTGGCGCGACCGCTGATGCGCTGCCAATCTTCACGATGCCAGCCATAAGTGCGAGCAACTTCAACCCCGTTGGTGACTCGAATTAAGGTTGGAACGAACTCTATATCCAGGCCAAAGGAATGTTCTAGCGACTCATCGAAAATAACCGACGATGCGCCTGCGCCAAAGCTGGCATCGTCCTGGCAATAAACAGTAAGCGACTCGCCTTCAGATAGTTCACGCAGCAATGGCTCGACCAAAACACAGGTTGGGCACTCTCGCTTGGCTACGACTATCAAACCATCCGGCAAAATGCCCATGGATTAGCTCCGTCAAGATACGAAATCGCAAAAGCGCGACTAGGCGCAAGGATCATACTACGAAGCCGCCACTTCAATTAAAAAGAAATCGAAATTTCCAAACCGGGATGGGCATTGCGAATGGACCAAGCCGCGCCGTGCGCTTGGGCGACCAAACGTGAGAGATAGAGTCCTAATCCCACGCCACCCGTAGCCCGTGTTCTGGAGCTGTCTAATCGGTAAAACGGTTGAGCGAAGGCGCTTGGGTTCATTGCCGCTATTGTGCATGATCAAGCGCCCTCATCGGGCGTCCAAGTGCAACTTATCCGCGCCCGCCCCAATGGCGCCCACCGCGTTGCAAAAAGTCTCGCACTTTCTGCTGTTGTACCGCGTTCAAGCCATCGAAAAAGTCACCCATGGCTGCAACCACCTCTGGGCTTTTAGTAGTTATCGCCGCCGTTTTTTCACCGACCAGGGTATGGGCGCGGCTTCGATCAAACTTATCGCTACTAATCAGCGCCTGCATTTCAGCCCTGGGGTCGCTGGTTTTGCCCTTCAGTGCAAGGCGCTGCTCCTGCAATTTATCGGCCAAAACTCCAAGTCTCAGCTTCTGATCCGCATTCAATTCAAGCTGAGCGCTGACGCGTTCAAGCATTTTTTCGCGGAACTTGGCGACATCTGCTGCACTGTGTTGCGTACCTGAACCGTGAGGACGGTGCGCGCAGGCAGAAAGACCACCCAACAAAACCACGCCACTAAAGAGCCCCACAACGGCCCGAGTACTCCAAAACTTAAAAAGACTTCGTTTCATGATTTTCCTTCACTTTCTAGAGAGTTTTAAACAGAGAGTGCCCATCATCGGCCATGAACGCAGAAAGATCTTCTCTGCGAGGTCTCGCTTTGTTTCAGTTTGTTTCAGTAGGCCAACAGCTATCATTCGCCTGTGAGTTCTTCCAACATCATTCTGAGCAGCCTTAACGCGCGTTATTCGCACACCAATCTTGCCTTACGCTGGCTTCTGGCAAATCTTGGCCCGCTGCAAGCGCAGGCCGAAATTCTTGAGATGGTCATTGGTATTCGGCCCGAGGTGGCCGTCGAGAAGCTACTGGCTCTCAAGCCGCGCGTAATCGGTTTTTCCGTCTATATCTGGAATGTGGAAGAAACTACTCGAATTGTGCAACTCCTCAAAGTCCTGGCACCCGATATCAAAATTGTGCTTGGAGGACCCGAGGTGAGCCACGAAATAAGTGGCCAAATCATTTGCCAGCTCGCCGATCACATCATCACCGGTCCAGGTGAGGCCGCTTTCGCTCGCCTTTGTCAGCAACTACTTGTGGGGCCAAAACCCCTCATGAAAATCATTCCAGGTGACACTGCCAGTAGTGAGCAGTTGGCCGGATTGGAAACGCCCTATCATTTCTACAGCGATGCGGATATCGCGTATCGCCTTACTTATTTCGAAGCTTCACGCGGCTGCCCGTTTAAATGTGAATTTTGTCTTTCAGCACTGGACAAAACAGCCTGGCCGTTCTCGTTGGATCAAACCCTCGCCGACCTGGATCAACTCTACACACGCGGCGCGCGCACCTTCAAATTTATTGATCGCACCTTCAATTTGAAGGTCGATACCAGCGCAGCTATCCTGCGCTTTTTTCTCGAGCGACAACGCCCGGACGATCCAGTGTTCGCACATTTTGAAGTGATTCCCGATCATTTGCCCGACGCCCTTAAAGAACTGATTGTGCAGTTTCCGCGCGGCGCTCTGCAGTTCGAAATAGGTATCCAGACCTTAAATTCGAGTGTTCAAAAGCTAATCAGTCGCCGTCAGGACAATGTAAAAGCCGAGACCAATGTACGTTGGCTGGTTGCTCATACTCAAGTGCACCTACATCTGGACTTGATCGCGGGCTTGCCCGGCGAGGATTTGAAAAGCTTCGCAAGGGGATTTGACCTTTTGGTCGATTGGTTGGGCCTAACCAAAGGTCAGCATCACGAGATTCAGCTTGGCATTCTTAAGCGTTTAAGAGGCACACCGATCATTCGCCATACGGATGAGTATCAACTCAAGTTTAATCCTAATCCGCCCTACAACGTGCTCGCGACCTCCACGCTCGCGTTCGAGGAAATGCGCCGAATGGAGCGTTTCGCGCGCTATTGGGATTTAATCGCTAACCGTGAGGCCGAGGCGGGTCTTGATGATGCCAAGTCTGACCTCCTGGCAAGGTTATTAGGTGGGAGCCTCGTCGCTCAACCGTTTGAACGATTTATGGCTTTTTCAGACTGGCTATATGCCAAGACTGACACCACATTTCGCATTGAAAAAAACCGCTTGAGCCGACTTGTTTTAGAGTGGCTAGACCCGGCTGAGTCGAGTCATGAGCAACACGGGCAAGAGTCCCACAGCAACAATCGCCAGTGACGGCAAGGCCGCATCAGCGAGCCTTTCGTCGCTCGCAAATTGATACACCACCACCGCCAAGGTATCAGTATTGAAGGGGCGAAGAATTAAGGTGGCGGGTAACTCTTTTAAGCTGTCGACCATCACCAACAACAGCGCTGTGAGCAGACTGCGACGCATTAGAGGGAAGTGAACCTCCTTGAGCACTTCCGACGGGCGTCGACCCAGGCTTCTGGCCGCTTGGTCCAAGACCGGACTCACCTGCTTTAAGCCCGCATCAAGCGTTTGGAAAGCCACCGCGTAAAAGCGCACCATATAGGCATACACCACGCCTAACGACGAGCCAAGCAATAGGCCAGACACCCCCAAGACCGTCGCAATTCCCGCGTCAACATAGGCCAGAGCGATGAGAAGGCCAACGGCGATGACTAGCCCGGGTAAGGCATAGCCGGCATTTGCGAAACTGATCGCCACCAGCATCGAACGCCGCGCATTTAGACGTAAAGCGTAAACCGCCACGAGGGCTAAACCCACAGTCGCAAAGGCGGCAAGTAGCGACAAATAAAAGCTATTCCAAAGCCAATGCAGCATGCGGAAATCGAAGGTGCCTCCCTCTTGAAACCATTTAATGAGCAATAGCAACACCGGTAAACCGAAAGCAAAAAAAGGCACTGCAGCGCATATTGCCAAAGCGAGTAGCGCTCTCATGCCACCCAACCATCGAGGACTAGCCGGTTTAGGACTGCGCGTAAAGAACTGCATTCGTCCTCGGAGCTTGCGCTCCAGCGCGATGAGTAAGCCCGAGGCCACCAGAAGTAGCAGCGCGAGACGCGCGCCAGTGAAACGATCACCCATGCTTTGCCACGCTTTGTAAATCGCGACCGTCATCGTATCTACCCCGAAATACGAGCTAACGCCAAAGTCAGCCAAAGTTTCCATCATGACTAAAACCAAACCGGCCGCAACGGCGGGACGAGCCATGGGCCAAACCACACGCCACCAAACCCGGTAAGGGGAGAGTCCTAGGGCGCGCGCTGAATCTTCAAGCGATGCGCTGCGCTCCGCGAAGGCACGCCTCGCCAACAGGAACACGTAGGGATAGAGTGCCAACCCAATGAAGAGCCCGGCCCCCCACAAAGAGCGAAAATTGGGGAATCGGTACTCGCCCTGTTGCCATCCAGTCAGGTGGCGCACCAGGACCTGCACCATGCCGAAGGACTCGAGGGCATCGGTATAGGCGTAGGCCATCACATAGGCAGGCATAGCGAGAGGAAGCACCAAGAGCCAATCGAAGGTGCCATGGAAGCGGAATCGGTAGCCGGCCATCAGCCAGCCTAGGCCCACACCCAGCACCCCGGCGGTGCTCACACTAATCAAGAGCAAGCCCAGCGTATTAAGAAGGTAACGACCGAGCACGGTGGTGACGAGGTGCTCGAACGTGGCAGCCGCCGAACCACTTGCATTGCCCCAACCCAGCGCAACGGCCACCAGCATGATGATCGGTAAAGCGACCAGAGCGGCGGACAGGAGCACGAAAAACTTGCCGGGGATTCTGAGGCCACGGCTTGGGTTTTCGAAGCTACGTTGGTCGGTTAGTTGCTTTTCCTGCTTTAGGGACATCAAGGGCCGTGTTAATCTAAATGAGAATTATACTTATTTGAGACTATCACTGTTCCACTGTCCCGCAATGCTCGAAGTTAAATCCGTTGCCGTCACCTTTCAAAGCCACCGACCCTCAGAAAAAGGGGCGGAGGTCTTGCGCGACCTGAGCTTCGAGTTAGCTCAGGGCCAAATTGGATGCTTACTCGGCGCGTCCGGAAGCGGCAAAACTACAGCACTGAGAGTCTTAGCAGGGTTTGCGAAACCTTCTGCAGGCAGCATCAGCCTCGGGGGCAAAGTTCTGGCCGCACCGGATCGGTTTCTGCCTCCCGAGAAACGTGGCATTGGCATTGTCTTTCAGGATTACGGCTTGTTTCCGCACCTCAACGTGCTGAAAAATGTCGCCTTTGGCCTTAAAAAAACGCACAACCATGATGAGCGTCAAAGCATGGCCGTCGAAATGATTGCGTTGGTCGGGTTGGCGGGCTACGCTGAGCGTTATCCGCACGAACTTTCTGGCGGTCAGCAGCAGCGTGTCGCCTTGGCGCGGGCCTTGGCGCCCTCGCCCGCGCTCCTGCTGCTTGACGAGCCCTTCTCCAATCTCGATCCTGACTTACGTGAGCGCCTGGCTCAAGAGTTACGTGTCTTGCTCAAACGGCGAAATACGACCGCCCTCTTGGTGACCCATGACCAATACGAAGCCTTTGCCTTAGCCGACCAGGTGGGCGTGCTTGAAAATGGCCTGATCGCGCAGTGGGACAACGCCTACAACCTCTACCATCGACCTAAAACACCCAAGGTGGCAGATTTTGTCGGATTAGGTTGCTTTTTGAAAGGCCGTGTCCTGGACTTTGAAAATCGACCCACCATTGAATTGGAGCTCGGCAAGATTGGGATCGACAGTCCCGAAGATGCGATTGCAGCACGAGCCAACGCGAATGCACATCAAGAGGTCATGATCTTGCTGCGCCCCGATGACGTCGTGCACGACGATGCCAGTCCGGTACAGGCCAGGGTTGAACGCAAGGCATTTCGGGGGGCCGAATTTTTGTACACCCTTAAACTAAAAAGTGGTGCTGAGCTTCTGGCGCTCGTACCGAGTCACCATAATCATGCAATCGGCGAACCCATTGGTATCCGCATCATTGCCGACCATATCGTGACGTTTCCTCTGGCCTGAGCCGAGGACGCATTTTTTAAAGGCGCCTAGTCAAGCTTCCGGTAGACTCATCAAGGCCGCATGCCCTTCCTCAAGCCGCGTTCGCAAATCAATAAAACGCAAAGACAGCGCTCGGCGGTCGGGGAAGCGGACCAGTAAGGCCAAGGAACGTTGTTGGTTAAGCCATGCAACCTTGAACATGCTGACCTCCCCATCACGACTAGTCAGTCGAATCCAGCTGTCCTTGTTAATTGCATCCAGTGCAGCTTGGGGGGCAAGATCAAGACTCGCCTGCTCAGGCGGACAATCGCTCAAATCAACCGCATTCATCACTTCGAACAACTGAGCGCTATCGTCCTCTGTGAGAACTTTGTCCACGCCATCCATGCGCGGCTCAATCACCGGAGAGGCAACAGGTGCGGGTTCCGACGCAACCGGCATTCCTGGCAGTCGCGTACTCGGATCGTTGCGTTTCAATTCCGAAAAAATGGGACGATCCAAAGGGTCACGCTTTGCGAGCTGAACATTTTCTTCGCGATCGGTCGAATCTTGGCGGCTCACCACCCGCAAATGAGTCGGGGCAACTAACTCGCGCTCTAGATCAATGCGTCTATCTCCGCCGCGCGACACAGTATCTGAACGCTCGTCTGGGTTCTTCCTCTTCGTATTCGTTTTAGGAAAGATGGCAGTATGGCTTGCGAAACGTGGGATCGAAATTGGACTAAGACTGTCCCCCAGCGATTTGCCTTTCGCTAACGCTTCCATTTCACGTAAGGTCCCTGGGGTTCGAAAATCGGTCTTTGGACCTTTCAAGGTGTCCAGTCGCTCCTCCAACTTGGGGACACTCTGCAAAGAGGTCTCCAAGCCTTCCAATTTTGCAACCCTCGGTTCACTTTGTCGACCCAAATGACGAGACTCAAGCTGGTTGACCAACTCCGGCGGAATAATCACGTCCTCCGCCCTGACTGTAGTCTTCGACTTAGAGCGCTTGGACATCTTGCGTAAATGCACTAGAAAAAGCTCATCAAAGAAAGCCTTTTGCTCTTCCTCCTTGGCGCCTACTCGCTTGACTCCATCGGTTAGCAGACGAATCAAAGGTGGAATGCGTTCGGCCAATTCTTTGCGACTTTGAGTCCGGCGATCATTGTTCAACGACCACAGCAAATCATCAACCACTTGCATAGCGACTTTGTACTCGGCGCTGTCCTCGCCATCCCGTAAGGCAGCAGTTCTTAGTTGGCGCACCCATACGGTCGTCAGAAAATCCTTTACCGATTCAGGCACTTCAAACTGGCTGAAGCGCTCATCCAAGGAACGGGCAATATTGTCGGTTACATTACGTTCACGCTCTTTGGATGGGCGTCCCGCATAGTCGCGGCGATTCGAGCGCTGCGGGGTCGACTCCAGAGCACTTCGCTCTCTGGCTACTTTCTCAACCAGCTGGGTGACACTCTTTGCCGCTCTCTGATATTCCTTGTCGACCTGCGTCGCCATTACGGAGGAGCGGGACTGCAGAGAACTAGTGACAATCTCTACCGCACGTACAACCGTTTCGAGACGACGATGAAGCTCACTACCGCGAGTAATTTCGCCCGCGAAGGCCGTTGATATCGCGCCAAAGTTCTCAATCAAATTGCGTAAAGATCGACTGTCCTCGGACAAATAGGCCGGGTCTAACAAGCTCAGCGCAAGAGCGGGTTGTTGCAACCTCCAGAACAAGGGTTTTACCGGCTCAGGAAGTCTTGTCTCGTCAACCACGTAATCAAACAGGGCGGCCACTAGATCCAAAGTGGCCAGTTGTCCAGCCGTGGCCCCGCCACTCTTTAGACGCTTGCGATTATTTCCAAAAAAGCTTGTTCTGGCTTGACGGCTATAAGGCATAAAGCCAAGCGAATGCGCGAACGCAACCGCATCACGTTCAATTTCAACGACAGGTTGCAAGATCGGCGGCATGGTCAACTTTGGACTATCCGAAACCTTGGCCAAGGGGCTTTTACCTAACCAATCGGCCGAATACACGGCACGACTCGCATCGTCTGAGCTTCTCTCCGTGCCGGCGTCCGGTGATCCTTCTCCTACGTCCGCGGTGATTGCATTTGGAACTGAAGCATTAGCAACCGCCGGGGTAGAAGCAAGAGCATCCTGCACCGCTTCGGGCAGGCTGAGAGAGGTTTTGCTTGGCGATTTTTGGATCTGTAAACCAGGTGCCGCCGGGACGCCGCCCTCGATCATTTGATCAATCAGCATCCGAATGACTTTAGCAATGTCGAGGGCGAACGCCTTGACCGTGAGAGCGCGTAAAGCGGACTTCACGATGCTAGAGTCAGAGGGCGTATTCAACGTTTGAATCAAGATCGAAGCGATCGATTTGACCGCGAGAGGATTGATTTCTTCGTCTTTCCAACTGCCCGGTGAAATGTCGCCCAGCATGTGTAAATAGGCCGGATAATCTTCACCAGACTCAGACACTATCGCGCTAGCGAGGTCCTGCGCCAAGATCTGCGTTTCTAAATCATCCTCATCGAGCAAGACGATGGCACGACGCTCCGAGTCTTCAATCAGGCTAGCTCGAGTGCTTCGCGCTTTGCGAGACGCCATCAGATCCGGCATGGCCCCAGTTGACGCGAGCCGCACCCGTAACATGGCCGAGGCAGAGAACAGCGCTTGCCGATCCATCGGACGACTTTGGCGATCGCCCATCGCTTCCAATTGATCGCAAAGCTCAGGAATGCGCAAACGCGTGACGCGGCTAAGCTCTTGCACCAGTCGATTTTCGACTTGGTGAATCAGACTGGTTGGAGGTTGATTGGCCATGCTTACGTCACGAATATAGATTGGGTTTAGGGGTATGACGCCATCCTAGCGGAGAAGCTCAAAGGCTTTTGTGACAAAGGTCTCGGTGCTTCGCCCTTTAGGAAGCAATTCCGACCGTTGACTGCGAGCAAACCGCCCCGAACAGGGCATTCCACAGTTTTTAAAGCGGCGACCCGCAAGTTTTAATCTCGGTGTACACTGATTTTTCAAACTAAAAAACAGACGGTGGGGTGAGGATGACAATACCCAATGAAGTAACAGTGGGCGCAAGCCCGACGCGGAGCTTATCAACTGCGGGAGCGCCGCTCTTATCTGTGGAGGGCGTCACCGTAAGATTTGGCGGCATTCTGGCCCTTGACGATGTCTCCTTCGAGATCTCGACTGGACAAATCTGCGGTCTGATTGGTCCGAATGGAGCCGGAAAAACCACTCTGTTTAACTGCCTTTCTCGACTCTACGATTGCAATCCGGGCAAGATTCGCTATCAAGGTACCGAGCTCACCACGCTGCCGCGCGGTGCGATTGCCGGTCTTGGAATTGGCCGAACCTTCCAAAATCTTGCACTCTTTAAAACCATGTCGGTCCTTGACAATGTTGCGGTCGGACGCCATTGTCGAACCAGCAGCGGATTTCTCGCCAATGCCTTGCGCTTTAGCTCTGTGGCCAAGGAGGAGAAAAGCTCGATGGCTAAGGCCGAAGAAATGGTCGACCTTCTCGACCTACGTTCTGTCGCCCACCTGCGCGTATCGGACCTTCCCTTTGGTACCCAAAAACGAGTCGAGTTTGCGCGCGCCTTAGCGGCCGAGCCTACCCTCCTCTTGCTCGACGAACCTGCCGCAGGCCTGAACCATCAAGAGGTCTCAGAGTTAGGCGGGCTAGTGCGCCGAATCCGAGACCACCTCAACATTACTGTCTTATTAGTTGAGCACCATATGAGCATGGTCATGAGCATTTCAGACAAAGTGGTGGCTCTGAATTTTGGTCGAAAAATTGCCGATGGCTCACCGGCAGAAGTACAAGCCAATAGCGATGTGATCCAAGCTTACCTAGGTACTGAGGCGACGGCATGAGTATTTTATTGGAAGCCAAGAACCTCTCTGCGGCCTACGGCCTGACCAAAGTCCTTCATGGATTGAGTTTCAGTATTGCGGAAGGGTCGATCACCACCTTGCTCGGCGCCAACGGAGCCGGAAAAACCACCACACTGCGCGCTCTTTGCCAGATGATGGTCAAAACCCAAGGCGAAATTCTCTTCGAAGGTCAGCCTATTCACAGCAAGGCCACTGAAGACATTGTCCGACTCGGTGTGGCTCATGTACCCGACGGCCGAGGCACTTTTGTGAACTTAAGCACCGAGGAGAATTTGCGGCTTGGTGCCTATACGCGCAAAAACAAAGCCGAGGTGAACCTCGATTTTGAACGTATTTATACCTACTTTCCTCGCCTAAAGGAACGTCGCCTCCAGCAGGCGGGGACACTTTCTGGCGGTGAGCAACAGATGCTTGCGGTTTCCCGCGCCCTAATGCTTCGTCCCAAGCTCCTTTTGATGGACGAGCCCTCATTCGGTTTAGCACCCCTTATTGTTCGCGAAATATTCGGCATTATGAAAACGATCAATCAAAAGGAGAAGGTATCCATTTTGTTGGTCGAGCAAAACGCTGCCATGGCGCTGGAGCTTGCAGACTCGGCTTACCTCATCGAAACCGGGAGTATGGTCATCAGCGGGCCTGCAGCCGAGATCAAACAGAACGATGCCGTGCGTCGTTCTTATCTTGGTTACTAACATTTCGATCACTCAAATATCGGCCACCTAAAAAACTGATCCTACAAACTTCTTTCGGAACGGCATACATGGACGCATTTTTGCATCAAGTTTTGGCGGGCTTAGCGACTGGCGGCATTTACGCCAGCGTCGCTTTGGCTTTGGTGATGATTTATCAAGCGACCCACCACATCAATTTCGCTCAAGGCGAAATGGCGATGTTCTCAACTTACCTGGCCTGGGCGATGATTGAGGCAGGCTTTCCTTACTGGCTCGCTTTCTTCTTGACGGTGATCTTTGCGTTTATTATCGGGGCAGCCATTGAGCGCTTCATTGTCCGACATGTAGATAGCAATTCGATACTGTCAGTGGTTGTCGTATTTATAGGTCTCTTGGTCATCATCAATAGTATGGCGGGCTGGATTTTCTCCCACACCATTAAGAGCTTTCCAAGCCCCTTTCCAAAGGAGGCCTTGTTCGGAAACACATGGATCTCTTCGCATGATTTGGGGGCGACCTGTGTCACCCTAGTGGTTCTATTGATTCTTTTCGTATTCTTCAGGTTCACCTCGCTCGGACTGGCCATGCGTGCCGCAGCACAGAATCCGGTCTCAAGCCGCCTAGTCGGTATCCGGGTGGGCTGGATGCTCGCGTTGGGCTGGGGCTTGGCGGGGGCAGTCGGGTCAATTGCCGGAATGATGGTCGCGCCAATTGTATTTCTCGATCCCAACATGATGTCCGGCATCTTGCTCTACGCCTTTGCTGGAGCTCTTGTTGGCGGAATCGACAACCCGCTCGGAGCAGTCATTGGCGGATTCATCGTAGGAGTACTCGAAAACGTCCTAGGGGCCTTTGTCATCGGCAATGAGCTCAAGCTCACTGTAGCGCTGGTTCTCATTATCGGTGTGCTCACGGTCAAGCCCTCTGGCTTGCTGGGCAAAGTCCACGTCACTCGGGTGTAGTCAAAAAATGAGCAAAAACTCTCTTGTTATGTGGTTCGTTTTGGCGATTGTGGTTTTGGCGGTGCCTTTCGTCTTGCCGAATTATCAAATCTTTCAGCTCACCCTGGTGATGGTCTACGCCATTGCCTTGCTGGGACTCAATATGCTCACCGGCTATAACGGTCAAATTTCTCTTGGTCATGGAGCCTTTTATGCCATCGGGGCCTACACGGCCGCCATCATGATGGACAAAATGGGCGCTCCTTACTGGATTACCCTACCCGTTGCCGGTGCAGTTTGCTTAGTGGCTGGCTTCTTATTTGGCTTACCAGCCCTGCGTTTGGAAGGGCACTACCTCGCCTTGGCCACTTTTGCGCTGGCGGTCGCACTCCCGCAGTTGTTGAAATACAAACATCTAGAGCAGTGGACTGGGGGGGTGCAAGGCATTGTAATTACAAAACCCGACGCGCCCTTTGGCTTGCCTCTTAATCAGGATCAATGGCTGTATTTCTTTTCACTTGTGGTCCTGCTTTTCATGTTCTGGCTGGGCTGGAATATTTTACGTGGCCGCATCGGACGCGCCATGCTGGCCATACGTGACCACCCCATTGCGGCCTCTGCCATGGGCATTGACAATGCCATGTACAAATCTCTGACCTTCGGTATCTCGGCGATGTTCACAGGCGTGGCCGGGGCCTTGGGCGCCATCGCTATTCAGTTTGTGGCTCCCGATAGTTTTTCGGTGTTTCTCTCGATCACTTTGCTGGTCGGCATCGTTATCGGTGGTCTCGCTTCGATCTCCGGGGCGATCTTTGGCGCTTTCTTTATCCAATTTATACCGAACATCGCCGATAAAATATCAAAATCAGCACCCTGGGCAATCTACGGTATTTTCCTGATCTTATGCATGTACTTCCTGCCCTATGGAGTTGTGGGAGCGATTCGCATGCTGCGTGCACGCTTTGCCGCGCGAAGCGTTAAGCCCACGAGTGCGTCGCCGTCCTAAGAACGCCGGTTATTGTGTTTTATACTTAATTTTCCCTAATCCAATATAGAGGAGACTGAAATGAAGAAAGAACTCACCGCATCGCAAACCACCAAGCGTCAGACCCTAAAAATGTCTTCAGCTTTGGCTGCGACCGTTGCTCTAGGCGGTACTGCAAGTCGAGCTTTTGCCCAGAAGAAGTACGATCCGGGCGCAACTGATAAGGTCATCAAGTTTGGCCAAACAATGCCGTACAGCGGCCCTGCATCCGCTTACGCGACTATCGGAAAATGCGAAACGGCCTATTTCAACATGATTAACGAGCAGGGTGGCGTGAACGGTCGCAAGCTCGAATTCATTAGCTTGGACGACGGCTATGCACCTCCAAAAACAGTGGAAATGACCAGAAAGCTAGTCGAACAGGATGAGGTGCTGTTCATTTACGGCATGCTAGGCACCCCACCGAATAGCGCAGTGCACAAATACCTGAACGGAAAGAAAATTCCTCATATTTTCCTTGCGACTGGCGCAAGTAAATGGAACGATCCTAAGAATCATCCATGGACGATCGGCTGGCAGCCCAACTATCAAAGCGAATCCAAAGTCTATGCAGCACATTTGCTCAAGAACACCCCCAATGCCAAGATCGCTATCCTTTACCAGAACGACGACTACGGCAAGGACTATTTAAAAGGTTTCAAAGACGGCCTTGGAGATAAAGCAAAAACGATGGTCGTGTCAGAAGTGAGCTATGAAGTCACTGACCCAACCATCGACTCGCAAATCGTGACCCTCAAAGGGAGCGGCGCCGATGTCTTTTTTAATATCACCACGCCAAAATTTGCGGCTCAAGCCATTCGCAAAGTGGCAGACATTGGATGGAAAGTAACTCATTATTTAAACCAAGTGTCTGCATCAATTGGATCGGTATTGACGCCTGCCGGACTCGATAAATCGGTCGGCCTCATTTCTATGCAATACCTCAAAGATCCTAACGATAAAAAATGGGCAAATGACGCTGGCTTAAAAGACTGGCTAGCCTTCATGAAGAAGTATTATCCAACGGGCGACTTGGTCGATGCTTCAAATGTCTATGGCTATTGCTCTGCACAAACATTGGTGCATACTTTGAAGGCTTGCGGTGATGACCTCACTCGAGCCAACGTGATGAAACAGGCGACCAACATCAAGAGCTTGCAGTTGCCGATGGCTATTCCGGGCGTCGCCATCAGCACGACACCTGAAGACTTTGCGCCTTTCCAGTCCATGCAACTGACGAAGTTCGACGGCAACCAGTGGGTTGATTTTGGCGACGTGATCCACGTCCGCTAAAGGATCCATATGCAGGAGTGCGTCCATGCAGGGCTCACATTGAAGAAGGCCCGAATTGCTTCGGGCCTTTTTTTATCTCTTTATCCGTTTGAGGGAAACCCGCAAAGATCGCCTGAATTACTGGGTTCTTACAAAACGCTGAGCGCGTTTGCCGGTATCCACCTCGGAGGTATAGACGCTGCCTTGGGAGTCAATCGCAATATTGTGAACCCAATGAAAGTCGCCCGCTTGACGACCTGGCCTACCAAAGGTGCCAACCACAGCGCCCGTCTCGCGAAGCACAATTCGCACTTCATTATTGGTGCCGTCGGCAATCAACAGAAAGCGCTGAGTTGGGTCTTCTGAAGGGACAAGATCCCACACGGAACCAGAGCCCTTCGTTTCAGGGTCATAAACAAACTGGCGCACAAACTCACCGCTCTTCTTGAACACCTGGATGCGGTTGTTCATTCGATCGCAGACATAAACCAAATGATCCTTGGTCATTCGTACGCAATGCACCGGCATGCCAAACTGCGGTGAGTCCGGGTTGTAGTCTGGAATCTTGGTGTCGTCAGGACGCTTACCGTAGGCGCCCCAATGTCGCTTGTAGGCCCCGGTGGTCGCGTCAAACACGATCACACGGCGATTCCCGTATCCATCCGCCACATATAGCTCATTGGCCGCTGCATCGACTTCCATGTGCGCCGGGCGCCCGAGCTGTTCAGGGTCATTGCTCCCCTTGCTTGCCCCAGGCTTGCCGATTTGCATTAAAAATTTCCCATCGGCGGTAAATTTCAAAAGCATATGATCCGTGGCGGCATTGCCGCCCACCCAAACGTCGCCTTTGGGGTCCACATAAATGCCATGCTCGTTGGAGGGCCAGTCAAAGCCTTGACCCTTGCCACCCCAGCTTCGCAGCAAATTACCGTCCCGATCAAACTGAAGAACCGCAGGCGCAGCGCTGCAGCATTTCGAACGTTTTGGCGTCAAGGTGGCACCGCGTTCGTCCTCAGTGAGGCTTAGAGGGCGATGAATCATCCAAATCGTATCGTCTTTGGCGGTAGCTATGCCGGCAACCTGGCCCAGAATCCAATTGTTGGGCAAGGGTTTCGGCCACGTCGCGTCGACAGCATAGCGCGGACCAGCACTGCCCTGGGCTGTACCTTCAACTCTTTGCTTCACCGTAGAACAAGACGCAAGAGTGATGAGCGCAAGTGCCGCCACCAAACATCGAAGGCCTATTATTTTTCGCATCAAAATCCCTCAGATCGCAGTCCGTGTACCGCTAAAAATGCATCTTACCGGGAAGAGTCATATTCGCCCGCTTGCGATTTCATGGATGCATATGAGGAGTCACGGCAAGGCTACTCACCACCCTCTCAATCATTTTCCAGTCCTTGCTAATATGGCCGTTCAGCATCAACTCTGCCAAGCCATGCACGAGCGACCAGGCCAGTAAGGTCGCGACCCTTTTCTCGCTTTCACTAAAATGGTTCGGCATGGTGGCGTGGATACCCTCGCGTAAACCCCGCATCGCCAATCCAACCTCATCGAGCGAAGCATCCAAGGGGCTAATGGGCGGCACATAGCTAAAAATTAATCGAAATAATGCAGGATTTTCTGATGCAAAGCGTACGTAAGTTACGCCGCCCGCCACAAGTGCCGCGCGAGGGTCGACGGCCTTTTGAGAGGCCTTTAACTGAGCGTTGCCCAGGCGCTCCAGCCCTTCGTGCGCTAAAGCCAACATTAGTGCCGACTTATCGGGAAAATGGCGATAAATTGCTGTCGGGCTGACCCCTACCGCGCGAGCCACTTCTCTTAGGCCAAGAGCCTCTCCTTTTCGATCTTCGAGCAACTTAAAACCAGCCTCGAGCAAGGCGGCGCGGAGGTCCCCATGGTGATAGTTTTTCTTGATCTCGGGTTTTGGCTTAGCTTCAGCCTTTCGCTTGGTTTCAGGCTTATGCTTAATCGGAGGGTCCGTGCGAGACGAAGCATCCGGGATCAACAAAATCTTGCTTTTAGCCATAATGTTGACAGTGTTATCTTTGTTCTTCATAATGTGATTACTGTAAACATATTGATCTACTTTCACAAGCCGAAGCTAAGTTCGGCATCTCCAAAGGAACAATCATGGCCAGCGCTGTTGAAAAAATGATTCGTAGTACGGTCACTAAGGGTGTTATGAAAGTTGCGGAATTTAACCGCAATCGCCTGGAGGCGCCGAAGCAACCCCACCCCTACCTCACCGGTATGCACACGCCGATGTCGGAAGAAAAAACCATTAGCGAGCTGCAAGTTGCTGGGAGCATCCCACCAGAGTTGGATGGCCGCTATATTCGGATCGGACCCAATCCAATCACCGCACCCAACCCAGCAAGTTATCACTGGTTCACGGGCGACGGAATGGTGCATGGTGTGCGCCTGGAAACAGGCAAAGCACTCTGGTACCGCAATCGCTGGTTACGCTCTACAGCGGTCAGCAAGGCTTTGGGCGAAGCGCCAGCCAAAGGCACGCGACATGGAGGCACGGACACCGTCAATACCAATGTGCTGGGACATGCCGGAAAAATCTGGGGCCTGGTGGAGGCCGGAGGATATCCGGTCGAGCTCGACCGAGACCTCAACACCGTCGCTCATAATCCCTTTGAAGGTTCTTTGAAGGGCTCGTTCTCAGCACACCCTCATGTTGACCCTGATACCGGCGAAATGCATGCCATTTGCTATTTCGGCCCTGATCAAACCACCATTCGCCACGTCGTGGTGGGGGTAGATGGCAAGGTGCGGCGTGAAGAACCGATCGCCGTCAAGCACGGACCGAGCATTCACGATTGCATGATCACAAAGAATTATGTACTGGTATTTGATTTGCCTGTAGTCTTCTCCATGAAAGCTTTACTTGCAGGCCGCCCTTTCCCCTACGCTTGGAATGCCGAGCATCAAGCGCGCGTGGGCCTCCTGCCTCGCGAAGGGAAAGGCAGTGACATTATTTGGTGTGATGTCGATCCGGCCTATGTGTTTCACCCCTGTAACGCCTATGAAACAGACGACGGCCAGGTCGTGGTTGATGTCGCTGCCCATGACACCATGTTCGCCGAGAGCACCCAAGGCCCCGATTCAAAACGGGTCGCACTTGAACGCTGGACCGCGGACCCACTCACCCGTAGAGTTACTCGCAAGGTCCTGGACGAACGCCCTCAGGAGTTTCCGCGTTGCGACGAGCGACTTATGGGTAAACCGTACCGCTATGGCTATGCCATGCCCCTCGAGAGCGAGTACACCAATTTCGAACCAGCGCATCACTACATCAAGCACGACTTGAAATTAGGTACTCGGGAGATTCATGACTTTGGTGCCAACCGCATTCCGGGCGAGTTCGTGTTCGTCCCTAAGCATAAGGATTCGGACGAACATCAAGGCTGGCTGATGGGCTATGTCATCAACAGGAACAATGAAACCACGGACCTGGTTATTCTTGACGCTGAGAACTTCACCGGCCCCCCCCAGGCGGTGATAACGATACCGCATCGCATCCCACCAGGGTTTCACGGCAATTGGGTCGCCTCCACCTAAAGCTCGGAGCGGTGATAAGCTAGAACCTAGCCTTGCCACCGCCTTCAACCGACTGAGGGAGCACTTAAAATGTACGCTGGTCAATATCCAAAAAGTCATCCCAATCGCCCGGCCTTCATTATGGCCAGTACCGAAGAAACTGTAAGTTATGCCGAGCTTGAGGCGCGCAGCAACCAACTAGCCCATTTACTTCGTCAACACGGCTTAAAGCGCTTGGATCACTTCTCCGTATTTATGGAGAACAACAATCGCTACATAGAGGTTTGCACAGCGGGCGAGCGCTCTGGTCTTTACTACACCTGTATCAATTCCTACTTAAAGGCCGACGAGTTGGCCTACATACTCAACAACAGCGAATCGACGGCATTGATAACGTCACGATCGAGGCAAGACGTTGCCCTCGAAGCGATTAAACAGTGTCCCAAGATCACCCTCTTTTTGGTGGTCGATGGAGACCACGAGTCTAACAATAACGGCCCCTTCCTTGACTACGCTCAAGCAATCAGCGGCTTCCCCAAGACACCGATTGCCGATGAGTTTCTCGGCACGCCCATGTTGTACTCCTCAGGAACTACGGGTCGACCCAAGGGCGTATTGCGGCCTTTACCTGAGGATCCACCGTCCAACCCTCTGCCTCTGTTCGGTTTCTTAAACAAACTGTGGCGCTATCGCGCTGACATGATTTACCTGTCGCCCGCACCGCTCTACCATTCCGCCCCACAAGCGGCCGTAGCGTTGACCATTCGCAACGGCGGCACGGTGATTATTATGGAGCAATTCGATCCCGAGCAATACCTCGCCTTGATCGAGAAGTACAAGGTGAGCCACAGCCAATTGGTACCGACAATGTTTAGCCGTATGCTCAAACTTCCCGAGGCTGTCAAACGTCACTACAACCTGTCTACACTCGAAATTGCAATTCACGCAGCGGCGCCTTGCCCCGCACAGGTGAAGGAGCAAATGATTGCCTGGTGGGGCCCGATCATTCATGAGTACTACGGAGCCACAGAGGGTCTTGGATTCACCGCCTGCGATAGCGCCGAATGGCTCGCTCATCGCGGCTCAGTGGGGCGGGTGCTGTTAGGCGATCTTCACATCCTCGACGATGACATGCAACCTGCTGCTAAAGGCGTACCAGGCGAAATCTGGTTTAAAACGGCATCGTCTTTCGTCTACTTTAATGATCCCGAGCGCACCGCTCAAACTCGATCTCGCGATGGCACCATGAGCACGGTCGGCGATGTGGGCTATGTTGATGATGACGGCTTTCTTTATCTCACTGATCGCTCCACCTTCATGATCATTTCGGGAGGAGTCAATATTTATCCTCAGGAGTGCGAGAACCTTTTGATCACCCATCCCAAAGTAGCCGACGCCGCAGTCTTTGGGGTGCCAAATGAGGATTTGGGCGAGGAGGTCAAGGCGGTCATTCAAACCGTGCCAGGAATATCCGCCAACGAGGCCTTAGCTCAAGAACTGATAGCCTTTTGTGGCGAACACTTATCGCGACAAAAGGTGCCGCGCAGCATCGATTTCATGGACGAATTACCTCGCCTCCCCACCGGCAAGCTTTACAAAAAAAGTCTGCGCGATAAATACTGGGGGGACAAACAGAGTCGCATCGTCTAGTGAATATTGTTTAGTCGCCGAGATCGAAGCCGACTAAGGCCTGCAAGGTTGCCAATGCAGGCCCCGCCTCTCCCACCTTAATGGTCTGCATGCCCAGCGCGCGGGCTGGTTTTAAGTTAATGCCTAGATCATCCAGATAAATGCAGGATTCGGGCTTCACTTCAAGCGCCTGTGTCATCATCAAATAAATGCGCGGATCGGGCTTTCGAACACCGACCTTAGCGCTTTCAAGCACCTCGTGAAATAAACCCATAATCTCTGATTTATAAAGCCCACCCATCGGACTGCTCTCCATAGCCTTAAAGTTATTGGTAATGCAGCCAGTCTTGAGTCGAGCACTAATTCGCCGCAGCGCTTCGACCATCTCTGGGCGAATATGGCCAGCCAATAGAGGCAGTACCTCACGGCCCCGAACTTCACGTCCCAGGGCGGTGCTTTCCATTGCAAACAGTTCGTCAAACTGCTCGGGGCCAATCTCGCTACGCTCTAACTTCGCCCAAGCGTTATCGTGAGGATTGGTTGAATTCACCGTACGCAAAAAATCCTTGGGCAAACTCCTCTCTCGCTCAAAGCGAGTAAAGGCCTCAAAAGGACTCGAAGAGATTACGCCACCAAAGTCAAAAATTACCGCTTCGTATTTCAGGCTCATGAGCCCTCCCTAAAACATGATCGTCTCAAAAATTGAGCGCTCTTAATGGAAACCCCGACCACTCCGGGCGTTGACACCAAGATGTGCCGGGTAGAGCCCAGACGAGAACACCAAAGCCCCAAAGAGTAACAGCGGCGTCATCGAAACGACCGACAACGCTGCACCAAAACACAATGGAACGAGTACGGAGCAACCATTGCTCAAAACCGAGCGCAGGCCGACCGCTTCGCCGCCTTGTCCGGGCGGGGCCGCTTGGTGCAGTAAGGACAGCATATTGGGCTGACTCATGCCCACGGCACTTCCAAAGATCAACCCAAAAAGCATGAGCACCGGCGCGAGTACTGCAAATGGAAGCGCCAAGAAGACCAGGCAAATCACGACCAGCGCCACTCGTAGGATTTGCCATTCATTGGCTCGTCGCGATAGCCAGGGCATGGCGGCCCGAGCCATAAAAGTGCCCAAGGCAAACAAAGAGAAGACGGTACCAATGATCGACGCTGAGTAACCAAGACGATAGCCCAGCACCGGCAGCATCACAATGAACAAATCCCAGGCACTCGCCGTCACCGCGTTTACCCAGTAGATGCGACGCATTTCATGGCTCACTAAGAGATCGGATACTTTCGGCTTGCGCTTTGCCTTTTGCAGCAAATCATCGGATGTGAGTATCGCTTGCTGCCGGATCTCGCGCGTTTGGCCTGGCATCCCGCGGATGCGGGTCGCCACCAACCACGCGCTTAAGCAAGTCGCCACGGCCATGGCCGCGAAAGCTGCTCGAAAACTAAAGTGTCCGATGAGCAAACCTGCTATAAAAGGGCCGATCGTGCTCGAGCTGGAATGGCCTAGTGCAAACCAGCCGAAATTTGCCATGCGCTCAGCCGGCGTCGCGACAGGGGCTAAATGTCCCACCGTATGCTGAGCGGCGACCGACATCACGTTGAAGCCAAAGCCAATGGTCATCGCGGTCACTAACAGGGTAGGCATCGACAAATGGACCACTGGCAACCAAGCACCCAATAACACCAACACAATACCTGAGCGCAACACCTTGACAGCGCCAGCACGATCCACCCATCGGCCAATCGCCAGGGAAGTCATCACCGGGATCACCGAAAAAAATGCCATGAAAAGACCAACCAAAGCTTCCGGGTGGCCATTCTTCAAAATGTAGAGCGAACCCGTTAAACGACCGCCCGAGAGCGCCATGTGCGCCGTCAGATTGATGAGAATCAGGGAAAGTAGAAACGGCGGGAAACGGGAAAACGGCAATACACTTCCTAATGATGCCTACATGTACTAATACTAGGAGTCGACGTTACTTTGCGCGTAGGCTCCTTGATTTCTTGAGTTGCCTAGTCTAACCATTTTCAGCATACATTCGCGTTCCAATTTCACGCACATGCTAGGCTCTAGTCAACCCTTCTAAATGAGTGTTAAACCATGATCGAAAAGCATCTAGACATTGCAACCGCCGACGGGGCTATGAACAGCTTCGTGGTCTACCCTGAGGAGAGCGGCCCCTTCCCTGTGGTTCTTTTCTACATGGATGCGCCCGGTAAACGTGAAGAGCTGCACGATATGGCGCGTAGACTCGCCTCGGTTGGCTACTACGTTGTTTTGCCCAATTTGTACTATCGATCTTCCAAGGATTTTTGGCTCAAGGAACGTACCGAGGCAGCGATGGCCGATATGTTTTCATTGATGAGAACCTTGGATGCGCGTACCACGCATTGCGACACCGAAGCAATGCTCAAGTTCGTAGACGCTCAGCCTGAAGCACTCGCCTCACGTTTGGGTGCGGTTGGCTATTGTATGAGTGGCCCTTTTGTAATGTGGGCTGCGGCTCAGTTCGCAGGTCGCTTTAATAGCATTGCCTCTATCCACGGTGCCGGCATGGCCACCGACAAACCCGATTCACCGCACCTTATGCCCCCAAAAATTAAATGCGAAAGCTATTTTGCGTGCGCTGAAATCGATAAGTGGGCACCGCCCGCGGACATTACAAAACTTCAAGACGCCTTAAAAAGTGCGGGCACTAAGCATCGAGTTGAATGGTATCCGGCCGTGGAGCATGGCTTCGTTTTTCCTCTGAGAGCGGGGATCTTTAACCAGCCTGCAGCAGAAAGGCATTGGGAACGGCTCTTTAGCTTATTTGCGAGAACGCTAAAATCGTAAAGGGTTCTCTCGAGCGACTCACTTCATTACTGTGATTTACCCCATTAGCCTTCCAAGATCAGTAATTTGCGAAGTTCGGCTTTAGCAATTTTGTCAAGCGTAGAGCGTGGCAGTTCACTCACGAGTCGAACTTCTCTGGGCTGCTTGAAATCGGCTAATTGTTTCTGACACGCCTCGGCGACTTTAGTCGCTAGGTCGGGCGGCGCGTTTAACGCGGGCAGAACAAAGACCACCGGCACTTCATCCAGCATCGGGTGTTTTTTGGCGACGACTGCACACTCATGCACGCCGACCACGGTCAAAATCACGCGTTCAATTTCGGAGGCGGCAACGTTTTCACCCCCCACCTTCAACATGTCTTTGTCTCGGTCGCCAAATTGAATTGAACCGTCCGCCAACAGGTTGACACGATCGCCAGTTCTAAACCAACCGTCCGGATCAAAACTTTCAGCAGTCGCCTTACGATTTCCCAAATACTCTTGAAATAAAGACAAACCTCGTACACCACGGATCAACAACTGACCGGAGCCTCCCGGCAGAATTGCCCGCCCTTCACGAACGGGCACGGAATCATCTTCCATAATCGCAATGTCATATTCAGGGGCAGGTCGTCCGATGGCCTGAGAAATATTAGGCAAGTGAACATGCCCGACGATGCCATGAGTAATAGTCTCAGTCATGCCCCACCAGCCTAAGGTTTTAAGCTTGAAGTGATCTTCAATCGCTGAGGAGTTGATGCCCATACCCCAGAAGCGAAAGCGGTGAAGCTCTGGAACCTCTTGGGTCATCAGTGCCTTCACGCAAAACGGTATCTGTGAGGTCCACGTACAGCCATGCGTCAAAGACGTTGACCAGAATCGACTCGTGGAAAAGCGCGGAACAACGACCGCGCTACAGCCCACCCACAGGCTTGCCAACACTGAGTAAGCTTGGGCATTGGTGTGAAACAAAGGCAGATGTACGAGATGAACATCGTCGGGGCGCAAATCTTCATGGGTCGCATTGATACGTGCCCCCCACAATGCATTCGCATGGGTCCAAAGCACGGCCTTAGGTCGGGAGGTAGTTCCCGAAGTGTATTGAACGCTGCAGGGCGCTAAGGGGTCAGGGGCACGGTGAGGTGGTGCTATCGCGTCCAAGGCATCAAATTGACTGGATTGCTCAACAGGCGAATCGCACGGCGACCCATTGTCGTGATTGATCACGACCATCCAACGTAAAGTCTTGCAGTTCGAGGCCACTCGTTGGGCGAACTTTGGCTGCGTAATTGCGCAGACTGCCCCACAATGCTCAGCGTAGTAAGTGAGTTCGTCGTCGGCCGCACGCGCATTGGTAGTCACTGCAATAGCGCCAATCCAAGTGCAGGCATACCAAGCCAACAAGGCCTCGGGACAATTCTCAAGATGAATCATTACGAAATCACCTGCACGAATTCCACGCTTAACCAAGCCACCGGCAATCCGGCCCACTTTTTCGTAGAACTGACCGTAGCTGATCGTTTGTATCGGGGCATCGAAAGGCTCCCAAATGACGAAGGGATGATCTCGTCGTACTCGTGCTCGGTCGGCCAGCAACCAGGGCACATCCATCCCGGAGAATGGATGCGGATAAGACGCATGAAGCTGAAGACTCATTCACAACACCTCAAAATTACCAAAACCTAGTGTGGTAAGTCACCACCCAAATAATTAGTGGATCGTCACGCCGAAGTAGAACACAACTGTCTCAACCAGCTTGAGTTTCGAAACCGATAGGATTAAACACTACGGCCATCGGTCAACAGGTTTCTGAGCGGGCGGCTCGGAAGGAGCCGTGCATGAAACGAGAAATCTGTCGCATAATATCTTTCCGGCCCAGCGCCTGTTAAATATTCTTGGAGACCCCATGAACACCCGCCGTAAATTGCTCCTTGCCGCAAGCGTCGGCGTTGCGACTGGTTGCTTCGCGACCACAGGCGTCCAGGCACAAGCCTATCCCTCCAAACCGATTCGTTTCATCATGCCTTACCCACCAGGCGGAAGTTCAGAAATTCTGGCCCGCCCCATCGTGGTTGAAATGAGTAAGAACCTCGGGCAATCCGTCTTTATTGATTTCAAGCCGGGTGGAGGAACCACGATTGCCGCCGATATGGTGGCTAAGTCACCTCCAGACGGCCAAAGCATTATCATGATGTTGTCGGCGCACGCCATTAACGCCACCCTCATGCCGAAGCTTCCATACGACACGGTCAAGGACTTCGCCTCCATTACCCTAGCGGCGACCTTACCCTTGGTCGTGGTCGTACCCGCACAGTCACCGATTCGTACCATTAATGATTTGATCGCCACCGCCAAGGCCAACCCTGGAAAACTCAATTTCGCCTCTGCTGGCCCTGGCAATACCAGCCATCTTTCCGTGGAGTATTTTAAGTCGGTCGTGGGCCTTGAAATGACCCACGTACCTTACAAGGGCAGTGGGCCAGCAATCATTGGCCTTCTGGGTCGGGAAGTCGACTTTATGTTTGACTCACTTTCGTCCTCGCTTCCCCAGATTCAAGGCGGCAAATTCCGCGCTATCGCGGTGACGACGCTCAATCGCTCAAAAGTACTCCCGGAAGTACCGACAGTACATGAATCCGGCGTCAAAAACTTTGATGTCTCGGTGTGGTATGCCGTTTTGGCCGCGGCGGCGACACCCGCTCCCATCATTCAAAAGCTCAATGCCGAGATCATTAAAGCGATGCGTACACCTGAAGTCAAGTCGCGAATAGAGGCCGCCGGATACGATATCGTAGGATCCACGCCTGAACAGCTCGATGCCTTTATCAAAACCGAGATTGTGCGCTGGGGCAAGGTGGTCAAGGATTCAGGCGCCACAGTCAACTAGACGCACTCGCGCGATTTGCCGTCATGTCTCCACTTTGGAGAAAGACCGAAGCACTCGTCAGCCACGCTTCACCTACTGCGGCCTTACTCCGGAATGGCCTTCGCCTGCGCGATGTAACCACGGTTCCAGGCCGGGCTAATGGTGACGTCGTTAATACACACATGCACTGGCATGCGTGCAAGAAAGAGTAACAAATCGCCGCAATCCTGAGGCTGCACCATACGAGCTCGATCCTCAGCGGAAACAGGGATCGGGCGCTTGTCTAAAATGGGTGTCGCGACTTCTCCAGGGCATACGGCGGTCGCGCGAATACCGTTAATTCCCTCCTCTATGTTGAGGCTTTCAGTCATCGCATTCAAGGCAAACTTGGCAGCACTGTACGCCGGACCTGTCAGCGTGCTGACATGGCGCCCAGCCCAGGAGGAAATATTGATGATCAAGCCCTCTCCTTGCTTGCGCAATAAAGGCAGCACTGCATGGCAGCAATAAAAAGCACCATTGAGATCAATATTGACGACCTGATCCCAGTCACTGCGTGACAGATGCTTCCAGTTACGCTTGACAACGTTTACGCCAGCACTGTTCACCAGTACGTCAAGCCTCCCCTCCTGTTGGACAATCCCCTGCGCGACCAACTGAGCCGCAGCAGCATCGGTCACATCAAGCTGTGCAATACGTGCTTGCCCACCCTTGGCTAAAATTTGATCCGCAATAAGCTTAAGTTCTTTTTCCCGACGGCCAGACAAAACGACGCGCATCCCCGCTTCACCGTAGGCTAGTGCCGCGCCAGCACCAATGCCCGAACCTGCACCCGTGACCCAAGCCACTTTGCCTTTTAAATCACGCAAAGGATTCTCCTCAAAAATTAAATGAATTCGACAAGCACCGTCGATAGCGCAATGGTACGATTGCTTCGATCACCCTCCACTCCCACGGACCGCTTTTCATGCCTATGAACCAACCTTCTACCCGCGTGACAGCCGGCGTACTGATTATCGGCAATGAGATCTTGTCCGGTCGCACCCAAGACACCAATCTTGCCTACCTCGCCAAGAAACTGAACGAATATGGCATCCAAATCCGCGAGAACCGCGTGGTTCCCGACGTAGAGGCTGAGATCGTTACAGCAGTAAATGCTTTACGGTCTCGGTACGATTATGTTTTCACCACCGGCGGCATCGGCCCAACCCATGACGATATTACGGCCGACTGTATCGCCAAAGCCTTCGGCGTGCCACTGGTGATCAACGAAGAGATTGCCGACATTTTAAGACGACGCGAGCCGCCACCAGACATCATGGAAATGCGCATGCGGATGGCCCGAATTCCAAAAGGGGGAGGTTTGATCAGAAACCCTTTTGGCCCTCATGGTTTCTTTATTGAGAACGTGTACGTGATGGCAGGCATTCCGCAGGTCATGCAAGCCATGATTGGCTCATTAGAGGGCCTATTACGCCGCGGTGAAACGATTCAATCTCGCTCAGTCACGGCCTACCTTCCGGAGAGCCATGTGGCCCGCCGTCTCGGCGAAATTCAACAAAAGTACCCCCATATCGATCTCGGTAGCTATCCTTTTCACCGCAACGATCAATACGGCACCACCTTAGTGATGCGCGGTAGTGTCGAGGCCGACTTGGAAGCGACGCGTCAAGAGGTCATGCAGATGATTATTGACTTAGGCGGAACACCCGAAGAAGCTAAAGAAAGCTCCATTTAAATTTCGGAGCCAAAATGCTCTTTCAAAAACTGAAGGAATGCTTGATTACGCGAAAACCCGATACGATCTGGTGCAATCACTGCCGTCACTTGGTGACCAAATTTAGTGATCGGTGACCAATCCGCCAGAATTGGCAGCAACTGACCCGCGGCAATTTCTTCGCGACAACAATAGAGCGGCAACAATGCGATACCTTGGCCGGCCACCGCCGCATCAACAATCACCTCTGGATTATTGGCGCGATACCGGTTGCGAACACGAATTCTTAAGTCTTCTTCGTTGCGTCGCAAATGCCATGCGTCATCGGCCTGAGCGCTCCAGTAATTCATGCAAGGATGATGTTCTAGTTCACTTGGTGAATGCGGTTCACCGGCAGTCGCCAGATAACTGGGCGAGGCACACATCAACCAGTCGACCTTCGCGATGGGGATCGATACCAAATCCGGCGCAGGCATAGCCGTCATTCGCAAACCGATGTCAACGCCCTCGCCCGCAATATCGAGCATACGGTCTTGCAAAATCAATTCAATTTCGATCTCAGGGTAGCGCGCTAAAAAACAGGGGATGGCCTTCCCCAGGGCGCGAAACCCCCAAGACACTGGCGCAGTTACGCGAATTTGCCCAGTCGGCACAGTTCGTAAAGCGCGTAGGCCCTCGTCGGCAAGTTGCACTGCATCAATTGCACGGCGAGCAAACTCGATATAAACCTGACCCGCAGGAGTAAGAGAGAGTTTTCGACTATTGCGCGTAAGAAGCGTTGCCTTGACCGCCTCCTCAAGCTGAGCGAGACGCTTACTAACTACCCCCTTACCCACGCCCAGATCCACCGCAGCAGCGCTCACGCTGAGCCGGTCGGCAACCTTCACAAAGGCTTGCAACATATCGGTCGAAATATTCATCGTTTCCACTTCAAGAACCGATCGTTTGCAATCAGCCTGTTGTTTCGCTCCGAATCATACGATAACCTCATACTCTCAATCGGCCGTAGGTTCGGAAACGGGTGTATCGGGCCATTGAGGTAGCGGTAGTCTAGGAGGTTGGGCGAGTAGTCCTACCCGTAAGCAGTCAAAGCAAGTTCAACATTAGTGGGCCCTACGCCCCGGAGGAGTCTTAATGAAAATTTATGCCGATCCCATTACCGTCAATTGCCGCAAAGTGCTGGCTGGTTTGCAACTGATGGGCGTTCCTTACGAACGAGTGCATGTGGACTACTTCACCGGTGAACAAAAGTCGCCGAGCTATACGTCGATCAACCCGAATGCCTCCATGCCTTCCCTGGTCGATGGCGATTTTGTGCTCTGGGAATCCAACGCTATCCTGGCCTATGCTGCAGATAAATACGGTAAGACTGCGTTTTATCCAACTGAACTCAAGACTCGCGCCGACATTAATCGCTGGTTGCTTTGGGAGTCCTCGAGCTGGTTCCCGAGTACTTACGTGTATCTGGTCGAGAACTGCGTTAAACCTCTCCTGAATGCTCAACCAGACCCAGCGATTCTGCAAGCCCAGACGGAGAATTTCAACAAGCTCGCGAGTATTCTCGACGCGCGGTTGGCCAAGAGCGAATGGCTCGCCGGTCCCACCGTCACCATTGCCGATATCGCTGTTGCGGCGCCAATCCATCTTCACCCCTACCAGCAATTGCCCTTGGACGGCCATCCAAACCTAAAACGTTGGATGACCCAGAATGTCGAAAAACTAGCCTGCTGGGATAGCACCTATGTCGGGCCCGGATTCACCTTGAGTAAGGCGGCCTAAGTAGTATGCAGAACACATCAACAAAGAACTCTGCGTTGAAGGGTGACCCAAGCGATGCGCTTGGGTTCGTAAAATCGACCGTGAATTATTCGGTGGACAATGGTCGTCCGCCGGACTATTACTTCTACGAACCGGATACCCCTGTGGAGTTCAACCCGCCGGGCACCGACAGCCAGGAAGTCAAGATTTACGACGCTTGGCCGAGGGTTGACCAATTCTCGGTCGACCGCGAAGGGTTCGAGTTGAAGGCGTTCGCCGCTAAGTTCGATCAATTTGAGAACGACGAGGCGATCAAGAGTCACTTCTACGCTCAGATCGTCGACTTTGTCAAAGCGCATACAGGAGCAAAACGGGTCGAAGTTTTCGATCACACGATCCGTAAGCGCCTTCCAGCCGATCTCAAGGCACAGACCACCGTCCAGCGACCCGCAGTGATGCTGGTGCATAGCGACTACACCGTCAAATCCGGCCCCCAGCGAGTACAGGATTTGTTACCTCTAGAAGCCGATCAACTCCTTCAAAAGCGTGTTGCTTTCTTCAATGTCTGGAAACCTCTCTACCGCCGGGTCGACGAGCTTCCTTTAGCGATGTGCGATGCCACCACCGACGCCGATGAAGACATGCTGAGAATGGAGCTGAAGTATCGCGAGCGCACGGGTGAAATTTACGTGATGCGCTATTCACCTTCGCATCGTTGGTACTACTTTCCAAGGATGGAGCCAGATCAAGCACTCATACTTAAAACTTATGACTCAGAGACCGATGGTCGTGCTCGCTTTATGGGTCATAGCGCCTTTGAAGATCCAACGACACCGGTAGATGCTCTTAAGCGAGAAAGTATTGAAGTAAGAACTATGGCGTTTTTCTAATTTCTCGCTGACCGTTGCGCACTTCCTCGTGTGCGCCGACCCGGCACCTTGATTTAGCCTAGGCGCGGTAGCAATCGAACGGCATTGTCGCGCTCGATGGCGCGCAGCTCGAGCGGACTAAAGCCTAAACCCGCCAAGCTGCGAACCACGTCCACACTGGGCCCGGCTGGCGGAAAATCTGTGCCGAATAAAACGCGCTCGTGACTGACCAGTTGCAGTAAGGACGACACTGCCCCGGCGTTACTCGCACCGGCCAAATCGTAGTAGAACTTCTTGAGCTCATGAACTGCGCCTTTGGGTAACCGAGTCTCTCGGCCTTTCAAGGCTTGCGCCCCACGCTCAATGCGGCCGACCAGAAAAGGCGTCGTCCCGCCAGCATGGGACCAAATGAAGCGAATATCGGGAAAGCGCGTCGCCGTGCCACTGAACATCACGCCTAGCATGGCGCGTGTAGTGTCGGCACCATACTCCATGATTCCCGGTGGAACATCAGGCACGAGATTCTTACAGCAATTCGCGGCGGTGGGATGCACATGAACCACGGCTTTGCGTTGATTCAAAGCCTCCATGACCGGCATAAATGAAGCATCCCCCAACCAAAGGTCGCCATAGCTCGTAAACAAGTGCATGCCGTCTGCTTTTAAAGTGTCGTAGGCATAGTCAATCTCACGCAGGCACGCTTCAACGTCCGGCAAAGGTAGCGCAGCAAAGAGGCCAAACCTTTTTGGGTAGCGCTGCACAAGCGTGGCGCCGTAGTCATTGCACTCACGCACTAGCCGTCGGGTCACCTGACGATCCCCAAACCATAATCCCGGATTGGTGATCGAAAGCATCGCACTCGCGACGCCGGCTTGATCCATGTCTTCGATGGAGCGAGCCGGGGTCCACTGGGCGTTGGCGCGCTGCAAGAGCTCTCGGTTTTTAACTTCCGCAATCCACTGCGGCGGAGAAAAGTGATGATGAATGTCAATGCGATGGGGCGCCGTTTCGGCTGCGCTTGCCGTCGAGGCCGTCGAGGCCAGTGAAGCTGTGGTCGCTTGCGCCATTGCCTCGATACCCGCGGCGGCCAGACTTAAGGTCCCTAGCTTCGAGAGAAAATGCCGCCTAGGCGTGTCGAGGGCACCTTGCTTAGGTATGTGACCCTCACAACAGTTCCCAACAGGCCGATAGCCTTGCTGTGAGTTTGCCTTTAAGTCAAGCATTGAGCTTCATTCCTGCCAAGACACGCTCCTTTGTAAAGGGTACTTCGTTGATGCGTCGTCCCGTGGCCGCGAAGATCGCATTGGCAATTGCGGCACCGGCCGGGGCTTGACTCCCCTCGCCCGCTCCGAGGGAAGGCAGGGTCGGGCGATCAATCAGAAAACTCTGCATCATTGGGGTGTCGATGTAATCCAAAATAGGGTATTCGGCATAGTCGACCGAACGCATGATGCCCTCGTCGAAGCGACCTGCTTCGATCAAAATCCAACTCGTGGCCTGAACCATACCGCCTTCAATTTGATTGATGACACCGTCAGGATTGATCGTGCGCCCTGTATCAGTGGCACTCCAAAGTCGTGTCACTCGTATGGCACCGCTAGTGGTATCGACCGCGACTTGGGCCACCACTGCGACATAAGAATCTTGATTCTTATAACGAGACAAACCTACCCCGAAGCCCTGCATCTCACGCGTCAGGGGCTTACGCACTTGCACCAAAGTTGGAGACCAGCCTGACATCTCCACGGCTTTTTTGAGAACGGCGACCAAGCGATCATCTTTCACATTGCGGAGTCGAAAAGTGACCGGATCTAGCCTCGCTTGGGCCGCCAATTCGTCGATAAACATCTCTGCCGAGACCGCATTGAAGAATCCACCCAAGGTCCTTAGCGCCGAAGTCCGGATGGGCATCTCCGGATGATAGTGAGTGGTGATGCGCTGGTTGGCCGCGGCATAAATAGGCACTGCGTTTCGCCCGGCAGCGCCATTCGGCAAAGGCCCATCAAGCGCCTTGGAGGGCTTGACAGGATCGGCCAAGTACCACGCCGAGCGCAGATTACAGCCATCCATGCCTCCACTCGGGCCGGGGCGACTTGAGTGCGGAAAAGACCATACATCATGGCTCCAAGTGTCGATACGCCCGTCACTCGTGACCGTTCCGTCGAGGCGAACAATCATCGCCGATCCCCAAGGCTCCCAGGCCATCTCTTCTTCATGGGCCCAGTGCACGCGTATTGGACGACCTGGCACCGCGCGAGCCAATAGAGCGGCATCAAATGCTACGTCGTCGGCACCGTTGTGGCCATAGCAGCCTGAGCCTTGCGCGTGAATCACGCGGATCGCGGCCGGTGGCACCTTCAGCCCCTTTGCAATGTGAGCCCGCAACGGGAACGGCCCCTGGGTATGCGACCAAATCGTGAGCTTGTCATCCACCCAGTGTGCCAAGGCGCAACTTGCCCCAATTGAGGCATGAGCTTGGAAAGCACGTCGATATTCGGCCTTATGACTGTTTGCAATACCAGGAGCAGGCAAGGTCGATTTGACCTCGTGTATCAATTTCACTTCCGAGGGTGCATTCAGGAGGTGATCGAATACACCTTTGCCGCCAAAAAGTGCAGCGCCTTTATCCCAACGAGCCGCTTTCGTTAGTCGTTCAGCCGCAGCGCGGGCCTGCTCTTCGCGGCGGGCTACTACCCCCAAAAACGAACCATCGCGAACCACCTCGACCACGCCCGGCATGGCTTTGATGGGCGCGAGATCCACCGCGATCAGCCGCGCTGCATAGCTGGGTGGACGTGCTATCGCGCCGAACAACATCCCAGCCGGTCGCATATCGTGGATGAACACTTCCTGGCCAAAGACTTTGGCCGGAATATCTACCCTTGGATAAGAAGTCCCAACAACTTTTTGTTGAGCGGCTGGCAGTCGACGCGCGGCGGGATCCACCGCTCGATTAAGGGATACTTTCGAAGCGGCTTCACCGTAGCTCATCTTCGCGCCGTTGGGCGCAAGGATGATTCCATTTTCAACCCTAAGGAGCGCTGGCTCAAGCTGCCACACCTGAGCCGCAGCCGCGATTAGAGTCGCACGCGCATCGGCACAAGCATGGCCGAGAGCCGCCCCACCTTGCTTGATAGCGAAAGAGCCGGAGGTCACCCCCTCGTTAGGCGTCAGCGCGGTATCTCCCGAGACCAAACTTATACCCGCCGGGGACATCTCGAGCTCTTCCGCAGCAATTTGACGCATGGCCGTCAAACATCCCTGACCAATTTCGACACGTCCTGTAAAAACAGTGATCGTGCCATTGGGTGCGATACGTATCCAGGCGTTCAGATTCGGATTATTGCGAATCATTATGGGTAAATCTGGGGTGGATGCGGCGGGCTGCGCCTCGGCTACATTGAAGCGAATGGTGAGTCCAGCGAAAGCGGCTGCGACACCAAGCCCGAACTGGCGCCGAGTGATGGAAATACTAGCGGACTCTGAGCGAGCTGCGGTTGACTTGCTTGCCATCACTATGCCCCTTGACCAGCAGCACGCAGCACCGCTCGAATCATGCGAGGCTGGCAACCACAACGACACAAATTGGCATTCATATGAGAGCGGACCTCGGCTTCAGTCAGCCTCGCCTTGGTCGCTAGCAAAGTTGCCGCTTGCATGATTTGACCACTCGTACAATAGCCGCACTGCACGGCTTGCTCGGCGATAAAAGCGCTTTGCAATGGGTGCGGATTCTCAGGGGTTCCCAAGCCCTCCAACGTGACAATCGGCAAGCCGACAGCGGCTTTGACTGGAACCATGCATGAACGTGCCGCTACGCCATTCAGATGGATCGTGCACGCTCCACATTGGCCGCGAGCGCATCCTAACTTTGGGCCATTGAGTCTTAGGTCATTCCTCAACACGTAGATCAGCGCAACATCTGGATCGACGTCCACTTCGACCGCTTTGCCATTGACCATCAACTTCAACATGTCCATTCCTTTATGCGATCCACTCGATGGAGTTCAATATATCGGAGTCGACCCATATTGACGAGGGCGAGTTTCACTAGCCCTCCTTGGGCGTACTTACAATTGAACTAGAACCCGCTTTATTACCGGCTTCCCTGCGGCAAAACGAATTCGCTTCGAGCCTGCTGTATAGTCCTTTTTCCGATTCCAAAACCCCAAAACGATTCACCAGGCAGGAACAACCCATGGTCAAACGACTAATTTTATTCTGTGCAGTAGCGATCTTGAGTGCGGGCTGCATGTCGCCCTCTGGCGGCATTCAAGTTGGCCAAAGCTCGCCAATCCAAGCGGTGACCATGAACGAGTTTCGAGTTGCCAGTGACCCGGGTATCGAGATCTATGTACGCAACAAACGCCCTGCCGGAATGAGCAGCTTTTCACCGGATAAGACCGTGGTCTATGTTCACGGTGCGACCTACCCCTCCGAGACTGCATTCGACCTCAAGCTCGACGGTCTGTCGTGGATGGATTACATCGCCCAGCGCGGCTATGATGTGTACCTGTTGGATGTGCGCGGCTATGGTCAATCGACGCGTCCTCCGCAAATGGACAAACCCGCCAAAGACAGCCCTCCCTTTGGCGGCACTGTTGAAGCCATGCGCGATGTCGATGCAGTGGTCGAGTTCATTAAAAAGCGCAACGGCATCAGCAAGGTCAACCTTCTCGCTTGGTCCTGGGGTACGTCCATCATGCAGTGGTACACCAGTCTAAACAGCGAAAAGGTCAATAAGCTGGTGCTGTATGCGCCGGTCTGGATTCGTCAAACCGCTTCACTTGTCCAAACAGGGCCCGGACCGATTCCAGCTTACCGTGAGGTGCGAAAAGATCAAGCCAAGGCGCGCTGGTTAACGGGTGTGCCCGCCGACAAGCAAGCGGATCTAATTCCCGCTGGCTGGTTCGACGCCTGGGCCGATGCTACTTTCGCCACGGATCCCGTTGGCGCGAAGCAAAACCCTCCGATCCTGCGCGCACCCAATGGCGTCGTCGAAGACGGACTCAAATACTGGGGCAACGGCGTGATCCCCTGGAAGCCCGAGAACATCAAGGTGCCGGTGTTACTGATCAAAGCTGAGTGGGATCAAGACACTCCGGCCTACATGGCCCAAAACCTCTTCCCAAAACTCACGGGCGCGCCTTATAAGCGCTATGTCGAAATTGGCGAAGGAACACACACTGTGATCATGGAGAAGAACCGTATGAACTTGTTCCGTGAAGTGCAGTTGTTCCTGGATGAGCAGCATCCCGCGGCAAGGTAGCTCGCGTAGAACTTCTTGTTTTTGATTGTGGCAATTCAGGTCTGGAGGTGCAGTAGTGACGCCAAGTGTTTTAGCGGTCTGATACCTAGGTACTAGGCAAGTCCGGTGCAGAGTCGGCCACGTTTCGTAGATCGCTCGATGTCCACGTATTTGGACGTAATGCGATTTGTTGCCGCGCTCTTGGTGCTTGTCGAGCATCTTGACCGAGACGGACTCTCCACCGCCTGGACGCACGCCAATAGGCTGGGCCATTCGGCCGTAATTGTTTTCTTTGTCTTGTCCGGCTTGGTGATTGATCATTCGACGCTCACCCATGCGCGCGGTCCGAAAGAGTATTTTCTGGCGCGCGCATCGAGAATTTTATCGGTGGCCTTACCCGCAATTCTTCTGGCTTTTTTGTTGCGGGTTTTGCTTGAAACATTTGATTGGGGCTTGGTACGATCCGTTCCATCGACTGAAGACGCGACCTGGCCAAAGTTCTTTGCTTCGATCTTCTTTCTCAGTGAGTCCTGGGCGCTCAAGTTGCTTCCGCCACTGAATCTACCCTTTTGGTCGCTTTGCTACGAAGTTTGGTACTACGTGCTGTTCGGTTTGGTGATTTATTGCCCTAGACCTTACTTGCGCGCCGGGGTGCTGGCGGTTTTTGCTCTGATTGGACCTCAAATTTTTGTGCTTTTCCCGATATGGCTTCTGGGCGTGTGGCTCAACCGCTCAGGCGTGCATTATCAAATGCGCACGAGGTTTGCCGTTATTGTTTGGGCTCTTTCTGGCGCGCTCATCATCGCTCTGGGCCAGTCTCAACTCGACGAGCAGCTCTCAGCCTGGTTAAGCCAAAACCTGCGCGGATTCTGGGGGCTCGGGCACTCTAAACGCGTGGTGACAGACTATGTGGTAGGGGCTTTGGTGGTCTGTAATCTGATCGCAGTGCGATCTTTGAGCGGCGCTCTGCAAAACCTTCTTGAGCCCTTGAAAAGACCCGCTGCTTACTTAGCCAGCGTGAGCTTTAGTCTCTATATGTTTCATCGCCCATTCACCACCATTACTGGACTTTGGACCGACGGAGTTTCGTCGAGTATTGTGGACAGTATTCTGGCTGGCGTGGCGATCTTTCTAGTCTGTGTTTTGTTGAGTCGTTGCACCGAGGCCAAGCGCGCGGTCTACAAACGCGTGCTCGAGCGCATCATGGCCAAATATTAGTGAGCTTGTTGGATGTCATGGCATGTAACGTCGAAACCATTAGCCCACGACGAGAGCTCTTCCAAGACTCCGAGCGAAAAGACAAATGTTACAAATGATACGTAATTCGAGCATTTTCGTGAAAGACACTTACTTGGAGAATGGGTTCAAATAGAACTCAGCAGCGATTACTCAAAATTAAATAAAAGGAAGCTATTGTGACGATCCAAAATTTACAAGCGCCGCACCCAAGCTCGCCCGCTGCACCAATCGAAAATCATGTGGGACAACTTAGTGTCCTGGCACTTTTAAGCGCAAGTTTAGCGGCCTGCGGGAGCGGCTCAGGCAATCCTGCGGGAACGGCCACTGGTACGGGGAATGGCCCAGGAACCGATCCAACGCCAAGTACACCGCCGACAGATTCAACACCAACGCCAGCACCAGCATCCGCTACTCCCTCGCCACCGGCCAGCACCGTAGGCTTTCAATTCAAGAGCGCCACAGACCGTGCCCAGGCTGCAAGTTTTTTGCAGCAAGCCCAGTTCAGTGCAACCCAGACAGAGATCACTCAACTGCGCGGCACCAGTGGCGCAGGCACCTTTGCCGATTGGCTTAATAAGCAATATGCCCTGCCCCTGAGTGAAAAGGCCTGGGATTGGATGGATAGGCGCGGGTACTACAACTACGACTTCACGCTTGCGTTTTATAACAACGGTTATGCGGTTGACTTTGCTCTGTGGAAACAACTGATGTCGGCCCCCGATGCGATGCGTAAGCGCGTCGCTTTGGCCCTCTCGGAGCTATTCGTTGTGAGTGTCAATGGCACGACCTTTACCTGGCAAAATTTCGCATATGCTCGCTGGTGGGACATGCTGTGCGAAAAAGCCTTCGGGAATTTCCGTGATCTGTTGGAGGAAGTCACACTCAACCCGGCGATGGGTAATTATCTCAACACTAAAGGTAACCGCAAAGAGAATGCCAGCGGCCGGGTGCCCGACGAAAACTATGCGCGCGAAGTGATGCAACTCTTCACGCTTGGTTTATATCAGCTCAACCCCGATGGCTCGGAGATGAAGGATGGCAGCGGTAAGTCGATCGACTCCTACAGTCAAAGCGATGTGACCAACCTGGCCCGCATTTTTACCGGTTACAACTTCGACACCTCTGACGGTGTAAGGACTACTGTGACTCGTAACGATGGCTCCACGTTCACGGTAGTGTCTCGCGACTTTGCAGCGAAACGCATGTCTTTCTTAGCGACCGATCACTCCACGCTTGAAGCCAAGTTTCTTGGCGCGACAGTAGCCGCGAATACCTCAGGCCAAAGCGGACTCAAGATCGCCCTGGACACGCTGTTCAATCACGCAAATGCAGGCCCCTTTTTCGCGAAGCAAATGATTCAGCGCTTGGTGACTAGCAACCCAAGTCCCGCTTACGTCGGCCGGGTTGCGGCCGCATTTAACGACAATGGCGCTGGCGTACGCGGTGACCTCAAGGCGGTTTGGTCTGCCCTGCTCCTGGACGACGAAGCCCGCAACCCCCTTAACGCGAGCAATGCAAACTACGGCAAATTACGCGAACCCATGGTCAGATTTGTCCAATGGGCAAGAACCTTCGGCCTCACGTCGAGTACTGATTCTTGGAAGATTGCGGACACGTCCAACACCTCCACCCGACTTGCGCAAAGCCCTTTGCGTTCGCCCTCGGTCTTTAATTTCTTCAGACCAGGTTTCGTGCCGCCGAATACGGCACTTTCGGCCAGCAAATCGGTGGCGCCTGAGTTCCAAATCGTTAATGAAACTACCGTGTCGGGCTATTTGAACTTTATGCTGACCACCGTTCGAAACGGCTTCAGCGTCAGAAATCCTGCGGCGCCCCAAAACGTTTCTGACACCGCCTTCCCGCTCGTACTTGATATGCAAGCCACCTACACCGAGGAGCTCGCTCTGGTTCTTGACGCCTCACTCCTGGTGGCTCACTTGAACACGGTGCTATGCGCGGGTCGCATTAGTTTGGCCAACCTGAAGCTAATGACAGATGCCTTAAACGCCACGACTTTAACCGCCACCAGCACGGATGCGCAGAAGCTTGACCGAGTTGCCGGGGCGGTGTTAATGGCCATGGCCTGTAGCGAATATCTAGTCCAGAAATAAATTAAAGAATCAACGGGAAAATAAACATGACGTCGAACCGACTATTCAATCTCCCCGCCGACGCTGCAGCTCAAGTCGAACATCGCAGCCGCCGCGCCTTCTTACGCCGCTCCGCTCAGCTTGCCTTCACGGGTGCGGCACTACCTACAGCGCTTAACCTGGCCACCATGGGCGAGGCCGCCGCCTTCACTGCGCCCGACGGTAGCTACAAAGCCCTTGTCTGCATATTCCTTTACGGTGCCAATGATTACGCCAATACGGTCGTGGCTTACGACGATGCAACTTACGACAAGTACAGCGCGATCCGAGGGGGTGGAGCAGGCCGCACAGCTGGCGGCATAGCCCTCGCAAAGACAGACCTTACCGCGACTCTACTCAACCCGACGGCACCCCTGGCGGGCGGTCGGCAGTACGCCTTGCATCCTTCAATGCCGGGACTGGCTGGGATGTTCAATGCCGGGCAAGCAGCGATTCAACTCAATGTGGGTCCACTTATTGAACCGATCACACGGGCCCAATACAACGCCTTCGCAAAAAAAATTCCGCCGAAATTATTTTCACATAACGACCAGCAATCGATCTGGCAATCCTCTGAATCGGAGGGCTCCACGATTGGTTGGGGCGGCAATTTGGGCGACTTTGGGGTGCCCGTCAATGGGGCGGGTTCAACCTTTAGCTGTGTTTCGGTCACGGGCAATGCCGTGTTCCTCGCTGGCGATACCGCCCTGGCCTATCAAGTTAGTAAAGATGGCGCGGTCAAACTCAGTAGCATCGCCAACACAAAGATTTATAACTCCTCACAAGTAAGAACTGCATTGAATCAGCTCATTGTGCAAACCGGAACGGGAGCTCTCGAAAGCGAATACAACAAGGTGACTCAGCGCTCCATCGGCGCGGAGTCGATCGTGACCGGTGCATTAGCCGCGGGGGCCGCTGCCGTCGACTCACCCAACTACGCGGCTTTTACGCCCACCATGTTGACCGAAAACACTTTGGCTGGCCAACTCAAAATGGTGGCGCGCATGATCGCCGGGCGTGGCGGGTTAGGAAGTCCGAAGCGCCAAGTCTTTATGGTGTCCCTGGGTGGCTTTGATCTGCACGACAATTTGATCTCACAGCACCCTAACCTGCTGCGCTATGTCAGTGATGCGATGACCGCGTTCTACGATGCCACGGTCAAGCTCGGCGTGGACAGCCAGGTAACCAGCTTTACCGCCTCCGATTTCGGACGCACCCTGACCTCAAATGGCGACGGCTCAGATCACGGTTGGGGCAGCCACCATTTTATAACGGGCGGCGCCGTCAATGGCAAAGCGTTTTACGGCTACGCTCCTCCTATGAGCATTAGCGACGACTTAAGTAAGCCAGAAAACCTGTGGCATGTGGGTCAAGGACGTTTGCTCCCGACCACTTCGGTCGATCAATATGCCGCCACCATGGCTACTTGGTTTGGTGTTGAAGCCAGTGAGATGACCAGGGTCGTTCCTAATATTGGAAACTTCGACAACATAACGCAAGACGGCATTAATTATCAAAAGAACCTGGGGTTCATGAAGCCGTAGGAGGCTCGCGCGAGCGTGAGTCGCGTTGAGAATCAAAGCGCTGCCTTAGCGCACGCTCCAAATGCTCCCAAACATAGCGCATTCTTGAACTACGCCTGAGTTCTTCATGTGCGCACAACCACACCTCTTGTTTGAGGCTTATGCGATCAGCAAGTACTCTTTTGAGTTGAGGGTTTTCTTTCGCGATATCCGTAAACATCATGGAAATCGCACTTCCACTTAAGGCTGCGGCCTCGCGGGCAAGCACAAAATCGGTACGAAATCTAAACTTTACTGGCGACTTTGGCGCAGGACCTTGCACTACGCCACTGAGCTGCAAAGGTTCTCTGTCATTGCCAGCCAGCACACCACCAGCGTCAAGCTCAACTTCTGTGGGAACACCATGGCGTGCGAGATAATCATGATGAGCATACAGACCCAATTCGGTCTCGCCGACTTTGACGGCAATGAGGCTATCCTGCTGAGGCCTAAAAAAGCGCACAGCGATATCCGCGTCTCGGCGTAGCAAATTATCGCTTTGATTAGAAACGGACAGCTCAATCTCGAGATCCAGGTTTTGTTCAAGCAAGGGGACCAGGATCGCCGGGATCACATGGTACCCATAGGCTTCCGACACTGCCAGCCGCACCACCCCTGACACGCTGGCGATAGAGCTGGTAAAAATGCTTTCCGCTTCTCTCACAGCGTGCCGCATCCCGAGCAAGGCTTCGAACAAAACATCAGCCCTTGCCGTGGGTTTTAGCCGACCAGGCAGACGCACAAAGAGCGGCTCTTTCAATGAAGATTCCAGTTCGCGAAGGTGCCGGCCCATACTGGGTTGGGTGGTTTTCAATCGGCTCGCCGCCTCGGTGAGCGTACCGGTTTCGTAGATGGCGATAAAGGAGCGAAGCAGGTTCCAATCCTCCAAAGACGGACCGGACCGAGACTCAATTTCGACATCTGTACTGGAGGATGTTTTCATAGCCATGCATTCTCGCATGACTGCCAAGCCATCTTGGGTCTGGCGCAATCTCCCTCCGTTTTCTAACGTAGCGCCACGTTGCATTTTCTCAATAACTTCAAAAGGTGCTTTAATGAAATCGCGTAGACAGTTCATGTATTTGGTTGGTGGCGGGATCGTGTTGGCCGCAAGTTCTGTACCCAAGGCGGGCCTTTATCCAAGTAAGGCGGTCGCAGCTTGGGAACCCATCTCGGGCGAATCTGAGATTCGGCGCTGGGTCTTGGCCCATGGACTACTGGCCCCCAATCCACATAATCGCCAACCCTGGATTGCGGATTTGCGGAGCGAAGGCGAAATTGCGCTCATTTGCGACGGCGAGCGCCTGCTCCCGGAGACGGATCCCTTCGGTCGTCAAATTCTCATTGGCTGCGGAGCCTTCCTGGAGCTCGCGGCTCTCGCTGCAGCCGAACGAGGTTATGTGATGAGTATTAGCCTATTTCCGAACGGCGAACCGCTACTCACAGAATTGCCCAAAGGCGCGATCATCGCCCGCATGAAATTCAGCAAAAGTGCAGTTGCTCAACCGGACCCACTGTTTGCGTTTATTCGCAGTCGCCATACCAACAAAGGCACTTTCGATTCGAACAAGAAGATCTCGCCAGAGCAGTCCAAAGCATTAACTCTTTCTGCGGGAAGCTTCAGCCCCCGCGGCGCAGTGCTTAATGGCGTTATGGAAGACGCCTCCAAAATGCTGAAGATGAGGGAAATCACCCGCCAGTCTTACGAAATTGAACTCACCACAGCTCGCACCTACTTGGAATCTGCCAAACTGCTGCGCGTGGGGGCCAGCGAAATTGAGCAGCACCGCGACGGGATTTCGATTACCGATAGGGTGCCCAGAGTCATGAACGCCCTCGGCATGTTTAATCGCTATCAAGTACCGGTCAAAGGGAGCTCAGCTTACAGGCAAACCATGGATCGCTGGTTGCCTTTTGAAACAGGAAGTGGCTACCTTTGGATGGCTACCGCCGGAAACACCCGCAAGCAACAGGTGGAATGTGGTCGTGCCTATGTCCGTACCCATCTCCTTGCGACATCCCTTAAAATAGACATGCATCCACTCTCCCAGGCGCTTCAGGAATTTATGGAAGTTAAAGCGCAGAATCAGGCCATGTATTCTCTGCTTGAGCTTGATCCCTCGAAAGTCACTTTGCAAATGCTGGCAAGAATTGGCTATGGAACCAAACCGACGGAAGGATCGCCGCGCAGAGACTTGGATCGCGGCATGTTGCTGACGGCCTAATCGCTCATTGAGCGGCTCGCGAGCGATCATGTTTCGGTAAACCTCCGAGGCAACTTCGCCTCGATCCGCGCACCACGCGTCTTCCCAAAGAATCCTCGTGGCGGCCTGAAGATCCATCGCTATATCTGCAATCTTGTGTTGAATTCCTTGCGTGGTGAGTCAACGCCTTTGGCCAGTTTGTCGTATGCTTCGCTGAGAAGTTGCCGTAAAATCGCCATCGTCCAATGTAGGAAATCGCTCCATGTCTCTAGACGTCTATAGAACTCTTGGCCGCTCAGGACTAGTCGTTAGCCCCGCGGCGCTCGGAACCATGACCTTCGGCAATAAAGCTTGGGGCTCCTCGGACGAAGAAAGCCGCAAAATATTTGACACCTATGTCGATTCGGGCGGCAACTTTATCGATACCGCCGACGTCTATGCGGGTGGCCAAAGCGAAGCCCTCATCGGAGACTTTGTGGCGACCCGCAAGTTGCGAGACCAGCTCGTGCTGGCTACAAAATTTACGTTTAATGCGAGCACCGGCAATCCTCATGCAGGCGGCAACGGCCGAAAAAACATTTATCGCGCTTTAGAAGGTTCGCTAAGTCGGCTCCAAACCGATTATATTGACCTGTATTGGATGCATGCCTACGATTCAGTTACCCCGGTGGAAGAAGTCTTGCAATCGCTTGGCGATCTAGTGCGCGCTGGCAAAATTCGTTACTTTGGATTTTCAGATCTACCGGCCTGGTACGTGGTGAAAGCGGCTACCTTGGCCGCAGCCCACCATATCCCGGGGCCAATCGCACTTCAATTGGAATACTCCTTGGTCGAACGCAGTATTGAGCGCGAACACGTACCGGCGGCGCGAGAGTGCGGCCTCGGCATCTTGCCCTGGAGCCCGCTCGCGGGTGGTTTCTTAACCGGAAAATACACACCTGGAGAGGTTGAAAAAAAAGGCGTCCTGGCCGGTCGTTTGAATGGCAGCAATCCCTTTCAAGGTCCTTACACCAAGTTTACGGAACGTAACTGGCGCATTCTCAATGCACTCAGCGCCGTGGTCAAAGAAGTTGCTCGCCCCTCCGCTCAGGTGGCTCTTGCTTGGGTAGCGGCGCAGCCGGGCATCGCGTCGTTGATCCTCGGAGCCACCTCGATCATTCAATTGCAAAACAACCTCAACGCCCTAACATTGCGTCTGACGCAAGAGCAACTTCAAACGCTCAATGCAGCCAGTGCGCTTGACGTGGTTTTTCCCTACGGCTTGTTGACAGCGGCAGGGAGTCGCATGATTTTCGGGGGAAGCGACGTTCAGGGTTGGCGCTAAAGGTGTTTAACACTGCGCACGTTAAACCAGCAGCAGCTCTACCGTTTGCACGCGACCGGAATTAAGCCCAGAGGCCTGTACATCAGGCGCTTGCGGCGATTGTTTCCTAGGAGACCGCGGCTCTTGCACCGCCACGACTCTCACTCTCACCGTCGCACCGAGTCTGGCACCCAATCCTTTTTCCACACGGACGCGGCGCACTACGGCGGGCTTTTGAATCTGCACTTGCCAACTCCCGGGAGTCACGTCAATAACGGTCGCCGCCAGTTCAGTTCCGACGAATGGCGATAACATCAGCGTTTCGATCAGGTCAATGGATTCACGGTTCACAACTGATGCCCGCCGCTCGGCGGCGTCCATCACAGGTGGTAATTGTGCAAGAACGGGAAGTAAGTCACGCACGCCCTGGTCATCATTCTCAAATTGAGCCACCAGCAAATCCAAAACATAACGATCCGCCAGCCGCCTCATGGGCGCTGTCGCATGGGCATAGCTCGCTGCCAGCGCCGCATGCCAGGGTTTGGAAATTTGCAGCGCATTACTCTTTTGTTCCTCCGGCGTTAGAAAAGGAACCGGATACTGCAAGTAGCTCGCACCGCCCCCCATCCGTCGAATCACCTGACAAAACTCTAGGTGCTTGGCGTTATCAATGTCCAGTCGTGCGACAAGTTCATGCAGGCTTTCGTTGTCAGACCATGCAATACTCAAGGCGCGAGCACGTCGCCGCAAATGAGTGATTTCAAAAGCATCTGGTTCGTCCATCACTCGAAATAAGCCAACGCCTGCCTCTAAAAAATGCGTTGCCACAGCGAGGTTGGTAGCAAGCGAGAGTGCCGCATTTCTCTCCTCACTCAGCCGCTTTGGCGCGAACTCCAAACGTAGTCCGCCCGGTGCTTGGTCATCGATGATGACCTCTTGCTCCGTTCGACCCACACGAAACGCTCCTCTTCGCAATTCTGCCGCGCTGATTCGATTAGCAAGCTCTAAGGTATCGGCAGAGAGATCCTTATCACTAATCTCTTCGTAGGCCAGTTTCGCACGACTACGAATCATGGCTCGCTCGACATTTCTCAGCCGAGCCGTTCCTGCCGGGTCCACTTGTACGGTGAGCAAAATCGCAGGTCTTGGTCCATCAGGCAAAAGGCTGGCGCGGTTCTTCGATAGTATTCGCGGATAAAGCGGCACGCTGCCATCGGGGCAATAAACCGTGACGCCCCGCGTAAAGGCATGCGCCTCAATCTCCCCGCCTCGTGGCACGAACGCGCCGATATCGGCGATGGCATAAAGGAGAATCACCATGTCTTCATCGCGAAACACGGCAAACGCCTGGTCCAGATCGGTGCTTGCCGCTGGGTCTAAAGTGACGAATTCGATGTCCGTGGCATCCCGGCGCGGCACTGTGACGTCGACAACCGCTTGTTCTGCCAACACCTTGATTTCAGTGGTCTCGGAGCCTTCCTCGGGAACCTGGTGCAGGGCACGAATAGCCTTAAAGCCTTGGGAAAGTTGTTTTTGAAGGTCGTTAGAACTCATTGCGAGGTTATACCGCACTAGCCAACGAATCGGGGTACCCGGACCGTCAAACTTGAATGCCCATGAGCCCGGTCCTTCAGACAAGCGAGTTCAAGAAAGCAATTGCAACCCATCCTGTTACTCCGGCACACTTGCCAGAAGTGATTTTAACCTTGGCAGCATTCAGCCCTTTGAGTGCCTCAACACTTGCAATGATATTGACGATCAGGGCTTTATCGCCAGCATGAGGTTGACAGGCATGAACAGTACTTGGAGCAAAGGATTCGTCGGTGAAAAGCTGTACGTTGCTTAGAAACTGCCCCTCTCTTACTTCAGAGAAGGCAGGCCGTAGGTTAAGGCTCAAAAGCCCGGCAACCAAGATCATTTTTACGCAAATCATTTTCTCAGCTTGTTATCAAATCTAAAAAGACGCTCATCGTGCTTTCACCGAAATGTACCATCAGGTTAGATTGAGCTCGTTGCACCCAGCGCATCTGCGCTAGCAAAAACGGGCCTGGCAGTTTGATCGCAACGAGTCCCACCGATTATCGAATGGTTGAACATATCGTGTTGCAGCGCTTTGATGGGCGGGCGTGGCAGATGGTGTAATAGCCGAGGTATTTCGTTGCCTGGATGACCATCAGAGACTCAGTAAGAAACACATTTTTCAGTCGAAGAAATCTCATTCGATTGCTTTTTACAAATCGCTTCGCAGAGCATTTTTTTTTCCGCGACAGCCGTCTCGCAGGCCAGCTTCATCGCTGTACAATCCACATTCGATTTCCCTTGAAACCAAACGGCTGCACCCATTCCGCAGCCGCTTTCGAAAACTTGTCCAAGGCGTGGATTAATGTCTCGGGTCGGGGGCACGAACTGACAAATTGGAATGCCGCCCGCTAGCGCAAACAGATCGGAAAGGCCGGTGCGCTCAGAAACCAAGAGACTCGCGCCCGTCAGTTTGACGACAGCGCGCATGAACAGCCATTGTTCAAAAATTGTTCGCCCTCCTCGGTCGCCGGAACTGTGCAGGTTAAAGAGGTTTTTCTTATTGCCTTTGACGTTATACGCATTAGCATCGTCCGTACATTTTCCGTCTCCAAGATGCAAAACTCGATCATTATTTAGCTGCCCTCCAAGTGCCAGGAGCGCGCCTTTTTGGCAGCTTTCATGCTGATCTTTTGAAATTATGCGGTTTTGCGCTGTAGAGTCCATCCTTCGATGCCAGACGATCAAATCACAATCTCTTTCTCCTGCCTTGACGAGCGCGGCCAGGTCCTTTTGAAGTTCGTCAAGAGTTGTCTCGCCAGCCCCTCCCTTCAGTTCCTTTACAATCTTTTTCTTCCCAAGGGCCGTTAGCTTTTCTAACCGAACGCCTAGCTTGGCTGCGATTTCGAACAGTATGGCTGGATATTGCTCCGACGTCTCCAGAAGAGACGAGAACGAGCACTCTTCGCGCAATTGGCTTTCAAAATCCGCCAGCCCGTCCTCGTCGCTCGGTACTTGATAAAACTGCGCATTGGTGTGTTCGATTTTCGTTAACGGTTGGTAAATTTTATTTTTCAAGCTGTCCCGTTGCGAGGTGCTCTCCAACTCGAACAGTGACCCATACGGGCAGGGGGACTTTGAATTCTGGCGCAGTTCTTGAACCTTCTGAATACTTTCGCCCCACTTCAGGTTTTTATAAAACTTTTCCCGAGCAAGGTCATCCGCTTCTTTGCTTTTACTTTCCTCAGATTGGGCCGATTTATTCTTGACACTCTTCCTGTCGGGATTCGGCTTCACGATCACTACGTTGCCGCCCCGTAATAGGTGACGCAAAGTGTGTGCGCCCTCTCCGTGATGTAGCACTTCATGCTCAAGAAAAGTGCAAGATATTGGGAGACGCTCCCGTCCTTTCACGGTAGTTGAGCCGGTGAAAAAGGGATCCGCCCAAGCTTCGCAATGGCTCAGCTTTCCTTTAACCAATTGTACGCACTGAGTTTCGGCGAACTTTGCGTCACTCGTCAGCAGACTCGGTGGCTTTTCCAAAGTGTCTCCTTTTTCATTAGAACACTACAAATTCCAGCGGAATGTCAATACAACATTGGTGTCGGAGCTGGGATTCGGCACACGTTGAAAATGACTCTTTTCAAGCAACTTGATAGACGGAAGATTCGCGCTTACTGTCGACGCTGTAATCACCACATGCCGCGCTCTACGTTCAAGTTGGTCAAGAAGTAGTTGTATCGCATCGGTACCGATGCCCCGCCCCCAGAATGGGCGTCCGACCCAATAGGATAAGTGGGCTTCGTCTGCCCGGTAATGCAAAGTGATCAGGCCGACGAAGCCGATGTTCCCTTCCACAATTGCGAGGCGGTGGGTACCGTCTTCAAGTTGCATGCTTTCAATATAAGCCCGACACTCCGTCAGGCTAAGAAACGGACGAATACCCGCAGTGCGCCAAACATCTGGATGCATCGACTGCCGATAGTAAGGCTCAGCATGTTGATGCGTAAACGGCACAAGCGCGCAGGCTCGTAGATCGACCACTTCTGCCTCAATGGCGCGATGGGATCGACTCACGACATCGCGCACAGCAGCAAGCGTCCAGTCCAACTCCGTTGCCGCTTTAAACAAGCGCGTCATGCGAAGCGCAACCGGTACGCCTTGAGCGTTTAGAATTTTATTGAAGGGTGGGTGCTGATCAAAATTTTGTCCCACGGTCAAACTCAAGCGTATGTAGGCTTGGAAATCTTTTAGATCATGCAGACGATAGAACGCCGATTTCTCAACAGCAATCGATAGGCGCTCGGCAATTTCCGCTCCCGTGAGCCCTTGCAACGAGTGCGGCGACGACTCGCGAAGTGAATCGACAACGTCGCGCCCAAGCTTACTGCGTAGGTCGTTCTCCAAAGAGGTAATTTGCGTTGCGCTAAAAACAAGCATGGCGATGCGCCTTTTATAGCCACGACAAGAGGTGGGTAGAAATAAGTATAAGGTAAAACTATCGTTAAAACGTTTTACCTTTTAGACTATTCAACGACTCTGTGGCACCCGATCAAGAATAGGGAGGAGAGACTAAAGGATCGATCAAACACTTTGAGCACCCTAAGCTCGACACGTCGATACCGCGAGCGAATCGATCCATTGGTAGGCCTGCTCTTGGCTAGTACACACCACCGGCTCGGGATTTGATTCGACCAAGGCGCGTACAACAAAAGTACCGTCCCGTTTCTGATTAATTTGCGCGACCTCGCGACCTTCTGTGTCGTTCACAACCCAATGTTGTGTCAGGTTTTCTCTAGCTTGGTGCTTCTTGCGAATGGCGTCCACGATAGATCGATGTTCATCGTGAGTAATTTGCCCGCGCGCTCGGGCCTGATCCACCGGTGAGGGTGACCAAAGCAGGCGTAGGCCTTGCAGATAAACATCCCTGGATTTTTTGAAAGTTGAAGTACCCATAAGAAAACCCTATTAAGAAAACCCCGTACTACTGTACATACAACCAGTAGTATGCCAAACTTTTATTGCGAGAGCAAGCGGGAGGTGGGAAGAAAAAGTGATCTATCCGATGATCGGCGGCGGCCAAGATTGGAGCGATGCTGTTTGAGGGCGGCACCTCGGTGAGCTATCCGGAGTTCGCTCCGCAGGAGATTGTCAAAGCCTTTGCCAAACATCGCATCACGCACACCTTTCTAGTGCCTGCGATGATTCAATTTTGCTTGAGGTGCCCGATGTTGAGGAGGCCGACTTCTCGATATTGATCGCCATTAGCTACGACGACTCACCGATCTCGGAATCGCCTCGAGTGCGCGCCATGAAAGCCTTCAAGTGCGGCCTTTATCAGGTGTATGGCATGACCGAAATTGCGGGCAGTTTCTCTGTCCTGCCGCCCGTGGACCACGATCCCGCGGGCCCACGCGCTCGGCGCCATCCCCATGTTGCGACGCACTATCGCGGCTTTTCCTTCGGGGCGACGATCAAAGCGTTGCGCCACTATTGTCAGAGCGCAGAAAGTGCGGTACCTTCGTTCGAGTTCTCGGCTGCTCTCAATCCTGCAGGGTGGTCAAAAAGCCAGTTCAGCGTGAGGAGAGTACCTATGAAGAATTTCCAGTCTGCATCTAACACTCGTCGTAGCGTTTTAACCGCGGCGCTTAGCGCTAGTGCAACACTGATGCTGCCACGAATGGTCGCGGCGCAGGCCCTTCCGGGTGTTTCAACGACTGAGCTTCGTATCGGCAATACTACTTCGCTGAGCGGTCCCGTATCGGCGCTCGGCACCATCGCTAAAGCGCAAGGCGCTGTGTTTAAGATGGTCAATGAACAGGGCGGCATTGCGGGGCGCAATATCAAGTTCATCATTTATGACGACGGCTTCAGTCCACCAAAAACTCTTGAGATGGCGCGCAAGCTGATTGAACAGGATGATGTCGCCTTTCTGTTTGGCAATCTGGGAACTGGGCCGAATTCGGCGATCGTGCGCTATGTGAACGGGCTGGGTGTGCCGCACTTGTTTCTATCCGTCAATGGCGACAAGTGGGCCGACACCAAGACAAATCCATGGTCAATGCCCTTCGCCCCAAGCGGCCGCGTCGAGTGTCAAGTCGCGATCAAGCACGCGATGCAAATCAAACCAGATACAAAATTTGCAATCCTCTACCAAAACGATGATTTCGGTCGCGACTATATTGCTGGGGCCAAGGACGTTCTAGGTGCTAAATACGACACCTTGGTAAAAGCAGTCTCGTACGAGGTCACAGACCCCACTTGCGATTCGCAACTCATTCAGTTAATGGGAGGCAATCCGGATGCCTTGATTTCAGGCGTTACTGGCAAGTTTGGTGCTATGGCCATTCGCAAAGCCTCTGAGCTTGGCTTCAAGGGTGTCCATTACATCGCGACTGGCGTGACCTCGGTGCAAGGCACCATTATCCCGGCCGGAGTGGAACGCGCCGTGGGCGTAATGAGTACCGCGTACGCGAAAGACCCGAGCGATCCAGGCTTGGCGGATGACCCCTCCGTGAAGGCGTATCGGGCCTTCATGGCGAAGCATTACCCAGAAGGAAATCCTGATGATTTCTATAACTCTTACGGATATCTGACCGGCTCGATCATGGTGCAGGTTTTAAAGCAATGCAATGGTGATTTCTCGCGCAAGAGCATCATGGCGCAAGCCAATAACCTCAAGGGCTTTGAGCACGGCATGCTTTTGCCCGGCATCAAAGTTAATACCGGCCCCAATGATCATCGACCGCTCAAACAAATGCAGATGCAGCGCTGGGACGGTAAGCGTTGGACGCGCTTTGGTTCGATCTTTGAAGGGACGAATGTGCAGTCTTGAGGGTAAGCGATGCAAGGGGTTTCACGGAAATGTGAGCGCACTGGGGGCGGAGGCTTCGGGCGTTGATTACCGGGCTCGCTTTACACGGTCAAATTCACGGTCACGGTCTTCAATCGAGAGAAACCCTCCAGCATTGAACTCAGCGACATCTCTTTTCCCAGACCGCTTTGCTTAAAGCCGCCGTAGGGTTGTCCCATGATTTGCCCCTTGCCCTGGTTGACTTGTACCCAGCCTGAATCGAGCTCATGGGCGATGCGGATCGCGCGCGCGGTGTTGCGTGAGAACACGTAACCCGCCAGCCCGTAATGACTGTCATTGGCCATCTTCAACACCTCGGCCTCGTCGCTCCAGGGAATTGCGACCAACACCGGACCAAAGATTTCCTCTTGCGCGAGGCGCCAGTTGTTTGATTGACTGGCGAACAAGGTCGGCACGGTGAAATACCCTTCGCTCAGGGGCCCGGTTTTGGGCGGCAAGCCACCGGTGATCAAGCGGACCTCGGGGTGGTTCAGGCCTTCCTCAATATAGCCGCACACCCGGGCGTACTGCTTGCTATTGATCAGGCTACCCATGTCGGTGGACTCGTCAAGCGGGTTGCCAATTTTGTAGCTACCCATCAATGTGACCAGCTTTGCAAGGAACTGATCGTAAATGGACTTGTGTACAAAAAGACGCGAGCCTGCGGTGCACGATTGGCTCTGGCGCGTGAAGCGCATTGCTGAAGCCACACCTTGCACGACCCAATCCTCATTGGCATCTTCGCAGACGATCGTCGGACTCTTGCCGCCAAGCTCTAAGGACACCGGGACGATGCGTTCGGCAGCCCCCCCCAAGATACCCCGACCCACCGCTGTTGAGCCGGTGAACGATACCTTGTTGATCCGGGGATGACTGGCCAAGGCAGCACCCGTTTCGACCCCAAGGCCGGTGAGCACATTTAAAACGCCCGGTGGCAAAAAGCGGTTGCATATCTCGGCGATAAACAAGGCTGCGAACGGTGCGTCCTCAGCCACCTTAAGCACGAGGGCGTTTCCTGCGCATACGGCAGGAGCGATCTTGACCGACGACAAGGTGGCTGGTGCGTTCCAGGGCACAATTGCCCCCACGACCCCCAAAGGCTCTCGCCGCGTATAACTGAGAGTGTCTTCGCCGAGCGGCAAGGTGTCACCCTTCAACTCGCCACCGAGTCCGCCGAAATAACGAAATACGTCGACACAGGTCTGTGCCTCAGGTCGTGCCTGGGTGCGCAAGGCATTGCCGGTTTCATGGGCGATGATACGGGCCAGATCTTCCACCCGCGCTTCGATCGCATCAGCGATCTTGAGTAAGGCTCGTCCGCGAATTGAGGGGGTGACTTTCCGCCAAGAAGCGAACGCCGCTTCGCCGGCAACGACCGCGCGCTCGACGTCTGACGACGAGCTGCGCGGGGTGCGGGCAATCGTCTTCTTGTTGGCGGGGCACTCCACCGGCAAACTGCGCGCGTCGAGGCTATCCACCCATTGACCATTGATTAACTGCTGTGTTGGCCCAAGCCGAACGGAGGGATCCGCCTCGCTAAGCGGTCCTTTGAATTCTGAAGACATCGTTTTTCCTCTTACTGATTTTTGCACATGCGGTGCTTCCGTGCGCTCTAAGTCGCATTCTATGCCACTGTTTTCAGCATGCCTTGCCACGATGCAGGAGATAATGAAAGGATCAGAAAATAACTCATACCCACCCAATGGATCTCGTCGTTGCTCGGCCCGAAGGCCTTTATTGTCCAGCAGGCAACTTTTACATTGACCCTTGGCGCCCGGTGGACCGAGCCATCATTACGCATGGTCACAGTGATCATGCGCGTCCCGGTAATGGTCATTATTTGACGGCGGAACAAGGCGCACCTATTTTGCGCAAGAGGCTGGGCGCTGGCATCAGTTTGGACACTTTGGCCTACGGTGAGTCCATCAACCATCACGGCGTGACCATCAGCCTGCATCCTGCCGGGCACGTTTTGGGCTCGGCTCAGGTGCGGCTAGAGTATGAAGGCGAAGTGTGGGTGGCCTCGGGCGACTACAAGCTCGAAGACGACAGGACCTGTGCGCCGTTCGAGTCTGTGCGGTGTCACACCTTCATCAGCGAATCAACCTTCGGCCTGCCGATTTACCGGTGGGTCCCGCAGCCCGAGCTGTTTGCCGACATCAATGCCTGGTGGCAGGCCAATTCGGCCATGCAGCGCACCAGTGTAATTTTCTGCTACGCGCTAGGAAAAGCCCAGCGCCTACTTTCCGGGCTTGACGCGAGTATCGGGTCGATTCTGGTACACGGTGCGATGGCTCCTTTGAATCAGATTTACCGTGAGGCCGGTATTCGTTTGCCATTAACACACAGCGCTGCAGAAATTACCGATGTTGCGCGACTGCGTGGCAGCATGGTGCTGGCGCCCCCCTCGGCCCAAGGCACGCCGTGGATGAAACGTTTTGGTGACTATGCCGATGGCTTTGCCAGCGGCTGGATGCATCTGCGTGGCACGCGGCGTAGGCGTGGGGTGGACCGTGGCTTTGTCATGTCGGACCATGCCGACTGGCCGGGCCTGCAAAAAGCCATTTCCGACACCGGTGCACAGCGCGTTTTCGTAACGCACGGCCAAGTAGATGTGATGGTTCGGTGGCTTAGAGAACGTGGCCTGCAAGCTCAGAGTTTTTCCACCGAGTATGGCAATGAGGAAGTAGAACCTCAGGACAACACACCCGAGGTCGCGCTGAAGTGAAAGCGTTTGCCAACCTTTACACGCTGCTAGATGGCACCACCAGCAGCAACAGCAAACTCAATTTCCTGCAAGACTACTTCAGGGTTGCCTTGCCCGCCGATGCCGCCTGGGCGGTGTACTTTTTGGCGGGCGGTCGGCCGCGCCGAGTGGTGCCCACCAAGCCGCTGCGCGACTTGGCGCTTCAAACCAGTGGTTTGCCAGACTGGCTGTTTGAAGAAAGCTACGAAGCTGTGGGTGATCTAGCAGAAACCATCACGCTGCTATTGCCGTCCTCGCAAAACGCATCGTCCGAAGGTTTGGCTCATTGGGTAGAAGATCGATTGCTGCCCCTGCGTAGCGCCGCACCCGATCAAACTGTCGCGCAGTTGTTACCGTTATTGCTGCAGCTTGATCGCGCCAGCCAGCTCGTATTTATCAAATTGATTACGGGCAGTTTTCGGGTGGGCGTATCACGCTTGCTGGTTACACGCGCGCTGGCAGCGTTAAGCGGTGTTGATGCCAAGCGCATCGCACAACGGATGGTGGGCTACACTGACATTTCGGCACGGCCCACGGCAGCACTCTATGAGCGTTTGATCGCAGCAACGGGTGATGACCTGCGGGATATACGCGACCCCGGCCAGCCCTACCCCTTTTTCCTTGCGCATGCATTGCAAGCCGACGTGTCTGCCTTTGAAGCCCAGCTTGGGCTCCCCTCGCAATGGCAAGTCGAGTGGAAGTGGGACGGCATACGGGCACAGCTAGTGAAGCGTGATGGGCGAATATGGCTGTGGTCGCGCGGCGAAGAACTTGTCACCGAGCGTTTTCCAGAACTGGTCGCGCTGGCCCCTCACGTTCCCGATGGCACCGTGCTGGATGGTGAAATTGTGGTCTGGAAGGATGGGCGGGTGCAGCCCTTTGCCATGCTGCAGAAACGCATTGGCCGCAAGACTCTCGGTGCCAAGCTTTTGGCGCTAGTGCCGGTGGCGATGTTGGCGTATGACCTGCTGGAGTTTCAGGGAGTCGACGTTCGTACGATGCAGCAGTCAGCACGACACAAGCAGCTTGCTGAACTCGTCGCAGATGTCGCACATGCCGCACATGCCGCACATGCCGCAAGTGCGGCGCAAATCGCCGAGTCCCGACTGCTCCTCTCTGCGGTGTTGCAAGGCGATAGTTGGGCCGACTTCGCGCGCCAGCGAGCCGAGGCCCGAGGCTTGGGAGTCGAAGGGTTAATGCTGAAAAATGTCTCTGCTCAGTACGGGGTGGGCCGCACGAAGGATGTAGGAGTTTGGTGGAAATGGAAGATCGATCCTTACACGGTGGATGCCGTGCTGATCTATGCTCAGGCTGGGCACGGTCGGCGCGCGAGCCTCTATACAGACTTTACATTTGCGGTGTGGGATGCTCCCGACGGAGTGGCGGATCGAAAGCTGGTGCCCTTCGCAAAAGCCTACTCTGGGCTCACGGATACCGAGATGCGTCAGGTAGATGCAATCATTCGTAAAACTACGATTGAGAAATTTGGGCCTGTGCGCAGCGTCATCCCAACCCTGGTGTTTGAACTCGGCTTTGAAGGCATCTCCCGGAGTGCGCGCCACAAAAGCGGCATTGCAGTTCGATTTCCACGAATGCTACGTTGGCGCCAGGACAAGCCACTGAACGAGGCCGATACTCTGGCGTCGCTTCGGGCACTTCTGCCGACGTCAAGTGGCGCGGAGCTTGTCAATTGACATCCCTGGGGAACCCTTCGTGGCCGCGCGTGAATACCTCCCGAGTGGCCGCTACATTCGCCGATGATTGGTTCAAAGGGCACGGTTGGAAAGCATTCGCGTTTCAACGGGAGGTGTGGCAAGCCGTCGCACAAGGCCAGTCCGGGTTACTACACGCCACCACCGGTTCAGGCAAAACCTATGCGGTGTGGCTGGCTGCGTTGAATCATTTTGTCACCCCGGCAGAAACAACTTCTCGGGAGCCTATTTCGAGCCCAAAAAAACGTGCGGCAAATGCGCCGCCCTTGACCGTGCTGTGGATCACACCAATGCGAGCCCTCGCCGCAGACACTGAACGAGCGCTCAACATCCCGATTCAGGAAAAGAGCTTGACGTGGCGTGTGGGTGTTCGCAGCGGCGATACGTCCAGCGCCGAGCGCGCTCGCCAAACCCGCCGCCTGCCCACAACCTTGATCACAACACCAGAGAGCCTGACTTTGTTGCTCAGCCAGCCAAACGCCAGCTCGCTTTTTGATGGCCTTCGTATGGTGGTAGTGGACGAATGGCATGAGCTGATCGGCAGCAAGCGAGGTGTGCACGTCCAGTCTGGATTTGGGCGTTGATTTTTTGCCGGTCGAGCGTGTGTTGCAAATTGGCTCGCCCAAGGGCGTTGCCCGCTTGATGCAGCGCGCTGGGCGTTCAGGCCATGCGCCTGGGCGGCCATCGCGCCTCACGCTCGTACCGACAAATGGCCTGGAACTGCTGGAGTCTATCGCGGCCCAGGATGCCGTCGCCGCGCGCGCCGTCGAGCCCCGTCTGTCTCCGTACAAGCCTCTCGACATACTGGTTCAGCACTTGGTGACCGTAGCGCTGGGCGGCGGCTTTACGGCAGACGCTTTGCTGCTCGAGGTCAAGAGCACCTTTGCCTACCAAGACTTAACCCAGGATGAATGGCGCTGGGCCTTGGCATTTGTGGAGAATGGAGGAAGCTCACTCGGAGCCTACCCGGATTACCGCCGCGCCACCGAAGACTTGCAAGGGGTATGGCGAGTGCCCGACGCGCAAATTGCGCGGCGCCATCGTATGAGCATCGGCACTATAGTGAGCGATGCCAGCATAGCACTGAGGTTTTTCAGCAAGGGCGGCGGTGGCAAGTCGCTGGGAACAGTTGAAGAAAGCTTTATCGCCAGGCTGAAACCGGGCGACCATTTGCTGTTTGGTGGCCGACTTCTGGAGTTGGTTCGCGTGCACGAGATGACGGCCTACGTCCGTCCCGCCAAAGGAAAAAAACCTGCGGTTCCGCGCTGGAGTGGCGGGCGAATGTCGCTCTCCAGCGAGTTGTCGGTGGCGCTAGTCAATCGTTTGACTGCTGCATCACAGGGGCACTTCGACGGGCCCGAAATGCAATTGTTGAAACCCCTGCTGGAAGTACAGGCACGTTGGTCAGCATTCCCCAGCGCTGGCACGCTGCTGGCGGAGACACTACATTCACGCGATGGTTGGCATCTTTTTTTGTATCCATTTGCTGGGCGAAATGTGCATCTGGGGCTGGCCAGCCTACTCGCATGGAGGATTGCCCGTCATCAGCCAAACACTTTTTCCATTGCCGTTAATGATTACGGGTTTGAGATGCTTTCGGCGGTAGAAGTGAACTGGCCTCTGGCCCTGGAGCCTGAAATCTTTAGCACTCAACATCGACGTCATCGCCAGTCTGAACGCTAGCGAGCTGGCACAGCGCAAGTTCCGTGAGATTGCGCGCATTGCAGGGCTGGTATTCAACGGTTTTCCCGGTGGCTCGAAAAGTGCAAAACAGCTACAGGCATCGTCCAGTCTGTTCTTCGAAGTGTTTCGGAAATATGATGCTGACAACCTGCTCCTCACTCAGTCGCATCAAGAGGTGTTGCGCGATGAATTGGACGTTGATCGTCTGGACTCAATGCTTAGGCAAATGCAAACCAGAACACTGCGATGGCAAGCTATAAAACGTGCTGCCCCTTTTGCCTTCCCACTGGTCGTAGAGCGCTTGCGGGAGAGTGTCACTTCAGAAAAGCTCGCAGAACGTATATCCCGCATGGTGGCCGATATCGAGAAAGTGGCCGATATCGAGAAAGCGGAGGAATTAAAAAAGGCGACAGAATTGAATCGATCGGCAGAATTGAAGAAGTCGCCTGCAGTGCAGAGGTCCGCCACTTCGCGCGGCCGTGCGCGATGAGGCGTGACATCGCGACTCAAATCGCAGGCTGCGATGTTCTCTTGCTAGCGGACAAGGCGCTTTACCTGCCTGAAAGAAAAGTGCTGTGTATTGCAGACGCCCATTTCGGCAAAGCCGCCGCGTTCCGTGCGCAGGGGAAGCCCGTGCCACACGGCACCACAGCGTCCAACTTATTGCGGTTAGACGCACTGCTGGCAAGCAATCCTGTGCGAGAGTTGGTCTTTCTCGGCGACTTTCTCCACGCACCCCAATCTCATGCGGCAGCCACGCTGGCAGCCTTGCGTTATTGGCGTCATCGCAACGCGGCGCTGGAGTGCACATTGGTGCGCGGCAACCATGACCTGCGAGCAGGCGACCCGCCCGAAACACTGGCGATCAAAGTTGTCAATGAACCGTATTTGCACGAGCCTTTTGCACTGCGCCACACACCTGCAGTGCATTGTGCACAGCACGTGATTGCTGGCCATATTCATCCGGTATTTCAGCTTCGCGGGATGGGACGACAACGCCTTCGCCTGCCCTGTTTTCACATCACGGACAAGATGACACTGCTTCCCTCCTTCGGCGAATTCACCGGTGGTCACCCCGTGCAAGTAAATCCGTCAAGCCGTACGTTTGTGACCGATGGCAGGGGCATTTGGCCGATCAGTCCTGGTTGAACTTTAGGGGAGCTTCCTCGGTGTCATTGTGGACATTTTAGCCAATGATCTTCGTTCACCTTGGCCCCGCAGCTAGTTCTTTGGCCTCTACTGAATGCCGCTGTGCACGACTCGCCGAAAGTGTAGTCGCCCTTGCCGGCGTACCAAGGAACAGAACGGTCGGTACTTGAATTCGCCTGGCTCAGCAGATAAAACGCCAGTCCCTTCATCGAGTGAGAGGCTGCATTTGGAAAGCGAACCTCCTGGATGTGTCGTTCAGGCGGAAAGAAAGTTTTGTGGAAGATCCTCAAATTCGCGAGTATTTCGTATGCATCGTAGACGCGAAAGATTCTTGGTTCCCCGTTCAGTTCGTTCGCACTGCAATCACATCCTGAAATCTGATTCGTCGATGACTGATCTGCAAAGCCGGTCACCGAACTGGGATCGAACGCCAGGGCTTGAGCTACTTTTCTTGGGTAGGAATAAAGAACGTGCTGCGCCAGGCCGCCACCAAGGGAATGGCCTGTCGTGTAAAAACGAGAGGCCTTTTTCGGCTCATCGGGAAATCGATCAAAGACGCGCTGCATGGCCGTTCTCGCCCGTGAGTATTGATCTTCCATGGGCAGGAGTCGCGTGAACCAGTGGAGATTGCCGTACATCCAATCCTTAAACCCCCATGTGCCTCTAAAAGCTACAACGACCCGTCTGGCGTCGGATTCGGTCATCCAGACGCGAAAAAACAACCCTACGTCGTCTTCGCAAGATGGCACCCACTCAACATCTCGTACCTCTTGCCACCCTCGCCTCGAGAGTTCCAATTCAAGCCTAGCTCGCTCGGCGGCGGTAATCTTTGGATCAGCCGCACCGCAGTTGGCATCTTCGGCGTAGGCGAGAGCCGACATTGCGGCGTATGGGGCGAAACGATCTGAAGCCGCCGGAAGGTCTGCGAGCAACATTCGAAAGTGTGAAGAACGTATCCTGGGTTCGTTCTCTCCGAGCACTTTGCCGCCACAGTCTTCAATTGCAAGATGCGTGCAGCCTTGGAGGAGGGTTAGAACCAACGCCAGTTGGATCGAACGTGGCTGCGCTTGTGAACGTGAAGTCGGGTTTCGCATCTGACTCTCCAAAGCGAGTGACGAGGGCGCGCCTGCACAGAGCTCGCTAGCCGACGACATCGAAGACAATTTCACCCTCGTCGAGATAGGTGTTCTCGGGGCCGGTCGGCTCGATAGTCGCGAACCAGTGTCGCGTTATCGCAAAGGATACCCGATACCTGCCGTCACTTAGCGGCTCTCCTTGCGGCAGGATGAGCGCCTTGGTCGCGCGGGCATTTTGAATGATCGACACGGGTTGGAGCACCCACTCCACGATCTCCGCCACGTGCCAGCGCACGATCTCAAGGGCGCGGCTGATATCAACCGTGACCTCGCGCAGCAGTTCCCGATCTGCCGCCGTGAGGCCCTGCACTCGCACGGAATGCTGCACGTCGGTCGCAACTTCAGTGACCAGGAGATATCGCTTTTCGAGCCGTGCCGTAAAGGCGAACTTCGACTCCCCGATGCGACCCCTGATCGTCGGTCTATCGCCAGGCAGAAAATGCGCGCGCACGCCGATGGGGCTGATCGGAAGGGGGAAAGGTCCAGGGCCGCTAGCCGCGTCGCGGATGGCACGCTCGAGCAGCGCACCGAGCCGCTCTCGATCAAAGAGGGAAAGCCCGGGGCGCGCAACTCGGCGTTCCATTCGAAGCTCGACTTCTTCCACAAAGTCGACCGGCTCCGGCGACTCAAGCAGTAACCAGCGATGACTAGCCGAATTGGCAGCCGTCAGGTGCAACCGGGTCGGATCCTCGAGCAGGGCAATGGCGAGTGCACTCGCGGCCGGACCGAATACCGCCTCGCGGTCGGCGTCTGACGCGGTCGCAACCATCACCGTGGCGATGCGGCCTCCAAGTCTCGACCAAAGATCAGTGAGTGGCTCGGCGGCGCTGCCCGCATCGTATCGCTCGACGCCCAGGCAACTCTCAATATGCTCCCGAAACCCTTCGTAACGGCTGGTACGGAACGGCAACCGGTACATGTCAATGCCGCGAATGCGGAGCACGGTCAGCGATGCCGCACGGGCCATGAGTGCGCACTGGCCGGCGCCACGATCCTCGCGCGGCACGCTCACGCTGGTCTCAGCGCAGGTGCAGCGAATGGCATCTGCGAACACTTCAATCGTCAGTGCGCTCGCCTCACCAACGCTTGTGAGCGGTCTGGACGCGATCACAACACCCCAGTCTCCGCCATGGCTTCGTAGAGCCAGACCGTAACGATCGATCGGCAAACTCGCCAGAGCGACTCAAGCCACTTCATTCGAACTTCAGGGTATCGACAAGCGACTTCAGTTCGGCTTGTGACCCGTTCGAGAAATTTCCAAGGCTCGAGCTCCATTTTTTGTCCTCCGTAAAGGTGGCAATGGGCGGATCGATTCTGATTGTCGCTTCAGCGATTGTCAACTTAAACCATGAGCAGCTTGCGTTGCCGAGGTAGCAAAAATAACAAGGACGACGCCCCGCCGGTTTTGGGACCTTAGCGCGAACCCAACTGAAGTTGATCCAGATTGGCGAGGCGGTCAATCACAAACTGCACCCCACGGACCTCCCAAGCGATGCCGTACCAGACATCGTCGGTCCCAGACCAGCGGCGAATGCGAACCTCATAAGTCTCACCCCATTGGGCGGCAAACTCAGCGATCTCGTAGCTGTTGTCCCAGGACGCGCTGGAGGCGACCGTGACACCATTTGAATTCAGCACGTGCAAGTCCAGATCAACAGCCAGGCGAGACCCGATGGGTAGTGAGATTCCAAAGAAATTGAAGGTGGATATTTTAGAATCCCATGCCAGCGCCACTTTGACCGTGGGTGAAAACAGCAAGCGTGGCACGCTGATTCGGTAAACGTAGGTCGTGAACCCATCAGCACCGATCTCCGCAGACGTCACCGTGCCCACGTCCCAGCCTCGGCGAGCCGCCGTGTTGTTACGACTGCGTCGAGCGCGAGCGATCAGAACCGCCGTGTTGCTGTCGATCGCGCCAGCGCCATCTAAGGCATCGACAGCAGCCACCACATCGACCCGCCAAGTGCTACCCGCTGGGTTGCGCCAGGCGGCAGCGAGCATAATTGCGCGGCAACCCTCGGGCCACGACTGCAGGGTGGCATTGGCCTGCTGGATCAACGCCACTCCCCCTGCCACTGCGGGCGCGGCCATACTGGTGCCACCGAGCGTCAGCCCGACGGTGGTCACACCCATGCCATTGGCCGCGACTTCGGGCAGCTCACGGTCACCGTGCGTTGATTTCGGGTTACGAAAAACCGAGTCCGAGGCCATGGCGTCAGCCGTGTCGTTGTGGTTGCCCACCGTCAGCCGATTAAAGCCCTTGTGATTGAGATATTCAGTTGCAACGCCGTTGCCTGCGGCTTCGCAGATGGTTGGATAGGGCCAAAGCAGTGCCAACTGGTCCTTGTAGATATCATCAAACGAGAGGTCCGACGATGTCTCTTCACTGTCCCGGTGAAAGCTCTGGCTAATCACCGTACATCCCTGGTCCTGCGCAGCCCAGCGAATGGCGTCCAGGTCGTAGCTGTTAGCCGAATACAGGTTGCAGTCCGGCGCATGCCCGTGTGGCTTGCGCGACTCGATATTCTTGATGATGCCGTGGGTATGCCGCGCATGCTGACTGGTGTTCGGGTTCGTCTTGAAGCGGGCGGCGATGTTGAGATTACTTGTGTCGTCTGGCCCGTTCTCGTATACCGCCACATTGATACCAGTGCCACTGAAACCGGCGTTGTGGGCATCATCGGCATTGGCGATAGCGATCGAGTCGCCTAGATCGTCTATACCCTTGGTCTCATGCAGGAACACCGCCGCCACGTCGGGTGATGCGGCCAGCATGGCAACACGCACGGCGGAGATTCGGCCGATGACCAACGGCGCCGCGGTGTCGATGCGTAGAACCTTCATACCGTAGCGCCCTGCCCCCTCGCTAAAGCGGGCTGCACTTGCCTTCCAAGCTTCCCGAGCCTTGTCCTCAGCCGGGGGCCGCCGACGCACGACACCTCTGGCCGGTTTGCTGACGGCCTCGACTGGACCACTGTGCAACCACACCGCGATTTCAACCTGGCTGTCGGCCTCCTGCTTCTGCACTTGCATGAATAGCGTTGGGTGCAACTTGCCGAACACCTTGTCACGTCGCTTTGCAAGTGCAGCAAACTCGCGGTCAATGTCGATCCGCTTGCCGTTCGAATCAAAGGCCAATTCGACCGGTTTGCGTGACTTGCGGTCTTCCGCCTTGAAGACCTCAAACATGCCGGGTTGACAAGGGCCACTCATTTGTAAACGGTCCACTTCAAGATCCGAAAATTGCATACGCAATGCGTGCTGAACCGTCAGGTCAGGGGGTAACGGTGCTTTCGTATCCACGACGATAAACGCCACCTCTGTGTCAGGCAACCGTTTGCCCGAGCGCTTGGACCACAACTCTTTTATGCGCAGGCAATGTGGGCCGATGGCGAGCGCCGCCGTGTTGACCTCGGCACTGCGGCCATCGTCCAGCGGGAGAACCTGAACGCGCATGCCCGCAACCGACACGCCTCGCCAGGATTCGGGGGACACGACGGCATCGGCTGTGATCACAATTGATCGGCCGCGGGGCACTACCTCGTCGGCTTGTAGCGAGACGGTATAACCGGGCTTTGAATTTGGAAAATCGGACTTGGGCATGGCACACCTCCGTGATGGAAAAAGGCCATTACGTTGACTGCGAACTAGGAAAAGCCAAACAAAGCGGCCAACGAGTTTATCGAGTAATGATGAATTTGTAGTGCTTCAAAAGCGAAACCTCCCTACATCACCGATCACTTAACCCAGGAAGTAAACGATACACGTTGTTCAGAAGCAATGACATCCCCCACTTAGGGGATTTTCAAAATAAACCTACGCCATGCGTTACTGGTACGTTAAATTAATTAACGTCAAAACGCCCTAGCTAGCAGAGGAAACTATTTTTCCGCGCCCTGGAGCTGGGTTCGGAGCACCTGTGCCTTGCGATCCGCTGAAGGGCTGGGTGGCAGAAAGCCCAGGTACTTGCCTTCCTGGCTCATGAGATAAATAAATGATGAGTGATCGATGGTATAGAGCGCGACACCTTTGAGCGAAACCTTCGCGTAGTACACCTTGTATGCATCGGCGGCCTTGCGAATGCGGCGGCGGCGGCGCGCGCAACCGGATCGACTCACCAATGTCGCATTTGGTCCGTCTCAAGCAACGCCCCCCAAAGCTTCTCGGCAGTCGTTGCAGTGTAAGTAACGTAAAGGTAGCTAGGTTTTGCCATGATCATTTCCTTCTAGGTTGCTCTTAAGGTTGTGCAGCACGGTTAGGCGCTTACGTTCGAATTTCCCAATCCAACGCTCATAAATCTCTTGTAACGGCACAGGATTGAGGTAGTGAAGTTTTTCTCGCCCTTTCCAAACAACGGCAATGAGGTTGGCATCTTGCAATTGCTGCAGGTGCTGGGTGACTGCTTGGCGTGTCATGTCCATGTGCTCACAGAGTGCCGACAGTGTTTGACCGTTGTCGATAGGTAATTGGTCAAGCAGACGCCTACGTCCAGGATCGGCCAACGCTTTGAAGACTTTGTCGCCGTACACTTAGGTCACTGTTTGAACCAAGACCAGTTGGGCAGAGAGTGCATTAACGATTATTCACTCCCAACTATCGATCTTGACATCGTCAGGCGCAGCTTATGGTCGAACCCAACCATTCCTCAGGTCCGGACACGACCTCCCACAACACCCTCTGCGCCGGGATCAGATCCAAAACCTTGACATCGATTCAGCCCGCTCCAAACCGAAATTGGACGCCGCCGCCCTCTTTTTGAAAGTTCGATGAAGGGAATTACATGCAAGCATTTGCTTGCATGTCAAGGTGTTCTATATTTTGCACGCCGAATGCAATCTCAGGGTGTGGGCTCTCTGACCTACACTAACGACTCACTTCAAATCCTTCATCTTTTGACACTTTGAGTCCTCACGGCATATCTCCCTAAAATCCGCAAGGGTGCAATCAGTCGTGGCGGCTAAGCGTTACGCATGGTTAGAACCTCGGTCGCTGAGCAAGTACCAAGAACAATTGTTCAAGTGGCAAGACCTTTGCACTGAACTTAGTGGTACGGGGTGAGGTTGCGATAAGCCTGGCCGACACCACCAACGAAAAAATTTGGAAACTTATGAAAGTTGAGCTTTCAGCAAGCTAGCTTATGGATTCCGGCGGTTTTGAATCTGCGTGGTGCCGTACCGATGCAAGCCTGAGCAATTTCGGTTAGCGATGGCCATGATTTGTTATGATTCGACGAAGCTCGACGACTACTCGGTCCTTTACAATTGAGAAATCGAGCACTTTCAGCAACTCGCCCGCGATTCAGCGGTTGATGTGCCCCTCCCCCGTCACTTGCCGCAAAGACGAGCGACGCGGATTCGACAAATGCTAGTGCAGGACCTTGCACTACAAAAACAAACATAACTAGGAACTCGATATGGCTGAAGCAAAAGGTTTAAGTACCCCAGTGAAAATGAAAAGTGAACTAGCAGCCTTGGTTGGTGCGAGCGAACTCCCACGGACTGAAATCACCAAGAAAATTTGGGACTATATTAAAGCTAACCAATTGCAAACTAAAACTGTAAACGGCAAGCCAGAAAATGCAGGCAAGTTTATTGTGACCGACGCCAAGTTACTGCCAATTTTTATGAACACAAAATCGACAAGTAAGTCCGGTAAGGTGACCGACCTGACCGGTATTAAACTTGGCGAAACAGTTGACATGATGCAAATGGCGGCGATTGTTGGCGCCAACGTAGTTTAGGACGTTGCCAACTAAATATCCACTGCGCGAGCACAAGTGACGGGCGGCTGGGGAGCCGTGAAAATCTTGGGGCTTACCGAGCGTCGCCCTCAAGCCGCTAGCCCACCAAAGAGCCCTCAACTTGAACCTTTAAGCGATGGCCCATCACCCCCTTGGCTCAAGGCATTACGCACCAACGGGTGCCGGGCTCGTCTGGGTTATAAATGGCTTATTGTAAAGCCGCGCATTTCCCACCGATTCCATTTCTCCGGTGAAAAGGCCCTTTCCCAATCCCACTACCTCCGATTACAGTAGGGGTTAAAAAGGCGACGTGTGTTCGCGACCCTGGTTCGACTGCTAGGAAGCTTTGACGCGGCCGAAGAGGCATTTCACGACGCGTTCGTCTCTGCTGCCGGGGCAATGGCCAGCGCGGGTTGTCCTTGCCAACCCGGTGGCCTGGCTTGTTTCCACAGGGCGCTTCGCCCGAGCGCCGCTACTTGTTGCGCCGATTGGCAGAAGTCGGCGCATAAAATATTTCTCAAGGTGTGTCGAAAGCGGTCCAGACCATTCGACTAAAGAGTACAGACGCGTAGTCACGCGTCGTTGAAACCTTTCAATGAGACCCCTCACCCATTTACCTGGAGCCCAACATGTCCACCACCCTTACCCCGTACCTGACTTTCGGCGGCAACACGCGCGAAGCTTATGCGTTCTACGAAAAGGCGCTTGGCGCCAAGATCGAGACGATGATGAGTTATGCCGACATGCCGCCCATGCCCGCCGGTGACACTGGTTGCGCCGACGGTCCGCCACCCAGCGGCGACGGCATCATGCATGCTTGCCTGTCTTTGCCCGGCGGCGCAATGCTCTTCGCTGGCGACGCTCCGCCCGGAATGCCGTTCGATGGCATGAAAGGCGTAATGTTGGCGCTCCAGTACGACACGGTCGCGCAGGCTGAAACTATATTCCGAACGCTGGGAAATGGAGGCAAGGTCACGATGCCTCTGGCTCCCGCCTTCTGGTCAAAGACTTTCGGTATGCTGACCGACCGCTTTGGCGTCAGTTGGGCCATAAACGGTGAACCGATTGATTTCAAATAGAACTTTTCGGGATAACGGTGAAGTCACGGTGTTCGACGGGCCCTTTGCAGAGACTCGGGAGATGTTGGCGGGCTTTTATTTGCTGGAAGCCAAGGACTTAAACGAAGCAATTCAGCTCGCCGCCGGCATTCCGCCCGCGAAATAAGGCAGCATTGAGGTTCGACCCGTGCGTGAATTACAAACAGGAGCAATATCATGACTTATATAGACGGTTAATGGCCTGACAAGGCCATTCGAGATGTGGCCATGGCCAAGATGGAATCGCTGATGAAGGAGGATGACCGGTTCAATCCGGCTAAGAATCCAATGCCGTTTGATGGCAAGCGGATGATTTATGGTGGGTTCGCGCCGGTGGTCGAGCTTAAGGAGTAGTCACGACGGTACAAGGATGTCGATCTCCTCACTTTCTTGATCGACCGCTTGCTACGAATACTGATTGCGGCAATGTTCTTCAAGTAGTCATCAGGCGTTTCTTGCGTTCCTCCAATCAATCTTAGACAATGATTGTTCCGACCAGCTTTCTTGGTCGGTGCAACAGCGCGCATTCAGCGCGGGGTGGGTCCTGCCCGCAACCACGAAGCGAGTTGAAAATTTGAGCAATACGAAATTTCGAATGGGCCGGCTCGACCACGTGCACATCCGTGTGCCGGACCGGGAGGCGGCGGCGCGTTGGTACGCTACTCACCTCGGTTTCGAACCCATCAATAGGTTCGACTTTTGGGCTGACGGCTTGGCCGGAGGGCCATTGCAGATCTCCGCCGACGGTGGGCAAACCATGCTCGCGCTATTCGAAGCAAGCCAAGGGCACCCGATGATTCAGCAGAAGACCGGAGTTGCGTTCAGCCTAGACGCCCCAGCCTTCATTTCCTTCGCCCGTTCGCTCCCCGGCGAGATCGGCAGCCCAGCTGACCGACCCCTCGAAATCGGCGACATTGTCGACTTCGACCTGTGCTGGGCCTATAACCTGGTCGACCCATGGGGCAATGAGTACGAGCTTAACTGCTACGAGTACGAGCGCATCAAGAATGAACTCATCGAGGCTGACGGTGTAGAACCGATACGCTACTGGCCGCGTGAGTTGTACCTAGGGTACCGAAATTCGTCCGGCTGATCCACGACTTCAAAAACAAAAAGCAGGCTGATGCCGACTGTGAAGATTTCGCGAGTGCGCTCGCGACTAACGTGCGGCCCATTCGGTCTCGCGAAGGCGCGTCAGGGCTGGTTCAGGAATCAGAGGGCTCGAGGCGTCGCTGCCTCCCGATCAGACGACCCGTGACTGCAAGGGCGAGCTACGCTGGTTCGGTCATGGATGAACGGCTGCGCTTAGTGCCGCCAGGAAAAGCCTAGCTCATTAAACCGGGATTTTCCATTAGAGAAAGTTCACGGTGAATAAAGAGGAGTAAATTCAGCCGGTCTGTCGAATTTTGTCGAGGCATCCCAGAGGCCTTGCATCCATGCTCGTTGCTGCATGGCGATCGCCATATTCAGGATG
>JANOPA010000025.1:0-52847 GCA_031421635.1 Betaproteobacteria bacterium | reverse complement strand
AGGCGCGGCCTTCGTGCCGCGTTGGATCACCTTGCCGACAGTACTTTTTATGGTTCCCTTGGCGACCTTCGTGCTCGCGAAACTGGTGTTAGGCCCTCTGCTTTACTGGCGCCGAGTGCCTTGTTCGTTTCTCGATATTGCCGGGGCGTCTTTAGCAGGCATGGGCGTGTCGCATGGCATAGCGCGCGGTGTAATTTCCGGTCTGTTCGGTGGCGAGGCGCGTTTTGTAGTGACGGATAAGGGCTCCTTGTCCAAAGAAGGCATTGAGAAAAATGACTCTCTGAAGCTCATTTCACGCTCACAAGTCAGCGCTTGGGGTGCAGTGCGGGAGGAATTGCTGATGTTGTTTACTTTGCTTAGTGCCGCCGGTGTACTGGTGTGGACGACGTCACAGAGTGTGACCGGATTGCGCCTTGAAACCGCGCTGTGGATCGGTATGCTGCTGGTGCAGGCGCTGCCTTATGCTGCCGCGGTTATTTGCCTTAAGCTGTCCTTGCAGCCTGAGCGCAATGTAGAGATGAAAGCTTTGGCTGCGTGAGGGACCAATCTCAAAGGGAGTCCAATTTTCAAGCAGATTGGTCTAAAAATAAGATTGATTCTTAAAGCCGATAGCGCTGCGGAAGCTCGACGGATTTGCCGGTGCGGGCACTGAGCGCAAGCGCTTCAAGTGTTTGAGCAATGTCCAAACTGGCCTGTTCGGCTCTTTCGAGTGCCCCAAAATCACGCTGGTTGATGAGCTCCGCAAAGGCTTCGGCGCCAAACCGAAAGCCATTTCCGGTAGCGGCTGGAATGTCCTCAAAGGGAATGCCGAACCCAGCGCCTCGGCGTAATCTCAACTGGCTGGGCAGTTGGGCGCTGGTGTGATTTAGAAACTCTGTTTCGATGACCCCGTTCGTGCCAACGATGCATGCTCGCCGATGATTGGCAACGTTCATGGCACACGACAACTGGGCACTACGATTGCGAGTGAATTCTAGAGTGGCCTGCATGCTGATGTCCACACCAGATTCCGCCCATGCGGGCGAGGCGTTGACGCGGACAGGTGCCTCACCCATCACGAGACGTATCAAACTTAAGGGGTAGCTGCCCGCATCCAGAAGTGCGCCACCGCCCTTTTCAAGATTTAACCGGATGTTGCCCAGGGGTTGAGCAATCGTGAAGCCAAACGAAGCTTGTATGCTCTGCACCTCGCCGATAGCACCGCCCTGCAATAAGGCCACCATTTCTCGTGTTTGCGGCTGAAACCAGTAGGGATAGGCTTCAAGGAGCATCACGTTGTAGAGCTTGGCGGCCGCAAACATCGCCTTGGCCTGAGCGAGTCCGAGGCAAAGTGGCTTCTCGCAAAGTACATGTTTGCCATGCTCCGCAGCTTTAATGGCCCATTCTGCATGCATGTCGTTAGGTAGAGGAATATAAATGATGTCGAGGGTAGGATCGTTGAGCAAAGCCTTGTAGTTACCGTAGTGCTTTGGAACGCCGAAGCTTTCGGCAAAGGCCTTGGCCTTGTCTTCGCTACGGCTGGCCACTGCCCTTACCTTTGCGCTTACGCAGCCTTGTAGTGCAGCCGCAAACTGTCGGGCAATGTTGGCCGCGCCGAGAATGCCAATTTGAAGCGGTTTGTGAGACATGGCTTTAACCTCATTTGGACCCAGTGCTTGATGTCACCAGTGTGTCTCAATTTAGCACGGCCAGCCTCTATAATTCCAGGGGCGTTACAATAACGCTATTCTGATCCGAACCACCTGTTCTTAAATTCTTGGTTTTCCCTCCATGGTGACCCCCGAAATGGTCCGCGACTATATCGCTCAAGGCCTGTCTTGCCAGCATGTGCAAGTGGAGGGTGACGGTCGCCACTTTGATGCCGTGATCGTTTCTACAGCGTTTGAAGGAAAGCGTTTGGTGGCTCGTCACCAACTGGTTTATAAAGCCCTAGGTGACCGGATGCGCGAGGAAATACACGCGCTCTCCATGAAAACCTTGACGCCTGTCGAGCATGCCGCCAACCCGGTTTCGGCGCAGCCCCAGCATCATCATTGATGCTTTAAGGTCCTGCCCAGCAAAGCCCTTAAAGCCCGAATGTTTTTAAAGCGCCCCGCGCTTCTTTCAAACCGACCACCCCAAAAAGTACTGCTCTGACATGGATAAGCTCAAGATCGAGGGCGGTGCCCGCCTCAATGGCGAAGTGACCGTATCCGGTGCCAAAAACGCGGCCTTGCCCATTCTTTGCGCTGGGCTGCTGACCCCGGAACCTTTCATAGTTAGCAATGTACCGCTCTTGCAAGATGTTAATACCACCCTCAAGCTTTTGCGCCGTATGGGTGCGCGGGCCGATTTGGAAGGCCATACGGTCGCGATAGATTCTTCCCTGGTTAATCAAACCGAAGCGCCGTACGATTTAGTGAAGACCATGCGCGCTTCCATCTTGGTGCTCGGGCCCTTGCTGACACGTTTTGGCGAAGCCAAGGTGTCCTTGCCCGGCGGCTGCGCCATTGGCTCACGCCCAGTGGATCAGCACATAAAGGGGCTGCAGGCCATGGGCGCTGAGATTACGATTGAACATGGCTACGTGCATGCCAAAGCCCGGCGCTTAAAGGGCGCGCGCATTGTCACCGATATGGTCACGGTGACTGGCACTGAGAACTTGATGATGGCCGCCACCTTAGCCGAGGGCGAGACACTCATCGAAAATGCAGCCCGAGAGCCCGAAGTGCTTGACTTGGCCAATGCGTTGATCGCGATGGGCGCAAAAATTTCGGGCGCTGGTACGGATCGGATTTTGATTCAAGGGGTGACCAAGTTACATACGGCCAAGCATCGAGTGATGGCGGATCGAATCGAAGCGGGAACGTTTTTGTGTGCCGTAGCCGCGGTTGGCGGTGATGTCACTTTGCGAGCAGCGGAGCCCAATTCGATGGACGCCACGCTCGACAAATTGCGCGAAGCCGGAGCTCAGCTTGAAGTGGGAAGCGACTGGATACGGGTGCGCTTTGATCGCTATGCCCCTGGCAATCCGGGGCAAAACCTATCAGCTCAAAATATTTTGAACCGCCCGAAAGCCGTGAATATTCGCACTGCTCCCTACCCAGGGTTTGCAACCGATATGCAGGCACAGTTTATGGTCGTGAACGCCGTGGCAGAGGGTACCGGCATGGTGACCGAGACGATTTTCGAGAACCGTTTCATGCATGTGCAAGAGTTACAGCGTTTGGGTGCAGACATTACGATTGAAGGCAATACCTCGGTGATCAAGGGTGTGCCTCGCTTGTCAGGGGCCGATGTGATGGCGACCGACCTGCGCGCCTCAGCGAGCCTGGTGATTGCGGCCTTGGTCGCCGACGGTACGACCATTATTGACCGCATCTATCATCTTGATCGCGGTTACGAAAAGATGGAAGTCAAGCTTGCTGCGCTGGGTGCCAACATTTCGCGAGTGTCATGATTACGCTGGCGCTCTCTAAAGGCCGAATCTTGGATGATGCGGCCCCGTTGCTAGCGGCGGCGGGTGTAGAAATTGCTGAGACCGATCTCAATTCCCGCAAGCTCATCATGCCGACCAATCGGCCCGACCTGCAGGTGATCCTGGTGCGTGCCAGCGATGTGCCCACTTATGTTCAGTATGGCGCAGCCGATCTTGGCGTGGCCGGTCAAGACATGCTCATTGAACATGGTGGGGAAGGTTTGTACCAGCCGGTTGATCTGGGCATTGGCCGCTGTCGAGTCAGCGTTGCGACGCGTCGCGGTTTTGACTATGCCTCGGCGGTGAAGCCTGGTCAGCGTCTTCGGGTTGCAACTAAATATGTGGAGGCGGCGCGTCAGCATTTTGCCAGTAAGGGCGTGCATGTTGATCTGATCAAGCTCTATGGCTCAATGGAACTCGCGCCCCTGGTGGGCTTGGCTGATGCGATTGTAGACTTGGTCAGTACCGGTAGTACATTGAAGGCCAATGACTTGGTGGAGGTTGAGACCTTTATGGACATCTCCTCGCGTTTGATCGTTAACCAGGCGTCGTTTAAGACCAAGGCTGCGCTTCTGAAGCCGCTGATTGAAGCGATGCGACTGGCTGCCTTGATGTCGTCTAAGGCTGAGGCCTAGGTCAGAGGTCAACCAGCATCGCCATGATCAAGATCACCAAACTCGAAACTCGCCAGGCGGACTTCAGTGCGGCGCTGCAAGCCAAATTGGCTTACGAGGAACGGCAAGACGCCGATATTTCCAAGACCGTCGGGACTATTATTCAAGAGGTGCGTAGTCGCGGTGATGCGGCGCTATTGGAGTACACCCACAAGTTTGATCGTGTCTCTTTCGCTGAAGCCAGACAACTCGAGTTGACCCAGGCGGAGCTACGGTCTGCACTTGCCGAGCTTCCCTCGCAAGCGCGCCAGGCGCTGGAGCGTGCTGCCGAAAGAGTGCGTCGCTACCATGACAAGCAAAAAGCACTGTCTTGGGAATACACCGAGCCTGACGGAACTCGCTTGGGGCAAAAGATCACTCCTTTGGATCGGGTCGGCCTCTACGTGCCGGGTGGTAAGGCGGCCTATCCCTCGTCGGTATTAATGAATGCGATTCCGGCCAAAGTGGCTGGTGTGGGTGAACTGATCATGGTGGTGCCTACGCCCGATGGCGTGCGTAATCCTTGGGTTCTAGCCGCTGCTGCGATTGCCGGTGTGGACCGTGTTTTTACCGTGGGTGGTGCCCAAGCCGTGGCTGCCCTGGCCTATGGCACGGCGACGGTACCCGCTGTCGATAAAATCACCGGCCCAGGCAATGCCTATGTGGCGGAAGCCAAGCGCAGGGTATTTGGCAAGGTGGGCATCGACATGATCGCCGGGCCAAGCGAAATTCTTGTGGTCGCGGACGGCAGCACACCAGCCGACTGGGTGGCGATGGATTTGTTTTCGCAAGCCGAACATGATGAAATGGCGCAATCCATTTTGCTGTGCCCTGATGCCGAATATATTAATGCAGTGCAGGACGCGATGAACCGCCTGTTGGCGGAGATGCCTCGCCAAAATGTGATCCGTCAATCTTTGGAAGATCGTGGCGTGTTAGTACTTACGCGCAGCATGGAAGAAGCCTGTGAAATTGCCAATAGCATCGCCGCTGAGCATGTCGAGATTTGTGCCCAGGAGCCGCGTCGTTGGGCAGAGTTGATTCGCCACGCCGGAGCTTTGTTTTTGGGTGCTTACAGTTCGGAGAGTTTGGGCGACTATTGCGCAGGTCCGAATCACGTGTTGCCAACGATGCGTAGTGCTCGCTTTTCTTCGCCCTTGGGCGTGTACGATTTTCAAAAGCGCTCGAGCATAATCGAAGTCTCTCAGGCGGCCGCCCAAACCTTGGGTCCGATCGCCGCGACCCTGGCGTATGGCGAGGGCTTGCAAGCCCATGCCAGAAGCGCAGAATTGCGCTTGCACTCTAAGCTTTAGTCTCTCGCGCATAAAACAAGCCAAGTAAACACTGAATGCAACTCTGAGTTAAAACTATGACTACCCGCTCTATAAAAGCCTGTGCCGCCAGCAAAGTAATTCGCCCAGAGATCGCTGAGATGCACCCCTATCCGGTGGCCGATGCGACTGGCTACATCAAACTGGATACGATGGAAAACCCCTATCGTATGGAACCTGCAATGCGCGAGGCCTTGGGCAAGCGTTTGGCTGAAGTTGAAATCAATCGCTATCCAGTACCGAGCTATACCAGGTTGAAGGCCTTGATTCAGGAAAAGCTCGGAATCCCGACAGGCTTCGACGTGGTGGTGGGCAATGGCTCCGATGAACTAATTACGATGCTGACCACCATTGTGGCCAAACCCGGCGCTTGTATCGTTGCGCCAGCTCCCTCGTTCGTGATGTACGGCTTAGCCGCGAAGATCGCTGGGGTGACGTTCGTACCGGTCGACCTGAATGCGGACTTCACTTTGAATCTACCGTTGATGTTGGCCATGATTGAGCGTGACCAACCTGCCTTAACGCATCTCTGTTTCCCCAATAACCCGACCGGAAATGCCTTTAATGTCGAAGACATTGAGGCGGTTCTGGCGGCCGCGCCCGGGTTGGTTGTGATTGATGAGGCGTATCAACCTTTCGCGCTGGACACTTGGATGCCTCGCTTGGCCGAGTACCCGAACCTGGTGGTCATGCGCACAGTGTCCAAATTGGGGCTTGCCGGCATCCGATTGGGATATGCCAGTGGCGCCAAGCCTTGGATCGATGCTCTTGAAAAAGTACGTCCTCCCTACAACTTAGGGGTGCTGCACGAAGCTGCTGCCGAGTTTGCGCTCGAGAACTATGACGTCTTGGCGGATCAGGCAAGGATGTTGCGTGAAGAGCGTGCGACCCTTTCAAAGGGGCTGTCCAAAATACCCGGTGTGGAGCAATTTCCTTCGCGCGCGAACTTTATCTTGGTGCGAGTGGCGGATAGTGCAAAGGCCATTGCCGGACTAAAGTGCAAGAAAATCATGGTCAAGGACGTCGGCAAGCAACATCCTCTGCTGACCAATTGTTTGCGAATATCCGTAAGTACTCCAGAAGAGAATGCCTTATTACTTGCAGCGCTAGCGACGTCGCTTTAGTTCAAAGCTGCTAACTATGCGTCCACATCGATTGAACGTCCATTTTATTTAAATAACCGATTGCCCTTTATGACTCAAGTTCCACGCCGCGCCGAAGTGTCCCGCAATACTGCTGAGACGCAGATTCGGGTTGCGATCAATCTTGACGGCACGGGTCTGCAAAAACTCAATACGGGTGTTCCCTTTCTTGATCATATGCTCGATCAGATTGCGCGTCACGGCATGGTCGACCTTGAAGTGGAAGCCAAAGGAGATTTGCACATCGATGCCCACCACACGGTGGAAGATATCGGTATTACCTTGGGTCAAGCACTCGCGAAAGCGATTGGTGACAAGAAAGGAATTCGCCGTTACGGCCATTCCTACGTGCCACTGGATGAAGCTTTGACGCGGGTGGTGATCGATTTCTCTGGTCGTCCGGGTCTGGAATTTCATGTGCCTTTCAAGCGATCCATGATTGGTGCGTTTGACGTGGATCTCACCCATGAGTTTTTCCAAGGTCTGGTTAATCATGCTTTGATGACCTTGCATATTGATAATCTGCGAGGGGAAAACGCCCATCATCAGTGCGAAACAGTGTTTAAAGCGTTTGCTCGCGCTTTGCGAATGGCTGTGGAGTGGGATGATCGGAGTGCCGGACGAATTCCTTCCACGAAGGAGGCGCTGTAATCCATGCGTACCTATCGCGCGTTGTCTACGCTTTAACCGATGTTGCGGATAGCTTTTGTCTTGTAAGATGTTTCGATGAGTTCTCTGGTGGTTGTCGATTACGGTATGGGTAACGTTCGCTCAGTGGCTAAAGCGTTCGAGCATGTTTCGCCCAAAACCAGGGTGCAGATCTCGGGCGACCCTAAAGTCATCAAGGCGGCAGATCGTGTTGTGTTTCCTGGCCAAGGGGCGATGCCTGATTGCATGGCCTATCTACGACAATCCGGCTTAGAGGATGTAGTGCGACGGGTAAGCGAGACCAAACCGCTTTTTGGGATCTGTGTCGGCGAGCAAATGCTGTTTGACTGGAGCGCTGAAGGGGCAACTCCTGGGCTAGGGATTCTGGCGGGCAAAGTGCTTCGCTTTCCTGATGCTGCCCCTGGTGTATCGAGTTCAAGTCAAGAGGGCCCTCTATCGCTACATGCTGCGTCGATTGAATCGAGCACTTTAAACGCGGCTCAGGTGGTACGGTTGAAGGTGCCTCATATGGGCTGGAACAACGTTTTCCAAAATCCTCTAACTTCAGGCCTTCCTCACCCGATATGGGCCGGAGTGGCCGATGGCAGTTATTTTTACTTTGTTCACAGCTACTATGTTGAGCCGGGAACAAAAGATTTGACCGTTGGGCAGACTGATTACGGATTCCGCTTTACCTGTGCGGTCGCAAGAGATAACATCTTTGCTACGCAATTTCATCCCGAAAAAAGCGCCGCTGACGGACTCAAGCTCTACGCAAATTTTCTCGACTGGACTCCATAGTCTTATGTTGTCGTTTTGACCGTCACTTATTTATTCACTCCTCAAGCTCTCACAGGCCACTCCCCATGTTGTTGATCCCTGCCATCGACCTTAAAGACGGTCGTTGCGTGCGCCTTCGTCAAGGCGATATGCAAGATGCCACTATATTTTCTGAAGACCCTGCTGCTATGGCCAAGCGATGGCTTGATCTTGGCGCGAGACGACTTCATCTGGTCGATTTAAATGGTGCGGTGGCTGGAAAGCCGAAAAACGAGCTGGCTATTCGCAGTATCCTGAAAGCGATTGATGGGGCGATACCGGTGCAGTTGGGCGGTGGTATTCGTGATTTGGACACCATTGAGCGCTATTTGGACGCGGGCCTAAGTTACGTCATCATCGGCACTGCAGCGGTCAAAAATCCAGGCTTTTTGCATGACGCTTGTGGCGCTTTTCCAGGGAACGTAATTGTGGGCTTAGATGCCAAAGACGGCAAGGTCGCCACTGATGGCTGGAGTAAACTCACTGGCCACGACGTTTTAGATCTCGGCAAAAAGTTTGAAGACTACGGTGTAGAGGCCATCATTTATACGGACATTGGCCGGGACGGCATGTTGAGTGGCATCAATATCGAGGCCACGGTGCGCTTGGCCCAAGGTCTAAAAGTGCCCGTTATTGCGTCTGGTGGTGCTGGTAGCCTGGACGATATCAAAGCCTTGTGCGATGTTGAACATGAAGGCATCGATGGTGTCATTCTTGGTCGCGCTCTCTACGAAGGTCAGCTCGATTTTTCGAAAGCCCAAGTGATGGCCGACGAGCTTGGCAATCCAGAATAGGTTAATTAGTGCTCACTAAACGTGTAATTCCCTGCCTCGATGTGACTGCGGGCAGGGTGGTCAAGGGTGTTAATTTCTTAGCACTGCGTGATGCGGGCGACCCGGTAGAGATTGCGCGTCGTTACGACGAGCAGGGTGCCGATGAGCTCACCTTTCTGGACATCACCGCCAGCAGCGACGAACGCGACATTATTTTGGATGTCATCGAAGCGGTGGCCAATCAGGTATTTATCCCGTTGACGGTAGGCGGCGGTGTACGAGTAGTGGCCGATGTCCAACGCTTGCTTAGTGCAGGTGCGGACAAAGTGTCAATCAATACCGCCGGCATTCAAAATCCTCAGTTGATAGTGGATGCAAGTGCTCGCTATGGTTCTCAAGCTATTGTTTGTGCAATTGACGCCAAGCAGACCTCACCGGGTCGCTGGCAAGTCTTTACCCACGGTGGCCGCAAGAACACCGGTCTCGATGCTGTGGAGTGGGCGCAAACTGTCGCAAAGTTAGGAGCCGGTGAAATTCTCTTGACCAGTATGGATCGTGATGGCACCAAGATTGGTTTCGATCTTGCGATTACCCGTGCGGTGTCGGATGCAGTATCCATCCCTGTGATCGCGTCAGGCGGGGTGGGTAATGTCCAGCATCTAGCCGAGGGGGTAACTCTAGGCCACGCCGACGCTGTCTTGGCGGCGAGCATCTTTCATTTTGGAGAAGCCACAGTGGCTCAGGCCAAGCAGGTCATGAGAGATTTCGGTGTGGCGGTGCGCCTATGAGCTGGTTGGACGCCGTCAAGTGGGATGATAAAGGTTTGGTCACCGCCATCGCACAGGACTCGATAAGTGGGCGCATACTAATGGTCGCTTGGATGAATCGTGAGGCTTTGGCTGAAACGGCTCAGAGTCAACGTGCCGTCTATTGGTCGCGTTCAAGAGGCAAGCTGTGGCGCAAAGGCGAGGAGTCTGGACACGTACAAAAAGTTATAGAGCTGCGTCTTGACTGTGATGGAGACGTGGTGCTGCTTCAAGTAGACCATGGTGAACTGGCGCACGGGGGAGGCATTGCCTGTCATACCGGACGGGAGTCATGCTTCTATAGTCGGTTTGAGGATGGGCAGTGGAAAGTAGTCGATGCCGTCTTGAAAGACCCTGAACTTATCTATAAGTAAATGCGGACCCGAAGAACCCACCCAACCAATTACTGAACCCAAGCAGCCAATGAACCCGTCAACTCCCAAAACCAAGCAATTCGACATACTCGCCCGGCTGGCGGATGTGGTTGAATCGCGCCGAAGCGCCGATCCCGATAAGTCCTACGTGGCACGACTGCTAAGTAAAGGGCCAGACTCCTTCTTAAAGAAAATCGGTGAAGAGGCGACCGAGACGGTCATGGCGGCCAAAGATGGCGACAAAGCAAGGATCGTCAACGAAACCGCCGATTTATGGTTTCACTGTTTGGTTATGTTGGCGCATTACGGCCTGCGTCCTGAAGAAGTGCTCGACGAGTTGGCTCGGCGCGAAGGGCTTTCTGGCCTAGATGAGAAAGCCTCCCGTAAGGCGGCTGAGCGCGAAGCTACAGGTCATTGAGCATCAATTTCAAAAACAAAATGAACAATTACTCCAAACCAGACTGCCTATTCTGCAAAATTAATGCCGGCTTGATCCCGAGCCGGAAGGTTTTTGAAGATGAAGATTTCCTGGCGTTTCATGACATTAACCCCGCGGCACCCGTGCATTTTCTGATGACGCCAAAGGTTCACGTGGATAATCTTTATGACGCTGATTTAAAGTATCAGGCGGTGCTCGGTAAAATGCTGGGCATGGCGGGTCAGCTTGCCAAGCAGGAAGGCTGCCACAACGGCTTTCGCGCGGTCATCAACAATGGGGTGGTTGGCCGCCAAGAGGTGTATCATTTGCACATACACGTGATGGGCGGAGACACGCCCCTAGGTTCACGCCAGGGCGGTTAATAAACGCCCCTTTTTGGAGAATATGATGGGTTCACTAAGCATTTGGCATTGGTTAATTGTGCTGGTCATCGTGATGATGGTCTTTGGCACCAAAAAGCTTCGTAATATGGGTCAAGACCTCGGAGGTGCCGTCAAGGGTTTTAAAGACGGGATCAAGGAAGGTTCTACAGAGGCCGGCGCAAAGGCCACCGATGCTGCCAGCGCTGCGGCAAAAACAATCGACGTTCAGGCTAAAGAGAAGGTTTGAAGTCGGCTCGCTTGCAATTTGCGGTCGCTCTAGTCTGAGTCACTACTCCTGAGGGCCCTCGGCGCCCCGGTGTTTGTGAGGCCCGGTTGTTGCCGGGCCTTGTTCTTCAGACTTGCATTGCACCCGCCTTCTTTAAATGCTCCCGCGCTTTTGCGTTTCACGTGCAGCCTTTTGTTTAAGCGGTATTTGTTTGACCCCTATTTCTTTAAGCGCGATTCGTTTGACTCTTTTGGCTTTGGTTAGATCCTTCCCCTTGCTTTCGCACCATGTTTGATATCGGATTTTCAGAACTGATGATCATCGGCATTGTCGCGCTGGTGGTGCTTGGGCCCGAGCGCTTGCCCAAGGTGGCTAAGCAAGCGGGTGAATGGATGGGCAAGCTTCAACGCTATGTGGCCGACGTCAAAAGCGATATCAATCGCCAGATGGAAGTTGCGGAGCTTCGTAAGATGCAGGAAGAAGTCAAGGACGCGGCGCGCTCGATTGAATCTTCGGTGCAAAGTAGTTTGAATGACACCAAGAAAGAGTTGGACTCGATTCAAACCAGTTTCCTAGAAGAGCCACCGGGCACACCTGCTGCAGAGCCTTCGGACTGGGAAAAGAATTACGCGCTACGACGCACCCGCGACAAAATCAAAGAACGTCGTGTTGAGCGAGCTAAAGAGCTTGGACAGAAAATGCCCAAAAGAAAGTCTTGGTAGTGCGGTTGTGGCAATGAAACTTTCCTCGATATTCAAGCGAAAAAATCAAGCTGCCCTACCGGCTCCTGGCGAAGAGCCGCAGGAAGAGAGTTTTGTTTCTCATTTGGTCGAGTTACGGGACCGGATGATTCGCTCGCTTTGGTTGGTGGTTCTGATCTTCTTTGTTTGCTTTTACTTCTCGGGCGACATTATGAAGTTCCTGTCGCAGCCGCTTCTCGAAGCGCTACCTCCGGGAAGTCGTCCAATATCTACGGACTTGGCAGGCACCTTCTTTACATTGACGAAAGTCGCCTTTCTGTCGGCCTTACTGATTTCGCTACCCTGGGTTCTGTATCAAGCTTGGGCGTTTGTGGCCCCTGGCTTGTATGAGCATGAAAAGAAGTTCGCGCTGCCTTTGATCGTATCCTCGGTGTTCTTCATGGTGTTGGGCATTTCCTTTGCCTACAAATTTGTACTGCCTGCCGCTTATAAGTTCTTCATCTCCTTCGCAGCAACTTCCGGCGCTGACACAATGCAAGATATTCAGAAGTATTGGGACTTCACGCTCTCGATCTTCTTTGGTTTTGGCATTACGTTTGAAGTGCCGGTTGTTGAAATGCTTTTAGTGAAGCTGGGTATGGTTTCAGTGAAGCAATTGCGTGAGGCGCGTCGCTATGTGATTGTGGGCGCCTTCGTCGTTGCTGCCGTGCTCACGCCTCCCGATGTATTGTCGCAATTCATGTTGGCGATCCCGCTTTGCCTGCTCTATGAGCTGGGCATTTTCCTGGCGGGCTTCATTAAAGCGCATAGCGCCTCGCCAGAGGAAAAAGCGACCACGGCTGAGGTTGAGAAGTCGGCTGATAAACCTGCATAGCTCGTCATTCCAGCTTTGATCACCCACACCGCATTTGGCCCGCCATAAGCCGTAAACTGCTCCTCTGCCGTTTATTTGGAGGTGAACATTGAGTGCAAAGACTGCCACAGCCGGGCCATTGTCTGGACTCAAGGTCGTAGAACTCGGACAAGTTCTGGCGGGTCCTTTCGCAGGCGCTGTTTTCGCTGATCTCGGAGCCGAGGTCATCAAGATTGAGCGGCCGGAGGGTGGTGATGATGCACGCAATATGGGGCGCAATTTCCGCCACGGCGATTCGCTTATTTTTCAGGTGTTTAATCGTGGCAAGGCGTCGCTTGCGCTCGATCTAAAAAGTGTTGCAGGCATCGAAGCCTTGCATGCCATCGTCAGTGATGCCGACGTGATGTTGCATAACCTCAGACCCGGTGTTCCAGAGCAACTCGGAATCGACGGTGCCAGCATGTGTGCACGCCATCCTCGTTTGGTCTACTGTGAAATGTCGGCTTTCGGTGCGGTTGGACCTCTCAAGAACCGTCCCGGGTATGAGCCTTTAATTCAGGCCTTTAGCGGCCTCTCCAGTATCAACGGAGATCCCGAGGGGCCGCCGATTCGCATAGGGGCTTCAATTTGTGATCAAGGTACCGGGATGTGGACGGTGATTGGTGCGCTGTCGCTTTTGCAGCGCCGCGCCGAGACCGGCCGTGGCGGGATTGTGGCCACTTCCTTGCTCGAAACGGCCATGAGCTGGAACGCTCAGAAGACTGATGCTTATCGTAACGAAGGCACATTACCCGAGCGCCATGCCAGCGGTCATCCATCCTTTGTACCGTATGAGGCTTTCGAAGCGAGTGATGGACCTTTTTTGATCTGCGTGGGCAATGACAGGCTCTTTGAAAAATTCTCTTTAGTTTTGCAACGCCCGGATTGGCCGCAGGACGCTCGTTTCAAAGGCAATCGTGATCGTCTTGCCAATAAGGCCGAAATGTTGATGCAGATTCGTGCCGTGCTGGTGCAAAGAACGCGGCAGGCTTGGTTGCAAGCGTTGGAGCTGGCCGGTGTGCCTTGTGCGCCAATCAATACAATTCCCGAAGTTTTAGAGGAGCCACAAGTGCGTGCCTTAGGGATATTACAAACGGTTCCCGGCGAAGATTTTGAGTTGACTGGTTTGCCGATCAGTTTCGACGGTGAACGACCAATGATTCGTTGTGGCGCTCCCCGTCTCGGCAGCAAAAACGACAGCAAATCGAATGGATCAATGCAATGAAGCCTTTTAGTAAAATTACGGTCCTCGACATAAGCCAAGGCATCGCCGGACCGATGTGTGGCGCTATTCTTGCGCGGCAAGGTGCCAAGGTGATTAAGGTTGAACCACTAGGAGGCGATTGGATGCGTGGCACTGGTGCCAGTCGCGAACAGATGTCGGCGAATGTGATTTCCGGCAACATCAATAAGCGAAGCCTTGCCATAGATGCTAGTAAGAGTGAAGGTCGTCAAGCCTTGCTTCGCTTAGCCAAGCAAGCGGATGTGCTGGTCGAGAATTTCCGCACCGGTGTTATGGCGCGCTTAGGGCTCGATTACCCAAGCTTGAGGGCTGTGAACCCTGGTCTCATTTATTGCTCGGTGAGTGGTTTTGGGGCTCGAGGTCCTTATGCTACGAAGGCCGCAACGGACTCCGTCCTGCAGGCTTTCACGGGCATGCTCCTGGCCAATGGCATCAAGACTTCGGTAGAGGGCGTTTCAGGGGTGATACCGAAGCGTATCGGTCTTTATGTGCCGGATAACATTAGTGCCATTTACGCAGCGCAGGCAGTGAGTGCCGCTCTATTCGAGCGTACAGAAACAAAGTTTGGTCAACATATCGAAATCTCGCTGGCGGAGGCAAGCAGTGCTTTCCAAGCGGGTCCGATGATCGACAGTTTTTTGTTCCCCGATGCGAGTGAGCGGGGTGCTGTACTCGCACCAGCCGGGGACTTTCAAACGGCCGATGGTTGGATCATTGTCGCCTCGCTCACGGATGAGATGTTCCTGCGCCTGGCCCGGGCGGTTGATCGCGAAGTGTGGCTAAGTGATCCGCGCTTCTCAGAAAACGGTGCGAGAAAACGCCACTTCAACGAAATCAATGCGGCGCTTGGTCAGGTGCTGAAGGAGCGCGGTAATGCCGAATGGTTAGAAAGGTTGGAGGCCGCCGATATTTTAGTCAGCCCGGTCAATGATTACCTGGCTTTTAGGGATGCACCACAAACTCGGGCCATGGATTATTTCGGCGAAGTGGAGCAGACACCGTATGGCCGACTCACGGTACCGCACTTGCCCGCCAGTGATCGCGAGCTTCGGCCAGCGCCACGCTTGGGAGAGCACAGTCGTGAGATCTTGACTGAGTTCGGTTTTAGTGTTGCCGAGATTGAAGCACTGCTACAGCAAGGGGTGGTCGAGCAATCCGCAAGTAGGCCGGCCGCGACTACGGAAGAAAAGCCTATCGAAGCTGAGCTTAAGTACCAGGAGCGAAAATGAATGCCCATCTGCAAGGGGTGCCGGCCCACGGTGCTTCTATTCCCGGCGGAACGGATTTTGAACGCCGCGCTTTGCTCAAGACCGCCCTGGCCATGCTGGCTGGGTTGAGCATGATGCCCGCCCGCTCGCAGGCCTACCCGGTGCGACCCGTGCGTGTGATGTTGCCTTATCCGCCTGGTGGCCCCACTGACGTGCTGGTGCGAATCGTCGCAGCCAAGCTGAGTGATGCGATGGGGCAAAGCTTTACCGTTGATAACAAAGCGGGTGCTTCGGGCATGATTGGCTCTGCGGAGGTGGCCAAGGCCGCGCCGGACGGCTATATCCTGCTTGGCAATGCCTCGATTCATGTGATCAATCCCAGCCTGTATCCAAAGGCCGCCTTTGATGCCCTTGCCGACTTTGCTCCGATTACGCAGTTGGCGAGTGTGCCTTTGATCTTGGTGGTGAATAACGACCTTCCGGTGAAGAACGTACGAGAGCTCATCGCCTATGGCAAAGCCAATCCCACGCGCCTGAACTTTGCGTCTTCCGGCAACGCGGCAGCACAGCACCTCGCGGGTGAGTCCTTCAAAATCGCGACTGGGATACAGATGCAGCATGTGCCCTACAAGGGAAGTACACCTGCGCTCACGGATTTGATTGGTGGCCAGGTTCAACTGATGTTTGACTCCATGCCCTCCGCCACGCCTTTTGTCAAATCCGGTAAGTTGCGCGCGCTTGCGGTGAGCACGTCCAAGCGCTCTGCGGCCTTTCCTGATCTACCCACCCTTGCAGAGGCCGGTGTGCCGGGATTTGATATCAGCACCTGGTATGGCCTGTGGGCTCCGAAGTCGACACCTAAAGATCTAGTTGATCGCCTCGCCGTCGAGGTCGCGAAGATTTTGAAGTCGGCTGAGGTTCGAGATCGTTACGCCGCGCTGGGTGCTGAGCCGGTGGGGAGCAGCCCGGAGGAGTTCGCCGCTTATTGCAAAAGTGAGCTCCTGAAGTGGAGCAAGATTGTGAAAGAGTCTGGGGCAAAGGCTGACTAACCGAGGTCGGCGTTTGCTTGTTCAGTTTTTGCCTTTTGAAGGCTCTCTGCTGAGTGCGCTGTTGTATTGTTGCACTCTTTGCAGTGCTACTTAACGCGTTGCTCGATCAAAGAATTTAATTGGAGATTGTTAATGGCCTATCGCATTGGATGGATTGGTTTGGGTCGCATGGGCGAGGCCATGGTCAAGCGCCTCATCAAGGCAGGGCATCCGGCGAGGGTTTGGAATCGCACGCGCAGCAAGGCCGAGCCGCTTGTTGAGTATGGTGCACAGATTGTGGATGCCAAAATTGACTTGGCCGACAGTGATGTGGTGTTCACCATGGTCTCCACTACAGACGATCTCAAGCAGGTATTGTTTGCCGAGGGCGGCCTCGCTACGGGGTCTCGCAAGCCTCGCGTAGTAGTTGATAGTTCTTCCATTTCCCAAGAAGGTTCCGCCGAAATTCGTACGCGTCTTGAAGCTTTGGGGATTGCTTACTTGTGTGCGCCCGTGTCCGGCAATGCAAAGGTCGCCAAGGCGGGCATGCTCCTGATCGTGGCCTCTGGACCAAAGGCCTTGTATGCCGAGGTCGAGCCTTTTCTGCAGGCCATGGGACGTAAGGTTATGTGGGTGGGCGAGGGCGAGTTGGCACGGGTTTGGAAGATTGCGCACAATACAATGTTTGGTGTGGTCATTCAAAACCTTTGCGAAATCACAGTGATGGCCGAGAAGGCCGGTATTCCTCGCCATGTTTTTCTCACCAGTATCAACGATTCCGTTTTGGGCTCGATGTACACGCGCTACAAGACACCGATGTTGACCAATTTGACGTTTGACCAAGTGACCTTCACCCCTAATTTACTTCTGAAAGATATGGATCTAGGCCTTGGTGCGGCGAAGGCCTATGGCGTCCCCATGCCTGCGGCGGCGGCTACGCGCGAGTCAATTGCTCGCATGGTCGGCCACGGTCATGAGCACATCGATTTTGCAGTGTTGCTGGCGGAAACTGCGAAAGATGCGGGCCTCACCTTGGTGGCTGAAAACGTTGCGATGAGCGACGGGCTCGAGAGTTAAAGCAAGATGGCACGTACCCTCATTCGTCACGCCACCCTGATTACCATGGAGGCGGGCCGGTCCTCACTTCCTGATGTGATGCCACAAACCGATCTTTTAGTGCGGGATGATTGCATCGAAGCTATTGGTGTCAATCTACCTGCCGAGGGCGCTGAAGTGGTGAGTGGTGAGAACTGCATTGTGATTCCAGGGCTGGTCAATGCCCATATGCATACATGGCAGACGGCTCTTCGCGGCCTGGCTTCGAACTGGACCTTGCTGGAGTATTTCCGGAAAATGCATGCCGGTTTGGCCACTGTATTTTTACCGGACGATTTGTATATCGCCACGCTTGCAGGAGCTCTGAATCAAATCAATTGCGGTACGACCACCTTAGGCGATTGGTGTCATAACAATCGCACGCCTGAGCATAATGATGCAGCCATTGCGGGTCTGATCGAAAGCGGCATTCGGGCGGCGTTTTTTCATGGCACACCTAAGCCCGATCCCCTGCCCGGAGAGTTGCCTTTTTGGGAGCGCCCGCATCCGCGCGCGGAGTTGGAGCGCTTGATGAAAGCGCATCAAGCGCGGCCCCTCTTGAGTATCCATGCCGCGATTCTTGGGCCACATTACTCCACTATGGAGGTCGCTCTGCACGACTTTCAGATGGCCAAAGAGCTGAACATTATTGCGTCTATGCATCAGGGCGGCGGTCCGGCGCGAAGCCCCGAGGGTTGGTCGGTTTTAGAGCGCATGAATTTGCTGGGCGACCAGATCAATATCGTGCATGGTCATGCTCTTGATGATGTACAACTTAAACGCTTTTGTGAGCTCGGCATGAGCTTTAGCGCTGCTGCGGAAAGTGAGATGTCGCAAGGTCATGGTCATCCCTTGACTGGGCGTTTACGCCAATTTGGTCGGGCCCCGTCGCTGGGTGTGGATCTAGAGTCGGTGATGAGTGGCGATATGTTCACGCAGGCGCGGATTGCACTTGGCATACAGCGCAGCCTTGACAACGTAAGTCATCGTGAGCAGCATGGCAGTATTCCCTCGACCTCTACCATTCCCACTCGCGATGCACTTGCTTGGGTCACAATTGAGGGCGCGCGCATGCTAAAGTCTTTGGACCGTCTGGGCACATTGGCACCCGGCAAGCAGGCAGACCTCGTCGTTATTCGCACAGACAGCCTGAACATGCAACCTGTCCATGATCCGATCAATACAGTCGTGATGCAGACCAGCCTGGCTAACATCGATAGCGTGATGATCGCGGGACAGTGGAAAAAGCGGGAGGGGCAACTCCTCGGTGTTGATCTGAGCCCGATGCTCGCGCGACTTCGGACTTCGGGTGAAAAGATTCGCCATGCGCTGCATTAGGCTGCTGAGGCGCATAACAAGGATTAAGAGAGATGTTATGAAGTTAATTGTTACACCGCTTTTCACCCTGCTCATCAGCCTTCTCGGCTGCGCTGCTCACGCACAGGCTCCGAGTGCAACCCCTTGGCCGAGCAAGCCGATTCGGATGATCGTGCCCTTCACGCCGGGCAGCGGCACCGACATCATTGCCCGCACTATGGCTGATGCGATGAGTAAAAGCCTCGGGCAGCCCATCATTGTGGAGAACAAGCCAGGGGCGGGCGGCACAATAGGCGCAGCACTCGTGGCAAGGAGTGAGGCGGACGGCTACACCTTGCTCATCCATTCCTCGGGTCATGCGCTCAACCCTGCGATCTACACGAATTTGAGTTACGACACCCTGAAGGACCTGACCGGTATTACGCCTTTGGCGGCGCTCCCTAACGTCATGGTCGTGCCTCCTCAGCGCGCTTGGAAAACGGTGTCCGATGCGCTGGCGGCAGCGCGCGCCAAACCCGGAAGCTTGAACTACGCTTCGGCGGGTCAGGGTAGCGCTACCCATTTGAATGCCGAGAAGTTCAAGCTGCAAGCAGGCCTGGATGCGGTACATATTCCCTTCAAAGGAACACCCGAAGCGATCAACGAAGTGATCGGTGGACGTATCGATTGGTTCTTCGCCCCGCTGTCGTCCGCACTCGGCCTGATTAAGGATGGTAAATTGCAGGCGCTTGCCGTGAGCACACCGAATCGAGCTCCAGCCTTGCCTCAGGTGCCGACCACGGTCGAGGCCGGAGTGCCAGGCTCTGAGTATATTTTTTGGGTCGGCATGTTGGTGCCTTCTGCAACCCCACCGGCGCTTCAAAAGCGTTTGCATGAGGAGGCCGCCAAAGCGCTGGCCAGCACGGATGTGAAAGAGAAAATGGCGAAACTAGGCGCAGATCCATTTCTCCTTTCCACTGAAAACTTCAATGCTTTTATTCGCACCGAGGTCGAGTCTGCTGGCCGCATTGCAACAGCGGCAGGTTTGAAGGCTCAATGACGGGTTATCGAATTCAGGTGCTTGATGTGCCGGACTTGAATGCCTCGCTTGTGCAATCTGCCATGCGGGAAGTCGAAATTCTCGTATCTTCATTGCCAGACGACTCCGCCTTGCTTAGCGTGGCCGAACAGATCTGTGCGGTGACGACCCGTGGCGCCGCCTGGATCGACACAAGTACGGTTTCAGCCCAGGCCTCGGCGCGTGTGGCTGAGCAGTGCGAACAGGCTGGTGTGCGCTACCTGAGGGCGACAGTCTCCGGTAACAACTACATGATGGAGGCTGACTCAAGTCACTGTCATGGCCTCAGGTCCGCGCTCGCTCTATGACGAGATGCTGCCGGTCCTACAGTGTTTCGGCCCCAAATTGTTCTACCTGGGTCAAGGTGAAGAATCTCGCCTGATGAAGCTGGTCATTAACCTGATGATTGTGCAAACCAGCAGCATGCTCGCCGAGGCTCTCACCCTTGGTCAAAAAGGAGGGCTGGGTTGGCAAAACATGTGGGAGGTGATTGCTGCCAGCGCAGTCGGCTCGCCCATCGTAAAGGCCAAGGCAGCGCAGTTGAGCCAGAGAGATTTCACGCCCACCTTCACCGTGCCCCAAATGCTCAAGGACGTTGACCTGATGCTGGGTGAAGCGGATCGTTTGCAAGTGCCCTTGCCACAAACATCATTGACTCGACAGTCCCTGCTTGCGAGCTTGGCGCAGGGTCACGGTGCGGACGACTATGCCTCCATCATTCGCGTTTGCGAAGCGGCAGCAGGGATTTCTTCTTAAACAGTGATTCCAAAGGACTCTCCCATGTTGTTCCAAACAACCCTGGTGGGCAGTTACCCTCAGCCCGATTGGCTGATCGACCGCGCCAAGCTCGCCGGGCAGTTTCCGCCACGGATGCGCGCGCGCGAGCTTTGGCGCATTGCCCCGGAGCATCTAGAAGAGGCTCAGCAGGACGCGACGCGGTTGGCCATTCGCGCGCAGGAAGACGCTGGGCTGGACATCATTAGCGACGGAGAAATTCGCCGCGAGAGTTACTCCAACCGCTTTGCGACTGCGCTTGACGGTCTTGACCTGGATAACCATGGCACTGTCATCAATCGCAATGGGGTGGCTATTCCGGTGCAACGTATTGAGGGGCCGCTAAAGCGCCTACGGCCCGTCGAGGTCGACGACTTAAAATTCTTGCGTGCCCATACCAATAGGCAAATCAAAATTACCGTGCCGGGCCCGTTCACCATGAGTGAGCAAGCGCAAGACGATTTTTATGGCGACAGCGAAGCTGTAGCCATGGCCTATGCGGAGTGTGTGCGCGAGGAAATGGTCGATCTCTTTGCTGCTGGCGCCGATATCGTGCAAATTGACGAACCTTGGATGCAGTCGCGCCCTGAAAAGGCTCGTCAGTATGGCCTGTCGGCCTTAAACGCAGCGCTTGAAGGAGTGCCCGGCGAAACTGCGGTTCACATTTGCTTTGGGTATGCGGCGGTCATGCATAGTCAGCCAAGTGGCTACTCCTTTCTGAGCGAGCTGCGCGGCTGTCGTTGCCATCAGGTGTCGATGGAAACGGCTCAACCTAATCTGGACTGTGCCGTACTCGGCGAGCTTGATAACAAGCGCCTCATGGTGGGTTGCGTTGATTTGTCTGATCCGAGGGTGGAATCAGCGCAGACCATCGTTGGACGTATCGAACGTGCACTAAAATATGTGAAGCCCGAAAACATTATCTTGGCGCCTGACTGCGGTATGAAATACCTGCCGCGTGCAAGTGCCGACGGCAAAATGAAGGCTATGGTGGAAGCCGCCAAGATCCTTCGCGGTCGTTACTCCTAGAATAATTCTCAACGCGTCATCAATTTGTAATTCAACCCGCAACGGAGACTCGCATGCCCCAATACGATGCTGTTGATATCGCCCAGGCGGTGGTCGACCGAATGGCCGATTCCAAAGATCATCGCTTCAAAGAGGTGATGACCAGTTTAGTTAGCCACTTGCACGCCTTTACGCGCGAAGTCGATTTGCGCCCTGATGAGTGGATGACCGCGATTCAGTTTTTGACGGCGACAGGTCAGAAGTGTGATGAGAAACGGCAAGAGTTTATTTTGCTCTCGGATACTTTGGGATTATCCATGCTGGTGGTGGCACTGGATCAAGCGCGTGGCGCCGCAGCCTTGAAGGCCCAGTCCACGCCGTATGTGGCCACCGAAGCCACTGTGCAAGGGCCCTTCTTCTGGCCTGGAGCACCTAAGCTGCCTTTAGGTGCGGACCTTGCGGAAAAACGCGATGCAATCCCGACCTATTATTCAGGCAATGTTACCGATACTTTAGGCAAGCCGGTGGCGGACTGTGTGATTGATGTCTGGTCGGGAGACGATGAGGGTCTATACGATCTGCAAAAGGGAGAAACCGCGCCGATGGAATTACGCGCGCAGTTTCGCACCGATGCTCAAGGCCGGTATTACTTTTGGTCATTGAAGCCGACTTTATACCCGGTTCCGGTAGATGGCCCCGTAGGGGCAATGCTGACACGCATGGGGCGTCACCCGTTTCGTCCTGGGCACATGCACTTCATGCTCAACGCAAAAGGCCATCAACCTCTCATCACCCATCTGTTTGTGAGTGATAGTGATTATATTGAGACCGATGCAGTTTTTGGCGTGCGCGATAGCCTGATTATTCCGTTCAAACCCCAGCCAGCGGGTAAGGCACCGGACGGTCGGGTGCTGAACCAGCCTTGGGCGCATGCAGAGTACGATTTTCGCTTGGTGCCGCAGGTGTAGCGGATGCATTACACTTAAATCGACAAGATCAATTATTCAAGTTGCAAACGAAGCAACATCCATTTTTATTCGAGGGGGCTTATGAATATTTCTAAACGAGAGGCTGCTAAAGCGGTTGCGGCGTGGGGTCTTGTGAGCGTGCTACCGGCTTCGGTATTGGCGCAAGGTAGTGGCCCGGTGCGAATTGGCAGCTCGCTAGCGATGACCGGTCCACTGGCGGCCACCGGACTTACACACAAGTTGGTCGGTGAAATTTATGTTGAGCAGCTCAATGCCAAAGGCGGTTTACTCGGGCGTAAAGTGGAATGGATCGTCAAGGATGATCAAAGTAAACCAGAAATTGCCCGAACGATTTACGAGCAGCTCATTACTTCCGATAAGGTGGATTTGCTGATGGGGCCCTATGCGACCGGCGCCATTTTGTCCGCCATGGGCGTGGCTCAGCGCTATAACAAGGTCTTGGTTCATCACACTTTTGGTATTCCTTCGCTTGCCAAATACGATATGTCGTTTCCGGCTTGGTCACTTGGCTCCGATCCTGGCAATACCGTACCGAACACAGTCTTGGATGCCTTTGCCAGTTTATCTAAGCCCCCGAAGACTATTGCTATTGTGACGAGCAAGTTCCCATCCATTCATTTTATGTCGCTCGGTGCGCGCGAGGTGGCGAAAAAGCGTGGACTGCAAGAAGTATTGTTCCTTGAATGGGAGTTTGGTAACCGCGACTTTGGCCCGATCGCGGCGCGCGTGAAAGATGCCAAGCCCGATTTGGTGTGGATGGGCGATATTGGTTTAGAGGGCAATATGCTGCTCGACGCCATGAAAAAGATCGACTATGTGCCACCGCTGCATTTCCATACCTATCCCGCGCCCGGTCCGATGACCAAGTCCCCAGATGGCAAGAACGCGGTGTCGCTCACGATTTTTGAAGAGCATGCGCCGTTCACTGACGACGCGACCGCCAAAGGTTTCATCCGAATTTTCAATGAACGTGCAGCCAAAGCGAACTTGCCGGACACCGCTGTTGAGGTGCAAGCAGCAGCCTCCTATTCCGCCTGGCAAATTCTTGAGGCAGGTATCAACGGTGCAAAAAGTTTTGATGACAAGGCGATTGCTACCTTTCTCAAGGCCAACCGGATCGAGACCATTCACGGGAATTTGCGCTTTAATGGGCCGGGCAATTACGGCGACGATTTGATGAAGATTAAGCAAGTGCAAAATGGCAAATGGGTGGTGGTGTGGCCTCAAAAGTTTGCACCTCCCGGAGCGAAGTTACAGGGGCTGTAGCCCGTGCCCAGTCTCAACTTGCTGTTGCAGTCCGTGCTGTCCGGTGTTTTTATCGGCAGCCTGTACGGGCTGATTGGTCTGGGGTTAGGGCTTACCTGGGGCTTACTGCGCCAAATCAATCTGGCCCATTTCGGCTTTGTGTTTTTGAGCGCTTATTGCAGCTACCAAATGGCCAGCGTGTGGAAGATCGACCCGCTGTTCGCACTGCTGATTTTGCCGCCGATTTTTTTTGTTATTGGCGTAGCCATGCAATGGGTGCTGGCGCGGTTCGCGATCACGCCGTTCAATTCACTCTTGGTCACCTTTGGTGTGACCGTCATGATCGAGAGCTTGGTGCAAGGTATTTGGACCGCGGATTTTCGTCGTTTGGAAAGTCATTACAACGAACAAAAATTCGTTGTGGGAGGGTTGTACTTCCCGGTGCCCGAGTTGATTACGCTAGGGCTTGCGGTCGGACTGAGCTTCGCCGTGTGGGCCGCGATGCGCTATACCGATTGGGGAAAGGCCTTACGAGCGATAGCTCAAGATGGGCCGATGGCCACTGCCTTTGGCGTTAATCAAAAAGGCCTGTCCTTGTTGCTCTCCGGAATTTGCGCTTCACTTGCCGCAATTGCCGGCGTTTGTCTGGCCCTGGTGTTTTCACTGACGCCGTCGCAGATCTTCCTTTGGGTGGGCGTCGTGTTCGCTGCCGTGATGCTGGGTGGCCTAGGGTCAGCCTTAGGGCCTCTGGCCGCCGGAATACTGATTGGCGTGAGCGAAGCGCTCACCATGGCTGTAGCAGCTCCCGCTTGGGCGCCTATTGTGTCGTTCTCATTGCTGATTGTCATGTTGCTTTTGCGGCCTGAGAAGCGCATTGCTTAGTACTTGCGCTTTGCCGGTAGAACAAACGTCAGCTCCTCTCTCATGAACAACAAGAATTTGATGGCTTGCGCCTTGGGCGCCTTATGTTTGGCGGCGGTGCCTTGGTTAGGTGTGCCAGCCTTTTATCTGTCGCTGCTTTACCTGATTTGCCATTGGTCGATTTTGGCCTTGTCTTGGAATATTTTGTCGGGGTACTCTGGTTATTTTTCCTTTGGTCACGGTGCCTTTTTTGGGGTGGGTGTTTACGCAGCGGCGGGCCTGTCCGCTAATTTGAATTGGCCTTTTTTGGCCACGTTGCCTGCGGCTATGGCGCTCGCAGCGCTTTTGGGTTTGTTGTTGGGCATAGTGGTGTTTCGGGTGCGCTCGGTGCGCGGGGAATTGTTTGCACTGCTGACCTTGGCTGTCACCTTTGTGGTGGCCACCATTGTGCTCAACACCCGGATTGATGGAGGACCAGGTATTTCATTGGCTGGTGTAGCCATGCCGAAGCTGGGGCCGGATGCTGCTTCGTCGATCTATTTGATGGCCTTAGCCGCGACAGTATTAACGGCCTTCATTGCCTGGAAAGTGCACTCATCCAAATTGGGATTGGGGCTCTTTGCAATTCATGATGATGAAGATGTCGCCGAAGTAATGGGCGTACCCACATTGCGTTACAAGCTTGTCGCCTTGGCTTTGTCGTGCGCCCTAGCCGGCCTGGCAGGCGCGATTCACGCCATGTTCGTGAATTACGTGACTGTCGGCGAAACCTTCAACATTACGGTGCCACTCACCGTCGTGTTGATGAGTGTCTTGGGTGGCTCACGCTATTGGGCCGGGCCAATTGTGGGTGCGGTAGTCATCACCTTATTGCTCTACGCGTTCACGGCAGGGAATTCGGCCGTCCTAGGACGTGCTGCTTTTGGTGCAGTGTTGGTGGCGGTGATTTTGTTTATGCCCAGCGGCATCTTGGAGCGGCTTGATCGTTGGCGTAAGGCTAAAGCTAAGAATGACAACAAGTCCAAGCCCATGGCTTATCAGACGACTAACGAAGATGTGACCCATTCATCTGGAATGACAGACGAGCGAGGCGCCGTCCGGGTGTCGGCGAACCTAACGCCTGCGCACGTGGCGAGCGCCTCCGCGGGCGCGTTGGCGCTCATGAGCGCTCGCCCAAGCATTGATCGTAGCAAGCCTCTTTTGGATGCTCGGCAGGTCTCCAAGGCCTTTGCCGGTGTGCAGGCCCTTGACGGCGTGAGTCTGAAAGTTTATGCGGGCGAGATACTCGGTTTGCTGGGTCCAAATGGTTCAGGTAAATCCACCTTCATCAACTTGGTGAGCGGACATTTTCCGGCCACTTCAGGGCAAATTTTGTTCGAGGGCAGAGACTTGACGCAACTCAAGCCGCACGATATCGCCCACGCTGGTGTGGCTCGCACCTACCAAATTCCCCGACCCTTTGCGCACATGAGCGTGTTGCAAAACGTGGCCTTAGTCGCCATGTTTGGCGCTGCTTCACCTACCCAAGATCAGGCTACGCAGGAGGCTTGGCGTTGGCTGGAGTTTACGGGCTTGGCCGATAAGGGGCATGACTTGCCCGATGCATTGAACCTCCATCAGCGCAAATTTCTGGAGCTGGCGCGCGCATTGGCTGCTCGACCGAAACTGGTGTTGCTAGATGAAGTGCTGTCGGGCTTGACGCCTAGTGAAGTTAACGACGCGATCGCCTTAATTCAAAAGATTCGTGCCCAAGGTTCTACCATTGTATTTGTCGAGCATGTCATGCATGCCGTGATGGCCTTGGTTGATCGCATTGCGGTGCTTGATCAAGGAAAGCTCCTCGCCGAAGGTGCGCCTCTAGATGTGATGAGAAACCCGGCGGTCGTGAAAGCCTATCTAGGCAATGCAGAGTTTGGCGAAACAGAGCAAGAGAAGGCCACACGTCCGAATGTCGGACTCGGAGCTAGCGATGCTTGAGTTGGACGACATTCGTGTGAATTACGGGGCTGCGCCAGCCTTGTGGGGGGTGAGTTTGCATGTGGATGTCGGCGAACTGGTGTGTGTCGTCGGGCCCAACGGTGCTGGCAAATCGACCTTGATCAATGCCATTGCAGGAGTACACAAGGCTCATAGCGGAGGTTTAAAGTTTGAAGGGCGCGATCTTGCGAGCCTGGCGAGCCATCGCTTTTGCGAGGCGGGCATTGCGCTGGTTCCCGAGGGTCGTCGTTTGTTTGTACAAATGACCGTACTCGAGAACTTGGAGTTGGGCAGTTTTATTGCGAATGCCAAGGCTCAACGAAGCCAGACCCTGGAAGAGGTTCTCAGTCGGTTTCCGGCGCTTAAGGCTAAGCTAAATCAAGCTGCCGGTTCGCTATCGGGCGGGCAGCAACAAATGGTAGCGATTGGCCGAGCGATGATGGCGAGACCTCGTTTGCTCCTGTTGGATGAACCTTCCTTGGGGCTAGCCCCTGTGATTGTCGATGAAATGTTTCGAGTCATTCGCGATATCAATGCGCAAGGCACCAGTGTCTTGTTGGTAGAGCAAAATGTGAGCATTGCTCTGCGCTTGGCCAAGCGTGCCTATGTGCTTGAGGAGGGGCGCATCGCGGCTCAGGGCGAGGCCTCTGAGATGTTGAGTCGGCCTGAGATTCGAAAGGCCTACCTTGGGCTGTAGGGCCGATTTTGGCGACCCATTTTAACCACGAGTGGAAACTGCGATTTCTATGAATGAATTTGTGAAATTGGACGCGTTACTAAGCCTCGCGCAGCCCGAACAAGGGGCGAGCGCTTGCACCTGTTCAGTCGGTGCATGTACTTCATGGGAGGGAGTTCCCGGCCATCGCTGGCCCAAGGAGGCCATGCAAAAAATGGGGACGCTTCGCGAAAGCTTTGATGTGGAACCTGGCTTCGAGGAGTTTCATCTCAACGGGTCACGCTATGAGTCGGATAGCGCACCAATTGCACCGCGCTCATTTCCGTACAACCGGTGTGATTTGTATCGCTGTGGGGATTGCTGTCGGGTGCTTTTGAAATATACCGAGGCTGGTGGCTATTATGTTGAAGATCGCGTGCGATTGTTGCAGGCCGATCTGATCGTCGATGGGTGAATTCGTTTTGCGCTAGCCTCGCAGGCCGGGGTAGTTGACTACGCTCATGTCCCTCCGGTTCGGCCTGGCGGCCGCCCCTCCTTCCTTTACTTCGCTACGTCATCTACCCCGACCTACGAGGCCGACACCGCGCCGAGTTGAGAGGGAGAATCGCGCAGGCCGATACTTAATCAGTGCTGCCGTGGCGGTGGGCGCATGCGCCCAGCGGCGGCAACGAGGAGCGCCTACCTGTGCACCACCGGGGCGTGAAATCGGCTTGAGCTTACCGTGATGCTTGCCTTTTTGCGCATCAATTGAGGTAACTTCCTAACATGACCCGCCCTTGCTTCACCACCAAGGGGTCGGGGCAGACGGCAAACCATTCAATCAACTGTTTGCGGGCTTTTTCGCGGTCGGGGCGGCCTTCGGCGCGGTCGAGACGCACGACTTCGATCAATTGCTCGAAGGCGGCCTCGTACTCACCCTTACGTACTAAATATTCAGCCCATTCGAAGCGGACAGGGAAGTCCTTAGGGTTGGCCTCCAGCTTCCTGGTCCAGCCATCGACATCACCGGTGATGGGTGGTTGCTTCGCGAAGGCGAGGCGGGTCTCCAGCCCTTTGAGTCGATCCTTCAATTTTGGGTCGAGCTCTTCTACGGCAAAAATGCCGAGCAGAGCCTCGACATCGTCTAGATCGCCTTTAACTAATAAAAACTCGGAGAGATCTAAGCCGATCAAAGCATTGCGCGGCTCCATCACCTGAGCCGAGCGCAGCAGTTGCTCTTTTTCCTCGTCGTTTTCCGCTTCGCCGGCTGCGACGCGCATTTGCTCGGCCTCAGAAACCAGGTGCTTGTCCAGGAATTTACGGATTTGGCCTTCGGGCAAAGCACCGGTGAAGCCGTCGATCATTTCGCCGTTTTTAATGAGGCGGCAATCGGGAATGCTCTTGATCTGAAAGTAAGCAGCAAGTTGCTTTGCAGCTTCAGTGTCCACCTTGGCGAGATAGAATTTGCCGCCATAGGCTCGGGCAAGCTTCTCCAAAACAGGGGAGAGTGATTTGCAAGGACCACACCATTCGGCCCAAAAATCGATCAATACTGGCGCGGTTTTGGAGAGTTCAACGACTTTCTCATTGAAGTCGACTTCCGTGACATCAAAAACGAATTCGTTTGTAGGATTGGCTGTGGTCATGTTTCTACCGATGTATGAGGCGTGCGGATTGGAGTAGCAAAGAGCGTTTAAGCTTTGATTATCGCCTGAATTTCCCCCGCACTGAAGCCCGCTTCGGTCAGTACCTCTTCGGTATGCTGGCCGAGCTGGGGGGCAGGGCGGCGCACACTGGGCGGCGTTCCGCTCCAGGCTCCCGGTGGCTCCAAGCTTCGTAGGCGGCCCTCGCTAGGATGCTCACGCCAAGCAAAAGCGCCTACTGCCTGTAGATGTGGGTCATCGAGAAGTGTTTCAAGAGTATTGAGGGGCACAGCGGGTATGTCGGCCTTCAGAAAAAAATCTAGCCAGTGCTCGGTGCTTTGCTGGGAAAGGATTTGGGCGACTTCCCCGTAGAGGGCATCAATATTCAGGGTACGTTGCGTAATGGAGCTCAGTTTGGGGTCTTGCGAGAACCGCTCGGGCTGCCCCACACCAGCGAAAAAACTAGCCCAGTGTTGGTCGGTGTACAGCAGCACGCAGACATGACCGTTGCAGGTTGGAAATGGGCGTCGATGGGGAGCGAGTTGACGAGCGTAGCCCATATCGCCCAAAGGGGGATCGAAAGTCTCGCCGCCGAGATGGTCGCCGAGCACGAACGGCACCATGGTTTCGAACATGGGCAACTCAATGCTTTGTCCGCGCCCGGTTTTTTCACGCGAATATAGAGCGGCACATACTGCTCCGACAGCGACATGGCCGACGGTTCGATCAATAAAGGCCAGTGGCACATAGCGCGGGGTCGCGTCGCCCACCTTCGCAACCAAGGTGGGAATGGAGGCAATTCCTTGAATTAAATCGTCGTAGGCCGGCTTGCTTGCATAGGGACCATCTTGACCATATCCGAAGAGTCCGCAATAAATCAGCCTGGGGTTGAGGGCGTGCAGCACCTCAAAGCCCAGGCCAAGCCTCTGCATGGCTTGAGGACGGATGTTGTAGATCAACACATCGCTTAATTCGGCGAGCCTGAGCAGTGCGCGCTTTCCTTCTGCGCTTTTGAGATTGAGCACAATTGAGCGCTTGTTGCGGTTCATATGCAGAAAGATTTGCCCCATGCCAGGGTTTCGCATCGGGCCTATACCGCGCACTGTGTCACCACTTTTGGCTTCAACCTTGACGACGTCAGCGCCGTAGTCTCCTAGCATTAAGGTTGCCAGAGGGCCCATCAAGACGCTGGTGAGATCCAGCACTCGCACACCGGCAAGCGCCCCAGTAAGGTTAGAAGGCTCAGGTAGGGAGGAAGATGGATTGGCGCTATTCATGTCGTTGTCGATTCAAAAGGATCGACGACATTGTAAGTGCGCCGGACTAAAACGGCTGAGTGGGTTTTAGCGGAAGCGTCCGCCTCGTCCACCCCAGCCTCGTGAATAGCCGCCGTGGAAACCGCCGCCGCCGCCATAGTAGCGAGGGGCTGCATATCCATAGTAACGCGGTGCGTAGCTATAGTAGGGGTAGTAGTAAGGTCGCCAAGCACCCCAATAAAGCCCGAGGGTAAACGGCACCCAGGGGTAATAGTAGTAATTTCGAGTCAAAACCTGAGGGTTATCGACGGTTGCCGTAGTCACAGGCGCAGCGAGCGCGGCATCGACGATTTCTTTGGGTACCCCGTTGGTGGCCATCAAATCAATGTCGGCCTGCTTGAGCGGCGCGTTCAAGCCGCGATTCGTGATGTCGGCAATCAATTCTGCGGCTGGCCTTCCGCCCTTGGTTTGCGTCAAAATCTCGGCGACCGACAATCCGCCATTTGGTGGGATTTGTGATTGGGGTACCTGCACGCTGCGCACCACTTGCGGGGGCTGATTGGCGACAGGGACCTGAGTGCCAGGATAAGTGGGCGTGCCCGGTCCAGGCGCGGGCGCATAGACCACGCCGGTTGGGGAATAGGGGGTTGCGCAGCCAACAATACCGACCGAGGCGAGCGCCAAAACAGCTAAGCCAAGCCGGCAACCGATGCCAGAGCCCGCCACTGGCTTGGTCGAGGAAGATTGTGTTGACATCTCGCGATCCTTAAAAATACTCAAACTGCTCATCTAGATTTTGCATGTCATAGTGCATTAAACTTGGTACGTTTTCGCACGCCTGACTTACCGGGCCAGCGTACCAAGATAAAACGGACAGTCGAGGCGCGCCGTTGACCCGTGTACATAGCAAGGTTGCCAGATTCTCCGAGAATTGTCAGTGAAATCCACAGACTTGGAGGAAGATGTCGAGGTTAAAGTTGTAACACTTGTAAACCCTCAACTTATGGACGCGCTTGTTCATGCGAGATGAGAGCAGTTGTCAAGATTTTTAAGGATTCCCCGGCGTGGCCAGTCTTCAGCTTCAAGCGCTTTATCCGCATGCGCAACATGGGGTGGTCAATGTGCGCGCCGGTGATCAACAGAGTATCGAAATCCCTTTTGTGACCGAGGGCCGTGGCCCGCCACTCCTCTTGCTTCATGGTCATCCGCAAACCCGTGTCATTTGGCACAAAGTGTGGCCGCAATTGACTCAGAAATTTACCGTGGTGGCTTCCGATATTCGGGGTTATGGCGACGCTGGCAAGCCTGACGGCGGCGAGCGCCAGGTGGCCTATTGCAAGCGAGAAATGGCCAAGGATCAAGTGAGTTTGATGGAACAACTGGGCTTCGCGAAGTTTCGACTGGTCGGACATGACCGCGGGGCTCGTGTGTCGCATCGTTTAGCCGCCGATCATCCGGAGGTGGTTGAAAAGCTGAGCGTTTTGGATATTTGCCCGACGGTGGCGATGTACGACAAAACAGACATGGCTTTTGCGCGAGCCTATTGGCACTGGTTTTTTCTCATTCAGGCGGCCCCTTTTCCTGAAACCCTCATTAATGCCGATCCGGTTTACTACCTTGGGCGTTTGATGAACATTCGCAGCGATGGCGTGAATCCCTTTGCGAAAGAGGCCATGCAGGAGTATCTGCGCTGCGCTCAAAATCCTGAATGTGTGCGCGCGATGTGTGAAGATTATCGGGCCGCAGCGGATATCGATTTGGAGCATGATCGCGCGGATCGCGCGGCCGGATGCAAGCTGGCGATGCCAGTTCAGGCACTGTGGGGTGCACGTGGTGTGGTGGGCGCGCAATTCGAGCCCCTGCTTGAATGGCGCAAAGTCGCGGATAATGTGGTGGGCGAGGCGCTACCTTGTGGCCATTATGTGCCGGAGGAGGCTCCCGAAGCCTTAGTGAGGGCCCTGGTCGGCTTTCTTTAAGACTGCGGTTACGCTTTCCTGAAGGCTATGTAAAGTTTTTGATTAATAGGAGTGATGAGAATGCATCGGATCGCGGTTATCCCTGGCGATGGAATTGGCAAAGAGGTGATGCCCGAGGGCATTCAGGCGGTGGATGCCGTAGCGCGCAAGTTCGGCATCAAGCTCAAGTTCGACCATTTTGATTTTTCGAGCTGGGACTATTACGAAAAGCACGGCAAAATGATGCCGGACAACTGGAAAGAATTGGTCGGTGGTCACGACGCGATTTATTTTGGTGCTGTGGGCTGGCCCGAAAAAATAGCCGATCACGTCTCGCTTTGGGGTTCGCTAATTTTGTTTCGCCGCGAATTTGATCAATATGTCAATCTGCGGCCTGTGCGCCTCATGCCGGGCGTTCCAAGCCCTCTGGCCAATCGCAAGGCCGGCGATATCGATTTTTATGTCGTGCGCGAGAATACTGAAGGCGAATATTCGTCGGTGGGGGGTCGTATGTTCCCCGGCACAGATCGCGAGTTTGTGTTGCAAGAATCGGTGTTCACCCGCAAAGGTGTCGACCGCATCATGAAGTTTGCATTTGAGCTCGCTAAAAAGCGCGATGCAAAACATGTGACCTCTGCCACCAAGAGCAATGGCATTTCAATTTCGATGCCTTATTGGGACGAGCGTTTCGAGGAAATGACGAAGCAGTATCCTGGTATTCGTACTGATAAATTTCACATCGATATCCTGACCGCCCATTTTGTTCGTAATCCGGATTGGTTCGACGTCGTGGTGTGCTCAAATCTCTTTGGCGATATTTTGTCGGACCTTGGTCCGGCTTGCACCGGCACGATTGGTATTGCCCCGTCTGCGAATATCAACCCCGAGCGTAATTTCCCATCGCTGTTTGAGCCGGTGCATGGCTCTGCGCCGGACATCGCGGGCAAGGGCATCGCGAACCCGATCGGGCAAATTTGGTGTGGCGCGATGATGTTGCAGCATCTTGGCTACCCGGAGGCCCATGACGCCTTGCTGAAGGCCATTGAAACCGTGACCGAGCACGGGCCGCGAACCGGTGATATGGGCGGCAAAGCGACGACCAAGGAGGTCGGGAAGGCCATTGTTGAGGCTCTTGGCTGAGCTTGATCGCGTCGCTCTTTGCTGACGGTGCTCACCCTGATTTCAACTTTTGTTGGACAGGGTTAGACTCTGTCGGCCTGATGTCCTTTTCAAATTGTGCGTGTCGCAATGTCTGAACTTAATTCTCATCGCGAACTCTTGTTGGCTAGCTTCCAGGCGGCCGTCGCCGCCGCCGATCCACGCAAAATTCTAGCCAGTGCGTTGCCCAGCGCGTCCGTGCTACGGGCTTATGGCCGCGTGCTGGTCGTCGGTGCGGGCAAGGCAGGCGGCAGTATGGCCGCAGCCGTTGAGGAGTATTGGTTTACTCAGGGTCTTTCGCCAGAGAATCTGCAAGGGCTTGTCATCACGCGTTACGGCCATGGCGTGCCCACCCAATGCATTGAAGTTATCGAGGCGGGTCATCCTGTCCCCGATCAGGCAGGAGAGCTGGCAGCACATCGCATCCTCGAGTTGGCGGCATCACTATCAGAGAAAGACCTGTTGATCGTCTTGGTCTCTGGAGGCGGCTCAAGCCTCTTGAGCTTGCCTGTGGCCAGCGTGCCAATGGTCGATTTGAAAGCGGTTACTCAGGCGCTTTTGGCGAGTGGTGCCCCCATTCAAGAGATGAATATTGTGCGTAAACATCTCTCGCAAATTCAAGGCGGGCGTCTTGCACAAGCCACCCGTGCAGGTGTGCTGAGCTTGCTCATCTCGGACGTCCCGGGCGACGATATTTCGGCAATTGCCTCGGGGCCAACGGTGCCCGACCCCTCGACCTTCCAGGATGCACTTGATGTCTTGCAGCGCTGGGAGGTGCAAGCTCCAACCAGTATCTTGCGCCATTTGCAAAGCCAGTCTCAGCGAGTCGATCAGTCTCAGGAAACCCCCAAGCCGGGTGATGCGATTTTTGAGCGTTGTGAAACTCGCCTGATTGCCACTGCGAGCCAAAGCCTTGCGGCAGGTGCGCTAGTGTTTCGAAATAAAGGGATTGCAACCCTTGTGCTGGGCGATGCGATCGCTGGTGAAGCGCGCGATGTTGCGCAGGTGGTGGCGGCCATCGTCAAGGAGGCGCATTGGCGCGGTGAGGCTTCGCTGGGACTCACTCAGAAAAGGCCGCTGGCTATTATTAGTGGCGGAGAGTGCACCGTTACCTTACGTACCCGAGTGATGCTGAATGAGTCGACACCTTCGCGCTCCCGTGGCGGGCGATGTAGTGAGTTTTTGTTGGCCCTGGCACGTGAGCTTGAAGGCCTGCCTCGGGTTTGGGCCCTGGCCGCGGATACGGATGGTATCGACGGGAGCGAAGATAATGCGGGTGCTGTTTTGACTCCGGACAGTTTGCAGCGCGCCTACGCCTTGAAACTTAACCCGCGCAAACTTCTCGACAGTAACGACAGTTGGGGATTCTTCAGTGCCTTGGATGATTTAATTCAAACCGGGCCAACCCTGACCAACGTGAATGACTATCGGGTTGTTTTGCTCGCATAATGCGACGCTTGCAAACCTTTCTTGCTACTTACTGACCCCTCTTTATGACCACACCTGATTTAGTCTTGACGCAACCCGACGACTGGCATCTTCATCTACGTGATGGTGCGGCCTTGCGAGCAGTTGCGCGCGCGAGCGCTGCGCAGTTTGCCCGCGCCATGGTGATGCCTAACCTTAAGCCGCCGGTGACTACGACCGCTCTGGCGCAGGCCTATCGGCAACGGATTTTGGAAGCTCTACCTGAGGGCACGAGCTTCCAGCCCCTCATGACCTTATACCTGACCGATTCCACCCCAGCGAGCGAAATTCGAATCGCCAAGGCCAGTGGCATCGTGCATGGCGTCAAGCTTTATCCCTCCGGGGCGACCACGAATTCCGATTCAGGCGTGAGTCGAATTGATAAGGTTTACGCGGCATTGGAAGCCATGCAAGAGGTCGACATGCCCTTGCAGGTACACGGTGAGGTTGTTGATGCTGGTGTGGATACTTTCGATAGAGAGGCCGTCTTCATCGACAAGATCATGCTCCCATTGCGTGAGCGTTTCCCCGACTTACGAATCGTCTTTGAGCACATTACGACGAGCCAGGCCGCGCAGTTCGTGACCGAACAATGCCGGGCTGAGCTGGCCAGATTGAGCGCGGGAGGCTCGAGACGAACCCTGCGAATGGGTGCGACCGTCACACCTCAGCATTTGCTTTTTAACCGAAACGCTATCTTTAGCGGTGGATTGCGGCCGCACTGGTATTGCCTGCCCGTGCTCAAGCGCGAGGAGCATCGCCTTGCCTTAGTCGCTGCAGCGACAAGTGGGCTACCCGCATTCTTTCTGGGTACAGATAGCGCCCCACATGCGACGCATTTGAAGGAGCATGGCGCGGCTTGCGCTGGTTGTTACACCGCGCCGCATGCGCTTGAGCTCTACGCGACCGCTTTTGAGAGGGCCTCTGCACTCGACAAGCTCGAAGCCTTTTCCTCCCATTTCGGGCCAGATTTCTACGGGCTGCCTCGAAATGTAGCAAAGGTGACGCTCAGTCGAAGCACCTGGATCGTACCGGAGCATCTACCGTTCGGCGAACATACGATTGTGCCACTTGCGGCTGGCGAAACCTTAGAGTGGAAGTTGGAGTAAGCAAGTGTTTTCACCACCAGCGAGGCCGCCCCTTGCCTTGCTGCCGCATCTCGCCTTGCAACCGTATTTTGAGTCCTTCGACGCGCTGATCAAGCTTGACGCCGAGCAACGTGTGGCGTCCTTAAATACACTCGCGCAAAAGATCAAGCTCCAAAACAGCTTCGATCAGGCACTAAGATTTCGAACCTCGCGAGGGGGAGTAAAAGCCACCGACTATGAGTGGGCTATCGCTGGCTCCCAAGGGCTCGAGCCGGCCTATATTGATACCCGCATTGTCGGTCACGATGGTCAACATGATTTGTTGAACGCCCTGTGCTGGCTTCGCTTTCCGAGGACCAAGGCCTGCCTGAATTGGCTGCAAGCAGGGGAGATTGCGCCCCTCATCGGTCAAGAGTCCGGCCTTCGAAGCGCGCGTAGGGATCAAATTACTCTTTTTGATGAGAACGGGGCGATCCTTTTAACGCAAGACGAGTCACTTGTGGCGGCCTTAAACGCCCGTGATTGGCGGGCACTTTTCTTTCAAAAACGTTCGCAATTAATCGAACATTCGAGCCTGCATATCGTCGGACATGGCTTACTCCAGAAGTGTCTGACTCCGTTTAAGTCCATGACGGCAAGAGTATGGGTGCTGAACCTGCCCGCCGACACCGAGCTCGCAACTGTCGATGAGTGTTTGGCCGCAAATATCAGTGCGGCCTGGCCGACTTGGATAAAGCGACTACTTCCCATCGCCGGTTGGCCTGGTTGGAGCTACGATGTTCAAGACGAGGCCTTCTACTCAGACCGGAAGGTGTTTCGTCCCTGGGAGCGCGGCACCGGTTTTTTGGCCAGCAGGAAGAATATCGAGCCACTGCCCACCAGTGCGGCAAGTACGGTGAACCCAAGTCGGTAGTTGCCAGTGTAATCGGCGAGGATAGCAGCCAGCATGGGGCCGCCGACCTGGCCTAAGACAATAACCATCGATGAGATTCCTAGAATCATGCCAATGGATTTGCTGCCGAAATAATCGGCGCGCATGGCCTGCATCATTGGGCCGCGCATACCCCAGGCCGTGCCATGAATTATGGCGAAGGCGGTCAGCATGACGGCACCCGTAGCGTAGGTGAGTAGCAGTAAGCCCACCGCATGGCAAAGCATGCAGGCCGCCGAAATGAGGCGCTTTTCAAAGCGGTCACCCAACATGCCGCCAAGAAGTACGCCGACAATCTGGGCAAGGGTCAAGAGCGTAATAAAGACCGAAGCTTGAGCAAGGCTATAACCCAAGGATTCGCGCATATGAGTAATGGCGTGAACATTCACACCGTACACCACCAATAAGGCAAAGCCATGACCTAATGAAATGAGCCAGAAGGCGCGCGTGCGAAGTGCCTCGCTGGCCGTGAAATCACGTGTGGCCTGGGGATAGGGGCCCGTGCTCTGCTCGGCGACCGGCGGCTCACCGTCAACGAACTCGCCGTGATCGGCTGGGCGGCTTTTAAATACCTTTGCTAGTGGAAAGCCTACTAACAGAATTAAAATGCCGGAACCAAAGGCCGTAGGACGCCAGCCAAAAGTTTGCATGCTCCAGGCCACGGCCGGCACAAAGGTGCCGCCCATTGCAAGGCCCAGCGTGAGAAAAGACAGTGCTTTGGCACGATGTCGCTCGAACCAGCGAATGACGGCGACATTCAGCGGGAAGTAGCCACACAGACTAGCGCCAAGCGCGATAGTAATGATGGCGACATAAAAGCCAAACAGAGTGCTTATGGTGCTGAGGCCAATAAAACCAAGGCCAAAAATCACCACGCCGGCACGAATCATGCCTTGAGGGCCAAAGCGATCAATAATCCAACCCAACAACGGGCCGAGAATCGCGGCTTCCATGGGTTGCATGGCGGCCGCGCCCGATAGCGCGGTTTTACTCCAGCCGAACTCTTCGGTCAGTACCGCAAAATAGGCGCCGAAGGCGTTGTGCAATAGCGCCGCTTGCAAAAACTGCATTGCACAGGCTGCAGCGACCATGCGCCAGCCGTAAAAGGGGTATTTCCGAATCAAAGAGTACATCTGGCTTCATTATAGATTTCCAAACGTTTGAGCTCCCCCCAAAACGGGTATTTACGGACCTCCAGTGGCGACTCCATTGACTTCTCGGAGATTCTTTTGAATCGTCTTGTTACGAAATGAGCGCAAGCCAACATTGCGCCGGGCTGGCACAATCTCAGCATGACAACTCATGATTCCTCTTTGCCTGCCGCGCACTTCGCCAACACCAACATTTCCAGCGAACTTCAGTTAGCACGCTTTGTGGTGCATACGACACTTGCTGAGGTGCCCAACTCTGCTTTGCAGACTATTAAATGGGTAGTGCTCGCGGTGATGGGTACGGGTGTGGCCGGAGCCTGGGAGGAGGGTATTGCCGAGCTGCGCTCTTTACTTGTGGAACGCGGCGGCAAGCCTGAGGCGACCAGCCTACTTTTTGGAGATGCGCTCCCGGCTACCTCCGCCGCGCAACTCAACGCGGCCATGTGCCGTGCGCTCGACTACTGCGATGCGATGGCTCCCGGCCCTCACTTCGGCTCGGCAATCGTTCCGGCCGCTTTCGCGCTTGCACAGGCGCGTGGGGGGTGCAGCGGCACCGACCTGCTAGAAGCCTTGGTGGTGGGTGCTGAGATTGGTGCGCGCTTTAATCTAAGCGAACGAATGTATGACGGCTTTGATCCCACCGGTATCGCCGGTGTCTTTGCGGCTACCGCTACGGCCAGTCGCTTACTGGCCCTCAATGAAGTTCAAACCGTGAACGCCCTGGCGCTGGCCTTCAATCGCTGTGGCGGGAGTTTTCAAAGCCATGTAGATGGCTCCCTGGCGGTGCGCTTGGTGCAGGGTTTTGTTGCGGAAACCGGCGTGTGGTGCGCGCAGATGGCAGCGCGTGGCCTGACTGGCCCCAAGAACTTCCTGGATGGTCATTATGGATACCGTCACTTGTATGCGAAAGGCTTGCGCGAAAGTGCGAGCTTCACGGATGGCTTGAAGACGCGATGGTTGCTCGAGACTATTGTCTTTAAAAAATATCCAAGTTGTGGTGTCACCCAAGGCGTGACCCATCAAACGCTCGAGCTCATCGCCGAACTGAATCTTCGACCCAGTGATTTGGAGTATGCAGAAGTGCGCCTGCCACCTTACGCGACGAAATTGGTCGGTTCACCGTTCGTGATGGGCGATAACCCACGTGTTAATGCTCAATTTAGCGCTCAGTATTGTGTAGCCAATGCCGTCTGGCGACGCTCGTCAAAGCTTGATCATTTTCGGCCCAGTGCGATTGCCGAAGCAGGCTTGCAGGCGCTCATCTCGAAGGTTAAAGTAATCGCGGATCCTGGGATGGACATTCGAGGACATAGCGCGGTCGATCTAATGATTCAAAGTCGAGACGGCCGTAGCGCCCGCCGCTCCTACGATGTCTCACCGGGCTTTCCTGGGCGCGGGCTGAGCGCCTCGGAGCACCAGACGCGCTTTGAAGATTGCATGGCGTATGCCTCGGCTCGGGCTCTCGAAGCGGGCAGGCCTGGTACCCAAAGTGGGTTGGGCGCGAGTGCAATACTAGCCATGGTCGAGTCCTTGCAACAGCAGGATAATGTTGTACCGTTTTGGGCCTCGATACGTTAATGTTTTCGCTCTTTCGGAACCCCTCTTTCTACAACTCGGATACTTTATGAAAATTCTAATCACTGGCGGGGCAGGCTTTCTGGGCCAAAGGTTAACCCGCGAATTTGCCCTGGCTGGGAAAGTGACGGTCAATGGCGTTGAGCGCGCCATCACAGGTATTTGCGCGTTTGACCAAGGTGAGGGTGGGTTTAAGCATCCTCTAGTGAACAATGTTGCCGGGGACATTTCGAGCGCCGCAAGTGTCGCCGGCCTGGTCGATAAAGAGACCGGACTGGTAGTGCACTTGGCGGCAGTGGTCAGCGGAAGCGCCGAGGCCGATTTCGATTTAGGTTTTCGTGTAAATCTCGATGGCACTCGCCATGTCCTTGAGGCCTGTCGTCGCCAGGAAACTCAGCCCACTTTTTTATTCTCAAGCTCGATCGCGGTGTTTGGCGGAGATCTGCCCGCCATCGTGACTGACAGCACCACCCCTACCCCGCAAGGCTCTTACGGTATTCAGAAGCTCATCGGAGAGCATTTGGTGCAGGACTACACCCGAAAGGGTTTTATCGATGGCCGTGCAGTGCGCGTGCCCACGGTCGTCGTGCGTCCAGGTACACCCAACGGAGCCGCTTCGGGTTTTGCCTCTGGAATGATTCGGGAGCCTCTCAATGGCATCGCCACTGTGCTCCCGGTGCCACTGGACACTGAAATGTGGGAAGCCTCGCCGCGCGCTGTGATCGCCATGCTTAAACATGCGATTGCCCTCGACGCGAAAACTTGGGGTTGGAACCGGGTGTTGAATTTGCCTGGCCTAGTGGCCCGAATGGACGAGGCCGTGGCCGCTCTGCGCAAGATTGGGGGCGAGAAAGCCGCTGCACTGGTGAGTGTGAAGCCGGACCCCATGGTCGTGAATTTGGTCAGCACCTGGGCGGCGCGTTTCGATACGCCGCGCGCCAAGGCAATGGGCTTTGGCGCCGACCACAGTTTTGAGGACATTGTGCACAGTTACATTGAAGAAAACCTTCGTTGAAGGTCGCGGATGTGGTTTTTTGCCACAGTCTTGAATCTAAGCGTCCTCTCGCGACGTAAAGCATAAGAGAGAATCTTCCTTAAGAACCGCGTTAGAACCGCACTCTGGCAAACTTCGAGGCTGTACTATGATGGATATGAATGACCGATCTACCGACCAAGTGCTTATTCAGCTCATTGAGAGAGTCGCCGAGCGCGATCAAACAGCGCTGAAGCGACTCTATGAGCTGAGTTCCCCTCGCTTGTATGGCCTAGCATTGAGGGTAGTGTCTCGGCCTGAGTTGGCCGAAGATGTCTTGCAGGAAGCCTTTTTGAACGTTTGGCGAATTGCAGGCGACTATCGGCGCAGCCTCAGCCCGCCGATGGCTTGGTTAGGATTAATCGTGCGCTCTCGAGCCCTGGATTTGCTGCGTCGTCGCGCCACTGAACGTGCCGATGAGAGCGAGGTCTTGGATAGCGTGCATCATGAAACTATCGCGGGGCAGGCGGTTGATCCTATGGATTCAACAGATATTGGTCAGCAGGCCAGCGCTTTGCGGCAGTGTTTATCTCGTCTGGAGGCAAATCAACGTGAAGTGGTCTGTCTTGCTTACTTGCGCGATTTAAGCCACGGCGAGTTGGCCGCACAACTCCAACTTCCTCTGGGAACGGTGAAAACCTGGATTCGCCGCGGCTTGGCGCACTTGCGAGGCTGTATGGCCCGTTTCGCTTGAGTTGGGGTCCGGCAACATGAACCTCGAAAAATATCCCGACCTCCTCGATAGCCTGGCGGCGTCCTATGCCCTGGGCAGTATGCGGGGCTTGGCGCGCAATCGATTTGAAACTATGGCGCGTGAGCATCCTGGCATTCGTGCGGCTGCTTTGCTATGGCAGGAGCGCTTGGCCTCGCTTACTGAAATTCAAAAAGAAGTCACACCCAGTCCGAATGTTTGGAAGCGGATTGAGTTGGCTTTGGAGCTTGAAACTCAAGGCGCGACAAAACAAAAGCCGACGCCGGAGCTTCCTCTTGACCAATCGCCCTTGGGCTTGATCGATAAAGCAGGGCGAGATGTGCGCAGAGCGCTAGTGTGGTGGCGTAGTGCGGCGCTCGCTGGTGCGCTCGCTGCGGTGGTTGCTTTGGTGATGTTCGCACCCTGGCGTGCGGCGCCTCTGGAGCACCAGTTTGTGGCGGTCTTGGCCGACGATCAATCGGCCGCCAATTTGTTGGTGAGCTTCGATCCTCAGCAAAACGCGCTCCATCTCAAGCGAGTGGGTCAATACCGAGAAGCCGCGGATAAATCTTTACAACTTTGGGCCTTGCCACCGGGCGCCGCGCCACGTTCTTTAGGCGTTTTAGGCGAGGGTAGGGAGCTCAAGGTGACGCTGGCGGGTCGTCAGGACTTGGCGGTGCCCATGCTGGCCGTGAGTCTGGAGCCGAAGGGTGGCGTGCCGAGTGAGAAAGGCCCGACCGGTCCGGTGTTGTTCAAGGGTCTAGTCGCTACGTTCTAAGCTTCATCCCCGGTGGGTATTCTCACGAGCTTCCTTTACCGCGTGGTCTCGGAAAGATACCCGCCGAAAGGCCGGTTCCCATCAGCACCACGATGCATCCCAGCACAATCTGTACGGTAACGGGCTCGTGCAAATACCAAGCACCCAATAGCAGGGCAACGACGGGGCTCATGAAGGTCACCGACATGGTGGGCACCGTCCCGATCTCTTTGAGCAAACGAAAGTACATGAGCATGCCAAGGCCCGAGCAAATCACCCCGAGAAAAAGGGCCTCGGCCCAAGCCCTTGCACTAGGCCAATGGACCTGAGCTATTCCGTCACCCCTCAGGCTGCCCGCCGACTGCCATTCCCACCAAGCGAAGGGCAACATAAAGACTGAGGCGGCCAGCATGGTGCCTGCAGTCGTCACCAGGGGGTCAATTTTGCTGAGTTGAACTCGTGAAAAATTGGCGGCCATGCCCCAAAGCACTGACGAGGCGAGCCCAGCAACAATCGCTAAAGTGATTCGCATAGACGTGGAATCCGTGCGTAGTGACACCTTGCCCCAGACCAGAATCGTGACGCCCACCAGGCCGAGGGCCAAGCCCGCCAGCCGCCAGCCATAAATTTTTTCTTTGAGAAAAATCCATGCCACAATCGCTCCGAACATGGGCGCGGTAGCGCTGAGGATGGAGGACAGGCCTGCACTAATGGTGAGTGCGGCCCAGGCGATCAGTACAAAAGAAAGTGCCGTAAACACTGTGCCCTGAATAGCCAGTGTTTTGGCGTGCAAACGCAGCAAAGGCAGCAGGCCACGAGCCACAAGAATGGGCAAGAGCACCAAGAAAGCAATGCCCATTCTGAGCGCAATGAGAGGTGCGGGACCGAATTCCGGGACCGCCGAGCGAGTAAACAGATAGGCGCAGCCCCAAACCACCGACAACAAAAGCAACTCGGCCACATGGCGGGCTTTTATAGCGGGGTTGGCGAGTATTGGAGAACTCGTGCCGTTAGTTTGAATCGGTTTCAATATTGGGCTTTCCTAAAGCAATATACTCTAGGGTTCGCGGGCGATGAGCCCCACCCTCTCATTTCACTATCACCAGTACGAGGCACTTCATGGTTCAACGCAATCAGTTTTACATTAATGGCGCTTGGGTTAATCCAGTCACACCGAAAAGCCGCTCGGTGGTTAATCCGGCGACTGAAAAAGTGTTGTATGACATCGCCCTTGGCTCGGCTGCCGATGTTGACCTTGCGGTGAGTGCTGCACGGGCCGCCTTTGAGACTTTTTCGCTCACCACTCGCGAAGAGCGCGTGGCGCTGCTCACTCGAATTATTGAGGTTTACAAGACGCGCGCCAAGGACTTGGGTGCTGCAATTTCGGATGAAATGGGAGCGCCTTTAGGCTTCGCCGAAAAATTCCAAGTGGGCGCCGGGTTGGGCCATATTGTGGCTACGCTTGATGTGCTCAAGACTTACGCCTTTGAAGAGCCGGTCGGCTCAGCCATGGTGGTGCGCGAGGCCGTTGGCGTGGTCGGCATGATTACGCCTTGGAATTGGCCGCTCAATCAAATCACTTGTAAGGTGGCACCGGCCCTAGCAGCAGGCTGCACAATGATTTTGAAGCCTTCCGAATTTACACCGAGCTCGGCACTGATTTTTGCTGAGATCTTGCACGAGGCTGGTGTGCCTAAAGGTGTGTTTAATTTGATCAATGGCTTGGGTCCTGATGTTGGAGCGGCCATGAGTTCTCATCCCGGTATCGACATGATGTCCTTCACTGGGTCAACCCGTGCCGGTATCGATGTGGCACAGCGTTCGGCGGTGACCGTCAAACGGGTCAGCCAGGAGCTTGGCGGCAAATCACCTAATATTATTCTTGACGATGCCGATTTCCAAAAAGCAGTCGCCACCGGCGTGGGTAGCGTATTCATGAACTCGGGACAGTCCTGTAACGCACCGACTAGGATGTTGGTTCCGCAATCGAAGATGGACGAGGTGATCGCCATCGCTCAAGCAGTTGCCGCGAAATCAAAACCGGGCGACCCACGGGCAGCCGACACCACCATGGGGCCGGTAGTGAACGAAACCCAATGGGGCAAAATTCAGGTACTGATCAACAAGGGTGTTGCGGAAGGCGCGACGTTGATCGCGGGTGGGCCAGGGCGCCCCGAAGGCCTAGCTGCGGGCTTTTACGTTCGCCCAACGATTTTCGCAAACGTGAATAACGACATGGCCATTGCCCGCGAAGAAGTGTTCGGTCCCGTCCTGACGATTCTAGGCTATAAAGATGAAGACGAAGCTGTCCGCATCGCGAACGACACACCTTACGGCCTGGCCGGTTATGTTTCGGGCGGTTCAATGGATCGCGCTCGGGCCGTGGCTCGCAAGATCCGCGCAGGCAATGTTAACTTGAACGGTGTGCCTAATGAGCGTACCGCGCCGTTTGGTGGTTATAAGCAGTCAGGAAACGGCCGGGAGTGGGGCCGTTTTGGGCTGGAAGAGTATCTCGAAGTCAAAGCGATCGCGGGCTTCTCGGCGTAATCGCGAGGTAATCGCGGCCGAAGCGCAAAATTCGCAGTTGAGGCGTGGGGGCGAGCATGCTCGCCCATCAGCGTAGCGAAGCGGCGCTTCTTTGTTAGTATTTCGCTAGCGTCGCTTCGTACCTGAACGGCGAGCCTTGACATAGCTCTTGGCTTTCCGCTTGCCTTTCTTGACGACAGGTTTTGGTGTGGCGCCCACTTGAGAAGTTGCACTGGCGGGCGGCACGACAATATCGTAGGCGATTAATCTATTGGGCGAACCGGCCACTGCCAAGACCAGCTTCAAATTGGGCGCCGTTACGGTTTCGGCCGACTGCAAGAAAATAATGTTTCGGCTCTCAGGCTTTGAAATGGTGAAGCCGCGCGCACTGGGTGCAATTTGGCCCTCAGCGGCCTCAACCGATTGCACCTCAAAGCGCAGAAGCGGAAATTTCTCGCCGACCTCTGAGCCGTACGGGACGGCAATTTTCAAGCGTTGACCACGTTGTGACAACACACTGGCATCGCCCAGATCAATCCCCTGAACTTTTGTCTCCTGGGCTTGGGTGAGCGGCACCCCAAGCAAAGCCGCCACCGTCAGAAATGAGGCCAAAAGACTCGGCACATATTTACGGCTCTTGCGAGCAGGTTTCGGTTCGTTTGATTTCATGGAGTTCCCTTGTGTGGGCGGCGCTAGGATAATTTTGACGGTGTCAGACCCTCTTAGTGTTAGGGATAGCGTGCTTAGCCCCAAGTTTTTGGCGACGAGCGGTCGATGGAGGGGGCTATGTGCCTCCAAGTACCCGATTAAGCCTTGCTTCAGTGATCATGGCCAGCATATATCCACATAGGAACAGTTTTCCCGGCTTGAGAGAATCCGATTGCCCGATAGAACTCGACGGCATCACCATCCGCGGTCAGCATTAACTGATGAAAATCTCCGTACTTCTGCAGCATGGTTTCCATAATTTTTCGCCCGACTCCGCGCCGATGATAATCAGGATGGACCAGCATGTGAGGAAAGTACACCACTAGATGACCGTCCGAGAGCGCGTTCGCGAGGCCAACGAGCACTCCATCGACACGCGCCGTGGCGAGAGAATGAGAGGCGCGCAGTGCAGCTAAAAGCTTGTCAGGCTTCTCCGCCGATGACCAAGCGTTTGCTTTGTATAACTCAAGAACTTCACGCTCTTCGATCAAGTCCGATAGCGACACGACAGGTTGCATTGGTGATGCCCGCCAAATTTAACGAATGATAGGGATATCAAATACCCGCAGAAACTCGGTAGGGGCCAAGGTGAAGGTTCTGAAGTTATCGCCCTTCACCAGAGGTAGTCATGGATACCTAGAATTTTGTGCGCTAGGGCACCGACGACTTACTTCACCAAGATCACACTTCGTCCCAATCTTGAGAGGAATCTATCATGAAGCAGCCCAAGCCGGATGTCACTCCAAACACCTCTGACAAAAAGGTTCACGCAGCGCCCCTGCCGCACAGTACCAAGGACTTTCCGCTGCACGGTCAAACAGAGTCCACACCTGGGCGCGAACAGGTTCGCGAAGAGATGCACACCAAACGATCTCCTCGAGAATCGAAGCGGCCGATTGAAAGAACTGCAAGCCATAAAAAGAGCTGATTCGCCAAAGAAACTGTTCTGTATCGTCTCGTAAATCGGCTGAAATAGCGCTGGAGCGGACTGAAATGTACACGGATTACAGACCTTCGAAACCGATTTCAATATAACTCGTTTGGTACGAACGAAAAGTGATTTTGCGAAAGCCCGCAATCAATTCGTTTGCACGCTTTTGCGCCGTTATTCTCCTATCCAGTGCGCCTCTCTGAAATCTCGCTTCGCCAGCTTGGTATGTATGCGCGGTGTACCGGCGTACAATGCCCCTGGGGTGGGCCGGGCGGACGCTGCGTTATGCGTAATGCATTGTGTGGAGGAAGGTCCGGACTCCGCAGGACGGGATGCTGGCTAACGGCCAGGCGCTATAAGTTGTCCGGGCGAAAGCTCGGGCGGCGAAGGCGACGGAAAGTGGCGCAGAAAATATACCGCCTTGGTGCTTCGGCACGAAGGTAAGGGTGAAAAGGCGAGGTAAGAGCTCACCGCAGGATTGGCGACAAGACTGGCAGGCAAAACCCCATCCGGAGCAACATCAAATAGGCATGCGCGCAGGGCAACCTGCAGAAATCGGTTCGACAGAGCATGCGGGTAGATGGCTTGAGCGGCGCAGTAATGCGTCGCCTAGAGGAATGTTCGTCAACGTACATAAATGGCGGCTTGCCGAAATCTATGTGTGTCACAGAATCCGGCCTACAGGCTCACCCCATTCTTGCTTTAGTAAATTTTTGAATCCAATCGGCATTGCTCCGCGTAATTAGTGAAGGGGACCCCCCGTTTTCACTTTTGCCAGGAGAATTCTCATGAGATTCAACAAAATGCTTCCTCCAATGCGCCCCAAAGCGCTTGGGATTGGCCTGATCGCCGCCCTCGTGGCGGGCACGGCCGGCTATAGCTCGGCGACCAGTCACCGTGAGGCGCCCTTCATCACGACGAGTCCCAAGGTAGACGGCACCGACTTCTATATGTTCAGAAGTTACGAAGGTGTCGCTGCCAACGGTAGCGGTGGTCGCAGTGACTATGTGACCATGATTGCCAACTATGTCCCGCTGCAAGACGCATACGGCGGCCCCAATTATTTTTCGATGGACCCCAACGCGATTTACGAGATCCATATCGACAACAATGGTGATGCGTCCGAGGACATTACTTTCCAATTTCGATTTAACAATAAGCTGAACAACGTGGCTCTCCCGATTGGGACAGGCGCGGCGCAAAAGACGGTTGCGATCCCCTTGATTCAAGCAGGCGGTGTTGCCAACTTAAATGATGCCAACCTCAACGTTAACGAGACCTACACCCTGAAGGTGATTCGTGGCGATCGTCGTAAAGGCAGTGTGCAGTCCGTGGCTAAAGTTGCGGGCGGTACGAGTTTTGAAAAGCCCGTGGATTACATTGGTGTCAAGACCTTAGGTAATGCGGCCGCATATGCAACGTATGCTGGTAAGCACATCCATGATGTCAAGATTCCAGGCTGCCCAGCAGGAAAAGATACCGGTAGGGTTTTTGTCGGTCAGAGGCAGGAAGGTTTTGCGGTGAATCTCGGACCGATCTTCGACTTGGTGAACGCGACCGCAGCGCAAATTACCAATCCGGCTTTGATTAACGCTTTTGCAGCCAATTCCATTCAGGACAAAAACGTTACTTCGATGGCGATTGAAGTCCATAAAGACTGCCTGACGGCGGGCGCTGAAACAGTGATTGGTGGTTGGACGACGGCGAGTTTGCGTCAAGTTCGACTGCTCTCGGGGGCTCCTGCATCCGGGCTTCAGACTTCTGAAAAAGTCGGTGGTGCTTGGACACAGGTGTCTCGTCTCGGGAATCCCTTGGTCAACGAGGTGGTGATCGGTCTGAAGGACAAGGATAAGTTCAATGGATCAAAACCCAAGGGTGATGGTCAGTTTCTGGACTATGTAACCAACCCCACTCTGCCCGCACTCCTTGGTCTAGTGCTAGCAGGTGACGCTGCAGCCTTAGCGCCGACCAATATCCCGCGTACAGATTTGGCGACGGTATTTTTGACGGGCATTACTGGTGTGAATAAACCCACAACCGTGACAGCCTCGGAGATGCTGAGACTCAATACGGCCATCACCCCGGTGCAGTTTGCGGATCAAAACCGTCTCGGTGTGGCGGGTGAAGTATTGCGCGTCGGTGGTCTTGCCAACTTAGCGGCGGCCAAAGATCTGGCCGGTTTCCCGAACGGTCGTCGTCCGAAAGATGACGTTGTGGATATTGCTTTGGTGGCTGTGCTGGGTGGGTTGTGTGTCATCAACGGTGATGGCGACGGACTCAAGTTGAACAGCATTCCCGGAGTGGCCGGAGTGACCTCGGCATGCAAGCCCTCGAGTGTGCCGCTTGGAGGAACCTCGGCTCAGGTTCACGATGGTGTTGATCAGGCGGTTGTTCCCTTTTTGCCTGGCTTCCCATACTTGAACACGCCCAACGCTGGTTCTAAATAAGCAATTAAGGAAGCATGATCATGAAACTTATCTTACTTAAATCATCGTCACTCTTGATCGCTATGAGTGCCCTGGCCCTCTCGGGCTGTGGAAGTAGTGGGAATAATGCAGTGGCTTTCGTGACCGGCACCGATATACCGGTGACCGCTACCGAAACTACTGCGGGTGTTGTTTCGTTTGCCAATCTCTCGGTAGCCAATACTGGAGATGCCGATGAGCCCCTGGTGGTCGGTGATGCTGCCCTGGCATCAAGTGACACCGATGAGCCCGATCCGAGTGTCTAGTCGCGGAGTGGACCAAGCCTGATTAGGCCTTGGTCGGGGGTCAGGCACGTGATTCGGCTGACCCCCACGACGGCATCTACTCCGATTCGTATCAATCAATACTCGCGAACAAGGATCACTTATGAGCAGGGCAATCTTGGCCGCCTCGCAGCCTCTCGCTTCGCATCCCGTCATTGCGCACGCCCTCATTGCGCACCCCCTCTCTGCGCACAGCTTTTTGACGCACGCTTTCGCCAGGCAGGTCGTCTTCTCACCCCGAAGTGCGTTAAGGCTTCTGCTTAAAGGCGCGTTGTTGAGTTGGTTGAGCCTGGTGTGGGTGAGTGCTTGTCTGCTCTTTCTTCCACTTCTGGCCTCCGCGAAAGACATTAGGCCGACCAGTGATGACCAGATCATTGAAAAGTTGCCCGCCCGAGTTTCAGCCGTCCGCGATGCGGGTTTTGCTGCCACCCCTCAGGCCCGAATAGCCCTTGCCCAAGACGCCATTCGCTTGACGCGTCAGACATCAGACCCTCGCCATCTCGGTCGCGCTCAGGCTGCTCTGGCCCCTTGGTGGGGCAAGCCTGACGCACCGGTTGCCGTAGCTGTTCTACAGGCGACCGTGCAGCAGAGTCGTCACGAGTTCGCAGCGGCTCGAAACGTGTTGGCGGCCGCTTTGGCGCGCGAACCCAATCAGGCTCAAGGCTGGCTCACTCTGGCTAATTTAGAGCGTATTGCGGGTCGCTACGAGGCCGCGCAAAAAGCCTGCGATCAGGTGGCGGCTTCAGGTGCAGCTTTGTACGCCCAAGCGTGCCAGTTAGAAACTCGTTCGATGTTGGGGGAGCACGCCCTGGCCCGTCGTGGATTTTCCAAGTTATCGGCGCAATTTACTGACCGGGAAACTCAGGCGTGGAGCTTGTCCTTGCTCGCCGAAAGCGAGGAGCGCGCAGGCGATGATGAACAGGCCCTAAAAGCCTATCGTCAGAGTTTAGGACTAGCCGAAGATGCCTATACCTCCCTGGCCCTAGCCGATCTTTTTCTACGCACCGCCCGCCCAGCGCCCGCCATGGCCGTGCTCCGCAATCAGCCCAATAGCGACGCGGTCTTGATTCGTCGCGCTTATGCGATGAAGCTCTTGGGTGATCCCTCCTGGGTTGCCTTACAGCTCGAAATATCGGAGCGCTTTCAAGCTTTAGACCGCCGTGGTGACGACCCTGGTGCCCATGCCCGTGAGCGGGCGCTGGCCGCCTTATGGCTCGAGGAGGATGTTGCCAAGGGCTTGAAGCTGGCTCAATCGAATCTCGAAATCCAAAAAGAGCCCGCCGACTGGCTGATTGCCGCGACTACGGCACGACTGTTCTCTTCCAGAAAGGGTGGTTCCAAAGATATCGACAAATTAAGACAGACCTTGAAGACACAAGGCCTGGTAGATGCACGGGTCAATAAACTCATGGCCGACCAATGAGCGCGCATCTTAACTTGTTGCGTGGGTTGGCGAGCCGTTGGCTCCTTCCCCTGGTGTTGCTTGCCAGTGTTACCCACGCCTATGCTCACAAGGCGAGTGATGCTTATTTGCAGGTGAGCGAGCCGACCGGCCTTGATCTGCCGCGTAGCTCTCAAGGCGCCTTTCAGCTCAAGTTTTCAATCGCGCTACGTGACGTGGATGCCAATCTCGAAACTCTCGACCAAAACAATGATCGGCAGTTGAGTTGGTTGGAGGTGCGCGGAGCGATGCCGCTTATTGAGTCATGGGTGCGAGAGGGTTTCAGTGTCGTATGCGGGGATGTTCGCCGAACGCTAGGTTGGGCCTTTGATGGCTTGGAGCAAAGAAGTGACGGTGCCTATGTTCGCTTGCAAGTTCTGGACAGCTGTCCGGGAAAATCCAAACTGGCCGTCCAGTATGAGCTGATGAAAGATATCGACTCCGGTCATCGCTTGCTGGTGGCCGGTGCTCTGGGAGGCGAGGCTATCGCCACGGTCATTGCCCCCCAATCCTTGGCTCTAAACCTAACTTCGGGTCGCGCTGCGGCAATGTCGAACAACGAAGGCCAGCAAAGCCCGGGCACGCAACAAATGGCGACCTTCAAGCGATTTTTCACGGAGGGCTTTTGGCATTTGAGTTTGGGCTTTGATCACCTTGCGTTTCTTTTAGCGCTGGTGCTTCCCGTCGGCTTGTCACGCTCGGGGTTACTGAGTCTGCTCGGGACGGTCACCACCTTTACCCTGGGCCATTCCATCACCTTGGGTTTGGCGACCTTTGGATGGGTGGCCTCGCCCGTTTGGGTGGAGCCAGCGATCACCCTGAGTATCGCACTGACGGCCTTATTGAACCTATATTCCGGTTCCTGGCTAGGTACTCAGTTCGGTCGTAAGCTGAGCACGCGATGGGTAGCTCTGGTTTTTGGGCTGATACACGGACTGGGGTTTTCCGGAGTGATGACGGAAGCAGGTGTAGATCGATCGCTTTTACTGTGGGCGCTTGGGGGCTTCAATCTCGGCTTGGAGGCAGCACAATTAGTGGCGATTTCTGTCTGGCTTGGCTTGTGCTTCGGGGTTTTACGCTGGACCAAATACAAGTCTGAAGACTGGCCTATGGTAGTTCGTGGAGGCTCAACGGCCTTGCTTTTTGTGGCGCTGATTTGGACAGCTCAGCGAATGTTTTAGCTAAAGCACATGGAGTTCACTCTAATCTCCAGCGGTCGCTCCTTGTATGTTAGTGACCTGACACCTGGGTGTGCATCGCGTACGGGCAATAGTTCCGTCCGGCTCGGGGAGTCCTGCGATGTCATGGGCGCGCGTTGATACTTGAGCGCAAAACGAGGTCTCGACGATACCCCGAGAACACCGTTACCAAAATCAAATCGAGGCTTCTGGAGTGGTTTATTAAAGGCAACTAAGCCTGTGAAGATCGTTACGCATTTGGCACTCAACGGCTTGTACGACGGTTTTGCGCTGAGCCTGTTGTAGGTGCTGCCCTGCGACAATTTATCCGTGGTGATCGATTTAGGTCCGATGATGCTGACTTCGACCAATAAGTCGAGCCGACCGCCTGCTAAATTAAATGTAGATGCGAATCTAAAGGAGGCCGTCCAGTCAGGTACATTGGTAATGAAGTTGGCGTTTGCCGGGGCGGGCAAGGAACGTGCCTTTAGACTAGTGTACTTTGCAAACACATGACTGTCGCCATTAATCTCCGCGCACCCTCAAGATCCAATCCGTTCCGGCTGGTGCTTCCAAAGCTTTCAAAACAGCCGACGTGGCTACGGTCCGCCTATCGATCTCCTTGAGTATCCCAAAATCCTATACGATACGCGTTGTCCTTTGTTGCACCTCTTACACCGACCTCCAAGCTGCTTACGGTGGATACATCAGATCGGAAACTAGGGCGATATTGGCTGTAACACGGGCGTAAAATCGCTAAAAGCGTAGGGGCTTTTGATGCTATTAGCAGTGTAGCCATAAGGCTCAACGGCTGATCCGGGATTGTCGAAAAGCTTTAGTCCAGCACCCACTTTGGAACCGAAGCGGCTTGCCGAGGAGTGCAGATTCGGTCTGACGCCCGTCGACAAGGCGGCGCTGTAGGTGGTGTCGTCTCGCCGCAAAGCGACATCGAAATCGAGTTTGTCTTACCGACGACCCAGGGTAAGTTTCAGCGCATCAAGAGGCTTTATTTGCAATTGCCCGTATAGAGAACGAGTGGTCGTCAGTACCGTGCGATTAATGTAGATCGTATCGTACTGAGCAGCGCTAGGTTGAACGAAGTTTCGAAAAGCATCCGCAGTGTGGTGGCTCGCTACAATTCGTTCGCGGTTGAATAGCAGGCCGACGACAAATTGTGAAGGTAGGGTTTTGATGCGAAGGTTATTGCCCTTTTAATGGCGAGTCCAATCTGCTGTAGTTGATCGCGCTTCGCTGCCATATTGGCCGTACTGACCCTGGGTAGAGTCAAGTCGAAATCAATGAAGCGCCGCCGCTTGTCGCGAACGATATGGGCGCTAGCCGTCCGGCCGCTGGCGAGACCAATCAACCCTTTCTGCATCATTTGGGCGGTAGTTAAGGACAAGATCTTTTTGATTCTTTTTGGCGCCAATGCCCTTAATAAGTGCATCACGTCGGCTTATTTGACTTGCCTCCGTATTGGCGAGATCGAGTAGACTTGACCATACTCGACGACACTTAGCCTCGTAAAG
>JANOPA010000024.1:0-10929 GCA_031421635.1 Betaproteobacteria bacterium | reverse complement strand
ACTGGTCCACCAATGTGGGATCGTCATGCTCCAAGGTGAGTCCTATCGCCTCAAAGAGGCCATGGCCCGCACCGAACAAAAGATCGCCAACCGCGCCAGCAGCAAGGCCCAATCTAAAGCGAAGAAATCATGAAGCCCGATTCCAGAGAACGAAACATGCAGGCCCGCGAACGACACATGCAGGCCCGCGCACGACACCTCGAAGACTCAGGTCTGGCCGTCCCGAAACGATCACTGCGTATCGCCTCACATTGGACTCCCGACGAAGCCCTCGCCGTCTACGAAACCCTCGACGATCTGATCGATCTCATCTGGCATCAATACGGAATCGACATTCAGCACGCCTTCAAAAACCAATGCGCGGAACGCGACAACAACTTCAATCTCACCAACATCAATCAGGGCGACTTGCCCTTCTAGTCATCAACAGCTCATCACAAAACCGCACCTTGACAGCCATATTTGTGCGGTTCCTCGCAGCCGTTAACACCGAGCGCACTGTCAATGTTACTGTCCTGCCGAACGTCGTTACCGCTTCCAATGGCGGCCAGTACATCGAGTTGAGCGTTCCCCGTGCCATGGCCGTTGCATCTACCACCGACGGCCGTTACTTTCTTCGCGTGGCCGACCATAGCAAGCCTGTCACAGGCGACGATGTGATGCGTCTGGCTAGCGAGCGTGCCACGCTACCGTGGGAAACACAGATCACCCCTGCACATACCTCGCGGCGAGGCGGATGCTGCCAAGCAAGATAAGTTGATGCAGGCTTTGCGCGCCTCCGACCGCGTCAAAGCGTCAGTCAAGGAAAAAACTGAAGCTGAACTGCTCGACCACTATCAGCCTGCACAGGGGAGCTCCTTGACCAACCTGGGTGTTCTTTGTCTTGGTATGCAGAAGCACCGTGCGCAGTTGACTACGTCACCGGTCATCCAGTTCATCAAGTACGACGAGCACGGCGAGAAGGTCAACAAGCTGGTGTGGGACGACCACACGCAAAGCCGGATGGAGCTCATCGAGGCGGTCTGGCGGGACGTGCCTGATTTTCGCGAGCGTTACGAACTACCCGACGGCCTGTATCGTCAGAGCGTGCCAGCCTTCGATGAAATTGTGGTGCGTGACCTCTTGGTCAACGCGCTGGTCCATCGCCCTTATACCCAACGCGGCGACATCTTTCTGAATCTTCACCCTGACCGATTGGAAGTGGTCAACCCCGGTCTGCTGCCTTTGGGTGTCACCCCGCAGAACGTATTGCACACCACCGTGCGCCGCAATGAACACTTGGCCCGCCTGTTCCACGACCTAAAGCTGATGGAGCGTGAAGGCAGTGGCTTCGACAAGATTTTTGAAGTACCGCTCTCGCAAGGTCGCCCCGCACCGGAGCTAATCGAGACGCACGACCGTGTGCAAGTCACGGTGCGCCGTCGCATCCTCAAGCCGGAGGTGATCGACTTCATCGCCAAGGCGGACCAGACGTTTCAGCTTACCCAACGCGTACGCATTGCCCTGGGCTTACTGGCCCAACATGATGCACTGACAGCACGTGAGCTGGCGAGCGTACTTGAACTCTCATCGATCGATGCATTGCAGCCTTGGCTAAAACGTTTGCTTGAACGGCAACTGGTGCAGAGTGCCGGGCGCACCCAGGCCAAGCGCTATTTTGTTGACCCAGGCCTGCTGCGCAGCTTCAATTTCACGGGTGGGACCACCCTCAAGCGCATTGAACCGCACCGCCTGGCAGCGCGGGTGATTGAAGACCTGCAGCGCTACCCCAATGAATCAACGACTTCTATCGACCACAAACGGTGCACCGTGGGCGATAGCCGAGCAAGCCAAACTCCCGTATTTCAGGATGCAAATCACAGTCAGCTCGACTTCCACAAACTCAAGGGCGACCCGGACAACATCGGCCGCCACGTCGCCGACTACATCGCCGGATTCTCTGAGAACATCCGCAAGATCTTCGAACGTTTCGAGTTCGACAAGGAAGTCGAAAAACTCGAAGAATCCAACCGTCTCTACCAAGTCGAATCTCAGTTCGCCGTGATCGACCTGCATCCGCGAAAGGTCGACAACATCACCATGGGCCTGGTGTTTGAGGACTTGATCCGCCGCTTCAACGAAGCCTCCAATGTTACCTATCTGTCAAGCCGTTCAAAAAAAGGCTCCATAGGGGCCTTTTTGTTTTTTGTTGCTGCCTTAGGGAATCGAGACCCCGTCCGGAACGGGCGGTAAGAGCGGGGTTTCGCGAAGCGCAGCTTCGTGCCGCTCGAACAATGAGCGCCTACCAGCGGGAGGATCTGGCATTGATAGGACTAAGAACAGAGTCTGCGCACTTTTCGAAAAACAACCCCAGAAATCCCACCAGAGCTTTATCATCTTTAAGTTTTAGTTTAGTATTCACAGCTAACCATATGAACTTTAACAATAAATCCTTATTCTTGATAGTTTTTCTCTGTTTAGTCGAGAATCTCTTCGGTGAATCCGTTCGCGCACAAACTTTAGAGCGGCTTGTTGCTGAGGCCGTTCGCAATCATCCTAGACTGTCAGCGGCTCGGGCCGGTGCTTACGGAGTACAAGCGGAGATTGAGGTTGCTCAGGCCGCCCTTAGGCCAAAGCTGAACTTTTCAGGAGGCGGTGGACGAGGCTATTCCTTCGCAAGCGGTGGCGTCTCGCCCGGAGGCGATATCGTAGCCCAGGGATCCTATCCTTTGTACGACGGTAAACGCAGTCTCAATGAGATCAGTCGCCAAGAGTCTAGATTCTCGAATGCCCAGCAAAAAGCCGACCAAATCCGAGACCAATTAGTAGGATCTACCACCGACGCCTATATCGAAGTCGTCAAGCAAGAAGCTTTGGTCAAACTTTCCGCCGAAAACGTCCAAGCACACCAGAGTTTGATGTCCAAGGTGTTAGAGATCGTTCAGCTAGATCGCGGCCGTGCCATTGATGCCACTCAGGTGGCTGTGCGCCTACAACAAGCGAAGGTCAATCTCAATGCCCAGCGCAATGCACTCAATGAAGCCAAAGCAGCCCTTGCAGATTTGCTAGGACGGCCAGATTTTGAGGCCACAACCGTCAAGGATCCGACCTCGGCTCTTCCAAAAAACTTGGGGGAAGCCACTACCTTGCTGGACAACCATCCCAGTATCAAGGCCGCACGGGCCGACGCAAAAACCAGCGACTATGCAGCGCAAATCGCCGCAGCTTGGTCTAAACCAAAAGTAGACGTGCTGGGCACCTTGAGCAACCCGAGCAGCGCCTTGAACAGCCGATACTTTAGCAATTTTGATGTCCGACTTGGAGTGCAATGGTCGGCTTTTGATGGTGGTGCGGGACGTGCCGCCGAGCGCGCCGCCGAACTGCAAAAGCAGGCCTCCGAGGAGCAAGTCAAGGTAGTGCTGCGAGAATTATCCACCGATGTTTCACGCAGTTGGGCTCAAATGCAGTCTCGCGAAGGCAGGTTTACCGAGTTTGTGGATCTCTCACTGAGAGCACGCGCCGTACGCGAAGCCTACTGGGAGCAATTTCGTATTGGTCGTCGCTCAATTCTCGATTTGCTCAACGCGGAAAACGAAGGGTTTCAAGCGACACTTTCGGCCGAGCAAGTGCGCCAAGAAATGATTCAGTTTCAGTACCGTGTTTTGTCAAGCACCGGTACACTGTCCAAATGGCTTGAACTGGATGAGCCGGTCGTCCCGTCAGACGCAGCAGCCATCAAAAATTAAAGGGCGTTCTATCATGGACACCGATACCTCCCAGCAAGCCGGCCTTGCGCACACCGATCCTTTAATACACGCCCTGGTGCTCACGCTCAAGCTGCACGGCTTAGATATTTCGATGGAAGGCCTTACCCAAGGAATTCCGCCCTCGGGAAAAGATGGCCGTTTTGTCGTGAATGATTTGATTCGCGCGGCCGATGCCAATGGCGCTCTGGTGATCCTCAAGGAGCGTAAGCTCACTCAAATTACCGAAATTGTTCTGCCCGCGATACTAATTTTGAAAAGTGGCGATGCGGTGGTGTATCGGCGTCGTTTGGGCGATGGGCGCTATGTACTATCGTCGACCGAGACGGGTGTCGAAGAAATTACAGTGACCGAAGCTCAGCTCAACACCTTCTACAGTGGGTTTTGTTTGTTCGTGCGCCCGCCGCGCGAGGACTCGAGCTCTCGGCGTGAAGGTGCGGCCCCTCAAAATGCTGCCGGTTCCGCCACTGGCGATGGTGCCGGGCAAGCCTTCGACGATTCACGCAAAGGACACTGGTTTTGGTCCACCGTGTGGCGCTATCGAGGTTATTACGTTGAAGTGGCGTTCGCCACCGTGCTGATCAATGTACTTGCCTTGGCAGGTACCTTTTTCACCATGAACGTCTATGACCGTGTGGTCCCCAATTTGGCCTTCGTGACCCTTTGGACCTTAGCGACGGGCGTAGCCATTGCTATGGCATTCGAATTTCTGGCACGAAACATCCGCGCCTGGTTACTCGACAACGCCGGCAAAAAAGCAGATCTTCTGTTGGGCAGCGCTTTGTTTCGCCAAACCTTGCAAATTCGCCTTGAGCATCGCTCGGCCTCGCCGGGTGCGTATGCCAACAACCTGAAGGAATTCGAGTCATTACGCGACTTTGTCACCTCCGCGACTTTGGCAGCCATGGCCGACCTCCCCTTCTTGTTCTTATTCATCTTCGTGATCGGCATGATTGCGGGGCCAATTATGTGGGTCGCCGTATGTGCGGTGCCGTTGATTCTGTTCGCCAACATACTCATTCAATTTCCTTTGGCTAAATTGGTCAACGAGAATATGAAAGAGTCCTCCATCAAACATGGAGTCTTGATCGAAGCCGTTGAAGGCGTAGAAACCATCAAGGCCTTACGTGCAGAAGCGTGGCTTCAACGCCAGTACGAAGTGAGTTCTGCGCTCACCGCGCGTAGTGCCATGCGTAGCCGCCTGCTGTCCAATATCGTGATTCACTTCTGCACCTCCATTCAGCTTTTCGCGACCGTTGCTGCTGTGGTCTGGGGGGTGTACCTCATTGCCGATGGCAAGTTGACCATGGGCGCCCTGATCGGCGCCGTGATGTTGATCGGTCGGGCACTCGCACCGGTAAGCCAAATCACTGCCCTTGGCGTACGTTTTCAACAGGCTCGCTCGGCACTCAAAAACCTGAATAGAATCATGGCGCAACCCACGGATCGTGAAGCAGGTCGAAGCTACCTTAACAAGAGCCTGTTCCAAGGCGAGCTGCGCGCTGAAAGTTTGGTCTACCAATACTCCCAAGAGAGTCCTCAGGTGGTTCGCAATGTAAGTCTGCATATCAAACCTGGCGAACGGGTGGTGATGTTGGGTCGCATCGGTAGCGGGAAGTCAACGCTTTTAAAAGTCCTTTCTGGCTTATACCGTCCCGGTAGCGGTCAGGTATTTTTAGATCAATTGGACATCGTACAAATCGAGCCCAATGCGGTAAGACGTAGTGTCGCTTTCGTGGCCCAAGAAGCACGGCTATTTCACGGCACCCTGCGGCAAAATCTTGTGGTGGGCAACCCCCAGGCGAGCGATGAGTGGATGTTACGCGTTGCTGAGGCGGTAGGCGTAGCCGATATTGCCCGCGCCCATCCACGCGGTTACGATATGGTGATTAACGAACGTGGCGAAGGCTTGTCCGGTGGACAGAGACAAGCGGTTGCTATTGCCCGAGCCTTGATCACGAAGCCTTCAGTCATTCTCTTGGATGAACCCACCAGCGCCATGGACCAAATGTCCGAGCAGCGAGCCTTAAACGCCATCGTTGAACTTGCGGCCGGCAAAACCATTGTGATGGTGACTCACAAAATGAGTATCGTCGGCTTTGCACAGCGTCTCATTGTGCTCGATTCGGGGCAAAAAGTGGCCGATGGACCTCGGCAAGCGGTGCTTGATGCGCTCAATGCAGGCAAGGTGCATGCACCTCCCGCCAGAAAGCCTGAGTCCGCGCTTGCGTAACATTGCCCCTATTCTTCACTGAGTAACTCATGACGTCTGCCGCCAACTCAACTAACCAACCCAATGCCCTAACGACCCTGGGCGATCAAGCTCAGATCTCAAGAAGCCGCCGCGACGATCTCATCTACGCGACGGAACTCAAGCAAGCCATGGTGAGTGACCGCAGCGTCAGCGCTGGAGTCACCCTCTTGCTGCTGTTTGCCTTAGGCGGCGCGGCGCTGTGGTGGGCTTCGGTGTCCCATCTTGAAGAAATCACCCGGGGCAATGCTCGCATTATTCCGACGAGCCGCGAACAATTGGTGCAAAGCTTAGAGGGTGGGATCGTCGCCGAGCTTCTAGTCAAAGAAGGTCAAGTGGTCGACAAGGGCCAAGCCTTAGTTCGCATTGATGCAACCAAAGCACAGAGTGCGTTTGCCGAAGGTCGCACCAAGGCCTTGGCACTAAAAGCCGCAGCGGCGCGCCTGCGTGCTGAGGCGCGCGGAACACCACTCGAGTTTCCCGCCGACGTGATGCGCGATGCAGAACTATTGCGTAATGAGCGCAGCACATACGCTGCAAAAAAAACAGCATTGGAAGAAGGGGTGGGAACACTCAAGGCTAGCCGAGACTTATTGAAAAAGGAACTAGGCATTACCGAACCTATGGTCGATAAAGGTTTGGTCGCTGAAGTGGAAGTGTTACGCATGCGCCGCCAACTCAACGAGATCGACTTACAGGTCCAGGAGCGTACCAATAAATATCGCAGCGACGCGGCTGGCGAGCTAGCCAAGGTAGAGTCTGAGCTAGGCCAAACCAGTGATGCGCTCACGGCCAGGGCCGATCAGGTCAAGCGAACCATCATTGGCGCGTCCGTGCGCGGTACCGTTAAGAACATCAAAATCAATACCGTAGGCGGTGTGGTTCAGCCAGGCCAAGACATCATGGAAATTGTGCCCCTCGAAGAGCAGCTCTTGGTTGAAGCACGTATCCGTCCTCATGAGGTCGCCTTCCTAAGACCGGGTCTTCCAGCCACCGTCAAGATCAGCGCCTACGATTACGCGATCTATGGCGGCCTTCAAGGTCGGATTGAGTTGATCAGTCCGGATACCTTAAGGGAGGAGCGTAAAACCGAAGACGACACCTACTACAGGGTGTTAGTGCGCACCGATGCCTCCACGATGTCCTCGGGCGGCAAGGAGCTTCCCATCATGGCCGGCATGACGGCTACAGTAGAGATCAAGACCGGCGAAAAAACCGTGCTTGACTATCTACTGAAACCCATTCTCAAGGTGCGTGAGGCTCTCAGAGAGCGTTAACGTTGAGATCGCCCAATTAAAATCGATAAATCAAATTCTTCCTTGGGCAGTGAGTTGAAAGACTTTCCTTTGCTTAATTCACTGTAATTGCACTATCCACCAGTAGTCGCGCTAAAGTTGCAACGTTGGATGTATCAAAGTACTGATAGGTCGTGATGCCTGCTGCCGTGCCGATGTTGTGCCATTGACTTGCGGCCGTGCCAATTACCTCGCTCACGTCGATCACATCGCCAGCGGTCCCTGTAACTCGCAAGTCATTCGTCGCTTCAGAGATATTAAGGACATCTTGAACATTGATGCGAAGGGTTTGATTTCCAGTTCCCAAATCGATTTTCTCGATACTTCGGACGCGATCTGACAAATTGCTACTAGCGCCAATCGTCGTGAAATCCCAGGTTGCTGCACTTGTGAGCCGTAATGTATCAAAACCACTGCCTCCGTCAATGCGCAAGAACGACGTCGCATTGGTGACGATGAGGTCGTTACCCGCACCCATACTCACACTATCTCCTGAACCGATTCCAGTACCACTTAGCGTATCGTCGCCTGAGGTACCAACAACTGACTCCGCACCGGCCGCATTTGAGAAAGTAGAGGCATTCTGTAGTGTGGCATTACCGTAGGCTTTGTTGCCGTAAATCAGGTAAGCTGTGCCCGCATCGACAGAGCCCGGATCAGCCAACGGTGCACCGATTATGAGATCTTTCAACCCATCCCCGTTGACGTCGCCGGCCCCCGAGACCGCAAAGCCGGCCTGATCACCTGAGGCATTGCCACGAATCACGATGCCCTGAGCGGCGGTGATACCAGCGCTCAACGTCAATGTCGCGGTAGGAGTGGCTGCACCGTACAGGACATATGAAGCCCCCTGATTGGTTGAAGTGCCGCCATTCAGCTCGCTAAGTGCGGTGCCAAGAACGAAGTCGTCATACCCATCACCATTGAAGTCGCCGATTTCGCGCACTGATCCTGTGATGCCATCGTTTGCGGAAACTCCGTTAATCGTCATCAATAAGCGTGAACCCAAGGCCGTAACATTGGTGCCGTCCTCGTCGGTATCGGTCGAACCGGCGACCACATACACGGTTCCAACGTTGCTGTTGTTATCGGTGTAGAGGAAGGCCGTATCGGAGAAACCGTCACCGTTAATATCTCCCACGTTTAGCGCACCGCGCAGGGCTGTGGTGCCTAATGAAGTGATTGGGTTTTGAATCGCCCATCGCGCATTGTTGCCAACAATCGTGGCACCAATACCATCGGTTAGGCCTCCTGTAAGACTGAGTAAATTGCCAGACGTGTCAGTCGTTACCTTTCCAAAACCAACTATGATGTTGTTGGCCGAGTTAATGGTCCGAGAGAAACTCCAGTCGCTGTAGCCGTCGCCATTCATGTCGCCTAGACCAGTGACAATCTGTCCCGCATTTGAGCCATCAGCCACGCCTGCACCAAGAAATAAGCCTCGAGTGTTACTTGCGGCATTGAAGACGTATCCCGCCGCACCGGCAGTATCAGATAACCCGTCACCATTCGTTGCGCTGTTAATAAAGGAACTCATATCAAGAGTTGTGCCGCCGAAGTTTGTCCCCGCGTGGCCATAAATTACTGCAAAGGCTCCCCCGTTTGGTGAGGCCCCACCGGCGTTTGCTGTTGAGCCGAAACGATCACCAATAATGACGTCACTATACCCGTCGCCGTTGACGTCTCCGACCCAACCCGCGGAATCTGGGTTGTATCCCAAGCCAGAGTCTGTTCCCGCGGTGATGCCAAATCCAGCCCCAGCCGTAATTGACTCAACAGTGCCCAAAGTAGCAATACCCGAAGCGCTTCCAAACATCACGTAGGCCTTACCGTCGCGACCGCTATTGGTTGCGCTACGACCGGCTAGAAGTATGTCGGCGAAACCGTCTCCGTTGATGTCTCCAAGGTTTGACACCACTTCCATACTCTCACCAGCCGTTCCACGCTTGAACGTTGAATTGGCAGTGGTACTTGAAACGGTACGGCTATTATCAGCCGCAGGGCTTCCAAAAGGGGTAGCCTGCCCGTAGTACAGATAAGCCGTCCCTTTGCCGGTACTGGCAACACCATTTTCAGCAACAAGGAAGTCGGAAAAACCGTCGCCATTAACATCGCCTGCGCTAGACACATCCCAGCCAAATTTCGCACCGGCCGTAGCACCGGTGATAGTTACACCTGCATCGCCGCCGAGGCGAGAAAGGTCAATTGTGTTGGCCGCTAGCCCCCCCGCCGTTGCAAAGTTGACTTGAATCGTATCCGTAGCCGCGGACAAAGCACTTGTGCCACCGGTTGCAGGATTAGTTGCAAATGCGCCGTTGGTGCCTGCGGTCTGATCCCAGGCACGGAAGGTAATCGCGTCACCCAAACTACTTGACAAGGCCGAATTTCCGCCGTCGAAAACGATCTTGGCATTCGTATCCAGGAAGAGTACACGGTCATCTCCTCCCCCAGCAACGCCGTCTGCACCAAACAAACCTTTACCGCCGGCTGAATCACTGGAGTTGCTGGTCCAATTCCAAGTCGTTCCACCATTTGTCGTGAACCACAAAGTCGATCCTGGAAGATTTGTCAAGGCGGTCACACCCATACCAAGACTAGGCGAGGGATCGATATCGGTCACGTTATCAATTTGACCTGCCGGTGTAGCAAAGTCGAGCAGAGCACTTATCTGCACTGAGCCAGTCGGACTCGCACCGCTTGGTGCTTGTTGCGTCGCGTCTGCTCCACCAGAAAATGCATACTCTGGCGTTGAGAATGCTGGCGACTTGCTGGCATCTAAAGTCGGAGCATCATTTATGGCGGCGACGTTTATAGTCAGTGTATTTGCACTTGCGTCTAGATCTAGGCCTCCGTTCGCGGTGCCACCGTCATCCTGTACCTGGAAGTTAAAATTAGCATAGGCCGAACCGTTTGCATTTGCAGCCGCCAGGAACTTGAAATTACCAGCAGTAATGGTGACCGCCGAGACTGTGGCATTGGCCGCGACTGCTTCGCCAACATCGACTACGCCGTTGCTATTGGCATCCAGATAAAGAGTACCCGCCAACGGCAGGCTCGATATCTTGACACCTTGCAAACCATTCGCAGGAGAGTCAGTGGTATCGCTAAAACCAAAGTCCGCGGCCGTAAAGACGTAATTCGTGTCTTCACTCGCTGTAAGCGTAGCGTCAGTCCCTGACGGAGCATCGTTCACACTAGTCACATTGACGGTAACATCTTGCGTCGTAACATTACCGGCAGCATCGCGCAATTGCACGGTCATCACCACCGTGCCGGTCTTGTCTAGCCCTCCCGAACGAGTGACCGTAACGGCCCCACCACTTGCTGCGCCAATCGAAAGATCGCCCGCTACAAAGGTACTTGAGGATTTAAAACTGGCAGCGAGCACTTCCAGAGCTGCTGCGCCACTTACGTTGTCTGTTGCGCCCAAGGTCGAGCTATTCAATGTGAAGCTGCTAAAGCCTTCCAAAATTGCACTAGGGTTGATAAAAGTCGGTGCCGTAGTATCAATGGTCACTGCCAGTGGGCTCGATGCCGCACTGGTGTTGCCTGCAACATCGGTCACCTTGGTGGTGAAGTTATGCACGCCAGCCGCCAAGGCTGCACTCGGAGTAATGCTCCAGTTCCCGGAAGCATCCGC
>JANOPA010000023.1:0-53765 GCA_031421635.1 Betaproteobacteria bacterium | reverse complement strand
TCGAGATTGGCGAGCGAGTAAAAATTCCGGATTATCTGGTCCCCGCCGACGCTCAGGTTGAGATTCAAGCCAAGATGGCTGCCGGCTATTACACGCCGGACGCTATCGTGCCGGACGATGAAAAACTCCTTAGCACCTTAGGCCGCGGCCTCTAGTTTGTATGTCGGCAAAAGAGCTCCTGAATGCGGCTGCGGTGCGCCAAGCCGCGCATGCCATGTTGGCGCGTTTAAAGCAGGGTGAGGGTGCTTGGCAGGTCGACCCCTCCAAGCTTGACGCCGCTGCGCAAGAAATCGTTACCACGACCTTAGAGCGCTATCCGGATCTCAATATTCCTTATCACAGTCGCTGGCGGCACTTTGAGGCCGGCGGCGTGCCGCGTCGTCGGAAACTGGGTCAGAAGATGGTCAATTTGGGCCTTAGTAAAGCCGAGCAGGCCAGAGCGGAAATTGATCTGGCCGTGGTAAGCGTGCTTCTGGATGCGGGGTCGGGACCCCATTGGAAGCTTATCGACGATGGCCAAACCTACACCCGAAGTGAAGGTTTGGGTGTGGCCTCGTTTCGCATGTTTGAAATAGGTGCTTTTTCTTCAAATCCGCGGTGTCCGTTTCAAGTCGACGCAGATGGGCTGCTAGCCCTTACCTCGGCGCAACTTGAACAAGGCTTCTCGGTCAGTGCAAGCAACCCCCTGGTAGGTGTGGCTGGTCGAACCCAGCTCTTGAACCGCTTGGGTGCTCAGCTCAGGCTGAGGCCTGATCTGTTTTTAGTGGGAGATCAATTACGGCCCGGGGGGTTGTTTGACTATTTGATCCAAGGCAAATCGAGTATTGCTGCGGGAGATATCCTCGGCGCCCTTCTCGAAGGGCTGGGTGGCATGTGGTTGACCGGCAATGAACTAGAAGGGCAGCCCCTCGGCGATTGCTGGCCGTATCGCCTTGCCAGTGGTGCGAACACTTGGGTACCCTTCCACAAGCTCTCGCAGTGGTTGAGCTATTCATTACTGGAAGCCTTTGAGGCTGCAAACATTCATGTGATCGACTTGGATGCGCTGACGGGGTTGCCTGAGTACCGCAATGGCGGACTGCTCATGGATACCGGTGTATTGTTGCTCAAAGATTCAACTCTACAGGAACGTGAGTTCCTAGTGTCCGATCCAGTCATCATTGAATGGCGGGCGGCGACGGTTGCTCTTTTGGATCAACTGGCACCGATGGTTAAAGACAGGCTTGGCTTTTTGCCTGGTGAGCATTTACCTTTGGCAAAGGTTCTAGAGGGTGGCTCTTGGGCTGCAGGCCGAAAAACCGCACAGCGACTGCGAGCAGGTTTGCCGCCACTCAACATTGTGAGTGATGGCACGGTCTTTTGAGCAGGTAGAGTTTGAGCCTTTTTGTAACACCAGTGTCTACATTGAAATCACGGAATCTATGAAACAAGTTCATCTGATCGCTCACCCTCTGGTACAGCACAAACTCACACTCATGCGCAAAATCGAAACCAGTACCAATAGTTTTCGAAGACTAGCGGGCGAGCTGAGTCAGTGCATGGCGTTTGAGGTCACTCGGGACTTACCGCTGAACGAAATTGAAATTCAGACACCCTTGGAGACAATGAAATCCAAGGTGATCGATGGCAAGAAAATGGTGTTCTTGTCGATCATGCGTGCCGGAGCCGGGATGCTGGATGGCATGTTGGAGCTGATGCCGAGCGCCAGGGTAGGGCATATCGGCTTATATCGCGATCCCAAAACCATGGTGGCGATCGAGTATTACTTCAAGATGCCCCATGACACGGCGGAGCGCGACGTATTGATCCTCGATCCAATGCTCGCCACGGGGAATTCCGCGATTGCAGCGATCGACAGAATTAAGGAACTCGGGCCGCGTTCTATTAAATTCATTTGTATTTTGACCTGCCCCGAAGGCATCAAAAACGTCCACGACATTCACCCCGACGTACCCATTTACACCGCGGCAGTTGATCGTGGGCTGAACGAAAAAGGCTACATTGTCCCCGGCCTGGGTGATGCCGGAGATCGAGTGTTCGGCACGAAGTAGGACTCCGCTTTTGGCGGAATTCCTACTTTTTATTGCATGTGCTGGCCGCCGTTAATGGCAATATTGGCGCCGGTCACAAAAGCGGCTTCTTCAGAGGCTAGATAAATAATCAGCCCGGCAACTTCCTCTGGACGACCTAGTCGACCGACAGGGATTTGCGGCAAAATTTTGCTCTCCAAAATTTCCTTCGGAATGGCGGTCACCATCTTCGTGCCAATGTAGCCAGGGGAAATGGTGTTGACGGTCACGCCTTTACGGGCGATTTCCAATGCTAAGGCTTTGGAAAAACCGTGCACACCTGCCTTGGCGGCCGAATAGTTGGTTTGACCGAAAGCACCCTTGGAGCCATTGACTGAGGACACATTAATGACCCGCCCCCAATTGCGGTCGACCATGCCATCCACCACTTGCTTGGACATATTGAACAAGGAGTCAAGATTGGTACGCATGACGGCATCCCAATTGACTTTGTCCATTTTTTTGAAAGTCATGTCGCGGGTGATGCCGGCGTTGTTGACTAGAATGTCGACCGCACCCAGCTTGGCGTTCACCTGCTCTATGGCTTTTGCGCAAGAGTCCATGTCTGCCACGTCGCAGGCCACGGCCAGGATGTCGTAGCCGCGGTCTTTCATTTGCTTCACCCACTCTACGTGGGTGGTGTTACCCGGAGAATAAGTAGCGACTACTTGATAACCTGCATCCGACATTTTGGTACAGATGGTTTCACCCAGTCCGCCCATACCGCCGGTGACCAATACGACTCTTTTTTGACCGATTTTATGTTCTGTCATTTTTGCTCCTCTTTCCCTGGTTGATTGCCGCTCTCTAGCCGACTTTTATCGATGAAGTACGTTGCGGTAGTAGCCCCGCTATTAGAACCCGGATTGATAGAAATTGCATTCAAAAAATACGGGTATTCTAAAAAAATAATTTGACTTGAATTAGAACCGTTCCACCGCGAGAGCTACGCCCATGCCGCCACCGATGCACAAGCTAGCCAAGCCTTTCTTGGCGTTGCGGCGACCCATTTCATGCAGCAGGCTCACCAAGATGCGGCAGCCCGAGGCACCAATCGGATGTCCAATGGCGATGGCACCACCATTGACATTAATTTTACTGGTATCCCAGTCCATTTCTTGATTCACGGCACACGCTTGCGCAGCGAATGCTTCGTTGATTTCCATGAGGTCCAGGTCCTGGGCTTTCCATCCCGCTTTTTGGAGTGCCAGACGGGATGCGGGTACAGGGCCCATGCCCATGATTTTGGGGTCCAAAGCTGCTGAGGAGTAGGAGACGATTCGGGCCAATGGCGTAAGGCCCAATTGGGCCGCACGCTGCTCGGTCATCACCATCACGGCGGCTGCGCCATCATTGATTCCTGATGCGTTGCCGGCAGTCACGGTGCCCGCCTTGTCAAAGGCAGGGCGCAAACCAGCAAGTGCTTCGGCGGTCGTTTTGCGATTGACAAACTCATCGGTATCAAAAACGATCGGGTCTCCCTTACGTTGGGCAATGGACAAGGACAGAATTTCGGCCTTGAAGCGCCCTGCGTCTTGAGCCGCAGTCGCTTTTTGCTGGGAGGCGAGGGCAAAAGCGTCTTGTACTTCTCGGCTCACTGAATGGGCCTTGGCAACATTCTCGGCGGTGATGCCCATGTGGTATTGGTTATAGACGTCCCAGAGTCCATCAACAATCATGGAATCGGTCATTTTCCAGTCACCCATGCGCTGACCGTCCCGGCTACCCAAAAGCACATGAGGTGCTGCGCTCATGTTTTCTTGGCCGCCCGCAATAATAATGTCGGCATCGCCACAGCGAATGGCTTGACTGGCCAGCATCACGGCCTTGAGGCCTGAGCCACATACTTTATTAATCGTCATGGCCGGAACGCTCAATGGCAGACCTGCTTTCACCACGCTCTGACGAGCAGCGTTTTGTCCCGACCCGGCAGTGAGCACTTGGCCCAGAATAACTTCGGAGATTGCGTCGCCTGGGACCCCTGTTTTCTCTAAAAGGCCCTTGATAACGTGAGCACCCAACTCTGGGGCGCTGATTTTGGCTAAACTGCCGCCAAATTTGCCCACGGCGGTACGCTGCGCGGCGACAATAACGATATTGCTCATAAAATGTTCCTTTTTAACAAGTTTTATGACAGGGATTTTACGCTGGATTCAGGTGATTCGTTGCGTCTTTTTAGAGCCTGGAGTGCTAAGTCGACGCTTTTCAGTCCTGATCTGATCGCCGGATTACGCGCCAGCCGCAATGATTTGCTATAATGGAAGGCTTCTTAGAGACTTTCCCTAGGAAGTATTCAGATCTCCCAAGATTCGAATCCCCCATGCACGAGGTCGCACGCCAGCGGCCTCGCAAGTTAAAACCCCAGGCGAGTGTCGGTTGATTTTTAGTTCATCGACTCTCGTTCATTAGGAGAACATCATGGCTGGCACCCTCGATAAAGCGGCAGTCGTCGCTCAATTCCAACGCGCTCAAGGCGATACCGGCTCCCCAGAAGTGCAAGTTGCGCTTTTGACGGCTCGCATCCACAGCTTGACCGACCACTTCAAAGCACATTCTAAAGATCACCACTCACGTCGTGGTCTGCTGCAAATGGTGAATCAGCGTAAGTCACTGCTCAAATACCTTAAGCGTACTAACTTGGCCTCCTACAAAGGGCTGATCGAGAAATTAGGGTTGAGGGGCTAAACCAAGACCAGAAAAACCCGCAAGCCAGCGCTTGCGGGTTTTTTACTTGTGCTGCACCTGAACTTGCACGCAAGTAAAAATGTTAAGTGATTGAACAGCAAAAATAGTAAACAGTAAGCACTAAGGAAAGTGAATGTTTGAAATAGGAAAGAAGACCTTTAAATGGGGTCAAAACACAGTCACCATCGAGACCGGTGAGATTTCTCGCCAGGCCACTGGTGCCGTTATCGTAAACATGGACGACACCGTGGTACTCGCCACCGTGGTTGCGCAAAAAACAGCCAAGAAAGGCCAAGACTTTTTCCCGCTCACTGTCGACTACATTGAGAAGTTCTATGCGGCCGGTCGTATTCCTGGCGGCTTCCTGAAACGTGAAGGCCGTGGTACTGAGCGCGAGACCCTGATCTGCCGACTGATCGACCGCCCGATTCGCCCGCTTTTCCCCGATGGATTTTTGAACGAAGTTCAAGTCGTGGTCACGGTCATTTCGCAAAACCCCGATGTGGATAGCGACATCCCGGCCATGATCGGTGCCTCGGCCGCGCTGGCTATTTCAGGTATTCCTTTCAACGGCCCGATTGGTGCTGCTCGTGTGGGCTATATCAATGGTGAATATGTTCTGAATCCTGGTATCAGCCAGATGCCTGAGAGCAAGCTCGACTTGGTCGTGGCCGGTACCGATGCCGCCGTGTTGATGGTGGAGTCTGAGGCTCATGAATTGCCGGAAGACATCATGCTCGGTGCGGTCATGTTTGGTCATGAACAATTCCAGGTGGCGATCAATGCCATCAATGAGTTGGTTGAAATCAGTGGCAAGGCGGAGTGGGACTGGCACGCGCCAGCCAAAAACGAGGCACTGGTGGCTCGCGTCAACGCCTTGACCGAAGGCCCTATGCGTGCGGCCTATGCACTGCGTAATAAACAAGAGCGCAGCACCAAGATCAGCGAGCTTGAGAAGTCAACGGTCGCGGCTCTCGAAGCTGAAGCTTCTGCAGCAGGCCAGCCTGTTCCAGACTCAACCGAAACTGGCAACCTTTTGTTCGAACTGCAATCACGCATTGTTCGTAATCAAATTTTGTCTGGTGAGCCACGTATCGATGGTCGCGATACTCGCACCGTGCGTCCAATTTCGATCCGCGCGGGTGTCTTGCCTCGTGCCCACGGTTCGTCGCTGTTTACCAGGGGTGAAACTCAAGCCTTGGTGGTGGCCACTCTCGGTACGGCACGCGACGAGCAAATCATTGATGCCATAAGCGGTGAGTACCGTGACCGCTTCATGATGAGTTACAACATGCCTCCTTACGCTACCGGTGAAACCGGTCGTATGGGTGCGCCAAAGCGTCGCGAAGTTGGCCACGGTCGTTTGGCCAAGCGTGCTTTGAATCCTTTGCTTCCTAAAGCTGAAGACTTTGGTTACACGATCCGACTGGTCTCTGAAATCACAGAATCAAATGGTTCGTCTTCCATGGCATCGGTGTGCGGTGGCTGCTTGGCGTTGATGGATGCGGGCGTACCCGTAAAAGCCCACGTTGCAGGCGTAGCGATGGGTCTCATCAAGGACGGACCTCGCTTTGCGGTGTTGACGGATATTCTTGGTGATGAAGATCACCTCGGCGATATGGACTTCAAAGTTGCGGGTACCGACGCCGGTATCACTGCCTTGCAAATGGATATCAAAATTCAAGGCATCACTAAAGAAATTATGCAAGCCGCTTTGGCCCAAGCGCGCGAAGGCCGCATGCATATTCTGGGAGAGATGAAGAAAGCGGTTGGCGGCGTCAGTGAAGAGATGTCTGATTTTGCGCCTCGTATGTACACCATGAAGATCAACCCCGAGCGCATCCGTGATGTGATCGGTAAGGGCGGAGCAACCATTCGCCAGATCACTGAGCAAACCGGCACCACTATCGATATCAAAGACGACGGTACGGTGACGATTGCGGCGACTGATGGAGCGCAGGCCAAGAAAGCCCAACAGATCATTCATGATCTGACGGCCGAAGTCGAAATCGGCACGACCTATGCAGGTACCGTACTCAAGATTCTGGACTTCGGTGCCATTGTGCAAGTGATGCCAGGCCGTGATGGCTTGCTGCATGTTTCTCAAATCGCTAAAGACCGCGTCAATCAGGTGAGCGATTACCTGAAGGAAGGTATGACCGTGCATGTTAAGGTGATCGAGGCTGACGACAAAGGTCGTTTACGTTTGTCGGCGAAGGCTGCTGCTGAAGAAAACCCTGCCGTGGCTTTGGTGCCGTTGGCGGGCGGCGCGGCCTCTGTTGCGGCGGCTCCGGTTGCTGAGTAGTTGCCTTAGTTAGCCTGGCTCACGTCAGCTAACACTAACCGCCTTTGGACTTGTTCGAAGGCGGTTTTTTTACGTCTGAGGTATTGCAATTAGAGCGTTTTAAGGGAAAAATCGACTAAAATAGCCCCCTAAGACAACCCCCTGACAAAACCCCTTAGACTCTCCCCTTTTATAGGTCCAATATAGCCCCTTTTACTCATTCTTAGTGTCTCTATTGCCAACTATGCACAATGTGAACGTTACAAGTCTTAAGAACAACCCTAGTGAAGCACTTCGCTCGGCGAAGTCGGCGCCCGTCGTTGTCATGAATCGTGATACGCCAGATGCAATGATTGTTAGCCTACGTTCGGGTAAGTTGCTTTCTGAAGACGGCGTACGCGCCGCGCTAGCGGCGGCGCTGTTTCGGGATGGCGGTCTGTCTCTTTCACGCGCATCAAAGATGGCCCAAATGCCGCTAGCCAATTTCATCGCCCATTTGTCTCGACTTGGCATTAGCGTCATCGATCAGACAGAAGACGAAACATTGAAGGACATGGAATCGTTAGATGCGTGGCTAGCTAGCGAGTAGCGGCTCATGCGATTTGCGATTACGGATGCGAGTCCCTTGATAGGCTTAGCATTGGTTGAGGGGCTTGTTTGGTTACCGCAACTGTTTGGCGAAGTTTTGGTAACGGCCTCCGTTAAGCGGGAAGTACTCCCTAGCCAAGAGGTAAAAGGCAAAGAACAGATCGCTTACGCCTTCGGAACGGGATGGCTTTCGTGTTACTCGGAACCCATCGATGAGCCGCACAATACCTCGTCTCTTGATGAACTGGATCAAGGAGAGCGTGACAGTATTGCGCTTGGACTGATGCACCCTTTAAGTTCGGTGATCCTTCTAATCGACGAGCGCTTGGGTCGTTCAGTAGCGCAAGAAAACGGCTTGAGCATAGTGGGCACTGCGGGCCTCATTGGCGTAGCGAAAAAGCGTGGCTTAATAAGTGCGGCGAAACCAGTGTTCGCAATGCTTCACGCTAGTGACTTCCGAATCTCGAGAGAGGTGATTAGGACCGTGTTGGCCTCGGTAGGAGAGGATTGAAGGCAGGACGAAAAAGTTTTGACATTGATCTTTTCTGATGACACCAATTTCTCCAGAGATCTTGGATGTTGCATCAACTACCTATTGCACTTATTTTGTACCTTGCAGGCGCACCGGTAATTTTGGGGCAGTCGTTCTAGATTTATACCGACTTCGCGCAGAAAAGAAATCATAACGACTAGCCTGCTGTCTTTTATAGATTTACACGCGGTGCGCGCTGCAAGCCTAAATACGCCTTTCCTTACCTTCCCAAAATGAAGCGCGCAATGTACGCTTCAAAACCTTGCCAACAGCACTGCGCGGTAATTGCTCAATAAAGTCTACGCTTTTTGGGCTCATCACAGCGCCGAGCTTATCCTTGCACAAGTCAATCAATTCCTGAGCGCTGACTTGACGGCCCGGTGCTAGTTCAATCACTGCTTTTACAGCCTCGCCCCATTTATCGTCGGGCACGCCGATCACTGCACAATCTTGCACCGCTGGGTGTTGATTGAGCACCTCTTCGACTTGCAAGGGAAAAACATTGAAACCCCCACTGATGATCAGGTCGCGTTTGCGATCGCTGAGGTAGACGAAACCGTCACGATCGCGAAAACCCACATCACCGGTGCGTTGCCAGCCGTCCGTCTTGATCGCGGCCGAGGCCTGCGGGTCATTCAGGTAGCGCAGCATGACGGTAGGGCCCTTCACCACAATTTCGCCGACTTCATCAGGACCGAGTAGTTTGCCCTCATCGTCCATCACTTCAATGCCCACAACGTTAACAGTTGGCCTGCCGACCGAGCGCAAGCGCTTGGCCAAAGCGGGGTTTTGCACGGCCTGAGTGATGGCCTGTTTGGACATAAAGGTGAGGGGAAAACCAGATTCTGTTTGCCCAAGCGATTGGCAAATCACTGGGCCAAACATAGCGTGGGCTTGGATGATTTTTTCGCTCACAAGCGGTGCCGCGGCCGACATCAGGTATCTTAAAGAACTAAAGTCAGTGCTTTTACAGTGCGGATGGTTCATCAGCATGTAAATGAGTGTTGGAGGGAGGAACAACAGCGAGATTTTATGTTTTGCAATCGCTGCCAAAATGGCCCCCAGGTCGGCCGTGGCCATCAACACTACCTCACCGCCCATCGAGAGCGTCGCCATAGCGATAAAACCTCCGGCATGGGTAATGGGCGCGACGGCCAAATTCACGGGAGGCGAATCAGTATCAAAATCTGAAAAAACGCTGATAAAGCCGATCATGTTCCAGGCGGTGAAGCCGCTAGGCGCCTGAGTGATTTTCGGGGCACCGGTGGTGCCACCTGTGGAGCCCTGAAAAGCGGTGGCGTCTAGGCCTAGCCTGATGTGCACAGGTTGTTCTGAGGCGCCATCGATAAAGCGCTGCAGACTGGGATAGCCCTCGATCTCTTGATCGAGGCAAACAAAGGTCGTGATGGCGGGCGCCTGAACGACTATTTCGCGCACCTGATCGAGCGTGCTGCTGTGGAAAAACAAGGCTACACAACCGCCGCGTTGCAGTAGATCGGCATTGGTGCCTGCCCCGCTTCGTAAGTTGATGTTGCTCCAAGCGCCGCCGGCGCGCATGCCGCCGAGGAGAGCAACCATGGCCAGGCTGTTATTCGGGCTTAGGATAGCGTAGGGTGAGGAAGGTGCAAAGCCGCGCGCGAGGAGGGCATTGGCGAAGCGATGGGTGAGGGTTGCCAGTTGGGTGTGGCTAATGGTGCCGCTATCATCGCTTAATGCAGGTCTGTCCGGGCCTAACCGACCAGCACGGTCAAGTAGGTCAATGTAGTCTAGTTGATCCACAGCTCGCTCCTTTGGCGAAAGGTTCGCAGGGCAAGCTTCTAGGCGTAAGCTCGGTCCCTGGTCGTTAACCTTCACTTTGTACCATGTCTCGAAACCCTTTGATAAGCAGTGTTTCGAGGACTGTCGACAAAAGTAAGTTCTGTGAGGATGTGGAAGATTAGCGAAGCATTTTCGAGCTACCCGGCCCAGTTGAGGCGTAGGGTGTGATTAAATTGTCCGGACTCAAAGGGCGCAAAAAAGAATAGCGAGCAAATATCATGTCCGATAAAAACGAATGGTCCTTTCCAGAAGACATGCAGCCCAAACCGGCTGAGCTTTCGTTTGAACTTGAGCGCACCCTGAATTCGATGGTGTCGATCCGCGCCGAGATTGCGGACGACGCGTTCACCGCTTCAATTCTCGGTACCGATCGAGGTGGCAGTGCTGTGGTAATCCGTGAGAACGTGGTTCTGACGATTGGTTACCTGATCACTGAGGCGCATAGTGTCTGGATCACCACCAATCAGGGGCAAGTGGTCCACGGTTATCCCTTGGCCTATGACCAGATGACCGGATTTGGTCTTGTGCGTGCGCTCGGCACTCTCGACGCGCCGCCGATACCTATAGGTGCAGCGGCCTCAGCAGAAGTTGGTGATTCGGTGCTCATGATGAGCAAAGGCGGAGTAGGGCATTGCCTGATGACTCGACTGACCGACAAGCGCGAATTCGCGGGTTACTGGGAGTATTTGCTGGACGAGGCCCTGTTTACGGCGCCAGCGCACCCGGAGTGGAGCGGTGCTGCGCTGATCAATCAGCAGGGCCAACTGCTTGGGGTTGGCTCGTTGTTGTCACAGGAAGGCTCCGGCGATGAAAATTTTCACGCCAACATGTCCGTGCCGATTGACCTGTTGTCGCCAATTCTTGAAAACCTCTTGAATACCGGCCGCTCGGGTGCGGCGGCTCGGCCTTGGCTTGGCTTGTACGCAGGTGAGTCCAACGGGCGGGTAATAGTCGGTGGTTTGAGTACTTCTGGGCCGGCCGAAAAGGCTGGCGTTCGCCTCGGCGATCTGATTGTTGACGTTGCCGGTATTCGAGTGACCAGTCTGGCCGACTTCCTGCGAGCGGTCTGGGCCGTCGGCGCGGCCGGTGTCCGTGTGCCGCTGAAAATCGGTCGCGAAGGTGATTTGTTGAGCCTCGACATCCACTCGCTGGACCGCAACGACCTCCTCAAACGGCCGCAGATGCACTGATTTCTTGCCAGTCGTAGGGCGGCAGTTCATTCAACTTTCAGGCTGCGCCAATACCCAAGACAGCGCAGTTCTCGTATCTAGCGCGACACGTCAGCAAGACCAACCGTTCAGTTCTTCAGCGGTTAAGTTTAATGAGTGCTTTGAATCATGTTGCGCACCACGGGATAGATTTGCGAGGTCCAACGCTTACCGTTAAAAACACCATAGTGACCTACCCCAGCTTGCAAGTGGTGAGTCTTTTTGTAGTCAGGCAGCAGCGAGCATAAATCCAGAGCGGCAAGTGTTTGCCCAATGCCACAGATGTCATCGCGCTCACCCTCCACTGTCAATAAAAACGGTTTGCGTATGGCGCGCAAATTAATCGGGTGGTCACGATAGGTGAGCTTGCCTTGCGGCAACAAGAAATCCTGAAAAATGTGCTGCACGGTTTGCAGATAAAACGGCGCCGACAAATCCATAATCGCGAAATATTCTGCGTAAAAGTCGCGGATGGCATTGGCTTTCTCGTCTTCTCCATTCACGCGGTGCTGATAGAGATCCTTGAACGATTGCTGACGGCGCTCAAGATTCATACTCATAAAAGCCATCAGTTGCATAAATCCAGGGTAAACCTTACGTCCGAAGCCCTTGAATTTGAGCGGTACTGCGCCAATCATTTTCGATTCGAACCACTCAATTGGCTTACCGGTAGCGAGAACGTTGACTTGCGTGGGATTGATGCGAGCGTCGATTGGACCGGCCATGAGGGTCACGCTGGCCGGCTGGCACTCATCGCGGCTTTCAGCCATCAGGGCCGTTGCTGCGAGGCAGGCCACTGTGGGTTGACAGACGCCCATCAGTTGTGAATCCGGTCCGATGAATTTCATGAAAGTCATTATGTGTTCAATCTATTCGTCGAGACCCAATTCACCGAAGCCTAGTGGAACGTCGCGGATATTGAGCCAATCCGTCAGGTAGACCTCGTGATCTTGAACCAGGGCTTGCACGGTGCCCTTCAGAAGCGTTGCAAAGTGCCCCGACATCGGCGCCACCAGAAGCAGCTTGGGGAGCGCTTCATTCGTGTCTTTGCGAAATCGAATCAAGTCACAAAACGGGGTGCTGAGAACCACCTTCTCGCTAATTTTGGTGGTCATCCCATTCCGATCTTGGACCGGTTCAATCTCATACTCCGGGCGCACATGGGTGAATCGAAGTATCGCTATTTGCTCGTAATAGGCGGCCATTCGACAGAGGGGGGACCCAGTGACGTCGTCCATCCACAGGAGATCGATCTGGCGAGCGACGCTTGCAAAGTTACGAACTGGCTCGGCGACATCGGCGGCCCATTGGTAGTTTTGGTAAATCATCACGCGTCCTCTTTGGGCTTCGACAAGATAGCTTTGACCGATGGCCGCAAACACATCAGCAAACTTGAGGGTTCGCAAGAGCCGTGCCAATCAAGATGGCATATTTTTTGCGTTGTACGCTATGGATACAGTGTGAGCCCAGTGATCTATAACCGGAATCATCATTCAGTGCCATGGCCAAGACTACACTTACGATCAGCAGCAAGAACTACTCGTCCTGGTCTCTAAGAGGCTGGCTTATGGTGAAACTCTCAGGCATTCCCTTCGAGGAAGTGCTGGTTGCCCCCGACGACTCGGCGGCCCGTGCAGAGTTGCTTTTGCTCTCTCCCTCCATCTTGGTCCCCCGCCTGGATCATGGCACTTGCAAAATTTGGGACACTCTGGCCATCGCAGAGTACCTTAATGAAATCGCACCAAAGGCGGGCCTGCTTCCGTCCAAGTTGGAGCATCGCGCCCATTGTCGGTCCGTTTGCGGGGAGATGCATTCTGGATTCTCGGCCTTGAGAGCCGCGCTTCCAATGAATATCAAAGGTCGGGTAGAGCGGTTCAAAGTGTGGTCCAAAGCTCAGTCCGACATTGACCGGATTCTGTTCATTTGGCACGACTGCCTCAAAAAATACAAAGGTCCCTATCTGTTTGGCAAACAAGCGACGGTGGCCGACGCCATGTTTGCGCCGGTGGTCACACGCTTAGTCACCTACAACATCAAGCTCGACCCGTTGTCTCAAAAGTATAGCAATCAAATCTTAGCGATGCCCTTTTTGGTGGCGTGGACCCAAGCAGCGGTTCTCGAGCCGGACGATATTGAAGAACTTGAAGTGGAGTTTTGAAGATGGATACTGCAATCGAACTACGCAAGGACACTGAGTTTTCGCACGTTAAGTCGGGTGACACCCAATATCTAAAGGGAGGACTAAGGGATTTTTTTCTGTACCGTGACCTTGGTGTAGCCAAGGCCACGCACGGTAAGATGATTGCCCATTTGGTCAAGGCCAATTTGGCACCCTCCGAAGGCACCGGTTGGCATTATCATGTGGCAGAGTTTCAGATCGTTATCATGATGAAGGGCTGGGCTCGATTCATGTACGAAGACAAAGTGACGCTGGTCGCTGCGGGCGATTGCGTTCACCAAAGGCTGGGTCTAGTGCATTACCTTTTTGATTACTCGCCGGACATGGAGTATCTCGAAATCGTTGGGCCTGCGGACTTCGAATCTATCAGTGTCGAGGGGCCTTGTGCTATTCCGCCGATGACGCCTTGGGCTAATGAAAGCTAGCGACCAGCGGTCAGCTATCCCGCACGAACTCGCGGCCCATCCAATGGTCTTCGCGCTATGTTTTGAATGAAGACATGGGCCCTTTGAGTCTAAACGCCAGGCACACGAATCCAGCCTTCCATCAACACCCGAGCACTGCGGCTCATGATCGCTTTCTTTACGATCCATTCGCCGCTTTCTTGCTGGGCCTCGGCGCCAACACGCAGCGTGCCCGAAGGGTGCCCGAAACGAACCTCGCTCCGATTTCCCCCTCCCGCAGCAAGGTTGACCAAAGTGCCAGGAATCGCTGCCGCGGTTCCAATCGCGACCGCCGCCGTTCCCATCATCGCGTGATGCAGTTTACCCATAGACAACGCCCGTACCAACAGATCGACATCTTTGCTGGCGACGGCCTTGCCGCTCGATGCGACATAATCTTTAGGTTTGGCCACGAAGGCAATCTTTGGAGTATGTTGCCGCTTGATGGCTTCACCGAGCTCCTTGATCAAGCCCATGCGCATCGCACCATGTGCACGAATTGTCTCGAACATGGTGAGCGCCTTCGAATCGCTATTGATGGCGTCCTGAAGCTCTGTACCGGTGTAGCCGATGGCCTCGGCATTCACAAAAATCGTCGGTATGCCCGCGTTAATCATGGTCGCTTTAAAGGTGCCCACACCGGGTACGACTAAGTCATCCACCAAATTTCCGGTCGGAAACATCGCTCCGCCTGCACCTTCTTCTTCGGCAGCAGGATCAATAAACTCAAGCTTGACCTCGGCCGCCGGAAAAGTGACCCCGTCTAACTCAAAGTCTCCGGTCTCTTGAACCATACCCTCGGTGATGGGTACGTGCGAGATGATGGTTTTACTAATGTTGGCCTGCCAGATGCGTACCACCATCACGCCATTTTTTGGGATGCGACTGGCATCCACCAAACCGTTACTGACTGCGTATGGCCCGACGGCTGCTGACAAGTTGCCGCAATTGCCGCTCCAGTCTACAAAGGGTTGATCGATGGACACTTGGCCGAAGAGATAATCGACGTCATGGTCGGGGCGGCTGCTCTTCGAGAGAATCACTGTCTTGCTCGTACTTGAAGTGGCGGCACCCATGCCGTCAATTTGCTTACCGTACGGATCGGGGCTGCCGATGACACGTAGCAGCAGTTGATCTCGAGCTAAGCCCGGTGTTTGGCAGTCAACCGGCAAATCCTGTAAGCGAAAAAAGACGCCTTTGCTCGTGCCGCCTCTCATGTAAGTAGCGGGAACTTTAAATTGCGGTGCGTGGGCCATATTATTTTCCTAGGCAGCTTTTGTGGATTCAAGAAAATCCTGTGCGAAGCGTTGCAACACGCCGCCAGCACCATAGATCGAGACTTCCTCAGCAGTATCAAGCCGGCAGGTGACTGTCACTTCAAGCCGCTCGCCGCTTTTGCGATGAATCACCAAGGTGAGGTCCTTACGGGGTCTGCGCTCACCCAGCACATCATAGGTTTCTGAACCATCGATACCCAGCGTTTTTCGATTGACACCGCTCTTGAACTCGAGCGGTAAAACGCCCATGCCTACCAAGTTGGTGCGGTGAATGCGCTCGAAACCTTCAGCCACAATGGCCTCAACCCCGGCCAGCCGCACCCCTTTTGCTGCCCAGTCGCGCGATGAGCCTTGACCATAATCGGCTCCTGCAATGATGATCAGAGGTTGCTTGCGCTCCATGTACGTTTCAATCGCTTCCCACATGCGGCTGGTCTTGCCCTCAGGTTCAATGCGGGTAAGTGAGCCTGGCTTCACCTTGCCGTCGACCACTACCATCTCGTTCTTGAGGGTTGGGTTAGCAAAGGTTGCGCGCAGTGCAGTGAGATGGTCGCCACGATGGGTCGCGTAGGAATTAAAGTCTTCTTCGGGCAGACCCATCTTGGCAAGGTATTCGCCTGCTGCGCTGTCGAGCATGATGGCATTCGAGGGAGATAAGTGATCAGTCGTGATGTTGTCACCTAATACCGCGAGTGGCCGCATGCCCTTGAGAGTGCGTTCACCAGCCAGTGCGCCTTCCCAATAAGGGGGGCGACGAATATAGGTGCTTTGAGCGCGCCACGCGTACAGAGGCGTGACCGACGCAGTGCTGATCACTCGCTCTTCGAACATCGGTATGTAGACATCGCGGAATTGTTGAGGCTTGACACTGGCGCTGACAATCGCGTCGATCTCGGCATCACTTGGCCAAAGGTCTTTGAGCAGGATCGGCTTGCCATCGGGTCCGCTACCAAACGAATCGCGTTCGATATCGAAACGTACCGTCCCGGCCAAGGCGTAAGCTACGACCAAGGGGGGCGAGGCCAGGAAGGCCTGTTTCGCATAGGGATGGATACGGCCATCGAAATTCCGATTACCTGAGAGCACGGCCGTCGCATATAAATCTCGATCAATAATTTCTTGCTGAATCTTAGGGTCGAGTGCACCCGACATGCCATTGCAGGTTGTGCAGGCGAATGCGACGATGCCAAAACCGAGCTGCTCAAGCTCTTTCATGAGACCGGCAGCCTCGAGGTACAGCGCGACCGTTTTTGAGCCGGGTGCCAGAGAACTTTTAACCCAGGGCTGGCGCGTCAGCCCCATGCGATTGGCATTACGTGCCAACAGGCCTGCAGCAATGACATTGCGAGGGTTGCTGGTATTGGTGCAACTTGTAATCGCCGCAATAATCACGGCACCATCGGGCATTTGTCCAGGGGTTTTCTGCCAAGGAGCAGCGATGCCCTTGTCCACAAGATCGGTGGTCGCGACTCGTGCATGGGGATTAGACGGTCCAGCCATATTGCGCACGACCGTGGAGAGATCAAACTGGAGGACTCGCTCGTACTGCGCCGTCTTTAAGCTGTCGGCCCACAAGCCAACATGCTTGGCGTAAGTCTCGACCAGCCTCACTTGCTCATCAGCGCGACCCGTGAGTTTTAGATAGGTAATGGTCTGCTGATCAATGAAAAACATGGCCGCAGTGGCGCCGTATTCTGGCGCCATGTTGGAAATTGTGGCGCGATCACCCAAGGTGAGCGCCGCGGCCCCAACACCATAGAACTCAAGATATGCGCCCACCACCTTGGATTGACGCAGGAATTCGGTCAAGGCCAAGACCATATCGGTGGCAGTAATTCCCTCATTCAGTCTGCCTGAAAGCTCAACACCGATGATGTCGGGCAGGCGCATCCAAGAGGCACGCCCAAGCATCACGTTCTCAGCCTCGAGGCCGCCGACGCCGACGGCAATCACGCCAAGTGCGTCCACATGAGGGGTGTGGCTATCGGTGCCGACCAAAGTGTCGGGGAAAGCCACACCGTCCTGCGCGTGAATCACAGGCGACATTCGCTCCAGATTTATTTGGTGCATGATGCCGTTGCCGGCGGGGATTACATCCACGTTTTTGAACGCACGACTCGTCCAATCAATGAAGTGAAAACGATCTTCATTGCGGCGATCTTCGATGGCGCGGTTCTTCTCGAAGGCATTCGGGTCAAAACCACCGCACTCCACCGCTAATGAGTGATCAACAATCAATTGCACGGGGACCACTGGGTTGACCTGGGCCGGATCACCCCCTTGATCGGAAATTGCGTCGCGCAAGCCTGCAAGGTCGACTAGGGCTGTTTGCCCCAAAATATCGTGACACACCACTCGGGCCGGAAACCAAGGAAAGTCGAGCTCGCGCTTTCGCTCGATAATTTGCCTTAGGCAGTCCTCGAGAATATTCGGATCGCAGCGCCTCACCAGGTTTTCGGCATGTACTCTGGCGGTGTAGGATAAACCGGCCCAAGCACCTTTCTGGATCGCCTCGACGGCCTCGCAGGCGTCAAAGTAATCGAGAGCGGTACCGGGAAGTGCCTTGCGATGGAGCTTATTCATGGGGAGTGGGACTCTATGATGAAGAAATTTCTTGATGAACCTTCGAGTTTACAATGTTGCTCTCCCTCCAGGCGAGTCGCGGCTAACCTTTCAGCATTTCCCTTAAATTCAAGCGCTCGATCAGTTGAGTTTCCTTCTTGTAAGTCGCTCGCACGAAATCTTTGTATTGCGGACCATCCAAGGACATCAAGGGCGCGTCGATTCGCGCCGCCACGGCTTTGAATTCGTCACTCGCAACAGCAAACCGAAAAGCGTCTCGAAGTTTCTTTTCGACCTCTATTGGCAAGCCAGTTTGATATTGGCCGAGAGAGCAAACTCCTCCATGCCCACATGGGTAGCGCCACCCCCTCCAGAGTGGGCGTAAGTCACCTTGCCCGGCTGAGCTTTCGCGCTTGCCACCATGACTTTCAAGCTCTTGAAAGGGGACTGTGGCAAGACCACGATACCGAAGGTTTGACCAGAGGTGCGGGCCAGGTGAGTGAAGTCCTTCAGTGGGTTAGACTGAAGCACGTTCAACTGATGGAAGCATGTTCAACTGATGGAAGCGAGTCACGGAAATAGGGATTTGTCCAATCGTGTAACCGTCAGCGCGGGCACTTGCTAAGGCCTTGGCACCGACCATTCCTGCAGCCCCGGCGCGATTGTCAACTGTGATGGCCTGCTTCAATACACGACCGGCGACTGTGCAAATCGCCCGCATGGATTGGTCCGCCGTTCCTCCGCAGGGCCAGGGACAAATGAAATTGATGGGACGTGACGGGAAATTCTCGTCAGCGAATGATAGTCGCGGGGAGAGCAGGCCTACCGCCCCCGCCGCAAGTAGTCTGCGCCGGATAGTGAGTTGATCGGTGTTGAGCATGAAGTTTCCTCGGAGATGCACTTCTTTTGCACTATACCGTCTATGAGTAATTTGCCCGGCTCAGCCCGTTAGACTGCCTATTTGCTTAGGTCGGCGCGACTATTGAGGACACGAGCCCTATGCAACCTGGGATGTTGCGACGCGCACGACGACTAAAGGCTGCTCGTGCTGAGGGAAAAATGCGCTGACGTCCTGCGGATGGGTAGGTCGACCAAGGAGGAAGCCCTGCAAATAGTCGCAGTCTTCCAGGCGCAAAATATCCGCCTGAATCTCAGTTTCCACGCCCTCGGCGGTCACGACAATGGCGAGGCTCTTACAAAGAGCAATAATGGCGCGAACAATCGCAATTGATTGCGTTTCGGTCGCCAAACCTGCGATAAATGAGCGATCAATTTTTACCTTACTAAAGTGAAAGCGTCTCAAGTAAGCGAGCGACGAGTAGCCCGTCCCAAAATCGTCCATAGAAATACCAATGCCTTGTCTCCTTAGGCGCTGGAGGACCGTGGCAATTTCGCCACCGTTTTCCATCAAGGCAGATTCGGTGATTTCGATCTCTAGCCTTGAGGGTGCAAGGTTGTGGCGTAACAAAGCTTCGTTGACGACTGAGTAAAGATCGTGATTTACGAATTGGCGAGCCGAGACATTGACTGCAACGACGATGTCCTCCGGCCAAGTCGCCGCCATGCGACAAGCTTCGTCAATAATCCAGTCGCCCAACTCAATTATTAAACCCAGCTCTTCCGCAATAGTAATAAAGTCAAGAGGCGATACACGTCCGCGCGTTGGATGATTCCAGCGAATCAAGGCCTCGAAACCAATCAGTCTTCTTTGTCGTGCAGCGAACACGGGCTGGTAATGCAGCTCAAATTGCTTGTCGATTACGGCTCGTCGAAGATCAATCTCCAGGCTCTGGCGCTCGCGCGCCTTCGCTTCAAGGCTGGGTTCAAAGAATCGATAGCAGCCTCTTCCTTCTCTTTTGGCCTCGAAAAGCGCCATATCGGCACTTTTGATTAAACGGTCCGGATTGTCGCCATCGCGAGGGGCCATCGCGACTCCAACGCTGGCACCGACGATGACTGAGTGGCCCAATAGGTCGAAAGGCTTGGCAATTTCCCGCACCACGCGATCTGCAAGCGCTGAGGCATCTTCATCGCCTTGCACATTGGCGATCAAAATAACAAACTCATCGCCGCCCAGACGGCCTACAGTATCGTCAGCCCGAACGCACTGTCTTAGCCGCTTCGAGACCTCTACCAGTAAGGCGTCGCCACCTGCGTGGCCGAGTGTGTCATTGACTGCCTTAAAACGATCAAGGTCGACGCACAGCACGGCACAGGTCGCTTGAGAGTCGTTAAGGGAGACATCGATATGCTGCTTAAGGAGCCGTCGATTCGGTAGATTGGTGAGCAAATCGTGCGAGGCGAGATGACTAGCCTTCGCTTCGGCCTTGCGGCGCTCCGTGACGTCTTCAATAGTTTGAATGAAGCCGCCTTCGGGTAAGGGGCTGTGCGCCACATGCAGTACTTTTCCGCTCTCAAATATCAAATTTAGAGAAGACTTTTCCTTGGCCCGACTAAGTGCCGAAAAAGCCTCGATTCGGGTATGCCCGCTCGCTAATTCTCCTAGTTTTTCTAGAATTCTGAGGCAAAACTCATCTATCGTGAGTCCGATCAGTGCGTTGTCCTGATGTAATCCCAGGAGGCGCTTTGAGCGCTCGTTTGCGACTTCTAAGCGACCCTGTCCGTCGAACATGTACAGCCCAAGCTTCATGTGCTCCATGGCCGCTTCGAAGCGTTTACTCTGTACCTTCAGCGCGTGGGTAGCGAGCAAGGCCGGAGAGTCCATTTGAGCGCGTGGGTCGCCCGATTGCCTAAGCGGCTCGTCAGGTAGTGCCTGCGACGAGCTTGGAGTGGAGTGGGAAGGAGTTTGCATGTGATTCACCACATAGACTAGCGAATCGATCTGCGTTAGCAAACTTGAAAAGGTGGAACGGGGCAGCCTAGCGGTTCTACGGTCGAGGCCGTTTTCTAGAACCGCGGCGGATAGCCTTCTACTTTTTTGCTGCTGCTACGGGTTTGGCGGCTGGCAGGCTGGTTGCCTTCGCTTCTTTAAATACGGGTCCCCAAAGAGGGTGTCCTGCTTCGGCGCGGCTGAGTTGAAAGTCAGGCACAATCTTGAGCAAGCTGCTGAACTGCGTCTTACACAGTGGCCGCTGACCAGTCACACAGTAACTGAAGGCAAGAAGCCGAAGACTATCTTGCTTCGTAGTCGAGGTTTCATCGGCGGAATCACGAGCCAGGAGCAATTTTCTTATTGAGCCCTTGTAATCACCTTTGTCATAGAGCTCTGCACCCTCGGCAAGAAGCTGTTCGGGTTTTGATTTTTGAATCGTGGGCGCGGCCGGTGCGGCGTCTATGGCTTTTGGTTGAGCCGCGGTGCCGGACGACAATGGCGGTGAGTTTGTGGCGCTTGGCTTGACCGCGTCCGAAGCTGATTTGGAGGCAGGCGAGCCGGATTTGGCAGATTCGGTTCCGGTTCGCGAGACGCTGATAGAGTCACCTTTCGGCGTTCCTTCAGAGGTGTCTGAGGGCTTCGTGGTTTGGCAAGCGCTAAGGGCTAGTGCCATGCCGCCGATCAGTGCTATGCGGCTCGAACTCTTCATTTCTTATCCTGTTGTTTCTGCGCTGGGTCTACAAAAGCATGATTGATTCTGTAAACCTCGCCCGACTTAAGCTTGATCCTCACCTTATGGATGGGATAGTCACCATTGCGAATCTCGAAGCTATATTCTCCAGCGACTAGGCTAATAGTTTTAAGCGGCGGACTGACACCGCGCGCTTCGCCGTTTACGTAAACCTCGCCCCAAGGCTTGATTGAGAGTCGAGCAAGTGCCGGTTTGTCTGTGGCCGATTTATCACTTGCGGCCTTATCACTTGCCGCCTTCTCCGTCACTGCCTTGTCATTGGCTGGCTGATCGCTCGCTACCTGATTACTCGCGGCTTGTTGACTCGTCGCTGGATCAATGCTTGCTTTTTTGATTGCGGTTGGCGCTATTGGCTTGGACGCTGGTGACGGTATCGCGAACTCAGACTGAACCTCGGACTGTCGCTTTTCCAGTGGCGGGGTCGCTGGCATCGACGCCGCTTGGGGGGGCTCTAACTGACCTGGAGCTGACGCACTCGGCTCTGCCCTCTTTGGAGATTCAGTTTTAGCCGAGCTCGAGCTTGAAGTCTCAGCCTTGGCGATCGGGTTGTTAGCTGCAGGTGTCGCAAACCACAAAAACGCCGCGAATAATCCTATGGCGCAAACCATGCCTCCAAGTAACATTCCCCTGGGATTAGTCTTGTTGGCCTTGAGCGACTTTGCTGGCGGAGGCCCCTCGAAAGTGAGCTCAGAAGTGGATTTGGTGGCGATGGGCGTCGGGACATCCGGCGCGTTCGGTCTTTCGAGAGTGGCGGACGAAGCCGCTTGTGGCATCGGCACCGTGGGATAGGTATCTTCGATTGGTACTGACTTCTTTTCGACGGCCTTTCGGCGAGGAGAAGTAGTTTCTGGCGCCGCGTCAATGGACAAGAGCAATTTCAGGGCGGCAACACTTTGTGGTCGATCATCGGGACGAACCGCTAACGCTGCATCAATCGCCATGAGTAGCGCTTCTGAGTAGCCATTCGGTTTGAGGCTAGCGACCTTCACGATTGAGTCGCTCATGATTCGGCTGGCTGAAGGCGGTGGTGGTTTGCCTGTCAACGCAAAGTATGCCGTGGCCCCCCAGCCGTAAATGTCTGTCCAGGGGCCCTGCTGAATGGCGGCATCACCCGCGTACTGTTCAATCGGTGCGTAGCCGGGTTTCACAAGAACAGTTAAAGCTTGGGCGTTTTCAGTTTCGAGCCGACGAGCGGCGCCCAGGTCCAGCAAAATGGGTCGCCCATCTTGAAGAATCATGATGTTGTCGGGCGAGATATCTCGATGATAAATTTGTTCCCGATGCATATGTTCAAGTGCATCCAGGACGGGGAATAGAATTTGTTTTAGGGTCTCCTCCTCAGGAACGCCTGGGGAGGAGCGCAGGCGCTGCTTGAGAGTTTGTCCCTCGTAAAAAGGTGTGGCCATGTAGGCCGTGCTATTTTGTTCCCAGAATCGAAACACTTCGATCAAGGCAGGATGCTTAAAGCGCGCCAGCATTCTTGCTTCGTTAATGAAACTGGCTTTACCGGTTTCAAAGTCTTGAACATAAGACTCAGAGCGCAGGCTCACCGTCGCTCCATCGCTTCTCGAAGCCATTGAGGTCGGCATATACTCTTTAATGGCTACCGTGCGATGCAATAGCGTGTCATTGGCCTGATAGACGATGCCAAAACCGCCGATACCGATCAGCCGTTCGATGACAAACTCTTGCAGCCGGGCTCCCACTGAAAGCGGGTTCAGGCTGTCGACGTTGGGTCGATTCGTGGAAATTGAATCCATTTTATTTTTTTACTAGCCAAAATCCGAAATGTTTAAACTTTAAGGAGGACGAGGACGCGTTGCCCATGCGGCGTCGCATCAAGCGCCACGCCACCAGACATGCGATCAACTTAGTAGGCATGATAGTCCGCTCCTCAAACTATAGGAATGCACGTGCGGGGTAAAAACAACCTCGTTCCGACGACTGGTAGGGGTGGCAATAGGGCACAAGGGGCGGCGCCTGGCACCGCCAGGGCCTGAAGGAGTCAGACCCCGAAATCTCGCCTAAGTCAGATCGTTTCAAACATTGAGCTGTTGAGCGCAGAGGAAGGCACGGTCAGAGTAACCTTCGACGCGATGGTGTTCGAATCCAGCCTAAGGGCGACACCATTTGGGCGTCTCAAAATGAATATTCGTTGCGCCGCTCAGCCGAGGCTTGGCGAATGGCCAGCGCGTGATGCTTTTAAGCGGCGTGGGCAAGCGTTTTTGTGCAGGCGGTGATGTGCATACCTTTCGCTCGAAAGGGGAAAATTACCGGACTACATTCGTATCACACCGTCCTATTTGCAAATTGTTGTGGCACTGTTAATGCGGCTTAAGGCTCCGGTCATTTCGATCGTACAGGGCTATGCTGCCGGTGTTTCCGCGGTCGTTTAAGGAAAAGGTGGAGCTGCGGCGATGAAAGGGATGCGCTTTCGCGTTATCAAGCAACACCACAATGCATTGACTGCACTGAAAAATTTGGAGAATGACTTGAGCCTGCCACGAAGAGAATTCATCGCTAGTTTAGCCGGACTGACCGCCGCCCCCGTCCTGGCCCAAGCGCCAAGCTTTCCAAATCGAGTCATCCGAATAGTGCCCTTCGGCACAGCGGGCGGTCCGATTGACGCACTAGCTCGAGCCTATGGTGAAAAGCTTCAAAAACGCTGGGGGCAAACGGTCATCATCGATCCGAAACCGGGTGCGAGTGGCATCATTGCCGCCGATTTTGTAGCGAAGTCGCTCCCCGATGGTCACACCGTCTTGTTCACCTTGCCCCTTACTCATGTGAACAATGCCATTCTCATGCCCAAACTACCCTATGACCCGGTTGCTGACTTCACGCCTTTATCGATGCTTGCCAGCGGCGGGCCGATGCTGGTCGCTCGTGCCAACGCGCCGTATAACAATCTCAAAGAATTTACCGCCTACGCCAAGACGCAAAAAGGGTTGAACTATGGCACCTGGGGCAGCGGCTCGACAGCACATTTGTTTGGCGAACTTTTACAGCGTCAAACCGGAGCTAATTTAGTGCATGTGCCCTACAAAGCAGAGGCTGTTGCGCATGGCGATTTATTTAGCGAGTCACTCGACTTTGCCTGGGCCAACCCGGCGTCTGCGCGTACTCAGAGCTTAGCTGGGAAAATGAAAATTCTGGGTGTTACGGGCACAAAACGAGTGTCCATCTTGCCGCTGGTTCCGACCTTTGCCGAGCAAGGCTTCCAAGGTTTTGATATCGATAGTTGGATCGGCGTCTACGCGCCCGCCAAAACGCCGGAACCTACTGTCCAGGCCTGGGTGTCCGCCTTGGTCGAGATTACCAAGATGCCGGACATTGCGGCAAGGTTAAGCAACTTTGGATTTGAACCCCTGGGCAATACGCCGCCTGAATTTATAGCGCGCTATAAGGCGGACTATCCTCGCATTGGCGAGTTGATTAAGGCTGCCGGCGTCACGGCCGAGTGACATTCAGAGAAAAACTATGCCAACCGCAAGCACTAAGAAAAAACGCATCATCCCCATCGCGCTCGATACCGGTACCGCATACGGTCGGCCGCCGCCGAAGTCACGCAAGAACCTTGTAGAGGTCGGCCCGGGTACGCCGATGGGAGAATTACTGCGTCGCTATTGGCATCCGGTGGGTTTGAGTGTGGATGCCAATTACACGCCGCGCCAAGTTCGCATCCTCGGCGAAGACCTCATTTTATTTCGCGATAAAACTGGCCAACCGGGCCTGATGTACCCGCACTGCGCGCATCGCGGCACCTCGCTGTACTATGGAAAAGTTGAAGAGCGGGGCATTCGATGCTGCTATCACGGTTGGCTTTGGGACACTCAAGGCCATTGCCTGGAACAACCCTGTGAACCGGCGGGCGGCAAGCTTCTCGAGAAGGTTCGCCAGCCCTGGTATCCCGTTCAAGATTTGTATGGGCTGGTGTGGGCGTACATGGGGCCGCCCGATAAAAAACCAGTCTTGCCACGCTATGAATGCTTAGAAACACTTGAGCCGGGCGAGTTTCTGGAGGCCGATGATCACAGCATCGGTGGGGGTGGCCCGCAAATTATTCCCTGCAATTGGCTGCAACATTACGAGAATCTGGTCGACCCATTTCACGTGGTCATCTTGCACTCGGCGTTTAGCGGCACTCAGTTTGTGCCTGCTATGGCCGTTATGCCAAGTGTTACCTGGGATACTCAAGAGCATAGTGTGAGAACGATATCACTTCGCAAGTTGCCGGATGGCAAAACCTTACGACGCATCAGTGAAGCCGGCCTGCCGACGCTTCGCGTCATCCCAAGCCCGCGCATTGGGCGCTATGGCATGGTTGAATCTTTAGGTTGGGTGCTGCCGATCAATGATCATAGTTTTCGAATTTATGTGGTCGGACGGGTTCGCGAAAAAGGTGAGCTGCAGCGCATGCGTTCCAAGCTGAATGGCAAACTCTGGGAGGAGCTCAGCGAGGAGGAGCATCGCCAGTTTCCGGGTGACCATGAAGCAATGGTAAGTCAGGGTGTGATTGCCAAGCACTCGGAGGAGCACTTGGCGAGCAGTGATCAGGGCATTTTGTTATTGCGCCGTCTCTTGCTAAAGCAGCTTGATCTGATCAAGGCCGGAAAGGATCCCCAGGGTCTAAGCTTTGATCTTTCGGCTTCTCCCGTACATTTTTCTGCCGGTAACTTTTTAGAGGACTGAGGAAACAAAGTCCCTTAGTTTTATCACCCTTCAGGCTTTTCCGAATACTTCATTCAGTTGTTGGGTCACCCGAATAAAGGTGGTTCGCTTGGAGAGCTCTTTGAGGCGTCGCGCTCCTACGTAAGTACACGCCGAGCGAACACCACCTAAAATGTCCTGCAAGGTGTCTTCTACACGGCCTTTGTAGGGTACCAAGACTTCCTTTCCCTCAGAGGCGCGATAGGTGGCAACACCCCCGGCGTACTTGTCCATCGCAGCCTTACTGCTCATGCCGTAAAAGCGCTTGTACTGCACGCCGTCGCGCAGGACGGTTTCGCCTGCAGATTCCTCATGCCCGGCAAACATCCCGCCCATCATAATGAAGTCGGCGCCGCCACCAAAGGCCTTGGCCAGGTCACCTGGAACAGTAATGCCGCCGTCCGTGCAAATATGGCCACCTAGGCCATGCGCCGCATCGGCGCACTCGATTGTGGCCGAGAGTTGAGGGTAACCCACACCCGTCATTTTGCGGGTGGTACACACTGAGCCAGGTCCAATACCTACTTTGACGATATCGGCACCTGAGAGTATGAGTTCCTCGGTCATTTCGCCGGTCACCACGTTACCCGCCATGATGGTGAGCCTGGGATATTCAGCGCGAATCTTACGAACAAATTGAGCGAAGGTTTCGGTGTATCCATTGGCCACATCGATGCACACAAACTCAATGTGGGTCGCGCATTGTTCCATCACCTTCACGAACTTTTCGTGATCGGCTTTAGTGATGCCCATTGAATAAAATGCTGCCGATTTTCTCTCTAAATGAGTAAAAAAATCCGCATACTCTTCGACGTTATAGTGCTTATGTAGCGCGACCGAGAGGCGAGCCGTGTCCAGTGCCTTAGCCATCTCGAAAGTGCCCGTGGTGTCCATATTGGCTGCGACGATCGGAATGCCGGTGTAGCGTGCGCCTGAATTGCGAAAGACAAATTCGCGCGAAATATCAACTTGCGAACGCGAGCCGAGCGTGGAGCGCTTTGGTCGGATGAGAACATCCTTAAAGTCGAGCTTTATTTCCTGTTCGATATGCATGGCTAGTCCAGTTTTGCACCAGAATCACGTACGGCTTTACCCCATTTTTCAGTATCGTCCAGTACAATTTTATTGAAAGCGTCCAAGGGCGTCGTCATCACGTCGGCACCCAACGCAGCAAACTTTTCTGCGATCTCTTTAGTCGCCAATACTTTGGCAATATCGCTGTTAATGGTTTTGATCAAGGCCGGTGGTGTCGCCGAGGGTACAAAAAACGCAAACCAGGAGTCCAGGCTGAGCGCTTTGTAGCCCGCCTCCCCAAAGGTCGGTACGTCGGAAAGTGCGGCGGCCCGCTTGGTGGCCGCTGCGGCCAAGGGCCGCACCGCGCCCGAGCGAATATGTTGAATTACCGAGGGAGCGCTCGCCACAAAAGCTTGAACCTGCCCTCCGATTAAATCGGTGAGCGCGCCCGCGGCTCCCTTATAGGGCACATGGGTCATTTTGATCCCAGCGGCCGTATTGAACATTTCGCCAATAAGGTGGTTCACCGAACCATTCCCCGAGGAGGCCATATTGATGGCATCGGGGTTCGACTTAGCGTAGGCCACAAACTCAGCGAGGTTCTTGGCGGGTACTTTTGGGTGAATCACCAACAGGAAGGGTAGGGTGGCGAGAGCGGCTATTGGGGTGAGGTCTTTAAGGGTGTCAAATGGCATACTCTTATAGAGCCAAGGATTGATCGCATGGGTGCCCGAATAGCTCATCAACCAGGTATAGCCGTCTGGAGGTGATTTGGCGACGGCGTCGGTTCCAATCGTGCCTCCGGCTCCGGCGCGATTCTCGACGACGACTCTTTGATTCCAACGCAGGCTAAGCTCCTGCGCCAGGATGCGCGACAACCCATCCGACGCTCCACCGGTCGTCTGAGGAACAATGATTTTTACAGGCTTATTGGGAAAGATAGTCGCTTGTGCGTAACTCGACGGCGCACTGCTCGCCGCCGTGAACACGAGCGCAGGCGTAGTGGTAAGAATTTGGCGACGTACTTTGTTCATCTTTTAATCTTGGTCGAAAAGGCGTAAGGATTGAGTGGGTCTGTGTTTGTTGAGTTCATTATGCACGGCGCATTTGCGGCGCTACGGAAATGCTATTCCGCCTTGATGTCGCGCTCCTTAATGAGTCGCGCCCACTGAACAATTTCCCGCTGGATAAGCGCGTTAAATTCCTCGGCGTCGCCGGGGGTGAGCTGAGTGCCCATTCTTTCGAGCTTCGCGATGACCTCTGGATGAGCCAAGGCCTGCTGCATTTCATCGGCCAAGCGTTTCACTATCGCTTTTGGAGTTCCACTGGGTGCAACGAATCCGAACCAGGGCAAAAACGTAGCATTCGGGTAACCTGCCTCTTCAACGGTCGGAACATCGGGTAGCGATGGGGCTCGTTTGGGGGCGCTTAGGGCCAAGGCCCGTAAGGTACCGGCCTTGATATGGGGTTCGGCAAGTGCTTGGGTCACCAGACCAAAATTTACCTGACCGGAAATAATGTCCGGGATCATTTGAGGCTGACCTTTGTAGGGGATGTTGACGAGATCGACCTTCGCTTGACTGAACAGTAGTTCTTGTCCAAGATGATTCGAGGTACCGGTGCCGGGAATGGAGACATTCAGCTTGTTGGGATTGCCTTTGGCAAATTCCATGACCTCGCGCAAAGTCTTGAACGGCGAGCTTGCAGGAACCACAAAAACATTGGGTGGAGCGCCTATCAAACCAATCGTTGTGAAGTCAGTCGCCTTCCACCGGGTACCGGTCGTCAATAGCGGATTGGTCGCGAGAAAAGGTGCAGCCACCAGAATGTTATAGCCGTCCGCCCCGGCCCTGAGGACAGCATCCGCACCAATGTTGGCGTTGCCGCCTGGTTTAGCCTCGACCACCATAGGCTGCTTCAAACTCAAGGCCATGCGCTCAGTGATGACTCTGGCGACGATGTCCACCACGCCACCGGCAGGGTAGGGCACGGTAACCCGAATGGGCTTGTTCGGAAACTCACTGTCTTGAGCGCTAGCCCAGTGAGGCATCAGTAAAGCTAAGCCAAGTGCGCTATGCGCGAGGCAAACGTACCTGCGACGCCTCTTTTTTGCAAGTGTTGAGTTCATTTATCCCACTAACGCCGAACCTTGTATGGCCGAGCCTTGCACGGTGATGCGGTGCATCAGGCGACGTGCTCCGTGAAGCGTCGCTTTGGTGACATTGCCAATGCGGCCCTTGAGCTCAGCCTGCTTGGCATATCCCCCTCTCTCACCGAAGACATGCTTACTCGAATGCACCGAGCGCATAGTTCGCAAGGTGCGCTGAAGGCCTTGCGATAGTGCGTCAAAGGCCGCAGCCATATTGGCAAAGAGGGTGTCGCCGCCACTCGGAGGAGTTTCTTTGGCCAGCAACATGGAACCCATCGCAGGCACAAGGTCGTAGCTGTGATCGGTATGCCATCCGCCGCCGATATTGGTTTTCTGCTCGGGCTCTTTCAGGACTTGGGCAATTTCGGGGTAACCTGGAACCGCCGCAAAAAAGCGATTGATATCGATGGGAGCCCAACGTTTCGCAAAGGCAATATGCTGCTCAGGTGTGATTTGTTGGTTACGTATGAAAATAACGCCATGATCGCTCAGGGCCGCGCGCATCTGCTGCAATGCATCGTCACTGACGGGCTCGCGCAAATCAATACCTTCAATGACGGCGCCCACACAGGGCGAATACGGCGTGACTTTTAGGCTTTTGGGTCCGTTGTCTCTGGCGTTCATTTTGCGCTCCTCTCGATGATAATAACGCCAAACTGCCCTGTGGTTGGGCTATAGTTTTGGCTTTAGACGTCATCCCCAATGCGTCAACTAAGGATTGTCACCCCTATGCCTTCGACTCATAGCGCCTATCCGAAACCCTTTGGAGTTTTGCGTAACCGCCAAGTCGCGCGCGACATTGCGCAGCTCGATCCCATCGCCGATTGCGAGCGCATTGTGCACTTGCTGTCGAGCTATGAATTTGGGTTTGATATTGCTCGCATTTTGGAGCTTGCACTTTTCCACACCTATGGGAGTGTCTCGGTGTCAAAGTTGCTTGATGGCACGCAAGAATTTGCCAAACACGGACAAAAGCGCTATGACGACACCCGCCTACTGATATCGCACTTCATTGAAGATGGGTTTAGTAGCGACTATGGACAAAAAGCCATTGCTCGCATGAATGGTATTCATGGCAATTTCCGTATTCCCAATGATGACTTTGTTTTTGTACTATCGACCTTTGTCACCTATCCAATCGATTGGATGCAACACTATGGCTACCGCCCCATGACGGCTCAAGAGCAGCTCGCTTGGTTTCATTTCTTTCGCGAAGTGGGCAAGCTTATGGGAATGAAGGCCCTCCCCGACACGCTTCTCGCCTTGCGCGCTTGGGTAACGCTCTACGAAAAGCGCGAACTGGTGTACGCCATAGCTAACCGCAGAGTCGCAGACGCGACCGTGGCGATCTTTGAAGGCTGGTACCCTTTGGGCTTGAAGTGGACCGTCAAGCCTGCCGTGCGGGCGCTGATCCGCGATGATTTACGTGAGGCCTTTGGGTATGTTGCAGCGCCAAAGTTGCTCAAGGCAACCCTTCCTGTTGTTTTGAAATTTCGGGCAAAAATTAAAAAATACTTTCATATTGAGCGTACCCCTCGCTCAATACTCAATACCCGGAATCGAACCTATCCGGGAAACCAGTATGCCATTGAGAGTATTCGACCTACCTACGAAAAATAGTGATACCGGGTAGCAGGGCTTCGGCTAAAGGCTTAGCGATATACTCGCTGACAGGAGGCTGGATACCCCATCCGTCAGAATGTTTAGAGATCTTCGCTGGCTGTATATTCTGCCCTTGTCGCCCCTTGTCACGGGCTGGGTCGCGAGCGGGCGGCTACCCAACACGAGTAGAGAGTGGGTAACTGAGGCCATTGGCGGTATTGTGATCCTGTTCCTGGTCATAGGCTTCAAACGGGAACACAAAGATGTTCTGGATCTTGCTACCAAAGATACGCTCACAGGCCTGGAAAATCGGCGCGCCTTCGAAGATGCGGTTGCCAAAGAGTGTAGCCGTGCCAAACGTTTCAAAACACCCTTGAGCTTACTTTACCTAGATCTGGATCAATTCAAGTTGATTAATGACCGATACGGGCATTCGTTTGGCGATCAAGTGTTGCGTGAATTCTCCGAAGTACTTCGACAAGCCGGACGGGCGGGGGTCGATCGAAGTTTTCGGCTCGGCGGCGATGAATTTGCCATGCTCTTGCCGAGCTGTTCAGTGCCGCAGGCCGAAGGTCTGGTCCAGCGAATTTTAAACGCATGTTTCGCGCAGGGTAAGCATTGGGCGGAGGGGTCACTTGGCGTAAGCGCAGGCGCCGTCGAACTTCAAGAGAATGAGGCGCACGAAGATTTTGTGATTCGTGCCGATAAGGCGATGTATCTTGAAAAGCATAGCCTTGTGTTTATTAAGCCGCCCGAGCATTAGTCCTGCGGGCGTGGCCTTGGCTGTCAGCGGCTGCGAGGTGCTTGGACTCTTCGTCAAATGAGAAAGATTGGATAAATTTACGTTAGCTCAGGCGAGGCGAATTGCACTTGCTGCCCAAGGCTTTGCCGATGCCAAACCGAGCGGGCGCATTGATCGTCGTCATATCCGAAAATTGTTTGATCGCATCGGGGTCATTCAGGTCGATTCCGTCAACGTATTAACGCGCTCCGAAGAGCTCCCGATCTTTGCCCGCCTTGGACCTCATCCCCGCAACTTGGTGCGAGACATGGAAGCCGACGGTGAGCTTTTTGAATACTGGGCCCATGAAGCCTCGCTGCTACCGGTCCACCATGAACCCTTGTTTCGGTGGAAGAAGGAGCAGGTGCGAAATGGTGACTACAAGGTTTGGGGAGGCTTGGCGAAACTGCGTGCTGAACAGCCCCAATTTTTAGAAACAGTCCTTGAGGAAGTGGCGCGACGTGGCCCCGTTGCGGCGAGCGAGTTGAGCATGCGTATTGGACAGGTCGGTGATCACTGGGGTTGGCGTTGGGATGATGCCAAGACGGCCATTGAGGCACTTTTTTGGGGAGGAGAAGTGGCGGGTCGTCGGCGGCAAAACTTCGAGCGCGAATACTCGGTTCCGGCGCATCGTTTCCCTCCTCATATTCTGGAGCAACCGGCACTTGATGAGCGCGAGGCGCGCTTAGAGCTGTTGCGCATTGCGGCCGGTTGTATGGGTATCGGCAGCGCTCGCGATTTTGCCGACTATCATCGACTTAATGTGGCCGCGGCGCGACCGTTGATTGCCCATCTCGTGGCGAGTGGCGAATTGCTTGAGGTCCAAGTCGAAGGCTGGCAGGAAAAGGTGCTCCTTTCGCCCCAAGCGAAAGTGCCTCGACGGGTCGAAGCGCGGGCACTTCTAAGCCCTTTCGACTCACTTATTTGGGAACGAAGTCGTACCGAGCACTTGTTTGGTATGCGCTATCGCATTGAAATTTATGTGCCTCAACCGAAGAGAGTGCACGGCTACTATGTACTGCCATTTTTGCTGGGCGAAAAATTAGTTGCAAGGGTGGACCTAAAAGCCGATCGTCATGCCGGCGAGCTACTTGTGCAAGCCACTTGGGGCGAGCCCGGCATTGACGAAGCTCTTGTATCCACCGAGTTGGCGCAAGAGCTTGCTGTTATGGCCGAATGGCTAGAACTCTCAAAGGTGGTGGTTAAACCCAAGGGCGACCTCCACCGGGAACTCGGCAAGCAAGTTGCTCGCGCTAAGCGAGGGAATAAACCTCGGCTTTAACACTAACTCGACCGTCCTCTACCAACTTTTCCAAGTGGGCGATGAGTGATCTTTCAGCTACGGGAAATAGCTCTGGACGCACATCGTTATACACAATCGGTAGAAGCGACTTGGTGGTGGAATGATTATGGCCTTGCAAGGCTTTAAACACCTTCGCTTCGCGCCCAAGGCGATGCTCTTTTAACTGGGCGATGGCGAGCTTGGCTGGGCCGAGTACCCAACCGTGCGCGGGCAGAATATAGTCCACGGGTTCTTTGGCCAAGGCGTCCAACGCCATGATGTAGGCGAGCATATTCCCGTCGGGTGGGTTGATCACCACGGTCGAACCATTATTAATGTGGTCACCACTAATCAGCAAGCCGTCCTCTTCCATGATGAAGCAGAGGTGATTCGAGGCATGCCCAGGCGTATGTACCGCGCGCAAAGTGGTGTGGCCTACTTTAAAGCGCTCACCATGCTGTATTTCTTGGTCGGGATAAAAGTCGCCGTAGTCCGGTTTGCCAAAAGTAGAGGGGAGCCATTTCCTACCCAGGATCGGTGCGCCTGTAAGCTCTTGTAGGTGAGCCGCACCAGGGGAGTGATCGAGGTGAGCATGAGTACACAGAATGTATTTGAGCTTGCTACCCACGACGGCAGCGATACGCTCAACGTGGGCACGATCGGTCGGGCCGGGATCAATCACCGCGTACTCAGTAATGGGTGCATCTGCCGCTTCGGAGGCCCTGCCAGCAATAATGTAGGTATTGGTGCCCGCGCCCGTCATCATGCCGGGATTCGGGCAGGTAAGACGGAATACATTGCGCAGGAGTGCAACGGGTTCCTGGTAATTCCAGTCGAGGCTGTGGCGGATCTGTCCATCAGGCACCACCAGCTCGAGCTCGCCGTAGGCTGCTTCGTGCTCGGAAAAACGCTCAACGTCACCTTTTAGGAAGCCCGCTCTCGGCGAGGATACAAAGAGTGGTTTCTCTCCCTGGCAGGCGTCAATGAGTGCATCAATCGAGGCGAAGCGACTCATCCAGCGAAGCGTACGGATGGTGGGGAAGATCATCGAAAACTCGCCACGCGCGTGGCGCCCTAAGGCCTCACTGGGCGAGACCCATACTGGTTCAAATTGCTCGCCTTCGTCGGCCACCGGGGTTTGCCCTTCTGGCATACGGGCCGCAAAGAAACGCGCATCAAAACGTTTGGGTAGGTCGCGGTCGGTAATCCAGTGGCATAGGAAGTAAACTTTGTCGACCGCAAGTTTTAAGCCGTTTCGTTCGATGTCTGCTAAGAAATCGGCGTCGCGTTCTCGACTTAACTGGGCAATTTCTTGGGCGCCAGCCATTTCACCATTGGCCCGGTAGGCTAGCAACACGCCGAGCTCCTCAAAGGCTTCGCGAATACTGGCGACCGTAAAGGCTTTCTGTTCTTCGTGTTGGCTCGCACGGGTTACAGAAAGTTGCTGCGCCAAAATTGAGCCGTCGCTTTTATCGAGTGCCCCTCCTGGAAAGACAAACGCACCGGGAGCAAAACTTGCGGTCATGGAGCGTCGGGTCATCAAGACTTCATAGCCGCCAGGCACGTCGCGCATTAGCAGCACGGTCGCGGCCGGTCGAGTGGTGACAGGTTCGCGATATTCGTAGAGTTGTTCTTGAGGTCTAACAGGCATAAGGTTTCTCGGAAATGGCTTGAGGGTTAAAGTGAAACGGAAGGCAGCGCCAAGGTTCGTTCATATTCAAGTGTAAGCAGAGCCTTCACCCGCGATTATTTCAGGGGCTTGCCGCCACGGCCCGCACCTTGTGCAAACTGAGCAGCACCGCCAAAGGTCTCCCCGCTTTGAATGGTCTTTTCGCCCCAAGCAAACTCATTTTTCAGAGCTTCGTCGAGCGACAACCCAAACTGCTCATAGGCAGAACGTCGGTCATTACGCATACAATGTTGTGGGAAGGTGCTCAGCACCTTGGCGAGTTCAAGGGCCTCCTTCAAAGCCTGGCCATCGGGCACCAGGCGATTGGCCAAGCCAATATTGAAAGCTTCATCTGCGAGCACGGGTCGTCCGGTAAGAATCAAATCCAGGGCGCGCGACAGGCCAATGAGGCGGGGTAGACGGATCGTTCCGCCATCGATGAGCGGCACCCCAAAGCGCCGACAGAAAATGCCGAACACGGCGCTTTTTTCAACCACGCGGAGGTCACACCAAAGTGCTAACTCCATACCGCCTGCCACCGCATGCCCCGAAATGGCGGCGATGACGGGCTTACTGAGCAGCATTCGGCTGGGGCCCATCGGTCCGTCACCCTCCGCCAAAAGACGGTTACGCCGGGTTGGATCACCAAGCGCTTTGAGATCGGCGCCCGCGCAAAAAGTGCCATGCTCGCCGTGAAACACCGCGACCGGGCTAGCGGCATCCGCATCAAATGCTTCGAAGGCCCGAGCGAGTGCATGCGCTGTAGGGCCGTCCACCGCGTTCCTCGCCTGGGCACGGTTCAAACTCACAATTGTGATGTCTCCCTCTTTACGAACCAAGACGTCTGAGGTCATCTTCCTTACCTTACTTAAAATGAACGCGGAGGTTTTTGAGCATGAATTTGACTATATCGAAGTACCGTCCTGTGCATGCTTCAGCAAAATAGCAGGAGGCGTGAAGCGCTCCCCATACTTAGCAGCAAGCTGCTTCGAGCGTTCTACAAACTTCGCTACACCAATATGGTTCACGAACTGAGCCGTGCCGCCCGTGTAGGGTGGAAAACCCCAACCAAAAATCGAGCCGATATTGGCGTCGCGGGTTGATTCCACCACACCTTCTTGCATGCAGCGCAGAGTCTCCAAGGCTTGGATGTAGAGCATGCGATCACGAATATCCTCGTGAGGCACGTTCTTGCTCGCCCGCACGAAAGTTTTTAACCCTTCCCAAAGATGCTTTTCTTGACCTTCTGGGTACTCGTAAAAGCCGCCACCATAAGCGCGACCCATACGCTTATACCCGTGCGACATTTTCTCCAGCACATAAACGGCGTCTTCGGGCATGCGCTTGCTTTTCACTCTATGGCTGTGTTTGGTGGCAGTCTTTGCTGCAATTTGTGCCCGGGCTAGAGGTGGTTTATGCCCGTGCTCGTGCTCATGCCCTTCGTGTGCGTGTGCATGCTCATCATGCTTTGCATGATCATGGGGCTCGTCATGACTATGGGCGTGTTGATGCTCTCCGTGGTGATCGTGATCGTGCTCGTCGTGATGATCATGTTCCTTATCATCGGTTTTGAGTTTGTCATGGCTGTGTTCGTGGCTATGTGAATGGTCGTCAGCATGACTGTGGGCCTGACCTTTATCGTGGGCGTGCCCGTGCCCGTGATCGTGCCCGTGGCCGTGATTGTGGTCGTGGTCATGATCATGATCGTGGGCATCTGACTCACCGTGCTCTGCCGCGTGAGCTTGCTTTTCAAGCTCTGCTAGCTCCTGATGTAAAACATCGTCAGCAAGCTTTAGCGAGACTTCGTCAAGCACCGCCAGGGGTCCCACAGGCATGCCCGTTTGAATCCCGTAATTCTCCACCACGGAGGCTGGTACACCTTCGCCCACAAGCGCTAACCCTTCATTCACAAAAGTGCCGAAGACGCGGCTGGTATAGAAACCACGCGCATCATTGACCACGATGGGGGTCTTGCCGATTTGCAACACGAAGTCGTAGGCTTTCGCCAAGGTCTCCGGGGAAGTCTTTGCGCCTTTAACGATCTCGACCAGGGGCATTTTGTCGACGGGCGAAAAGAAATGCAGTCCCACGAAATTCTCTGGCCGCGCGGACGCCTTTGCCAAGCCTGAAATTGGCAAGGTAGAAGTGTTGGACGCAAACACGGTACTCGAGCCGATCACGGCTTCGACCTCTTTGGTGACCCGAGCCTTCAAAGCTTGGTTCTCAAACACTGCCTCGACGATGAGATCGCAATCCCTTAGGTCACCCACTTGACTCGTGGCTCGGATGAGTTCTAAAACTTTCTCGGCATCGGCAGCGCTCATCCGGTTCTTCTCAACCCGCTTGGCGAGTAACTTTCCCGTGTACGCCTTGCCTTTGTCCGCTTTTTCTTGGTCGGTATCTTTTAGCACGCAGGCGATGCCGCGATTGGCGCAAGCCCAGGCAATGCCCGCACCCATCATTCCAGCACCAAGAATGCCGACCTTGCTAGCCTTCCATTTGGCAGGGCCAACCGGGCGACTCTTGCCTGCCTTCACTTCATTCATCTGGAAAAAGAAAGTGCCGATCATGTTCTTCGAGACTTGATCAGTCGCAAGCTTCACAAAATAACGAGATTCAATTCGCATTGCAGTATCGAAGTCCACGCGGAGGCCTTCAACGGCCGCCGATAAAATGGCTTCGGGCGCAGGGAAATTGCCACGAGTTTTATTGGTCATGAGTGCCGGAGCGACTGGCAGCATCGGGTATATCCCCGGACCGTTAACGCCATCACCCGGTATTTTGTACTCGGGATTGTCCCAAGGTTGCACTGGGCTTGGGTTGGCCGCGATAAAAGCACGCGCATTCTCCATCAAAGCTTCAGGCGTGCTTACTACAGCATGAATTAGGCCCGCCTCAAGTGCCTCAGTCGGCGCTACCCGCTGGCCCTCGGTGAGATAGGGCATGGCATTGATGAGGCCCATTAAACGCGAGGCCTTGACCACGCCACCGCCGCCGGGCAAAAGACCCAGGGTAACTTCAGGAAAACCGATCTCAATCTTGGGGTTGTCCAGACAGACCCGATGATGACATGACAGGGCGAGCTCTAACCCGCCACCGAGGGCGCTACCATTCATCGCGGCGACCACGGGCCGACCCAGCTTCTCGAGGCCCCGCAGCAGTGCTTTTAGCTTTTGGATACTCTCGAAAAATACTGGCGCGTCAGCGGGCTTAGCGGTAATAAGCCAACGCAAATCACCGCCCGCAAAGAAAGTGCTCTTAGCGGAAGTAAAGATAACCCCCTTCACTTTGTCTTTTTCCGTATTTAGTCGCTCCAGCACGGCCGCCAAATCGACCTGAAAAGCAGCGTTCATGGTATTCACCGGGTCGTTTGGCGCATCTAAAGTCAGCAAAACGATGCCATCGGCACCTAAGTCATAGCGAATCGAGGAAGTCACAGTCACTCCGAAAATAAGACGCCCGACAGCGATTCGCCGAGCCAACTCCTCATTCTAGGCGATGCTGCTTCCCTACGTAGCTGAGCAAGGTATTTGCGGAAACGGGTTTCAATGCAAACTCTAAATTCGGCAGGCTTTCCAGACGCTTCGGTTCGATATCGGACGCAGCGGAAATTAATAAAGCCGGGACGACTTCCCCAAACTGCTCACGGAGTTTGACAATGGTTTGAAGGCCGTCAAAGGGTTCGGGGAGCCAGTAGTCGGAGATGATGCAGGTGGGGCTTTCAATGTCATTCGCGGTGGCTGCCAAGGCGTGTTTCGCTGACGGGTAGGCCCGCACTTTGGCGCCTAGCTCTTGCAACTGGGCGGTTAGTGCGGAGCGGAGGGACTCGTCGTCTTCAATGAGCAGAACCTTCGAGCGCGTTAGCCTGGGAGCGGAGCTAAAATTAGTCTGTTCAGGTCGGTCGATTATTGCGTTTGAATGGCTTATAGAATCAATTCGAATTTTAGACGGTCCTCGCTGAGGTTGGCTGTCCCCAAAAGGCAGCCAAATAGTGAAACAGGCGCCAGCTCCGAGCCTGGATCGTACCCCCACCCGATGGCCTTCGAAGGAATTACAAAGCTCTCGTACCACCGAAAGACCTAGACCGTAACCGTTCACACCTCGCCGTTCGGGGTTGTTGAGCTGCACATACTCGTCAAAGATGGTTTCTTGATGGATCGGCGCGATGCCAATACCGTTATCTCGAACATCAATGCGAATTTGACTTGCACGGTCACTGTCCTTACTTTTTCTAACCTTGACCAATACCCAGCCTTTACGTCCCGTAGTGGCGCTCGTAAATTTGATGGCATTGCTAATAAGATTCGCGAGAATTTCGAAGAGTCTTTCAGGGTTACTGAAGGCACTTGGGGAGTCATCCTTGCTAGGGTAGAACCTTAAAGTCACGCCTGCCGCCTCGGCAATGGGACGAAAGACACTTTCTAAAGTGAATAGGGTAGGAGTGAGATCGAAGGCAACTTGTGTAGGGATCACTCGTTTGGATTGAAGCTGAGCGATCTCTTGAAGGCGACTTAGGTTGCCGTCCATTGCACTGACGCACTCTTGAACCCGCTCCGCGATTGAGTTGAGTGCGACATTTTTTTCACCACCAAAACGGCTTTTTAACAAATTGTTATAAAGGCCTAGACTATTTAAAGGCTGTCGCAAATCATGGCTGACCACAGCAATCAGTCGCGTTTTTGCCGAGCTTAACTCCTCCGCGCGCTTCGCGGCAGCGTCTAGCTCGGTCACTAATTTTTTGACTCGAGACTGTTCCTGAAATAGCGCTAAGTCTTGCTGACGTCGGGCTGAGTAGACGATCATGCCGATGAGGTGAACGCCAATAAGGAAATTGATAAAACTTCCCTGTGTGACCGGGCTCACATATCGTGCATTGAAAGCAACGATGGGAAACGCCGCGATGAGCATACCGCCAGCAATTAGCCATTTTGAGGGAGTTGCGACGCAGTACAAAGCCAATGTAAAGATGAGGACCGTGGTGCCAAGGCGAGGCTCTGAGCCCAGCTTCATGGTGGGGATCGACTCAGCATCCGTTAATGCCATGCCGAAAAGAGTAATCAAAAAAGAAGCAACGCCTAGGCCCAAGTGGTTCCAAAACGCTGGCCTTATTCTGGCCGAAGTTGTGTATCTCGTCACCGAGTACCAATAAGTCAAAGTGACGACGGCCATCAAAAGTCTAGTGTTCTGGCGTTGATCTTGTAAAGCGTCGGAAAGTATGAAATTATGGACGGTTCCAAGAAATACTATCCAAGCGATGAGAGAGAGTATTGATGCCCCAAGAAAGATCATCGCAAAAGGTTGAATGCCCCGAAAATGACGATCTCGATCAAAATCGAGTTCCCACTTTCCTACGGCTTCCAATGGGACTAGGCTTTGAGCGCTCTTATTCACATGGCTAAAGATGGGTGTCATCTGCTCGGACTAGGGATCAATTAGGAAGTTGTTTGGAAACGTAACTCAGAAGAGTTTCCACCGACACTGGTTTCAGCGCGAATTCTAAGTTCGGTTGGGTTTCCAAGCGCTTGGGGTCGATGTCAGATGCCGCTGATATCAACAGAGCCGGAACAGTGTCATCGAATTGTTCGCGGAGCTTTGCGATGGTTTGAAGGCCGTCAAAGGGTTCGGGGAGCCAGTAGTCGGAGATGATGCAGGTGGGGCTTTCAATGTCATTCGCGGTGGCTGCTAGGGCGTGTTTGGCTGACGGGTAGGCCCGCACTTTGGCGCCTAGGTTTTGAAGTTGGGCGGTTAGGGCGGAGCGCAGTGATTCATCGTCTTCAATAAGGAGGCTGTTGGCGGCCGCTAAAACGTTGACATCAACCTCGCGCGGATTCCGAACACCTGGGAGGGCTTTTTTATCGCTTAAGTTAGAAGTCTGTTCCAAATTTGCCGCTTCAATCTGAGCAACGGTAACAACTGGGATAGATAGGCTAAAGCGAGCGCCATGCCCTAGTCTTGACTGGAGACTGAGTTCATGCCCGAACAAAGAATCCCTCAACTCCCGGACCACCGAAAGCCCGAGGCCGTACCCTTTGGAACTTTGCCGCTCGGGGTTATTTAACTGAACATACTCGTCAAAAATGCGTTCGTGGTTCTCGGCAGCGATCCCAGGACCGTTATCTCGAACGATGATCTGAATTGCAGTTACTACTCCTTCGTGGCGGATCGTCTTGGTGCGAACCAATACCCATGGCTCTTCACGGTTTGCCAAGCTAGCAAATTTGACCGCGTTGCTAAGAAGATTAGCCAAAATTTCAAACAAACGGTCCGAGTGTGTGTTCAAAATGACATCAGCATTCGAATCGACCCTTACAACAAGACACACCTTTGCGGCCTCGGCGATGGGTTGAAAGACCGTTTGAATGGGTCCGAGGCTGTCCATGAAAGGGGTAGGAGCGAGATCAATTTCAATAGTGCGAGCCTGAAGCTGTGCGATATCCTGAAGTCGCGTGAGGTTTCCCTCCATTGCCGCTACGCATTCCTGAACCCTTTCGGCGATAGAGTTTAGAGCTGAGTTTTGAGCTCCGCCAAACTTGCTTTTTAGAAGATTGTTGTACAAGGCAAGGCTGTTTAAGGGCTGGCGCAAGTCGTGGCTGACTGAGCCAATTAGGCGAGTTTTGGCGGCGCTGATTTCTTTTTCACGTGCTTCACTTATTCCTAAATTATGAAGCGCTTCCGCCGTTTTCTTGCTTTGTTTGAAAAGCTCGAAATCCTGGCGCCGCCTGTATTCGTACAAGACGATCCCGCTCAAGTGAACCACGATCAGGTAGTTTATGAAACTGACATTTGGTACAAACCCGGGGTCTCCACCCTTAAAGTTAAAGAAAACGATACAAAGCGCAGGTACTGTAAAAAGCGAAGTTATTCGCCAAATGGGAATATTCAGAACGCTATAGGTGATGAGTGTCACAATCAGGACTGCTGTGCCCATCCGGATTCCGACCGAGTGATCGAACAAATGCTTCGGGCTTAAAGCGAAAGTTGAGTAAGTTAGTATCGTTAGTACCGCAATAGCAAGGACAATCAGGACGGTCAGCCAACTCAGGCAATATTGTCTTAAAAGTGACTCGAACCTGATCGAAAAATACACATACCCAAATGCGATTGCCCCCCCGACTAATCTATAGGACTGGAGACTGTCGAGAGCGGAACTTGTCCAGCTGAAGTTGTGTTTTGTCCAGAAGAAGCTGGCCCAGACGATCAGTCCAAAAAATCCTAGGCAACCACTTGCAACCGCTGTGGGCCAGTAGCCCCGGTTAAGTCTATCAACCGAAAACTCTTCTAATAGAGAAAGATTTTTTTCAACGGATCGCAAAGATGTCTACCCTGATTCAGGGATTTCCCCAGGGCGCGTTTTTTAGGCAGGTTCGGTGCTTGTCAACATAGCTTAGCAATGTATTTGCAGAAACTGGCTTCAATGCGAAATCCAAATGTGGAAGACTCCCAAGCCGCTTCGGATCGATATCGGTAGAGGCAGAGATAAGGAGGGCGGGCACGAGTTCCTCAAATTGTTCGCGCAACATTCTAATAGCTAGCAGGCCGTCAACCGGTGCAGGTAACCAATAGTCCGAAATGATGCAGGTGGGACTTTCTACATCGTTTGCCGTTGCGGCTAGAGCATGCTTTGCTGAAGCGTAGCTTCGTACGTTAGCACCCAATTCTTGAAGTTGAGCAGTGAGTGCAGCTCGTAGGGTTGTATCGTCTTCAACCAACAGAATGTTGGCACCAGAAAGAGGCCTTGAAAGTTGGGGCCGAATGCTTAACGCAGTCGACACAGTGCCTGCAACTGATGAGTCCTCGTCATTCTTGATGATTTGAGTGTGGAATTGATCCTGACTAGCGATCGGAATGGACAACTTAAAGCTCGCGCCGTGCCCAAGGCGAGATTCAAGTTCAAGAGCGTGATCTGGCATAGAGTTCGTGAGCTCACGAACAATAGAAAGCCCTAAACCGTAACCCTTGGAGCTTTGCCGCTCAGGATTGTTTAATTGAAAATACTCATCAAAGATGCGATCATGGTTAGCACTAGCGATGCCCAACCCATTGTCTCGAATAATAATCTCAACGAATTTGTTTTGACCCATTTTGGTTAACTTTCTAGCGCGCACCAATACCCAAGCCTCGCGATGCACGTGTGCCGTAGAAAACTTAATTGCGTTGCTAAGCAGATTTGCGAGAATCTCGAACAACCGTTCAGCGTGCGTTAGAAGAAAAATGTCCGTACCTGAATCGACTCGGACGACGAGATGCACGTTTGCCGCCACGGCGATGGGTTGGAAGACTGTTTGAATGGTCCCAAGGCTATCGCGAAGTGACGTTGGACTTAGATTTAGGGTGACCGTTTGCGCTTGAAGGTGCGCTATGTCTTGAAGGCGGGTTAGGTTGCCGTCCATTGCTGCCAAACATTCTTGAACTCGATCTGCGACAGAATTCAACGCGACATTTTGCTCGCCGCCGAACCTGCTCTTTAAAAGATTGTTGTATAGAGCTAGGCTATTGAGTGGTTGACGGAGGTCGTGACTCACTGAGGCAATTAGGCGGGTTTTAGCAGCGCTGATCTGTCTTTCGCGAATCTCACCCATTTGCACGGCATTTAGTGCTTCCCGCAACTTTTTTTTATTAATGAAAAGATTAGCCTCTCTGTCTCGCCAAAATTTATTAACAGAAATTCCAAGAATATGAGCGATCATAAGATAAAGGATATGGCTACCGTTCTCGACGATCTCCAGAAAACGGAAGTTAAATATGAGGTTAGAGACCGTCGGAAATGCAAGCACTAAGGTCATTCGCACAAACCCAATAAAAGAAGTTACGTAGGCGACCAAAGTCACTATGATTATCGCCCCTCCAAATCTACCGTGTGACTGGCCGCCTGCTAGCCCAAGTTCAGTGAGCTGATAGTTTGCGAGGACCAAAAGTCCGAGAAAAATATTCAGCGAAAGCCAGATAAAGCTGACCCAATTTTGGTAGTGCAGAATAAAGTAACCCCGACTTCGCTTGTTCAAGAATGCGCAAGCAAGGCACAGGACAAAGAGGCTAAGCCTTATCCACTGCCGTGGATCCCGGATGGTAATTTCGAGTTGGGCTTCGTGGGATACGAAATGGGCAGCAAAAAACGCGACCAAGGCAAATAATGCGAGGCAATAGAGAGATATCTGAATCAGATTTAGACTTTGCGTCCTAAGTTCAAGATGGAACTCAGGATTAAGAGTCGCTTGTGAAGTCGAATTCAATTCACGACTTATGGTCCTTTGATGACCTGAAAAATTATTAGAAGCGGCGATTCGCACAAGCAGTCTGTTAAAAATACAAAATATCTCACGTTTCTTGCAACATTTGAAGACATGCTCGCGCATTTAATGAAAAGTCACAAAATTAACAATTAAAATTCGATTAGTCAGCTTCCAAGCGTGGATGTTTTCGTGTTTTACATTTGTTTTGGGGAATTGAATGTTGCTTAAGTCGTTTTTTGATCTAAATAGGGCTACTGCACCGGCGAAACAATTCCGGGTAAAGCTCGCGCGAACTACTAACGACATCAAGAGAGCAATTAGTATTCGCCCTGAGAAATATGCTAAACATGATCCGAGCTTTCTATTCGATCTGCTGGGTGCTGAGGCTGATGATGTCTCGCCAGACTCTATCGTAATTTTTGCCGAGGATTCCGAGTTAGGGGAAGTTCTCGGAACATTCCGATTGGAGGGTAATTTTAGCTCCTCGATTTATGAGGAGCACATTCCAACGATCGCAAAATATATCCCGTCTGGAAGACTTGTCTCGGTAAGTCGGCTTGTTGTCAACGCGACCGCGCGCCGCGCGGAAATTAAGTTTGCTCTGTTTAAGGCCGCAGTGAAACTTTGCCAAGCGTTTCAGGTAAATTGGCTCGTAGTTTCGGCCCTGCCTCCAATGGATCTACAATTTGGAGGCGTTTTAGCATTTGAACATTTGCTTCCAGATGGTGAGTATTTTGAGCGGCCTGACGTGCCAGAGGCAAAATTTTTGCTCATGGGTCTTGATATTGCAAAATGCAGTGAGAACATGCGCAAACATGATCCTGCGCTGTATAAATACTTCTTCGAAGAATTCACGCCAGAGATTGAGATCTTCGGTAGCTTGAGTAGTAGCGTCTCCAATTTTCGTCGCGCCGACAGAACGAGCGATAACTATATTGCTCAGTATACTTTTGCCCTTTAAGGGGCTGTTGAGTATTTAAGAACGGCATTCAACCATCCATAGTGACCACCGATCTGGAGCGACTTTAGGAAAGTCCATTGACGCTGGAGAATAGGGCGATGTCTATGCAACCGCCTCTTCGACTTGTTTGGCCTTCGTTTCTGCTTTCGAGTCCGAGGGCCATCTACGCATTGTTGAGCTTGATACTGGTAGTGCTTAGCGTTGTGACGTTTAAGCCGATCCTGAGTGGGGAGTCTCAGTCGCATCAGATCTCTACTCAACTCAGATATTTGGCATTACCGTATAACTCTTCCCCTTCTGAGGTGTTTGGTGCACTAGAGGTCGCACCGATAAGCGTAGATATCTCGCCTACTGGCGATTATTGGATGAGGGTTGATGTTGCTGAAATAGGTTTAAATGAGATTGTCGAGCTGCGCCTTCTTCGGCCAGAGAACGCGAAGTTTTGGTCAGCCGAACTTGGACAGCGGTCACCTAAATTAACACCTCTTCGGGTAAGCGTTGAAAAAGGCGGACTGTCCATCTTTCTTGAAAAGAAAACGCTTAACGCAAAAGGCGTCACGATAGTTGGAAGCATCCAAGGCGCCCCTGCAAGAAAGCCGAAAATTTTCTTGTGGCAAGAACATGACTATCGCGTCTCGCTTGCAAGTTTTGACAGAACTGGTGGTCTACTAATTGGAACTTTTATTTCACTTGCAGTTTTTAGTCTAGTTGTTGGTGTATTGAATAAAGACTTGGTCTTTGTAATTTTCGCTGGCTGGCTTGTAACGAGTACGAGGGTTAGCCTTGTCAATAATGGTTGGGATTTTTTCTGGATCGGATCGACCGCCAATCCGAGGTTAGTTTACAGCGTACTTACGATTACCCTAGTTATTCACGCTTTGTTAACACTTAGACTTTTCCGGGGCTTGTTTGAGCCCTACCTCACCGTTAATTCGCGTCGAATAGCTATTGTGTTGGAGGCATCGTTCTTTGCTTTGTTAATTCTTAGTCACACCGTTCCAATGTCTATCTTCTATCCCGCATTTTGGACCGTCGGAACATTTGGCATTGGATTCCTCGTTATTCAGAGTTTTGAGGTGCTCCAGAAGAATTTTACCGCTACTTTTGGATGGTATAGCTGTGGTTGGATAGTAACGATTTTAGGTTTTTTCGGAGAAATTGCTCGAGCATATTCGGCTTTAGGGATTGGACACGAGTTGATTAATTCGAGAACCGGTTCAGTGGCGGGGGCGCTTCTTACTGCGGTTGCGCTTGCCGAACGGATGCGCAATGAGAGGTCTCGACGGCTTAAAGCTGAAACAAGAAGTAAAGTAGCCCTCCAGCGCTTCAAAGAAAACTACAACTCCGTCCCAGTAGGCCTAGCAACCATCGACCTGCACGGTGATGTTCTCCATTTTAATCCTAGCTTTAAGGCCATGTTCAATGTCACTCAGGCGTCGAGCAAACATTCCATCAACAGACACTTCGCCCCGGCAGTTTTTGCGGAAATCAAGGAGCGGCTAAAGACGACGACCGAGACTAGCCTTCGGGTCACTCCCAAAGACACCGCCCCCGGTGATCGCGCATTTTCCATTCAAGCGAGTATCCGTGACAACCTGATCGAGGCTTCGATTCAAGAGATTACGAAAGAGTATGAGGCCGAGATTCGCTTAAAGCGTCTTGCGCATTACGACACGCTGACTGATTTATTGAATCGACGAGGACTTGAGAAAGCGTTAAAGGAGATTCAACCTCTACTCGACGAAGGTTCTAACGCCTTGAGCATTGCTTATTTTGATCTCGATAAATTCAAGCTCATTAATGACCTTTACGGCTATCAATCGGGCGATGAGGTCATTAAGGAAATGGGCCGTCGGTTGACGGGTGTGTTTCGCGCACCGAACGTGCTGGCTCGAGCCGCGGGCGATGAGTTCATTGTCTTAATGATCGGTTCAGAGGGCGAGGTCGCTAAGAATTTATGCCGCCATGCGGTCATGGAAATTAACGAGCGCAGCTACCAGGTCGGAGGCAAGTCTTTCAATTGTCATGTGAGCGCGGGTATTGCGACGGTGTCCAAGTCGCTGTCGGTTACGGACGCTCTTGCCTATGCCGATCGGGCCTGTCGCGAGGCTAAGAATTCCCAGGGCGATGAGCGTATAGTTTTGTTTGACCCGAACGAAGAAAGCTTCAAGCGCCTGATGGGCGAGGCTAAAATTGAGGCGCAGATGGGGCAAGACCTGCCGCTGGATCGTTTCTTTATTGTTGCGCAACCCATTGTGTCTTTGCAAAGCCCTGCCAGCAGTTTTAATTATGAAGTACTGGTGCGCATGCGCGGTGAAAACAACGAGATATTGAACCCCGGACATTTTCTGAAGGCAATTGAGCGTAACGGTTTGGTATCTCAACTCGACCGCTTCGTGCTGCGCTCAACGCTTCAGTGGTTGGACCAACATCCTCAGCATGTTGAGAAACTCACTTACGCCTCGGTAAACCTATCGGGTGGGTCTTTAAACGATCATCGTTTTCTTGAGGATGCGCTGGCGATTATGCAAGACTTTAAAGACCTTGCTCCGAAAATTTGTTTTGAAATTACAGAGACAGTCGCCTTGGGTGATATTAAAAACACGCGGCACTTCGCCGACCGCGTCAAGAGCATGGGTTGCATGTTGGCACTGGATGATTTCGGTGCAGGCTACACCTCTTTCGCGTATATGAAGGAATTCCCGGCCGATGTGGTGAAGATTGACGGCGCTTATGTAAAAAATATGCGTCGTCGCTCAATGGACTATGCCATTGTGCGAGCGGTAACGGACCTCTCCCACGAAATCGGCATGTCGGTGGTGGCCGAATGGGCTGAGACGCCCGATCTAATCGCAGCGCTGGCACGCATGGGCGTGGATTATGGCCAAGGCTGGGCACTGGGCAAACCGATGGATATGGAGCGCTTACTGGAGGGCAATTGCGCAGCGGATTTCGTCGCCGAGCCTGAACTTAAAAAGTTGCTGAACAATCCGCCAAAACCCAATTTCCGCAGGCCAGGTACTTTTGCACCGGGCGAGAGCCGAGATTTTGAAGGACTGATCATCCCCGGTGTGCATTGACCTTAGGGCGTTACTCCGGTTCCACCTCAAAGGCCACTAAGAAGCGCGATACCAAGTTGTATGCGCCGATGGTTGCAACCAGTTCTACCAAGCTTTGCTCGCTGAGAAGCGCCTTGGCCTGAGCGAATGTCGCGCCAGAGATTTTAACGTCGCGTGTCGATTCAATACTCATGGCGAGAGCCGCCAGTTCAGTGGGGGTGAACCCTAAAGCTGCATTGCTTAAAGCCGCTATCGGGTCCTTGAGTGAATCGGCCTGAGCCTGTGAACCCCCGGCCTCGATAAATAAAGGGGCATGATGATGAAACTCATAGGGCGCGTTATTAATGCTGGCCACCACGCACATGGCCATTTCCCTTAACTTGGGCTCTAAGCTCAGTTGAGTTCGAATCGCACCAAGCATTTGATTCCATCCAGCGCTAAGTGAGGGGCTGTAGAGGAGTATTCGGTCGAGATTGAGGAGGGTGCCGCCTCGGCGCGCTCGTACAGCGTCAACAATGGCTTTGGGCTCTTGAAGGTCTTGGGGCAGGTAGGGAATGCGGGGCATCTCGGATCCAGATGGGTTGGCGAACGGTAGAATGACCGGTATGTTATCCAATCTTCAATTTGCAGGCCGGTTATTGAAACGCGATTGGCGCAGCGGTGAGCTGAGCCTATTGTTGATCGCCTTGGTGATTGCCGTGGCCTCCATTGCCTCGGTCGGGTTTTTTGTAGATCGAATGCGCCAAGCCTTGAGCCAGCAGGCCACCCAACTGCTGGGCGCTGATCTGGTGCTCAGCTCCGATTCGCCGCCGTCTAAGCTGCTGCTAGAGCAGGCTAGTAAAGCCGGCTTGAAAACAGCCGAGATCGTGGTTTTTCCAAGTATGGCCTTGGTCGGAGATAAGAGCCAATTGTCTTCGATTAAAGCGGTGACTCCGGGTTATCCGCTAAGAGGAAGCTTGCAACTTCAAAGCACTTCAATCGCTAGCGACGTAGAGAGTCGGGAAGCTGGGCGTCTGACCTCGCCCGTGACAGCCGTGTCGCCCGCCACTAGCGCCGGGCGATCTCTCACCCCTAAAGCGGGAGAAGCGTGGGTCGACCCGCAATTGTTGTCGTCGCTCGACTTGAAGTTGGGCGATGAGGTGCAATTGGGCGAGGCTAAATTTAGAGTGTCCGACGTAATCATTCTGGAGCCTGATCGCGGCGCTAATTTCGTAAACTTCGCGCCTCGGGTCATGATCGCCGCTGAAAGTTTGGCGAGCACGGGTTTGATCCAACCGGCCAGCCGGGTCACATACCGGCTTTTGTTTGCCGGCGAGCCTAAAACTGTGAAGGCTTGGAAGACGACGCTTGAAAAAAGTATCGAGTTGTCCGGCATAAAGGGACAAAGAGTGGAATCGCTCGAGGCTGGGCGGCCCGAATTGAAGGCGACTCTGGACCGGGCTGAGCAATTTCTCGGCCTTGTCGGCTTCCTGTCTGCACTGATCGCTGCTGTGGCGGTGGGCTTGGCTGCGCGCCGTTTCGTGCAGCGTCATTTGGACGCGTGTGCCGTGATGAAGGCCATGGGGATGACTCAGGGTCGCCTGGTCACTTTGCTTTTGACCGAGCTCTTGATGGTGGCTTTCCTGGGTGCGTTTATTGGCGGTGCGCTGGGTTGGGGAGTGCATTGGGCACTCATAGCAGGGGTCAAGAATTTCGTTGGGATTGCTCTGCCAGCGGCCTCATTCATCCCGTGGCTACAGGCGGGTTTGGCGGGTCTCGTGCTCTTGCTGGGTTTTGCGGCCTGGCCGTTTATGAGCCTGGCCGGCGTGCCGCCGCTACGGGTATTGCGACGCGAACTGGAAGCGGGCATGAGTCAATACGTAGGCGTGGTCATTGCGGCGCTGAGCTTTGGTGGGCTTTTGCTTTTGTTTGCAAGTAACCGTCGCTTGGCACTGATTGTCTTAGCGGGCTTTGCGGCAGGGGCCTTGGTGTTTGCGCTGGCAAGCCTGCTGTCGGTGGCTGGCCTGAGTCGCTTGCGCCGCGGGTTGGCTCCGGGGAAAAGAACCATGATTTTGCGTTTGGCGCTCGCGTCTTTGACTCGCCGAAGAATGGCGGTGGTCACTCAAACCGTGGCCTTAGCGGTGGGCTTGATGGCGCTCTTGGTGCTGACCATTACTCGTACGGATTTGATTGAGGGATGGCGGCGCGCCAGCCCGGCGGATGCGCCGGATAAGTTTGTGATCAATATTCAGCCAGAGCAAAAAGCTGCGGTCAGCCAGACCTTGATGGCCTCGGGCCTTAAAACGCCTGAGTTATCTCCGATGATTAGGGGGCGCCTCATCGAGATTAACGGCAAAGCTATCAAGAGTGAGCAATTGGGTAATGATCGCGCTCAACGCCTGGTGGAGCGAGAGTTTAATTTGTCTTATATGGAAACGCTGCCGAGCCACAATAAGCTTTTGCAAGGACGCTGGTTTGATCCGCGCGTCCCGGAGGTGTCTGCGGAGGAGGGCATCATGAAAACCCTCGATTTAAAGCTCGGCGATGAAGTGACTTTCGATGTGGCCGGAGAAAAGTTGGGAGCAAAAATTACCAGTGTACGTAAGGTGTCTTGGGATTCGATGAAGGTGAATTTCTTTATGATTCTCTCACCGGCCTTACTTGAAAAAGCGCCCCAAACTTTCATTACTGCCTATCATCAACCCAAAAACACACCCCTGATCGACCAGGCACTAGTAAAGCAGTATCCCAACCTTACAGTGTTTGATACTGGCAATATTGTTCGCCAAATACAAACGATGCTCGAGCAAGTGGTCGCCGCGGTGCAGGTTTTGTTTGTGCTGACCTTGCTGGCCGGCCTGGTGGTGCTTTATGGTGCGCTGTCGAGCTCGCGCGATGAACGCGAACAGGAAGCGGGTTTAATGCGAGCGCTGGGCGCTTCACGGTCTGTCTTGGCTCGCGCGCAGCTTTGGGAGCTGGTCGCGGCAGGCGCCTTGGCTGGTTTCCTGGCGGGCTTGGCTGCCTTGGCTTTGGGTTCGGTGTTGGCCGAGACTATTTTTGAGTTTTCCTTGCCGATTCGTTGGTCCGTTTTACTGATTGGTGCGTTTGCCGGTGGGGTACTTTCCTTGAGTGCCGGGTGGTTTGGGCTGCGCGAGGTATTTCAAACTTCACCCATGGAGACTTTGCGACGTGCCTGAGTTGAACGAACCGATTGCAGCCCCGCTAAATGAACCAACGCTTTTTACCGTGATGGGCGGTGAGACCGGATGGCGTAGCCTAGTAGATCGGTTTTATGATCAGATGGATCTGGACGAGCGCTTTGTGGGTATTCGCAAGTTGCACCCGAACACCTTGGAAGGCTCCCGAGATAAGTTGTATTGGTTCCTGTGCGGCTGGTCCGGTGGGCCGAATCATTACATCGAGCGATTTGGCCATCCTCGCCTGCGTGCTCGCCATTTGCCTTTCCCGATTGGTGGAAGTGAACGGGATCAGTGGTTGCTATGTATGGCGGAGGCCATGCAAGATCAAGGGCTGGCGTCGTCAGTGTTCGATCGTTTGCTGGAGTCTTTTCACGGGACGGCCGATTGGATGCGCAATACTCAAGGTTAGCGGCGTGGGCTTATCGTGGGCTTATTGAACTATGCAAGCGCGTAGCTCTTTATCCACCGTGCCGCCCTTGGCCTTGCAATCGCCCACCGGCTCGATGGGTTTGAGCCAAGCCGGGCGGTTGTCCACTTCCTTTTTCGGCTGACCGGTCATAGCGGTACTGCTCATGGTGTTGATCGGGTTTCTCGGGGTATATGGCTTTGAGTCCTTCACCCCTGGACATTCCTTATCTTGGAAAACCGTTTTACCTGCAATTTGGCATTTGTAAAGTGCTGCTTCGCTTTGACCGGGCGCAGCGGCGGCCACAAGGAAGGCAATACCCAAGAGTAGTTTCGGGCAGTGAGGTTTTCGCGTGAATTCGGCTTGCTCAGAGGCGCCGCCACGACGGCTGGCCTCAGAATGCGAGAATTGGCAAAAAAGAGGCAAGTTTTGAATCAAGAGAATCATTTTCCGTGGCTGGAGTTCGGCATCGTTGGTATTGCAATTCTGCTGGTGATCCTGCTAATTCTCATAGGGATTTTGTTGCTGCGTCGACCAGTGGACGCGCGCGAGGGGTTGAACGTCGCCTTAAATGAGGCTCTCACGCCTCAAATGGGTCAGTTCGGTGCCCAATTAAATGCCAGCTTAGGAAACCAGTTAGGGGCTCAGTTCGGCGCTCAGATTGGTGGGCAAATGCAGGCCCTTCGCGAAGAGACCGGGCGACAGAGCCGCGATCAGCGTACCGAGCTCGCACAAGCGGTGGGGGAAGTGGCGAAGGCGCTAACCCACCAAATGGGGACGATTGCGACTGTTCAAAATAATCAGATCGACACATTTTCCCAGCAATTGGCGAAGCTGATTGAATCGAATGATCAAAAGCAAGATAGCTTGCGTCAGAGCCTGCTGGAGCAGGCGCATTTAAACCGCGCGGCTTTAGATAAGGCCTTGACGGAGATGCGGGCAACCTTAGAGAGCAAGATCAAAGATCTTCAAACCGACAACGCCCTGAAGCTTGAGGAAATGCGTAAGACCGTCGACGAGAAACTTCACGCGACGCTCGAATTGAGGCTGGGTGAGTCCTTCAAACAGGTCTCGGATCGCTTGGAGCAAGTGCATCGCGGCCTGGGTGAAATGCAGGCTCTGGCCTCTGATGTGGGCGACCTGAAGCGTGTGTTGACCAATGTTAAGACGCGCGGCACCTGGGGTGAGGTGCAGTTGGAGGCTTTGCTCGAACAACTCCTGGTGCATGAGCAGTATGAGCGTAACGTGGAAGTCGTGAAGGGCACGGGGGAGCGCGTTGAGTTTGCCATTCGACTTCCCGGTAGGGGCAACCATGAAGACGCACCGGTGTGGTTGCCGATCGACGCCAAATTTCCTCGCGAAGACTACGAGCGCCTGTTGCTCGCTTTTGAGGAGGCTAATGCCGAAGCAGCAGTTCAGGCCGGTCGACAGTTGGAAGTTACGGTTCGCGAAGAGGCCAAGAAGATTCGCTCAAAATATATTTCGCCTCCAGCCAGTACCGATTTCGCGATTATGTTCTTGCCGGTAGAGGGTTTATATGCGGAAATTGTGCGCCGACCGGGCCTGGTAGATTCTTTGCAAAGAGAGTACAGAATTGTTGTGGCCGGACCGACCACTTTAGCGGCGATTTTATCTAGCCTTCAGATGGGCTTCCGAACTTTGGCGGTTGAGAAACGCTCGAGTGAAGTCTGGCAATTGCTTGGCGCGGTAAAGACCGAGTTCGGTAAGTTCGGTGACATTTTGGCAAAAACCAAGGACCAGCTAGAAAAGGCGGCCAATACGATTGGGACGGCCGAGGTCCGCACGCGAGCGATTAGCCGCAAGCTCAAAGAGGTCGAAGAGTTGCCCGGTGCTGAAAGCCGAAAACTGTTGCCTGAAATGAACGAACCTGAGGAAGGTTAGGGTCAACTTAGCAAATACCCAAGCTGTCGACGTTCGGTTTTTGGAAGAACCTCTCTAAACGATTGGGCTTTTTTTACAGGCGTAAAGCGCGTTTCATATTATGAAATCCATAGTTTGCATTGCCGCATTTTAATTTTTCAATGTGGGAAGAGATTTCTCACAATGTGAAATTTATCCGCAAGCTATTGAATTGTATAAGTTTTTCTTGCGCTATAAATGTGACTAATTTCTGCTGCTATGCCGCATAACTGCCTAGAATAGTCCTATCAAATTTCCCCGGAAGCCAGTTTCCATTTTCATTGCATTTTAAGGAGTTGCAGATGTCATCACGCGAGCTAGAAGCCCAGAAGTTGAAGAAAGAATGGTCCGAGAGTCCCCGCTGGACCGGTATCAAGCGTAGTTATAGCGCTGAAGATGTGGTGCGTCTGCGCGGCTCGATTCATGTCGAACATACGCTCGCCAAACGAGGGGCTGAAAAGCTGTGGCGCTTGGTCAATGATGAGCCCTACGTCAATACGCTCGGTGCCTTGACGGGTAATCAAGCGATGCAGCAGGTGAAGGCGGGCTTGAAAGCCATTTACCTGTCCGGCTG
>JANOPA010000022.1:0-10503 GCA_031421635.1 Betaproteobacteria bacterium | reverse complement strand
ACCCATCCTGAATATGGCGATCGCCATGCAGCAACGAGCATGGATGCAAGGCCTCTGGGATGCCTCGACAAAATTCGACAGACCGGCTGAATTTACTCCTCTTTATTCACCGTGAACTTTCTCTAATGGAAAATCCCGGTTGAACAATGCCCCCACAGAAACGCTTCACGCTGTTGTAGGCTCCACCGAAGCCAAACTGGTCAACGAGACTCTGGTAGATCGCGGTGTAGTTGCGCCGCAGCCGTAACTGAGCTTCGATGAACTCTCGATGCGGCTCGCACGCCGACACGGTGGCCGCCACAACAAATGCGGGCAAAGCCGGTGGCCAGGGTGGGGGAATTTGAGCTAATCCAGCCCCCAGTGACCCGGTGGCCACCCCGGAGGAATTTAACCCCTCGGCGGCAAAGCCCTTGGCATAAGAACGGATCGTCTTGCGATCAATCCCTGAGATCCTCTCAATCTGACGCTGGCTGGCGCCAGACGCCAACAGCGTCCGTACTGTAGTTTGTAAATGTGGCTTCAAGACGTTCAATCCGGTTCCCCTCTAACGAGGGGGTGAAAGGTACGTCCTGCTGGCCTCTCAGCACGATGAAAATATTGGCATCACACCATCATTAAACCGTGCTCAGGGGTGGGGGAATTTGAGGTGGCCATCGGGGGTCAAAATCGAAGTAGAGTCTGAGCTAGGTATTGACGTGGGTTACATCCGACAGATCAAGGGTCGCGGCAGCTCAACAATGGGGATCGTGACCGCCGCGGTCGGTCCGGTGGGTAAATCACCGCGAATTTGGGCCTCTGCGCGAACACGTACGAAGCCACTGCATGACGATATGAACAAGTTTCTCGTGGATAGCGGATATGGCGCTGAAGCGCCCGTGCGTGTGATCACCGACGGCGCAAAGGATTTGAAGAAAGTATCGCAGGCATTGCCCCGAGCGGGATCCTGGGTACTGGACTGGGCCCATATCGGGCGAATGATTCACCATCTTGATCAGGCCCTTAGTCCACTTGTATTTTCGAAAGTGCCGTTGTCTAGACCTCGATTTGATTTGTGGGATGCATGCGTTCGCCTTCGGAGCTATGTTTGGACCGGCCAGAAACGCCATTAGCGGCGAATGGGCGAAGGACTTCTTCATCTGATTGAAGGGCAAGACCCGTCTGACGGGAATTATCGGGACACCGCGACCCGATTGGCACGATCAAAACTATTGAAGCTTCTTAGTTATTTGGAAGCGAATCATCAGTCATTGATTAACTATCGCCAGTGGCAAAACCAGGGCTGACGCATTTCAACGGGCTATGTCGAATCCACGATCAATCGGCTCATTGGGAGACGCATGTGCAAAGACCAGCAAATGCGCTGGAGCCGCGAAGGCGCACACTGTCTTCTTCAAGTGCGCGCTGCGATTCTAAACGGTGAACTTGAGTCTCGGGCTAGGCGCCGACACCCGTGGGTCGGCACCCGTCGCATTTCCTGGCCTTGGATGATGCCTTGTTCCCACCCCTTTTAACGGCTTCAACAGCGAATGCAAGTCCGTACTGGCCGCCTTTGACAAGAGCGTCTACCCACCAAAAACGGAATGGAACCACACCCGCTTTTGTGTTCCTAAAGCCCATGAGGCTGGCCTGCGCCTTGAGGACTCGGCCGATGCACTATGGCAAGAGTTTGAATCAGCACACCTAGAAGCTGGCATCGAGACCGCACTCGAAGTCCCCATGAAGTACTTTACCGCCGCCGCCATCGAAGGAGCGCTACTGGTCAGCTTTCAAAACGTGTCACATCCGCTAGCTTGGACAAATTCATCGTCGATCCAGGATGTCACTGATTGTAGGATATCGGTTCGAACTTTTCACGAGCCGTGAAATGCCTGATTTGTTTGTAACTGTGAGCGAGCACTTTGGGACGAAGCGCTCGGCAAAAACCTTCGATCAAAAGTGAGGGCCTGAACTGAAGCGAATCACGACCGACGATCCCGTGAAAATCTCCCACGTTTAGTTGCAGAATTACGCCTCTCACGGGTAAAGTTGTAGTTTTTCTTTTCTTTTTAAGAGAGTGAACCAAACCGTGGGAGGCGAAATCATGCGGCCTGGCGTGAGTGCGACGAGTTCGCGCACGGCCTCTTGGCCAATTCAGCAAGTCCCTTCTTGGCGAATTCACCGTTGAGAACAGCGACTCTAGCTTGCGCCAGGCATTGCCCTCCCACGGTTTGGTTCACGCACGGCTGACGCCGGCCAGGTGGACGATCTCAAAGCGCCCGTGTGGGAAGGTCCGCACCTCATCGGGCTTGTCGAAATGCTTGAGAGTGGTGGCCTGCATCGACGGACTCCTTTGACAGTGGTGGTTCATGCCGGGTTGAACGATCCGGTTAAGCAGGTTCTCGATAGACGTCGGTACTCAGGTAGCGCAACCCCGAGTCGCAAATGATGGTGACCACGTTTGCGCGCGAACCAAGGCTGCGCGCGACCCGGATCGCTGCCACCACGTTGGCACCCGAGGAGGTGCCGCCGAAGATGCCTTCCTCGCGCGCCAGCCGCCGGGTCATCTCCTTGGCCTCCTGCGTCGTGACGGGCTGGATCTCGTTGACCTGGTCTGGGCGCCATAGCGGCGGTATAAAGCCGATGCCGATACCCTCGATCTTGTGCGAACCCGAGGGCCCACCCGACAGTACCGCGGATTCCGCCGGCTCGACAGCCACTACCCGGATATTCGGATCATGCTGCCACAACGCATGCGTCACACCATGGATCGAGTGCGCCGTGCTGACGGAGTGCACGAAAGCGGTCACTTCACCCCCGGTCTGGCGCCAAATTTCTTCGCCGAGCGGCAGGTATCCCTGCGTCGCATCATGGTTGTTGAGCTGATCGCAGTACCAGTGCCCAGGTCGGCGGCTGATATCGGCGGCCTTGTCGATCATGGCCCTGATCAGCGTCTCGGTGATCTGCTGGTTGTCGCTGGGCACGTCCGTAATGTGGGCGCCGAAGGCCTGCATGGTGCGGCGTTTCTCCTCGCTGAAGGCGTCCGAAAAAACGATCTCTAGGCCATAGCCCTTGGCAGCGCAAACCAACGCCAGCGAGATTCCCGTCGTGCCGGCGGTGTATTCGACCACCGTGCCGCCTGGCCGCAGGCGACCATCGGCTTCGGCATTGCGGATCGCCGCCGCGGCCATCCGGTCCTTCATACTGCCGGTCGGATTGGCCCATTCCAACTTGGCAAACACACGCCCGCATCCTGCCGGCACCACCTTGCGCAATTCAACCAGCGGCGTATTGCCGATACTGCCAAGGACACTCTCGGTGACGAGTGGCATATGTACTCTCCATCGCGTGAAACGGGATCTCCGGCTATCTGAATCATCATACACCACGGCGTTGATGGGATGGACTCCTCCTGCTATTAGACGGCATCATAGTGCCAGCTGTTCTTCGATTGCAGGGCGAGCAGCCAACTCATTCACAGGGAGCGTCCGCCATGAATATTACTACCGCCGCAGTTGATCTTGCCAAGAATGTTTTCCAGATCGCGATGCCCGATTCATCATCTCGGATGATCGAGCAGCGACGTTTGAGCCGAGCGCAATTTGAGCGCTTCTTTGTGAACCGTAAAGTGGATCGAGTGGTCATGGAAGCTTGCGGAACGGCGCATCATTTCGCGCGCCAGTTGAGCGCTCAGGGTATTGCAGGTCTCGGCTTTGCATTTGATGGTGTAAAGCTTGAGCCATACCTTTGCGCTTGAGAGCGCTCAGTTGGGTGATCATGGGTTGTACGAGCATGAGGGAAGTCTCCTGGGGGGTGGGTGAGGTCAATGGAAGTAGTCGGACCCGCGCACGTTGGCGTGTTCGGGAGCGGAGGTTGCAATCGGCGCCTCAGGTACGGCCGATTTAATGAGCGTATGAACCGTACGGTAGCTATAGACGCCCAGGCCGAGCGCTCTCAGGCAAGCCTGTTCTAGCTGAGAGGCGCTGAAGTCCTGAGCCATGCGCACGATGCCTTGGGCTGCGCGCAGCGTTTGCTCGGGGTGCTTGCGATGGCTGGCCTGACGCAGAATCACTTCGCGGGTAGCCGGTCCAATTTGAGCCGCCCTTGAGAACATCCGCTCCATCGTCTGATCAATCTGGGCGCTGTGTGCGGGTGCGCGGTGCTCGGGGTGGGTATAGAAATGCCCGAGGATGGTTCCCAGGTAGTGGGTCGAGACGAGTTTGCCGCCTAGAAACAACTCCAGCATCTGGGCACTCACCCCAGCCTCTAAGGTTTGGCCCACCAGGCGGTACGGCACTGAGTAAAACATCTTATCGACCTGGACGTGGTAATCGGGATGCACCTTGACTTGCTTCCACTGCGCAAACTCGTAGTGGCGCAGCGGCAATGGCGCGAGAAGCGCCCGCTCGGTGCTCTCAAAGCGTGACAGGCGCGAACCCTCCATCTTCTTGAAGGGCCGCTCATTGAGCACCCTCAGCCAGTGAACGACGGATTCATTAAGTTCGCCCAGACTGAAGTAGGTGTGTCCGTTTCATTTAGAGATGTCACTAATTTCATTGGGCGTGGATCAAACATGGGGGTCCGGGCCACATTTAGTGTTTCAGGTCGCAACCGCCGACCATTCAGGATCGTCGTTTCCCAATCCCTAAAACCTCCGCCCAAGCCCTGTTCCCCTAGGGAGGCAATCTAATTCATCTCGAAACCTTGGGACACCGTGGCCTACTTCGCAAGGATTTTGGATCAAACCATATTTAATGCTGACCCCCATGTTTGATCCACGCCCGATTTAAACGGATACGCGACGCTTCATCGAAGGACTCCATCGGGCAGCGGCATGAACCCCCAAGATTTTTAACGCGCCCTCAAACATCCAGCTGACCTGTCCGCAAGAGAGCGCTACTGAAACGCTTCAAGCGAACCCTACTTTTTCCAATCAACTTTAGGCAGCCATTCGAGGCCCTTGGGGTATACCTGCATATCAGCGGCAATTGAAGTCGTACAAGCACGGTCCACAAATTGCACAAACACCATCAGCTGATCAACATTATGCATAACCTTCTCGGGTAACGGAGCTCTTCCGGACAAAACCATTGCCGCGAAACCACCACTTTTACCAAGTGGAATAACCGGAACAAACGCTTGAATGAGCTGGTCATATTGCTCTGCGACTATCTTTGCATCCGCCTTTATGTTTTTCAGAAGATCGCCGAAATCATTCCCAACCGAACCCGTATTGACAGTAATCCCCGTGCCTTTGTTGACATTTGCAAACCGACTGTTCGTCAGACTGACTCGCTCCAAAGCCGGATGATCTTGCAAAATACGACCAAGCGCTTCGATATGCTCGGGAATCGCTTTGTTTTTCCTTTCGATTTCCTCCATGACGCCGATCTGCGCAGTAAAGACGTCCAATTGCTTTCTCGCTTCTTTGAATTTTGCAAGCGCCTTACGGAGAATCTGCTCTGACGGTTTCCCGTTAATATCGGCCAGCACACCGTGCTCCAACAGATTGTCGGCGTCGATGCCTGCCCTCAGAAATCCTAAATGCAATATCTCACTTGCCTTGAAGCTTGCCTCATAGAATCGTAGCGTGACAGCACGGTCCGCGTAGATTCGGTGTCAGGCAAACGCGTGGGCATTGGCGTTCGTATTCGAGAGTGTGGTCAAGGCCATTAAGGTCAACATCGTCAAGGCTTTCATTTTCATGCTTTTCTCCTGGTTTAAATCCAATCGCTATTCGCTTTCGACACGCAGCGACTTCAAAAACATCACGATCGATCGCTGATCTTCCTTTGGCAAAGCCAAATAGGATTTTTTTTCCTTTTTCGCTTCTCCAGAGTGGTGGTAAATAGCTTCCGAGACAGTCGTCAACTTACCCTGATGACCGTACATGCGCGCGGTCCCCACATCCCATAGTTTTGCGGTCAAGAATTTTTCGGTCGGAACAAAATCTTGCCTAATTTTTTCATTGCAGAAATAGGGATCCTCGTTATCGCAGATCGTGTGACGCTTGAGATCCGTATAGGCCATAATCCTCGTATTACCCGTCGAGTCTTTTTTATAGGCAGAATTGGTTTTGAAGTTGAATGGCATGGCGATCTGCCCGGACACGTCGCGGGGCACCAAGCTACCTGGCCGATTAAATGGGTTCGGTTCCAAGAACCAAGCGGACTTCAATGGCAGACTTGGAATGTGGCATCGCGTGCATCCGATATCGTGAAAACGTGTTTCTCCGAGTTTGCTTAGCTGTTCGACGCTCGGTGTCGTGTAGGCGGCTCTAATTGGTAGCGGCAGACTCGCTTGATACAGCGTTAGTGCGCTTAACTGGCCAATCGTGAATTCGTTGTTGACTCCATCCCCATCGAAATCGCGCGTTCCCGTTCTAGTCCAACCAAAACGTTCTTCTGATTGGATGCCGTGATGCTGATTCAGCGCAAAATTGCTGAACTCTCTAAGCGATACGGCGACACCTTTTACTCCGAACGGCTTTACGACCAGATCTGGGTCTACACCGTCTATGCTCTCGGTGCCGTATGTTCCGTCCGGGCGAACGGTAATTTGGCCGAAATCCACACCCTTCGTACGTAGCTTCAAGACGACTTCGATTTGTTGAGTTTCGGCCCGTATCGCAGCCTCCTTGTACGAATTTCTAAGGTCCTCTGACATTTCGCGCGCTATCATTTCGATTGCACCTGAGCCAAAGACGGTAATGGTGTTTCGTTCGTTTGTACGGGCTAGGTCAATCGACAAGGTTGGAGGGTCAGAGAAATGGGCGCCCACAAAAGTAGTCGCTGCGAATCCGCCCGCACCGCCCTGGGACGGCCGATTGTGACAATCGGCACAAGCGCTGGCGTCAGGGCCGGCGATTCTATTGAATTCAGCACTTGGCCGCCGTCGGTTGGTAGGCTTCGAGTCGCCGGTTGAATTGGGGCGGCCAGCGCCATCCAGGATATTAAAGGCGGTTCCAAACAGTGTCTTACCGTTATCAATAAACTCTTTAAGGGGTAATACGCCAGACACAGCTTTGTCGTGATCAGGAAAAACCGATATCGCCGGCGGATCGACGATGACAAATCGCCCAAAGTCGTCAGCGGAGGTGCCTGACACGAGCGCGCACAAACAAGCTAAAAGGACAGCGGTAAATTTCTTCATGTTGAGGCACTTAAATTAGCGTCGAATAGTCACAGGCAGTTTCCCAATCCATTGCACCGTTGCTGAAACACCTCTTCCTAGAACATTTGATTCTGCTCATACTATCCTCCAGTTTCGGAGCGAACGCATCCTCAAAACTGAGTAGATTCCAGCCATCGTCAAATGCACGCGGGGTTTGCTTCTCTCTGCGCACAAGCGCATTGCCGAGCCATTCCCTCGAAATCACAGCGCGAATATCTAGTCGCATTTTAGGCCCGTGCTCAAGTTGAATGACGACTCAACTGCACCTTGAACGACGCCACCAATCACCAAACACTGACTTGATTGTGGCGTAAAGTTTTGGTTTTAGGAAGCCCCTCCTTCAAAAATATAACTCAGCGAAGTCAAATATTTATTTTTAGAATCATCCGAATGGAGGATATTTTAATTTTTGATCTCCCGGTAATGTTGCCCTTGCTGTAAGCAGTATCGAATCTTCGATTGAAGTGCATTCGACAAAAGGGGGATAGGGGCATGATGTGCATTGTCAGCTTAACCGATCTGTGATGGAATGAAGACATCGATCAATCTCGCCACTACCATCGTCACCGCTTCCCGATTGAGATCGTTGGTCGTTGTGTTTGGCTCTATTTTCGTTACCGCCTGAGCTATCGAAATTTCGAGGAAATGATGTTCGAGCGTGGTGTCACCGTGAGCTGCGAGACGATCCGAGTGTTGTGCTCCAAGTTTGGGGCAGAGTACTCGAGGCGCTTGACAAGGTGCCGAGGACCCCTCGGGGATACTTGGCATTTGGATAAGGTCTACCTGAAGATCGATGGTCGAAATCAATACCTTTGGCGAGCGGTCGACCAGGAAGGCGAAGTGATCGATATTATCGTTCAGAGCCATCGAGACGCGAGAGCAGCGGAGCGGTTTTTCAGAAAGATCCTGAGGGTAGAGGGTACTTTTCCGAGACGAGCAGTCACCGACCGCCTGGGCAGTTATGGTGTCGCAATGAAAAGGCTGATGCCAGGCGTTGAGCACATTAAGGTCAAAGATGCGAACAACCGAGCAGAGAATTCGCATCAACCCACCAGGCAACGAGAACGAAGGAGAAACCGGTTTAGATCTTTGGGCTCAGCGCAAAGATTTCTATCGACGTTTTCCACGATCAACAACCACTTCCGGAACTACCGACATACACTGAGCGCTTCGAATCACCGGTTGGTGATGGCGAAGCGTTTCGCTGAGTGGAATCTCATGTCCGGGAGAGTTGCATGAGTCTCGTCGCTGGTCACTTTTGCTCGCCCCGTGGATGTTTAGTCGACAACGCCCTCGGTCATCCCCAGACATCTTTTAATGGATCCGACTGTTGCGTGATCGCTGCTGCGATCGAGGAGGCACTATGAAGAGTTCTTCTAATCTAGTTATCGAAGGGATCGTTCTTGCCGACCCGGGTGCGGGACCGGTTGGCGGCGTCATCGTAAGCGCGCGATCCGATAAATCGAACCGGCCCGTCGGACGGAGCACGACCGACGCGCTGGGACGCTTTACCCTCACACTAGCGGTCGGGTCGGGAATGAACAGTGGATGAGTTCGAAGGGCCGCACGCTGCGAACGATTGGCAAACCAGCACGATTGGCGGCGCGGCGGTGCAGTCGGGCTTGCCTGCCAATCCTGTCGAGGCTCAGCTTTATCCGCAGGACAATCAGTCGCCGCACGATACGGGCGGGCTCCGGTTAGCTTGGAACAGCTCGGGCGACCAACTTGTGTTCGATATCCCAGGTGGTCAACGGAATGTTACCGGGTTTACGCACCTTCAGGTCCGGCTTGGGAAGGTCGTCAACAGTGCGTCTAATCCGGCCGGTGCACAAAATCTGCGAATCGGACTGCGCGACGGCGCGGGTAATGAGCGACTTATTCGGGCATCGGCGTTCGGCGGCGTACCCGAAAGCGCGGTCGCAAATGAGGCTGCCAACAACAAGTCTTCACTGTCGACGCTTCGGATCCCGCTAACCGCGTATACGGTGGTTTGCGCCGGAGCGGTACAAGTAGACCCGACAGATATCACTCAGGCGAAACTTGTGTTTTCTGAGATCGCAACAGGCGAGCTTGCAGTCGACGAGATCGAGTTCACTAATTAGGAGGCATCATGGTTGAGTTTACATATCTAAGACCTATCGAGATGCAGATCACGGCCGATGAAGTGCTCCGGGAGATCGGCAAGCGGCCCCACCTGACATTGAGAATTGCGATACGCGGCGGTTCATTCCCGCTTCGTGCTCTCGAACCGTTTGCCCGCATCGGTTTGAATGACAAGCCTGTCAAAGCGCTTTTCGCCGAGATCGATGATGACGAGCAGGGCATGCGCGCTTACTTTGCGACCGATGTCCGTCTTCGCGGAACACTGACTGTCGGCTACGGCTCTGAGGTGACCGCTACGATTCCGTTGGACAATGTGCGGCTCAGACCCTCGCGGCTCGACGAGGCGAAAATAAAAGGCGCTTTTCATCGCGTCACGCTGAAAGATCTGGGAGCCTTTGGGGTTCAAGGTTAAGCGCTGGACGGGGTTGGCGGCACATTCGTGCAAAAAGTAACGCTACGTTAGTCATTATAAAAGCCTCACCACCCAGGCGACGCAGTAACAGCGACTTCAGACCGAAGAATAGGCCCCGCCTAGAAAAGCGAGAATGCACCAGTGGATGACATCGCTGGAATTGAGCACCCGGGCAGTCAAGTGCAAGAAGCCAATGGGAGCGTTAAAAAGCTGTAAAGGCTCGGTGAGTACCGTATTGAAATTGGTTTAGAAGAGGCTGAAGATTAAGGTCCGAACAAACTGATACGGACTTGGCGATGAGCGAGATTGAAAAGGAAGTGGTTATCCCGGTGGTTACGGGGTTAATACAGGGCCGCAATATTGACGGCCGAGTGATTTACGACGTGAAGGCAAAGCGCGAGTTGATGGCGTTGAGCCTAATGTCGTCGGTGGCCGTTGAGACGATTGCAACCAGCAACGGTGTGAGTGCTGCGTTGCTCCAGAAGTGGTTAACGCGAGAGCGCACTGGGGTGAGGCCGACCCGTCGCAACAAGGCCAAGCCACGCGGGGCAATGGTGCCCATCGTCGTCAAACCGGCGGTGGCGGCGAAGCCGATCGCAACCAGTGCGGGCCTTGAGATCGAGCTGTCGCGTGGCAAGGTTCGGATCAATCATGTTGACGCTCAGATGCTAGGCCTGGTGTTTGAGTTGCTGGGCGCGCATTGATGATGCAGTCCTTGGTGGGGCTTCCATCGGGTACACGAGTTTGGGTAGCCGCAGGGATCACGGATATGCGTAAAGGGATGAGCGGGTTGGCTGCGATTGCGCAGCTCTCGCTGGCAGCGGACCCGTATAGCGGGC
>JANOPA010000021.1:0-42383 GCA_031421635.1 Betaproteobacteria bacterium | reverse complement strand
GCCGCGAGGACCAAGCTATATGCGGCGTAGTAGCAAACCTTTCAAGTACTCACCTTCAGGATGAGTCATCGACATAGGATGATCGGTACCGGCCGCGAGACGTTTTAGCATTTGAGCATCAATTCCTGCATCGAAAATCGCACCGGCGACGATTTTTTGGAAAAGATCGACCGAGACCGCACCCGAACAGGAAAACGTCAATAGTAAACCGTTTGGCTTGAGAAGCTGCAAAGCCTTGAGGTTCAGCTCCTTGTAGGCTCGGCTTGCCTTATCCAAGTGATGGGCGGATGGGGCGAATTTTGGCGGATCAAGAATGATCAGATCAAAAAGCGTTTTTTCTTTTTGAGCCTGCTTGAGGTAATCGAATACATTTTGATCCAGCCATTCCTGGCTGGCTGTCGGGGCGGATCCACTCGTCGCGTTGGCGTCTGGCTTGGGGCTAGATACAGCGAGCGGTGCACCCGTTATGTTCATCTCCCAGTTTTTTTGACCTTGTAATAAGGCCTCGCCACTGGAATCGACCGAAATAACCATGTCGGCGCCCGCTTTTAGCGCGGCCAATGAGAAGCCGCCCGTATAGCAAAAGCAGTTGAGAACTTTGATCGAATCATTTTCGGCATTATGAGTGGAGGCGCTTACTATCGACGAAGATCGCCGCAGACTTAATTTCTTCACCAATTCGAAGACAAGGCGACGGTTGTCTCTTTGATCGATATAAAAGCCCGTTTTATGACCTTCGCGAACATTCACGCCATAATGGATTTCGTCTTCGACAATTGCAATCGACTGGGCCGGTTCCGCGCCTCTCAGCACACCTTCGCGCGGTTCGAGGCCGTCACGCTTGCGTGCAGCGGCGTCTGAGCGCTCATAAATGTCGCTGCAACCCGTCGAGAGCAACAAGGCATCGGCAATGGTTTCCCGCCAAAAATCTGCGCCTCCTGACATGCACTGCATGACCAATTGGTCGCCGTAACGGTCCACCACCAAGCCCGGCAGGCCGTCGGCCTCGCCGAAAATCAACCGAACGGCCGTGGTTCTAGTGCTTAAGGCCGCACGACGTTGGCAGGCGGCAGCGACCTTGGCTTGAAAGAAAGCGCGATCAATGATGTCCTCCTCTTTGAAGCTCCAGACCCGAATACGCAATTGAGACGCCTCGGTATAGGCACCCCAGGCCAGAAATTTCCCGTGGGAATCGACCATACGAACGGTTTCACCCGACGTGGGTGCTCCGACCAGGCCACTTACGTGGGTAATTGCTCCGGGGTAGACCCAAGGATGACGGCGTTGGAAGGCCCTCTCTTTTCCTGCTTTGATATGGGCTATGAGCATGTGGGTCTAACTTTCTTGGGGTTTCTTGGCACGGGGATGGGCGGCATCGTACACCGCCGCCAGCCTTTGAAAGTCCAAGGAGGTATAGATTTGTGTGCTTGAGATGTTGCTATGTCCGAGCATCTCTTGCACAGCCCGCAAATCACCGCTGGATTGCAACACATGGCTGGCGAACGAGTGGCGAAGAACGTGAGGGTGAACACGACTGTTAATGCCCTGCATAAGTCCTAGACGGGCAACCCGGCTTTGAATGCTGCGCACGCTCAAGCGCCGTCCGACATGGGTGCAAAACAGGGCGTGTTGATCTTTTGCAGGCAATGCCTTAAGCGCAGGTGCATTCTCCCCGCCGTCACGAAAGGCCAGCCAGTTTGCAATCGCCTCCAGAGCCGCCCGCCCTACTGGGACTGTGCGCACTTTGGATCCCTTGCCTAGTACCGTGATCTGAGCCTCTTCAGAATCTAACCAACTGGAACTTTGATACTTGTCCGGCCCCGCCTGGCTTGCAAATTGCCGATCCAGGGAGTGCAGCTCTGATACCCTTACGCCGCTTGAATAGAGTAGCTCAACCATGGCCTTGTCACGCATGGATTCAAACACCGCTTCGGGCGCATGATTCGCGAGGCTCATGGCCTGATCCGGGGCGAGTGACTTGGGCAGGCGCTTGCCAGCTCTCGGCGCCTTCACTGCACGCACTGGGTTGGTAGACAGTTGTCCGAGGCGTGCCAGCCAGTCGAAATAGCCCCGCCAGCAGGACAGACGTCGGGCCTGTGTTCGAGGAGATATTTTGGCCTTGGCGGTCACGGCGACCAGATGCCGAACATCAGCTTCCTTGACCTCGGCCGGACTCAGCTTCATGCCAGCTAACGCCCGTACCAGCCCGTTCAGGTCATCGGAGTAGGCCTTCAGCGTTTGACTCGAATAGCTGCGCTCGGATCGGAGATGCTCCAGGTAGGAGGCAATATCGCTCAAGCCCGTGGTCGCCCCTTTGTTTTTACCTGTGGCGAGGTTTGAATGGGAGCCTGGAGTCAGCCCCTGGGTCGTTTGACCCATCCCGCTACTCCACTAAACGGCTCAACGCGGCGCTAGCGATTTCTGAAATACTAGAAAGATAGGCCGTTTGCATGCTTGACTTGAAACGTTCCGGATCTGGTGAGCCGAGAACAATCAAGCCAAAAGATTTTGGGTCAGCACCCACCCGGAGGGGTAGCAAAGCCAGCGAACGGGCTTGATTGCCCTTCTCGGGAAGCCAGGTTGCAGCCTGAAAATCACTGTTCATTCCGCAATACGGCAGCATCATACTGTTGGCAAGGGTGATGGTCTCGACCGGCACGGCAGCAGCGATCGACAAATGCGTAAACTCGGTTTTCACACCCCAAAGACGTAAAGCGGTTAAAGGCACGTTGAACTGGCTACTTAAGCTGCTTAAAACGACATCGGGCAACTTGTTGTTGTTTTGTGCAATCAGCAACTGACGGGTCCAGTGGTGCATCTTATCGACAATGGCGTCATTGTCGCGTGCGATGTGGATAAGGTCGGCAAGTTTGCCCTCGAGCACTTTGTGCTTTTCACGCATGACCTCCATTTGTCGCTCTTGTAACGAGATCGCCCGCCCACCATGGGATGACTGCATACGAATCGTACCGAGCAAGCTGGCCTGACGCTCGAAAAAATCGGGATGCTCATTCAGATATCTCAGGATGTGGCTATCGTCTATTTCTATCGTTTTTGCTTCTTGACTCATTTCTATTCCGAAATCTCGATCTCGCCCTCAAATACCGTGGTGGCCGGGCCGGTGAGATAGACCCGTCCGCCCTCCCAGGCTATAGTGAGCTCTCCACCGCGCGTGGCAACATTCACGGGCGAATGTAACAGGCCGCGTTGAATGCCTGCTACAACGGCCGCACAAGCACCGGTACCACAGGCCAAGGTTTCACCAGAACCGCGCTCCCAAACCCGTAATGCAATTTGATGCGCATTCTTAATTTCCATAAACCCTGCGTTAACGCGGCGTGGAAAGTTCAGGCCGGCCTCAATGAGCGGGCCTTCGATGCTCACCGGTGCAGACTCCACGTGGGGTACAACTTGTATCGCATGTGGGTTGCCCATCGACAGGACCGAGAGCAAGCGAGCATGACCATTCACCAGCAAGGTCCAAGCCTTGTCATTACCAATGTTGACACTCTGCAAGCCGTGGGAATCGAAGGGGACTTTATGCAAGTCAAAAATAGGTTCCCCCATGTCGACCTTCACACGCCCGTCCTCGTTCAAGATCAACTCCAAGCGGCCATTCACCGTTTGTACCTTGATCGTTGATTTGTCGGTCAGCCCCTGATCGCGCACAAACTTTACGAAGCACCGAGCCCCATTGCCACAATGCTCCACTTCGCCACCATCAGCATTGAAGATGCGATAGTTAAAGTCTACTTCGGGGCTCGAAGGTGGCTCGATCAAAAGCATTTGATCCGCCCCAACGCCAAGATGTCGATCAGCTATTGCGCGCCATTGCCGCGTGCTCAATTGAATCGCTTGTCGAACTCCATCGAGCACCACGAAATCGTTGCCCGCGCCGTGCATTTTTGTAAACTTAATCCGCATATTGTCTAAACTTGCTCCGCTTATCCAATTATCGCTTATTTGGGTACATCGAGGGTACACCTGGAGGGCGTGTTTTAAAGCGACGGTGGCTCCATAGGTATTGTTCAGGCTGTTGTAGCACGGCTTGTTCGATAAAGGCGTTCATTTTGCGAGTGTCGGCGACCTCATCGGTTGAGGGGAAGTTCTCCCAAACGGGCCCAAAACGCACAATATAGCCGCTTGCGGTTAATAGCGTGACGCAGGGAAGAATTTGCGCTCCGGTAATGGTGGAGAGGCGGTGCAAGGTCGTCACAGTCGCTGCCGGCACACCAAAAAAATCCACAAAGACCGCATCTCTTGGACCAAGATCCATGTCTGGGCAAATGTAGAACGGAATTTTTTGCTTAATCCTTTTTAGGGCCGTACGCATGCCGCCCGTACGCAGCAGCATTTCAGTCTGGTTAAAGCGTTGTCTGCCTTTGGTCATGACTCGGGTCAAAGTGGCACTGCGCTGGCGCGCGTACATGCCAAACACCTGTGTTTCAAGTTGTACTCTCACGCCGCCGGCATCCATGCCGACGAAATGGGGTGCGAAAATCACCAAGGGTTTCCCGAGAGCCGCTTGGAGGTACTCGGCACCTTCGATGCGACAAATGTTGCGGATACGGGCCTCGCTGCCGTACCAAAAAATGAATCGATCCAAAAAAGTTTGCGTGAAGGCGCGAAAATGTTCCTTGGCGATACGCACTCTTTTAGCCTCGTCCCACTCTGGGAAGCACAAGCGCAAATTGGTAAGGGTGATCAAGCGTCTTGGCGTCGCGATCCGATAGAGCAGCCAGGCCAAACCTGCTCCCAGGCGCCTCAATATCGGAGATGGCAAATGACTGAGGCTGCGCATGAACAAAAGTCCAAGCTTTATCAAGATCTCCTCAAGCATCCAACGATCCACTCGCTTTGGGTGATTGGAGTCCTTGCGTTGGCGCGGCAGGAGCCCCGGCAGGGCGCTTATAACGGTTGTATCCCCAAAGGTAGAGTTCCGGTCGATTCAAAATAATTTTCTCAAATTTATTGTTAATGTTTTCGGGGCTAGGCGTTTCTAACATCTCTTCAAGCTCTAAACGCCAATAGGTTTTTCCGACGGGTTGGTTGTGTAGCGGCGTACCCAGCACAATCACCACCCTTGCCTTGGTGGCCTGTGCCAGTCTTTCAGGTAACGTCATCGTATAGGCCGAGCGCGAAAAAAATGGCACCCATCGTCCTTCACCGGCGCTCGGTACCTGATCCGGGAGTATCCCAATCGCTTGGCCAGCCTTCAGCGCCTTTAGCATAGTCTTGACGCCTCCTAAATTAGCGGGTACCGCCGATAGATTTTCAGCATTGCGAATCTTGACCATGAAGGCTTTTAAGCCCACCGCGTCTGGTTCCTTATAAAGCACAGTGATAGGAAGGTAGGCCGCTAAAAATCGTGCGGTCATCTCGAAGGAGCCCAAATGCGGGGTCAAGAACACGACAGGTCTCGGGCCTTTTGCCAACTCCTTGAGTAAATCGGCTTGCTCACAAATGATCCATTGCTTCAACTGGTGAGGCGTGTATCCCCAAACCCAGGGCGCCTCCGCCAAGCCAGCACCCACGCCCGCGATGGCCGCATTTCGAACCTTCCGGGAGGTTTGGCCGGCAATGCTCAGGTTTTCTTGTATGCGGCTTCGATAGCGCTTGTCCAGGCCGTGGATCGCCCAACCTAGCAGACGCCCGAACTGTCGAACCCAAGGCAGTGGAATGCGGGAGTAGAGTTTGACGAGTCGAGTAAGCATCTAATTGTTATGGAACCAATGGGTATTAGCGATAGCAGAGTAAGTCTTAGCAGCACAGGACCCATGTTCGCTGGGGCCAGAATTGCGGAATAGTTGGCAATGTTCTGATTAGAAAGTTTGTTCAGTCTTGAGCAGCCACGTATAATCTCATGAAGGCCGCTGAGTTAAGACAACTTGCGGAGCGGCCCCAAAGCGTCGTTCACATGGTGGATTGCGCTTCTCTTCCGCTAAAGCGTCGCCTCTTCTTGTGAGTTGGCTACGCCTCAACTTTCACAGGATTAAGCGATGGCTAAAGAATTTTATTTCACTTCCGAATCGGTCTCTGAGGGGCATCCCGACAAAGTTTCCGATCAAATCTCCGATGCTATTTTAGACGCGATCTTCGAGCAAGATAAGTACTCGCGCGTTGCGGCCGAAACTCTTTGTAACACCGGCTTGGTCGTCTTGGCTGGTGAAATTACAACTGGGGCTAATGTCGACTATATCCAGGTGGCACGCGATACGATCAAGCGTATCGGCTATGACAACACCGAATACGGCATCGATTACAAAGGTTGCGCGGTCATGGTTTGCTACGATAAGCAAAGCCAGGACATCGCCCAGGGTGTAGACGAAGGCCGTGGGTTGAACCTCGAGCAAGGTGCTGGAGATCAGGGCCTGATGTTCGGTTATGCCTGTGACGAAACGTCCGTTTTGATGCCCGCTGCGATCCATTACAGCCATCGTCTTGTTGAGCGTCAAGCGCAATTGCGTCGTGATGGTCGCCTGCCTTGGCTGCGCCCGGACGCAAAATCACAGATCACGATCAAGTATGTTGACGGCCGCCCTTATTGCATCGACACGGTGGTGCTTTCCACCCAGCACGCACCCGAAATTGAGCATGCGATGCTGCAAGAAGCAGTGATTGAAGAAATCATTAAGCCGGTGCTCCCCAAAGAGCTCATCAAGGGCGACATCAAGTATTTGGTGAACCCCACGGGTCGTTTTGTCGTAGGTGGTCCGCAGGGTGATTGCGGCCTCACTGGCCGTAAGATCATTGTCGATACCTACGGCGGTGCCGCACCTCACGGTGGTGGCGCGTTTTCCGGTAAGGATCCCTCAAAGGTTGACCGTTCCGCGGCGTATGCCGCTCGCTATGTGGCAAAAAACGTGGTTGCGGCTGGATTGGCCAGTAAGTGCTTGGTGCAAATCTCGTACGCGATTGGAGTTGCAAAGCCCACATCGGTGATGATCACCACCGAAGGCACAGGCAAGATCAGCGACGAGAAATTGTCGGCCTTGGTACAAAAGCATTTTGACTTGCGTCCAAAAGGCATCGTGCTGATGTTGGATCTATTGCGTCCGATTTATCAGAAGACTGCAGCCTACGGACACTTCGGTCGCGAAGAGCCCGAGTTCAGTTGGGAAAGAACTGACAAAGCGGCTGCGCTTCGCGCAGACGCCGGGCTGTAAGCCCGTTCGGGCTTAGCCCGAATGGTTAGTTCTTCGGCGAAGGCTAACTTTGCGAAGAGCAAAGTTAAGGAATCGACGTTAGTCGGTTCCGGCCGAAGCCAAAAGCTGTTGCTAAGCGGCGGCCCTTAGGGCAGACGCTGGCCTGTAAGACCAATGCGCTTCGCGCAGACGCCGGGCTGCAAGCTCACCCGGGCATAGCTGCCCAATTTTTGCAGCGAGGGCATTCAGCATGCCCTCGCTTGCCAGCCGAAGCCGTGCCGTAGTGCTTTCGCGGCGCGGGTTCTCTATTGCTAGTACAACTTTTAGTGATGTTGGCCGGTGGACGGAAATTTACGTTGACACCGGGAACCCGTTATCAAGTTGCGGACAACGCTGAGCCTCATCGCTCGTTCTCGGATCAGAGCGCGACGTTGTTTATCGTCGACTAGATCAAAAAATCGTTGGTAAAGCGTACCAACTTTCAAACTAGTGGGTGTCCTCGGTTTCTTTTGGCCGAAAAGCCATGTTCGTGGTCCGATACTGTTTTATCCTTGCATTCACGAGGCCGTCCTCGCCTTTCCTGCCTAAGTTGCCTTTGAAAGGGTCCAAATGCCAAATAACGTTATGCGTCGCAGTCACCGTCTTCAACAACAAGTCTCAGAAATGTCTTGGGCTGTGCCCCAAGTTGTAAATGAACGTTTGACACGAATGATGTTGGCGGGAGTTCGTCCCAGCGCAACCGATCAGCAAGAGTTTCAGAAAATGTGGGCAGAAAAAGTCGCTGCATTTTGTGAGTCCTGGATGGCTCTGGGTCAACAAATGCTGCATGCTCAAAATGAAATGGCGGCGGCATGGACCAGTAGCCTGACTCAACTTCCCACGGGCCAGTGGCCAGCGAATCGGATGGCGCAGGCCGCTCAATCCGCAGCCTTAGGGATTCTTGGTGCGGGTCTTGCGCCTGTACATAGCCGCGCGCTCAGCAATGCTCGCCGCCTCGGCAAGAGGTGATAGTTACTCGCGTTGCGATTGCCTCCGCACGAATACCGGCTTGCTAAGTAAACCTCGCGATGAATTTTGCGAGAAATTTGACGCTACCGTATTACGCGGTAATTTTCTCCTCACTGCGAAGCGAGGGTGATCATGGCTATGCGAGTATGGCCGACAAAATGGAGGAGATGGCGGCTCAGCAGCCCGGCTACCTCGGCCTTGAAAGCGCTCGTGATGCAGAGGGATTTGGCGTCACGGTGTCCTATTGGCGCGATACAGAGTCGGTTCGCGCATGGAAGCAAGTTGCCGAGCATTTAGGCGCCCAGGCCCTGGGTAAAAGCCAGTGGTATCAGCACTATGAATTGCGGGTCGCAAAAGTGGAACGGGCTTATGACGGTCCGTAGGGTGGTAACTCACTCGCCGCACTAGTGGGTGAGGACGACGGCCTCTTGCCGACGTCTGTTGCCCGCCTCCTAAGCCGACCGGCTGCTCGCCACACGATGCAGTAGTTCAAGTAGCATGCCTTTTTCGGCCGCACTAAGCGTGCGCAGGGCCATGGCCTCACGGTGGAGAAGTCCTTGGCGAACGGTCTTGGCTAGCTTGCTCCCGGCGCGCGTTACTTTGAGTTCGATAGAGCGCTTGTCCGTGTCGCTCTGTCGCCTCGCGACCAGACCTCTGGATTCAAGACGGTCAACCCACATTGTTATGTTCGGCTTAGTGACGGCCAAGGCTTTAGCGAGCCGAGCCGAGGAAACCATAGGGTTTTCAGCGATTAGGCACAACAGGGTGAACTCAACCGGGCGAACGCTTTGAACTTCGTTAGCCAGTTGCTCAAAAACAGCCGTGGTGGTGATCGCCGCCTGCGCTAATTGGTAGCCGACCAAACCATGAAGGCTTGCTTCGTTGAGCTTGCCTGCAGGGGTTTTTGGAATCTGCACGTTGTTCAAAGGTTGGAGCGTATGGCGCTGGCGACAAAAACTCGTTCGCTGTAGCTAGCCTGCTTAGGTTTTTTTGCCCAACCCCAGTAAGCGCACCGCATTATCTTTGAGAATACCTTGCTTGACATGGGGCTTGAAGCCCGCTTCATCGAAGTCCTTCATCCAGCGCTCAGGCGTGATGAGAGGGAAATCGCTCCCGAACAACATACGATCCTTAAGCAAGGTGTTGGCGTATTGAATGAGCTGAGGTGGGAAATACTTTGGACTCCAGCCAGACAGGTCAATCCATATATTGGGCTTATGCAGGGCCAGGGAAAGCGCCTCGTCCTGCCAAGGCCAGCTTGGGTGAGCGATGACGATTTGGATGTCGGGGAAATCAATCGCAACATCTTCCAACAGCATTGGGTTGCTGTTTTGCAGGCGCAAGCCACCACCGCAACGCATGCCCGAGCCAATGCCCGAATGGCCGCTATGAAAAATGGCCGGCAATTTGTATTCTGCGATGACTTCATAGATTGGCCAAGCCATGCGGTCATAGGGCAGGAAACCTTGTACTGTCGGATGGAACTTGAAGCCTTTCACGCCGTGCTCTTCAATCAGGCGCCTCGCCTCGCGCGCGCCCATCTTGCCCTTGTGCGGGTCAATTGAGCCGAAAGCAATCATCATGTCGCTGTTCTTGGCGGCAGTGTCACTGATCTCTTCGTTGGGAATGCGTCGGCGTCCAAGCTGGGATTCGGAGTCAACGGTGAACATCACCAAACCAATTTTTTGCTCACGGTAGTAGGCCACTGTTTCGTCGATGGTGGGGCGACGGTTAGAGCCAAAGTACTTGTCCGCAGCACGGTCGTATTCTTCGCCGTAAGCATCAAAGGGATTTCGGCATGAGACTTCGGCATGGGTGTGAATGTCGATGGCAATGAGTTTGTCGATGTCCATTAGCGCTCCCTCAAGGATTCAGGAAATTTGTCGGCGGTCAGTTGATCCGCAATTGTAATCAGCAATTGCAATACCCTAATTATATAGTTAAGATAATGAACTAGTTTCGGCTGACCTAATGAGTCAGGCCGCAACCCTTTTTCTCCACGTAGGCCTAGCTATGACCCGTTTTTCCCCCAGTACCGGACTACTCACCGGATTAGATCAGCTCAAAATTGAAACGGCGGGGCCGATCCTGCACATTCGGCTCAACCGGCCCGCCAAGCGCAATGCCATCAGCGACCTCTTGATTCAACAATTGCATACCGCATTCATCAATTTACCCACTGAAACTAAAGTGGTGGTGCTGAGCGGCGAGGGTGAGCACTTCTGCGCTGGCCTGGATCTTGGGGAAGTCGGCAAAAGCGGTGCGGAACATGGCATGTGGCATTCCTTGGGTTGGCATAAGGCCTTTGATGCCCTTCAGTTTGGCCTGGTTCCGGTAATTTCTGTGCTGCATGGAGCGGTGGTGGGGGGGGGCTTAGAGCTCGCCTCGGCAAGCCATATTCGAATCGCTGAGGCCTCAGCCTACTTCGCGTTGCCCGAGGGTACGCGAGGCTTGTTCGTGGGCGGCGGTGGCTCGGTCCGTATTCCTCGCCTTATTGGTGTGGCTCGTATGACAGACATGATGCTGACTGGCCGAGTCTATGACGCGACTGAGGCCCAAAGTATCGGCTTGACGCAATACCAGGTCGCGGACGGAGAGGGCTTGGCGAAGGCTTTACAGCTCGCTGAGCGTGTCGCCGGAAATTCGCCCATGAGCAACTTTGCGATCATGCAGGCCTTGCCGAGGATTGCTGATCAGTCGATGTCAGAAGGTATGCTGACCGAGTCGCTGATGGCCGCTATTTCTCAAAGTACAGACGATGCCCGGGATCGCCTACAGGCGTTTCTCTCTAAGCGTGCCGCCAAGGTAGAAAGATAAGTGTCGATCATGACTGATTCAATTTCCCCCGGTTCTAACTTACCCCTCCCCAAGTATCGCGAGATTTCGGTGGGTGGCTGCCTCACCTCGACGCTAGAAGAGCGTGCGGATGGCACGACCATCGTGCGTGCAAATGAGGCTTTGGAGGCATTTCCTGAGTCGATGAATGAGCGCTTCCGGCACTGGGCTAGTACAAAGCCCGACACCATCCTGGTGGCGCAGCGCGATTCAGAAGGCGTTTGGCAAACGATTACGTATGGCCAAATGATGATACGGGTGCGCGCGCTTGGTCAGGCCTTGCTGGATCGAAACTTATCGGCTGAGCGTCCTGTCATTATTCTTTCAGACAATGATTTGGAGCATTTGAGCCTAGGCTTGGCGGCCAATTGGGTGGGCATTCCTTATTGTTCTGTGTCACCCGCTTACTCGCTCATTTCCAGCGATTTCGCCAAGCTCAAGCATATTGTGGCCACGCTCACCCCCGGTTTGGTGTTTGTCGCCAGTGCGGCCTACGGCAAAGCGATCGCGGCGGCTGTCCCTGCTGATCTTGAAGTGGTCACTCATGCAAACATGGCGGCTGTTCTTCCTGGGCGAAGCTTCACCCACTTTGCGACTTTGCTCGATACCCAGCCCACAGCCGAGTTGGATGCCGCCCACGCTAGTGTTGGTGCCGAGACGATCACCAAATTTATGTTCACGTCAGGCTCGACTAAAGCGCCCAAGGGTGTGCCCATCACTCAGCGGATGTGGTGTGCCAACCAACAAATGATCCTGCAGGTCATGGGTTTCATGAAAACCGAGCCTCCGGTATTGGTGGATTGGTTGCCTTGGAACCATGTCTTTGGAGGCAATCATAATGTCGGGATCGTGCTCTATAACGGGGGCACGCTTTACATTGATGACGGCAAACCCACGGCTCAGGGCATTGTGGGCACGCTGCGGAATTTGCGCGAAATATCGCCGACCGTGTACTTTAATGTACCCAAGGGGTTCGAAGAAATTGTCGCCGCCATGGAGAAAGACGAAGCCTTGGCGCAAAGATTTTTTAAGAGGGTGAAGGCTTTTATGTTCGCCGGCGCGGGACTCTCCCAGGTGGTTTGGGATCGCCTCCATACTCTCGCCGAGCTGACTGTGGGTGAGCGTATTCAGATGCTTACCGGCCTTGGCATGACGGAAACCGCCCCGGCCAATTTGTTCGCCGTGGGCCCAGACGTTCGCTCCGGGCATATTGGCCTGCCCAATCCTGGTGTGGTGGCGAAGCTAGTGCCCACGGAGGGAAAAACGGAAATTCGATTCCGTGGTCCTAATGTGATGAACGCCTATTGGCGTAACCCCGAACAAAGCGCTGAAGCTTTCGACGAGGAGGGTTTTTATCGGAGCGGTGATGCGGTAAAGTGGATCGATCCCCGGGATCCTCAGAAAGGCCTATTCTTCGACGGTCGCATTGCAGAGGATTTCAAGCTCTCGACGGGAACTTTTGTGAGCGTTGGTCCACTGCGAGCGAAGGTCATTGCAATGGGAGCACCTCTGGTTCAAGACGCCGTGGTCACAGGCCTCGATCGCGACGACGTAGGTCTATTGGTCTTACCACGACTGGATGAATGCCGCAGCCTGTCTGGGCTAGGCACGGAAGCCTCCGTAGCCCAGGTGCTGGGCCACCGGAAAGTTGTCAGTCACTTCCAAGCTTTAGTTGATAAGCTCTGGCAAACCGGAACCGGTAGCGCGAGCCGGGTCGCGCGTGCCATCATTTTGAGCGAGGCACCATCGATTGACCATGGCGAAGTGACCGATAAGGGCTCCATCAATCAGCGCGCTGTGCTGCAACATCGCGCCGCGCTGGTGGAGTCTCTTTATTCAGGAACGGCACCAGGACTGTTAGAACCGCGTCGCAAATTGGCATCTAGCTAGCTCAGTTACCAGTTCACCCTTTTGGTGGGTGACAAAGCCGCCAAAGTGTGCAACGCTAATCTCTGGTCAAATGCAATGAATTGGGAGCGCTTTTGAAGTCAAAGGTTTTAGTCGTTGACGATCATCCAATGATTATTCACGCGATAGAGGCGATGGTGCATGAGATTGCACCTGAACTCGACATTTTGCAGTCTCGTACTTTGCTACATGCCATGGGCTCCTGTCGCGACAGGGTGGATATTTGCTTGATCTTGTTAGACCTTAGTTTGCCCGATAGTAGTCACACCGACGGTCTAGCCTTGCTTCATAAAGAAGTTCCTGACGTCCCGATTGTGGTCTACACTGGTCAGGAACATGCGTCAGTGCGTAGTGCCTGCCTGAGGGCGGGTGCGGTTGACTTTGTCACGAAAAGCGGTAACCGCGATGCTCTTTATGAAGTCGTCGAACGCCTGTTAGCGCGCTTCATTCACCGGCCTGATTCCGTCCGTACCCGCCTCAAGGTGGTCTTGTCGGCACGTCAGAGCGATGTGCTGCGTTTGCTTTTGGAGGGCGGTACCACGCGAGAGATCGGCGCGGCTCTCACCATTTCAGAGGCCACCGTTAAAACCCACATCAAGGTTATTTATAGTCGTACCCAATGTCGTAATCGGGTCGAACTATTTCAATGGCATGTGGCTGGACAAAAAGCAATTTCTTGAACCGCCTCGCGCTCTTCATTGGTGTTGATCACGCCAACCGCTTAAGAGGACTGCTGTTACCAGGGTCCCTGGCTTTCGGGCGCGAGTTGCTGCTGAGCTTGGCTACGGCCATACGACATTCCTTCGTGGCGGCTTGGTTTGTTTTTGTTGCCTTTGGCATATTAAATTTCGGCAAACCGCACTCTGTTTGGTTGCTTGGAGCGGCCTGCGCCTACCTGGGCATTTCCTTTCTCAATGCGCGCTTCGTTGAGCGTACGATCGCGGACAGTCCCAGCATAGAGCGAGTACAAAAAACATTCTTACGAAGCTTTGTTTTAATTATTTTGCAGGCACTCATTTTGGGCCTGATGCCGTGGCTGATCGGCTCTTCGATGACGGCCTACGGCGAGCTTCTCACCACGCTCATTGTGATCGGCTACTGTTTGCTGTTTGCCGTGATGCATAGCGTTTTCCCGCTGTCGGTGCTTTCATTTAGTCTCATCAATTGTGTGTCCGTGTCGACCTATTGGATTAGCACGCACTATGATTTCAAGTGGCCCATGGCGTTCTTGACGATAGTCTTCTTTGGTTTTCTCTTTATCGTGACACTCAATTTTGGACGAGTGCTTCGAAGAGCGTTGAGCTTACAACTTGAAAGAGACGAGGCACGTCTAAGAGCCGAAGATGCTGCGCGGGGCCTTGAGGAGGCCTTGGCAAATCTCAAACGGGTTAATCTTGAAAAGTTGCGTTCGTTCGGCGCGGCTAACCACGATTTGCGCCAGCCCATTTCCGCAATCTCACTGTTTGTGGGTGTATTGCAAAGAAAACTCAAGCGAAGAATCGGTGACGACGCCGAAATTAAAGATCTGATCGATAAAGTCGATCGAAACCTCGCGACCTTGGATGTCATCGTCGGCTCGTTGTCGGATCTCACATCTCTGGAAACAGGCGGTTTTTCGGTGCGACCCGAAGTGTTTGATTTACGCGAACTTGTTGAAGAATTGGTGGGAGAGTTTGAAGGTCAAAGTGAAGCCAACGGTACTACCCTGCAAGTACTTGTGCCGGTACTCAATCTGTTCTCCGACCCTAGAATGTTGGCGCGCATTATTCGAAACGCGCTCGATAACGCCATAAAGTATGCAGGCGGTCGCCCGGTTATAGTTTCGATTGTTGAAGAGTCCGCGGCGATGTATTTTTCCATTCGCGATTTTGGGCCAGGTATCCCCGAAGCTTTGCGGGGGCGGGTCATTGATGCCTTCATTCAATTGGACAATCCCGAGCGAGACCGAAAAAAGGGCTATGGCCTAGGGCTTTCAATTGCAAAACGAATGGCGGACGCCTTAGGCTCTCATATCGAACTGCATGAGCCCGAGGGTGGGGGTTTGGAGTTCCTGGTCGAGATCGGCTCGCTGGTCTCTGGTCAACCGGGAGTGGAGGTGCAACGCTCGCCAAAGCATACAGGCGGCTTCGAGACGATGACTCAAAACCTGCGACGCTTGAGTATCGTGGTGGTGGATGACGACGATGACGTTCGATTAGGTCTCGAGGCCTTGTTTGAGGCCTGGGGCCAAAAGGTCCGCGGCTTTTCAAACATCGAGCAGACCTCAATCCATCTTTCCACTTTAAGCGATGCCGAGCAGCCGGATCATATTTTCGTAGATAACTGGCTCCCCGATGGTCGTGGGGTTGATGCGTTAACTACCTTTAGGGCGTACAGCCCTAATTCCTGTTTAACCTTACTGACAGGCGACACCGATGCCAAGACGCTAAGTCATGCGACTGAACTCGATGTCAAGGTGCTATTGAAACCGGTAACGGCTGAGCGGCTGGCTCAATTGTTACAGTCAACTCACACATCTATGATGTCTTGATGGCACCGGGGCGACCACTATCTATTACGAAGCTAGCCAGAGTTGAAACTAGGGAATCGGGGTCTCGCAAATCTTCGCTGACACGTACACTGAGTTTGGCCGACCCGGCCTTGATCTCAAGCAAGTTATAGCCGTGTTTGTTCGCATTGCCATAACGCAACCCAGGATTGTTGCGCATGGCCAGTTCGGCTTGCTTTTGGGTAATGCCCGAACTGCTCGTCAGTGAAGTGCCGCACAGCTCGGTAGCAATGATTCGCTCTGCGCTGTCCTGAGGGTTTTGCCTAAGGTCCCCAATCCATTGGCTATGTACATCACCACCGATCACTACAGGGTTGTTCAAGTTGGGGCGTGCAAGTGAGGCAAGCAAGCGCCGTTTCGCTGCGCCGTATCCGTCCCATCCATCCATCCATACTCGTTCGTTGGCGTTGGTCTCTAAGGTCGTGGATAGGCTGGTCACCAAGGTTTGTTGGGCAACGAGATTCCAGGCGGCCAGGCTACGACTGAGAGACTGGTCAAGCCAGCGTTCTTGTTCCATCCCAAGCAGGCTGCGCGTCGGATCAAGCCGCGCTGGACAGCCACTTTCCGCAAAGGCTCCGCCGCGGCCTGGTGACACACAGGCGTGAACATCGCGATATTGTCGAGTGTCTAGAAAAGAAATTTTGGCGAGTTGTCCCCAATCGAGGCTGCGGTAAATTTTGCTGTTGATCGAGTGTGCCGAGCTCAGCAGGGCGTCGAAGTCGACGGGCATATGCTCGAAGTAAGCCTGGTAAGCCGCTAACCTTCGTGCCTCGAACGCAGGGTCACGGTCCCTCGAGATGTGGCCTGCATAGTCATTATCCACCTCGTGGTCATCCCAAATGCTGAGCCAAGGTGCGCAGGCGTGAGCAAGTTGCAAGTGGGGGTCGCTCTTGTAGAGTGCATAGCGCGCTCGATATTGAGCCAAGGTTTTGGCGGTCGCTCCAGAGTGACGTCTTGCGCGTTGTCCGGGGCCGGCGTAGGGCCCGCCTTCGTAAATGTAATCACCGAGGAATAGTATTAGATCGGGGCGTTGTTGGGCGAGATCACCGTAGGCACCGAAATACCCGAACTCCCAATGTTGGCAGGAGGCAAAGGCGATGGTGAGACTGTTTGGCTTGGCTGCGGGCCTAGGACAAGTGCGAGTGGAGCCAACGACGCTTGTGAAATTGGCGCAGTGGAAGCGGTAAAAGTACGGCCGATCTGGCTCTAAGCCCTGTACCTTGATATGCACGCAATGGGCTCGACTGGCCAAGGCGCGAGCCTCGCCACTCCTGACCACCTGAGTGAAGCTTTCGTCGGCAGCAAGCTCCCAGCGAAAGAGCACATCGGCGAGCGGCGGAGCGTCGACATCGAACTCTGCCGGCAAAATACGCGTCCACAAAAGAACGGAGTCTTCGCCTAATACGCTGGAGGCCAAACCCAAAGAAAATGGATTGCTGGCTGGACGTAGCAAGCTTGGAGATTGGCTGCGCAGTCCGGGCGCACTGCTGCAAGCCTGGAGGGCGAGTGTGGCCAATGCTTGCAGCGCCCAAATACGGCGGTTCATTTCAATTTTCCCAATGTTTAATCCTCTGATTTAACCCCTTTTCTCCGGCTGGTTCGTTAAGGGAGTATGAACGCAGGCGAAAAGCCACGACTGCGACCGTTTCTTTTACCTGTGGAGAATCCCTATGAACCCGAGCTTTCGCCCTTTCCTCTCCCTCAGTATTGCTTTGGCGGTAGCCCCCGTTCTAGCGTTTAGCCCGACGATCACGACATCAGGCGAGTCTGCGCCTTCTACTCTTCCTAGCCCGCAAACGGCCAAGCTCAGTCAGGTAGGCCGACTCGCCAATATCCGTATCATTGATCGATCAAGCGGCTCAGCCCTCACTATCTATGAGCATCAGGGTGAGTACTGGGTGGTGGGGTCTTCGGGTAATAACTATGCCATCTCGATGCAAAGACGGCAGGGTCAAGGCCGCACCTTGGCGGTCACCTCCGTAGACGGCATCAACGTGATTTCGGGGCAAACGGCCGCGTACTTGCAGACCGGCTACGTGTTGTCGAGCTTTGGCGCCTACGAAATAAATGGATGGAGAAAGAGCTTACAAGAGGTCGCCGCATTTACTTTTGCCGCGCCGAATGACTCTTATGCAGGCAGGACCGGACGTGCAGCTAACATCGGAGTGATCGGGGTGGCGTTGTTTGCCGAGCAGCACGAGCGCCACTTGATACCTCGCCGAGAGTTGGATAAGTCCGATGCGGCAAGAGATGGAGCCGAGCCTGCGAATGAATCTCAACGCTCACCTGCAGCAGCAAGCGCTCCGTCGGGCGCGAGTTCGGAAACCAGAACGCGCGCGGAAAGTAAGTCCAGTGCGGACCCGAAGCAGAGCTCAGGCTCCAATCAAAGCGCAGACTCTTCGCCAAATGCAGGCTCTCAGCAAAGTGAAGGCTCTCAGCAAAGCGCCGACTCTAAGAAAAGTGCAGAATCAGTTGCGCGCGCGCAAAGCCCATTATCTCCGGGCTTGGGAACCAAGCATGGTCAAAGAGAGGCGTCGCTCACCCATAATGTGGCTTTCAAGCGGGCCAGCAATACGCCTGACGAAGTGATTCAGATTCGCTATGATTCCGTGAATAACATGGTGCGACGTGGCGTCTTGGTTTATGCTCATCCCTTAGCAGGCAACCCCCCGACCGCGCTGGCTTTCCCTCGTTCGACGGGTTTTGTAGCGGACCCACCCCGTCATCCATAGTGAGTTGATTGAGAGCACCTTCGACCGCAACAGCCTCCTTCACCTTTGTTGGCGTGGCTGAGAAAGAGAGCGCTTCAGATGAGGCGCTCTTCGCGCTGTATCGAGAGGGAGAAATGGACGCCTTCAATACGCTCTATCAGCGCCATCAAGGCGCGCTTTACCGATACATACTCGGCATGATCCAGCGTGACCATCTCGCCAAGGATATGTTTCAGGAAGTGTGGGTGGCAGTCATTCGTGTGCCGCAATCTGCGCTCAAGGGCAAGCTGTTTGCACCGTGGTTGTATACCGTGGCTCGCAACCGAGTGATTGATCATCTGCGCCTAGCGAAAAACGTCGTTGTTGCTGATCCGGACCATGAGTTCTTGGAGGAGGAAAGCATGGCTGAAAATCAGAGTCGCGCCGGTGTCGACTCGAACACCTTGCAGTACGACCTGGCGGACGTCCTGCATAACCTACGCATGGGTGAGGCACTTTTGACGTGTGTGCAGGGCCTACCCGACTTACAGCGGGAAGCTTTCATCTTGCAAGCCGACAGCGATATGCGTATTGAAGAAATTGCCGAAATGACACAAAGCCCCGTGGAAACAATTAGGAGTCGTCTGCGCTATGCCCGCAACACGATTCGTAAGCAAATGGAGGGTTGGCGATGATTCCCCCGCGAACCAAGGAATCCGGGCACCCTTTACGTTCAGGCCCCACCGAGCAGGGTGCAGGTTCGGAAAAAGCACCTGAGCCTATCCAGGAAGCCTTTCGTGCCTTGAGTCGTGCTCGCAATCCGTCTGCACCGCTCGACGCGCGGGAGGCCATTTTCAAAGTTGCGGCAGAGCAAACTCGAAGTCGCACCGATTCAAGCTCGGGTAGAGGTCGAACGTTCAGCGCTATGTGGGAGCAAGCAAAGCGTTCGTTTCTGGGCCCCTGGCCGTATGCGGCCGTCACAGCAATGCTTGCCATTGTGGCCGTGACGGTGGCTGTGCGCGTGCAGCCGGAAGCCGGTCAGGTGGTTGGAGCGGAGACGGCCGTGCAAAAAAATGCCAAATCAGCAGAGGCTACTACTGGGCGTTCGACCAAAGCGGAGGAAGCGCCTGACCTGAAGGACGCAAGTTCGGTGCTGACCGAGGAGCCGACGGAGACCAAGGAGCTCAAGCAGGAAAGTTTAAAGAAAGAATTGACGGCTGGTGCCAAGCTTCCACCCAAAGCGATGCGTACGCCGGACACAAGGATTAGTGTTGGTAAACCAGCCACGTCTTCGGCATCTCCAGCAACTGAGTCTTCCGCGCAATCGCAATCGCAATCGCAATCCAGGCCGGAAGCATTTGCAAAGCAGGCTCCCTCGGGCGTAAGCTCTGTCCCTGGCGGTTTATCCGACAAGACCCCGACGGAGTCTGAGCAGCGTCCTATGCGCAGCGAGGCCGAAAGCATGGCGCAGCGCACACGCCGCAGTCCGGAGGAATCAGGCCCGGCACCGACGGACTGGATTGTGGAACTGATCCCGTTTCAAGCGCGAGCTAAAACGCTCACAATCCTTGCCGATCATGGTGCACTTGCCGTTACATCTGCTGACGGCGCCGTGCAGGGACCTAGGCCTCAGGCCCTCGGTCCGAGTGAATTTGAGCAGGTCTTCCAACTTCGAGAGGGTGGACGCCTAAGTTGCCGGTTTCGATCAGAAGAGGGTGGCAAAGAAGACGTGTTGGTGCGTTGTCGTAAGCTGCTCTAGAAGCCATCAAAACGTCCCAAAAGCCCCGCCAAACCTTGCGGCGAACGTCTATGCCCCAAAATAGCAGACATGCGCTCTCACGAAACAACTCCTCGACCCCCGGCTGCCCCCGCAGCGCCTCACCTAACGACGGTCCCCGGCCAGTCTGAAAAACAAGCCTCCAAAGACTGGCAAACTCTCAGAAAGCTGTTCCCGTATCTCTGGGCTTATCGCTGGCGAGTGCTCATTGCGCTCGGCTGTATGGTGTGCGCCAAACTCTCCAATCTTGGGGTGCCGATTATTCTCAAGCATCTGGTCGACGCACTGACTCCTACCAGTAGTGTTCTGGGCGCTGGCGGCGTGTCCGCCGCCCAGGTGACCCAGATCGCCTTGGTGGTTCCTGTCGCATTAATTCTGGCCTATGGCGCATTGCGCTTGTCCATGACTGTGTTCACCGAGCTGCGCGAGTTTGTATTCGCCAAGGTGACGCAAAGCGCTGTGCGCAAGATTGCTCTAGAAGTGTTCGGCCATTTGCATAACCTGTCGCTGCGCTTTCATCTTGAGCGCCAAACCGGTGGTCTTACCCGAGACATTGAGCGCGGCACACGCGGTGTGTCCAGCCTGGTGTCCTATTCTTTGTACAGCATATTGCCGACGCTAATCGAGATTGCCATGGTTCTAACCTATCTCGTGTTCAAGTACGAAGTATGGTTTGCGGTGATCACCATCACGGCCTTGGTCAGTTACATCGCCTTCACCGTTTTGGTGACGGAGTGGCGCACCAATTTTCGCAAGCAAATGAATGATCTCGATTCCAAGGCCAATACGCGTGCTGTGGACTCCTTACTCAACTACGAAACCGTGAAGTACTTTGGCAATGAAGAGTTTGAAGCGAAGCGCTATGACGAAAGCATGCAGCGCTGGATGCGGGCGGCCATCAAGAGCCAGACTTCGCTGTCGTTTCTTAATGTAGGCCAGTCCTGCATCATCGCCATTGCCGTCACATTGATGGTCTGGCGTGCCACAACCGGTGTTGTCGAAGGGCGCATGTCGATCGGTGACCTGGTGCTGGTGAATGCCTTCATGATTCAGCTCTATATCCCACTCAATTTCTTAGGAGTTCTGTACCGCGAGATTAAGCAAAGCCTGACCGACATGGACAAGCTATTTGGATTGCTTGAAGCCAATAAGGAAGTGGCCGATGCACCCAACGCACCTGAGTTGGTGCTGGCGCCGCGCGCGCTTGCCCAGGGGCCAGAGATTCGCTTTGATGCGGTTGATTTCGGATACAACAGCGACCGTCAGATCTTGAAGAAACTGAGTTTCACGATTAAACCTGGGACGACCACGGCCGTGGTTGGCGCCAGTGGCGCGGGCAAGTCCACGCTCGCAAGGCTTCTGTACCGGTTTTACGATGTGAATCACGGTCGCATCCTGATCGATGGGCAAGACATCAAGACGATCACCCAAAAATCTTTGCGCCAAGCGATCGGTATCGTGCCCCAGGACACGGTGCTCTTTAACGATACCCTGCGCTATAACCTCGCCTACGGTCGTCCGGGTTGCAGCCAAGCCGAGATCGACGAGGCCGTCACTGCGGCGCAATTGGACCACTTTATTCAAACCGTGCCTACCGCTTACGAAACTATGGTGGGCGAGCGCGGATTAAAACTATCAGGCGGCGAAAAGCAAAGAGTCGCCATCGCCAGAATGCTGCTCAAGAACCCGCCCATCCTTATTCTGGATGAAGCCACGTCCGCGCTCGATACGCAGAACGAGCAAGCCATTCAAGAAGCGCTACGCAACCTCTCCGCAAGGCGCACAACCCTGGTGATCGCGCATCGGCTCTCCACCATTGTCGACGCCGATCAAATTTTGGTGATGGAGCAGGGTGAAGTTCTTGAGCAGGGAACCCATATTGAGTTGCTGGCCCAGGCTGGAAAATATGCGGCGATGTGGGAGGCGCAGAGCCAGAGTAATGTGGACGCCTCAGTGCAAGACTGAGTCTGCACGAGAACACGTCTACTAGCCGGTGCGATCGAGAGGGCTCGGAACGCTATGCCGGCCGCGATTCAGCACATGGGTATAGATTTGTGTCGTGCTTCGCGACACCACCCGTAATAAGTGCGCGTTTAATTTTGATACCCAGGCTTTGCTAGTAGAAGTGATGTCGGCACCTAAGACCAGAGCGTGGATGCCGAACATTGGCGCTGATTCGCCATGTGATGCAAAAACTGGCGACGCTCGACTTCCCCCGTTTTTTGTGAAGGCCGCAGTCCGTGAAGCTTGATATAAAACTTAACCCAGTAAACATATCCTTGCGAAGTTCGATTTCTGTAGTGGCGATAGCGAGTCTTAGAGCGCAGTTGGTCTAGCAATTTGGGCCCAGGCCATTTCACCAGCTTGCAAGAATGTGGCAAATAACCGGATGCGATGAGATCCTTTGTTTCATAACAGTCGCGTAAGTACCTAGCCACGACGCGTTTAAATACTGATTAAGAAAGGTAATTTCGAAATGAGAATTCTTCCCCGCGTTTGGTTATTACTTTGCCGATCAATATCCGATATCAATAAGTGTAGTTAAATGAAAACGCAAGTTGTATTGGCGACAACTGGCCCTTGGCGGTTGTCCAAGCATGCTCGGGAGTATGTGGCAAGCTCGATGTACGCTAAAGGAAAGGCTTTCATCGCTTCAGCAATTCTATTGAAAAGAAACGGCGGATCCCAGTTTGTGGTTCTCCACTTATTTTGCCAAGGTGTCGAAATCCTTCTTAAAAGCCTTTTGCTGCTGATCGATGATGGAAAATTCAATTTAAAGCTTAAGTCTTTGGGGCACGATTTGGTTAAGGTGACCGATGCATTAATTGCAGAGTTAAAACTTAATAAATTAAAGCAGGAGGTAGCTGGCGAACTTAAGGCTTTGAGCGATCTCTATTCCAATCACTTGCTTAGGTACGGGTCAGGTTTTGATATTTTTGTCCAGCCGAACACCATCCCCTATCGGCGCGTGTTGCGTAAGGTCTGCGCTGTTGTAAAAATGGTGGAACGCAAAAGCTGCTTTCATGCCGCGATCTCCATTTAGCTATGCACTGGAGAGGACGGGTTGTAAGAACGTCGCAGCGCACCAAAAGTGCAGGGATGAGTCTGCCCTTTTGGTGCTTAGCGAAGCACCCTTGCCCGCCACTCAATTGAGCAGTTAAATTTCAATCATGGCACTTAAGAATCTTGCAGTAATTTACGACGCGGAGGCTGCAAGCCTTCGAAGTGTTTACGTTCAATCGTTGCCCTCCGCGCGTTATGGCATCATCAAAAAAAGACTAGCGTACGAAGAGATCGGTCCTGTTCGATTGGTAACTATGGTGTCGGCAGTTGAGGCCTTAGCCCGGTCGGTTCTCGTTCACTGGAGCTCTCCGACGTGTTCGGGTATCGACGACGGTTACGAATCATTTAAGCGCATGGAACCGGTCAAACTGATTCGAGCGTTATGTTCTCTCAAGGGACTTGATCAACCGGAAAGTCAATTCTCAGAAGATACTTGGGAACTGTTCTCTAGTGCCGTCGTCTTCAGAAATCTCGTTGTGCACGAATGTACGTTTCTTGGTCAAGACAAGTATCCGTCAATGATTCGTGCTGCAGAGGAGGTGCTCGAATGGGTTGTACGCGAAGGTGGTGTGTGTCAGTGATCGCCCCATTGGAGCCAATTTGTGATCGGGGTAATGGAGCCACTTCGTGATCGGTTAATGAAGCCAGTTGAGGATCGGCTAATGGAGCCAGTGGAAGTGAATTAGAAGAGGGTATTTCGGTTCTTTTTAACCGGCCATACTTGCCGCTTTTTTAGGCAAGCGGGGATGGCCAACCGGAGAATCGAAATGCAAGAGTACCGAGAGGCGCTGTACCGTTTGCGCCGTGATCGGGTGTTGGGTCGGGTCAAGGTGGGCCGACTTCGGTTGATTGCAGAGCAGGAGGGTTGGCTTGATCCGTCGTTGGCATTGCCGTCCGAGCCAGCACTGCTGGAGGCGATCACGGCGCATCAGAAGGCGCAGGGTTTGCGCTCTGATGAGCCACTGCTGATCAAGCAAGTGGGCTCAAGCGTGACGCCGTTTATTGAGCTGATTGAGCTTTGGTATGGGCAAGGCACGCAAGGGGTTGCGATCCATGCGGCTTTGGTGCGCGATTATGGCTACACGGGCCACTACCGTTCGGTACGCCGGTGCTTGACGAGGCTTAAAGTCAAACCGATTCAGGCGACGATGATTCTGGACTTTGCGCAGGGTGAGGCCGCGCAGCTCGACTTCGGCGCGGGGCCACTGGTGTACGACGCCGCCACGGGCAAGCTGGCCAAGACGTGGTTCTTCGTGATGACCTTGTGCTTTAGTCGCCACCAGTATGTTGAGTTCGTGCGCGATCAATCGGTGGCGACTTGGTTGAAGTGTCATCACCACGCCTTGCGCCATTTCGGTGGCGTACCGCAGCGCATGATCATCGACAATCCCAAGTGCGCGATTACGCGGGCGGTGATGGAGGACCCAGAGGTCCAGCGCTCCTATGCCGAATGCGCAGAAGGGGACTCATTTGTGGTCAGCCCCTGCCCACCGGCAGACCCGGCTAAAAAAGGGCCGCGTGGAGTCTGGGGTCAAATACGTCAAGAGGAACTTCCTGCCCCTGCGCGACTTCGTGGATCTGGCCGACGTGAACCGGCAGGCCGAGAGATGGGTGATGCATGAGGCCGGTCAGCGTATCCATGGCACGACGAGGGAGAAGCCGCTGGCACTGTTCGAGGCTGAGCGGGCATGTTTACAGGCTTTACCAGAGCGCCCACCCGAGGTCTGCACCTGGGTGCGCGCCAAGGTGCACCGAGACTGCCATATCCAGTATGAGTACTGTCTGTACTCGGTCCCGCATCGGCTCATCGACACTGATGTACTGGCCCGCTTTACGTCCTGCATGGTGGATGTCTTTACGCCCGACCAATTACTGGTGGCCAGTCACGTACGAGGCGCGCGCCCTGGGGCGAGATCAACCCTTGATGATCATCTGCCACCCGCAGCTCAGGCGTGGAAGATGCGCACGCCACGATACTGCCTGGAACAGGCCGAGGCGGTGGGCCCCGCCTGCCTGGCGCTGGTGACTCGGCTCTTCGGAGATCGTGTTCTTGATCGACTGCGCAGCGTCCAGGGGCTACTACGCTTGGCCGAGAAGTTCGGCGCTGATCGTCTAGAGGCTGCCAGCCTTCTGATGGACGAGGTCGATGTGGTGTCGCTTCGCACTGCCATCAGGTGATTGTGGGAGTGCAGGCGTTCGGGTCGTCTCACGAGCAGGCGACGCTGATGCCGATCGTTGAGAGCACGAATCAATTTAAACATGCGCAGGCGGCTTGATGAGAAGACTCGATGAGCGTTTCCTGGACTAGCCCAGGTGCAAGGCCCGGGTCGAGGTGATTCAAAACAAGCAGGCTCGGATCAGGAACGGCAAGTTCAGGCCGGAGGACTTCACAAGAGCCGAGGACGCGAACAAGGGGGGTGTGCCCTGCGGGACTGTGTGCCGTGCGAGTTCAGGCGGCAGTGCTTAATGACTCTGGAGAAGCCGGCGGTGAGGCAGGGGTACCTGTTTCTAAAAGGCCAACCCTCACGCTCACCGTTTACGGACGTGATGCGGGAGAGCGATCGACAGCGAGCGCGGCCGGCGTCTTTACGGACGGCGTATGGCCTCGGTTGAACCGGTGTTTGGGAACTTGCGCACCTTCAATTGCATTATCAAGAGTCCACCAGACTGTCGGCTCCCGATATATAATCAACTGTCAAAAAAGAGAGGGTCCTATGACTAACGATGTGCTCTTTTCGTAAATCTGGGCAGGCCCGATGGCACGCGTATTTGGCGTCTTGCTCGGCATTGCGACCAGTACGCCAAGATGACACCAAACGATCTAGCTGACCTTGTAGCCTACCTCCGCTCATTGTCGGCGCAACCCTAGTTGCAATGACCGCCTCCTGCTACACCTCTTGCTACCACCCTGCAGCAATGGGCCGTTTAGCTTAGTCGTTAATTTCTTACATCACAACGCGCAGCCCTAGGTGCTTTTCAAACGGTTTGAAGTCATCATCGTCGTGCAGGAGAGTGTATCCATCCTCGATGCATCTAGTGGCAATGATCGTGTCGATGGTCTTCCGAATGGTAAACCCGAGTTTTCGCAAAGTCCGATAGTTCTTGGCGGCCTTAATTGCTAGGTCCTCTCCACCGAGTTCCACGACTTCCAATCGCGTTAGTTCTTTGCGAGCTTCACTAAAGTCTTTGTCACTGCTAAACCCTTGTAGCACCTCGGTAAGAATTAAGTCACCAATTGCCAGGGTTTGTGTACTCAGGAGTTCCTCTAGCTTATTTACTTGAGGAGTCTCATCGCCGCGAAAATAGTCGATCCAGACACTCGAATCAACGAGGATCATTTATCCGTTCTCATCTGGCTCAAGTCGCCTTCCCACTTTAGCTTTCCTTTCAGTCTTCGTAGGCCTTCTTGTTGGCGCAAGCGAAGTAGGGTTTTCAGTCCAAGCTCAACGACTTCCTTTTTTGTGGAGAGTCCGGTGGCTCGAAGTGTGTCAGCCATGAGTTTGTCGTCAATTACAATGTTTGTACGCATAATGGGTTGTGTATGGTGTATCTAAGTCATACACATCATAACCTACAGGAGTCTTCGGTTCAAGTGCGCCGTGATAACTCAGGTTCGGCAACTAAAATTGCGGGAAATTTAGGTTCGGAGTAGATTGCGAGAATGGTCACGAACGACATTTCAGAGCTTCTCAAGCTTGGTACGACCGAGCGCTTGGCGATTGCCGAGCAGCTTTGGGCCAGCGTCTCTTCTGACTCCGAGCGCTTACCTCCTACTGAGTCCGAAATCGCGTTCATTGATCAGCGGCTCGATGCATATCTGAAGAACCCAAAAGATACTGTTCCTTGAGCACGGGTAAAGAAAGGTCTCGCTCTTTGAATCAGCATGCAGTTGCGGAAACGGGCGACGCGAGTCGCGACCTTCTTGACGCATAGATTTGGTGCGTGTAAAAACGGACAGGCTTGCGCTTTGGGTACTCATCGTCGGGAATGTGTTTTTGTGCGCAATAGAAACTGGCATTTGTCATCTCACTGTGGAGGTCCCCGTCATGAATTCATCGAATGCTGATCGGTCGTTTGCAGGCTCCATTCCGCAGATGTATGAGCAATATCTCGTGCCGCTCATCTTTGAGCCCTACGCCAAGGATATGGCCGCCCGAGTCACTGCCCTGCAACCTTCCAGCGTTCTTGAAATCGCAGCGGGCACCGGGGTAGTCACCCGCCAACTCGCGGCCGCACTTGCTCCCACGGTTGCAAGGTGGCTTTGCGGCGCCCGCGTCGTTCCACACCGTCACAAGCCTTAGCAGTGCAGATTCGCCGCGCATTCCTGCGGTCGCTTATTGCCAGGGCAGCCCTCTACGCAACGAAATCGAGGCACGCGAGGCGGCGCGCCTCGACGAGGCAACAGATAGAGCCACAGCCGCGATTACACGGCAATTCGGTGAGCGAAGAGTTGAAGGCCGAATTCAGGCGCTTGTCGTGTCGGTAATGCGCTAGCCACACAATGAAATTGCACCTCGCGATTGTCGTGGGTTTTTTATCGGTGTTTGAAATTTCTGCCGCTCAAACGGCGGGGTCAAATTACCCCTTTGATGGCGCTTGGGACGTTTTGTACGATTGTCCTGAATCCTCCGAAAAGGAAGGTGCAAGGAGCTTCGACAAAAAGTTCTCGGCGAAAATCGAAAGTGGCCAGTTTGTTGGCTCCTATCGCGCCGAAGGTGTTCCTGGTAATTTGCAACTTGTCGGCGTGGTCGATCAAGAGGGCGTTGCAGATTTGGAGGCTCACGGTCACACGGTGGACCCCAGGGCTTCCGTCAATCGCCTACAGCGAGGCACGGCTTACCGGTTCAAGGTCCGTGCGCGATTCAACGAAAATTCCGGAAGTGGCGAAAGAATCGGTAGACGTACTTGCACCTTTATTTTTTCTAGGCAAAAGCCATAGTCAGCTTGGTTCAACGATCCACAGACTTTGCGGCATTCCGGCCTTGAGGACTTGAGCTTTATGAAAGCAGCAATAATTGATCGGTATGGCAAGAATGATTTGGTGAGGGTCGGCGATGTTCCTATCCCGTCACTTGGTGATTTGGATTTGATGGTTCAGGTAAGGGCGGCCAGCGTGAATCCCGTTGACACCAAGATACGCGATGGAAAACTCAAGATTTTGCTGAAGTACCACTTTCCCCTAGTCCTTGGGAACGATCTGTCCGGCGTCGTCACTGCTGTCGGGAGTCGGGTGAAGCGCTTTAAGGTTGGGGACGCCGTCTACGCGCGTTTGGATAAGGAGCGCATGGGCGCCTTCGCAGAGTATGCGGCGGTTAGCGAGGGTGCAGCAGCCTCGAAGCCTAAGAATGTCACTTTCGAAGAAGCCGCTTCGTTGCCCCTGGTCGCGCTGACCGCATGGCAAGCGCTAGTGGAATTGGGAAAGCTCAGTTCCGGACAGCGGGTTTTGATTCACGCAGGTAGTGGCGGAGTGGGTACGGTGGCAATTCAACTTGCGCACTACCTCGGCGCAACTGTCCTCACCACCGTGGGGCAACGCAATGAGGACCTCGTGAAGCGTCTGGGTGCCGACATTGCGATTGACTACCGAAGTGCACGCTTTGAGGAAGTCGCTAAAGACTGTGACGTGGTGCTGGATAGCGCAGGCGGAGAGACCCTTTTGCGATCCTTCGATTGTGTGAAGCGTGGTGGGGTGGTGGTCAGCATTGGCAGTACGCCATCCGCAGCCTTCGCACGCACCTGGGGGCTGAACCCGCTCTTGGTGTTTGTGATCGGATTGATGGCGCGTAAGGTCATGTCTGCGTCCCGAAGGCAGGGTGCGCGCTACGTCTACCTTTTCATGTGCGCGGACGGAGAGCAGTTAAGGCAAATCACAAAGCTGGTCGAGAGCGGCGCCATTAAACCGTTGGTTGACAAGATCTTCCCACTCGATGAAGTACGCAATGCGCTGGCATACTCCGAGTCTGGCCGGGAAACTGGCAAAGTGATCATCAAGTTGTCTTCTGAATGACGCCGCGCATCGCTTTCTCGCCAATTAAGCGCCATTCACCTTTCTGCCGCACAGAATTCTTGGCCAGCTATTATTTGGTGCAAAATAAGGTCTAAAGTCGGACCGTAATTGATGGGTTGACTCTCAACTGAGTAATCAGATGTTTACACGCCTGTGTTTCGGAATATTAATTTCAATGTGCATCCCGGGTTATATCCGGGCGGCCGACGGAGGCGTTGCTTTTGACGGCAGGTGGGACATGCAGTTGAATTGCCCTAGTCATCAAGCTAAAAACGGCCGAGTAGCTGAGGGTTATAAGATTTCGTTTCCTGTTTCCATCAAGAATGGAAGACTTGAGGGAGAGCAGTTGGATCCCGTTCCGGATGCCAGTCTTCGTTACCAAGGCTCGGTTGATGCGAACGGCCGCTTGACCATTTTGGCGGAGGGAAAGTCCGGGAATCCACGCTACACCTTGGGAGCCTCACCTTCTGGAAGCCCGTATCGATATTCGCTAGAGGGTCAATTGACCGCTAGCGATGGTGTCGCGCGCCGACTAGAAGATCGACCCTGCGAGGCAAGATTTCGAAAGGTTCAATAACAATTGGGGCCTTATCCGAGCCTGGGCGCTCACTCGTTCTTTACCTCGATTTTGATTGAAGCATACCAAGCGGCTAAATCCTCAATCTCTTTGTCAGTGAGCGGTTTTGCGATCACACTCATGACTTCATTGGCGCGCTTGCCGCTGCGGTATTGGCGGAGTTGTTCTTCGGTATACATGGAGACTTGCCCAGCGAGATTAGGCGCCACTGGCATGGTGGATAGGCCTCTAATGCCGTGGCAAATATTGCAACTTTTGGCGGCCAAGGTTTTGCCAAGGTCGGCGTCGGCGGCGTTTGCAGGGGCGTTAACACTGAGCGCTCCGAACAGCGCCAGCAATGTGTGAAATGCAGCCCGAGTGCGTAGGGCTCGAGCATGTTGAATGGAATAGAGGATTTCGATTCGCATTAGGGTTCCTTATTTGGGGCGCACATATGGAAAGAGGGCGCTAGGCGCCCCCTCTCGAACTAGACTTGCAACGACCTGCTGGCGGGCAAAATTACTGCCCGGTGTAGGTGATGCGATAAATCGCACCAGCAAAGTCGTCCGATACCAACATCGAACCATCTTTCATCTGCGCTACGTCCACTGGACGGCCGAGGGCCAAGCCAGTTTCTGCATCGAGAAAGCCATCGGCAAACACTTCAGTTTTGTCAGCCGTGCCATCGGCTTTGACTGAGGTAAACATGATGCGATAGCCGATGGGTGTGGTGCGGTTCCAAGACCCATGCTCAGCGACAAACACGCCACCTTGATACTTGGCAGGAAACTTCTTGCCGGTGTAGAAGGTGAGGCCAAGTGCAGCCGCGTGCGCAGCGTACTCCACCTGAGGCCAAATGTGGCCAGCGGGTGCAGGTATCCCGGACAGTGCATAGCCAGCCGCAGCATCCGTTATTTTGGTACGGCCGCTAAACCAAGGGTAGCCATAATGCGAACCCACTGGGCCCAGGCGATTTAACTCTCCAGGAGGAGTGTCATCGCCCATACCATCGGTTTGGTTGTCCGTTGTCCAGATACTCTTGTCTTTCGGATTGATGGTGATACCCACCGGGTTACGCATACCGCGCGCGACCACTTCACGACCTTTGCCGTCGAAGGGGTTCATGCTCAGGACGCCGCCGATACCAATCTTCTCGTAGAGCGCAATTTTGTCTTGGGGCTGCACGTTGTAGGGCTGTCCCGTGGTGATGTAGAGCTTGCCATCGTCGGAGACTCGGCAAGTGCGAGCACCGTGGTTGTACGATTCCTCTTCCACGGGAATCAAACCGCCTTGAGGCACGACTTCAATGACAGCGACATCCGGGCCCTCATAGAAGAACTCGGCGGCAGGAAAGTTCAGCACGCGATTGTGTTCGACAACGATCAAGAAGCCATCCTTGGTCCAACACACGCCATTAGGCACTTTAAAGTTCAATGAAGGTGCGAAGGGCTTAACCTCGTCAGCAACGCCGTCGCTATTGCGGTCCGTGACTGCCCATAACGTGGTTTTACGTGTGCCCACGAACAGCATATTGGTGGATGGAGCGACTGCCATGTGGCGAGCGTCCGGCACGATGGCGTATAAATCGATCGCAAAACCAGGTGGCAATTTGATCTTTTTGAGGTTGTTGCGGATGGCATCGGCGTTTTTGCCAGTTTGCGGAACGGGAGGCAAGTTTAGATCTGTGGTGGCGACCTTCATTTGCTTCATTTTTTCAATGGATGATTGCGCGCTGACCGCCGTCGCGACGCCTAGCGCTGCAACAGCGGCTAACCAAATCCCTCTTTTCATTTTTGAATCTCCTCAGGTTGAAAAACCATCCTGCCGCTTTGTGGTGGCAGACTTCTGCTTAGGCTTCGGACGACACTTTTGAAACCGTCGCTTAGTATCCGTAGTTGTACGTAAAAGCAAGGGCCGAGTCCCTAGAAATAGAAACGATTTCGAGCCGTTTTGACACTTGTGGCGGCATTTCTCGGGTAAACCCTAATTCTGTCTGTTGCTGTTTTTCCAAAATCACCTGGAGTGCGCTGACCCATACTTTGAATCATTGGTCGATATGTGTTTTTTGCTCTATGACCTTCCAAAATAGCATTGGCATGTTGCGATGCGATCCGAGTAAAGTTCATGTCATGCAAAAGGCTAGCGCGATCTCCAACACTCGAATCGAACATGACTTACTTGGTGAGCGAGCTGTACCTGCGCAGGCTTATTGGGGGATTCATACCCTGCGTGCGCTTGAGAACTTCCCAATCTCGGGCATCAAACTGAGCGCCTATCCAAATCTCATCAAGTCCTTGGCCTGGGTGAAAGCGGCTGCGGCGCAGGCGAACTTGGAGTTGGGAGTGTTGTCCGAAGTCAAGGCCAAGACCATTCTTGCGGCCTGCGAACAATTGGTGACCGATTGCGAGCGACGCAATGATGAACTTTTTGCTCAGCAACACGGCGCGCAAAACCTCTGCGATCAATTCGTCATTGATGTGATTCAGGGGGGAGCGGGTACCTCGACGAATATGAACGCGAACGAAGTCATCGCTAATGTCGCCCTGGAAATTCTTGGGTCGCCAAAAGGCGAATACAGGGTTTTGCACCCGATTGAAGATGTCAACGCCTCGCAAAGCACCAATGATGTTTATCCGACGGCTCTGCGGGTCGCGTCGTGCTTGGCGATTGAGCAGTTGCTGGTGGCGATGGCCGAACTTCGCGGTGCTTTTGAAGCAAAAGCTCAGGAGTTTCACGATGTACTGAAGATGGGGCGTACACAGTTGCAGGATGCCGTGCCAATGACTCTGGGGCAGGAATTTCGCACCTACGCCGTGATGTTGGGTGAAGATGAAGCACGACTTCGAGAGGCACGACTTTTGATCACCGAGATCAATCTTGGTGCGACTGCCATCGGAACGGGCATTAATACGGACCCAAGATACGCGTCGTTAGTGGTGCGATTGCTCGCTCTCAAAAGCCAATTGCCTTTGACCCAAGCCTCCGACTATATCGAGGCCACCCAAGACACTGGCGCTTTTGTACAGCTTTCAGGTGTGCTGAAGCGTATCGCCTGCAAGGTTTCTAAAGTTTGCAATGATTTGCGTTTGCTATCCTCGGGTCCGCAAGCAGGCTTTCAGGAGATTAACCTGCCTGAACGGGCTGCTGGCTCAAGCATCATGCCCGGCAAGGTGAATCCGATTATTCCTGAGGTGGTCAATCAAATCGCTTTCGAGGTCATTGGTAACGATATGACAGTGACGATGGCTTCTGAAGGAGGACAGTTGCAGCTCAACGCCTTCGAGCCGATCATTGCCTGGAGCTTGTTCAAGAGTATCGATCACCTGCGTGCCGGTTGCCAAACTTTAGCGCGGAATTGTGTGGTAGGGATTACCGCCAATCGTGAGTTACTGGCGGAACGGGTACGGCGTTCTGCGGGTTTGGCCACGGCGCTTAACCCCTATATTGGCTATGAGAACGCAACGCGTATAGCGCGCGAGGCGATGTTGGGCCATAAAACAGTGGCGGAGTTGGTACTCGAACAGAAATTGCTCACTGCGGATCAATTAGCGCAATTGCTGAAACCTGAGTTTTTAACTCAGCCCAGTCGTAAACTGGATTTCACCCCCGAGCGTTAAGGCTATGGCGAGTCGAGTTAAACTTCGCCGCTAAACAGAATTGATTCGTCGAGTTGAAGTATCGAACGCTCGAAGATGCCTTTTTAATAAATGCACTTGAGTGCACCTGATTTTTTGGAGATCGTTAATGAATTTATCTAAACTGATGCTTGGAGCGGCTATCGCGGCTGGTTCGGTGGCCCTCGCTACCGACGCCAGCGCCCAAGAGATCACCGGCACTATGAAAAAGATCAAGGAAACCGGCCAGATCACGGTCGGTCATCGTGAGTCTTCGATTCCTTTCTCGTATTTGGATGACAAACAGCAGCCGATTGGCTATGCGATGGACCTCTGCATGAAGGTCGTGGACGCCGTTAAGGCTGACTTGAAGATGCCGAATCTGAAAGTCAATCTTCAGCCCGTCACTTCCAGCAACCGGATTCCCTTGCTGCAAAACGGCACTATCGATATGGAGTGCGGTTCCACCACCAACTCTGTAGCTCGTCAAGAGCAAGTGTCCTTCGGACCCACCTACTTTGTCATTAATGTGACTGCGGCGGTCAAGAAAAGCTCAGGCATCAAGACCTTGGCGGACTTGAACGGTAAGAACATCTCAACCACCTCTGGTACGACTGCCGTGCCCTTGTTGAAGGCGTATGAGAAGACGAAATCTGTGGATGTGAAGGAGATCTACGGTAAGGATCATGCGGAGTCCTTCCTTCTCTTGGCAGATGATCGTGTTACGGCGTTCGTGATGGACGATATCTTGTTAGCGGGTCAAATCTCGAGTGCCAAAAACCCGAATGACTATGTAATCCTCACCGAGTCTCTACGCCAGGAGCCGTATGGCCCAATGTTACGCAAGGGTGATGCACAGTTCAAAGGCTTGGTCGACAAGACTTTAGGCTCTTTTTATCAGTCTGCCGACATGGCAAAGTTGTATGCCAAATGGTTCACTAGCCCCGTGCCACCCAAAGGCGCGAATATCAACTTTGCGATGACTCCCGCGATTAAAGAAGCTTTGGCCGCTCCAAACGACCGTGGCGTGAAGTAAGCATTGATTTTGTGAAACCTAAGCGGTTACACCACCAAAAAAGAGCCGGATGACCTCCGGCTCTTTTTTTGCGGCACAATGCATAGAAATAAAAATTGATTCAAAAATCAATACGGGAAATGATCAACCAAAGGGGGATACCGTGGATTTGAGTATTTTCATGCAGGCCACTGCGGATGGCGATAGCCTTTGGTGGCAATCCTTGGCTTCGGGCTTGAAATGGACATTGGCTACAGCAGCGTGTGCTTGGGTCATCGCTATGGTTCTTGGCTCGATCGTCGGCACCCTGCGCACCACGAATCGGGTGTGGGTTGTTCGACTAGGAAACGCTTACGTCGAAATTTTCCGAAATATCCCCTTGCTGGTGCAGTTTTTCGTTTGGTATTTTGTGATCCCGGGCTTGATCCCCGTGGTTAAGAAATGGGTCATCACGCTGGATCCCACCATGCATCAGTTCGTGACTGCGGTGGTGTGCTTGGGGTTTTTTACCTCTGCCCGAATTGCCGAGCAAGTGCGCTCAGGTATTCAGGCCTTGCCGCGTGGGCAGCGTTCCGCGGGATATGCAATCGGGCTCACGGAGTCTCAAACTTATCGGTATGTTTTATTACCAATGGCTTACCGAATCATCATTCCTCCGCTAACCTCCGAGACGATGAATTTAATCAAGAATACCGCCGTGGCCTACTCAATCGGCCTCGTGGAATTGTTCTTCCGTACTCGAGAAATGGGTGAGCAAACCTTCCGATATTTTGAAGCCTTCGCTGCAGCAACTTTGGTGTACTTGATTATCGCTATGACGGCTAACCGTGTGATGGCCCTGGTCGAGCGCAAAACCGCCGTGCCGGGCTATATTGGCGGAGGGAAGTAACCATGGGTGACTTAGATTTCAACGTCATCGTTCGAACCTGGCCCTATTTGCTTAAGGGACTGCAATACACCCTGCAACTGACGGTCATTGCCACCATTGGCGGCGTGATCTGGGGCACCCTGCTCGCCTTGGCACGGCTGTCTTCAATGAAGTGGCTATCGGGCATTGCGTCTGGGTACGTGAACGTGATGCGTTCAATCCCTCTGCTCTTGGTGATCTTCTGGTTCTACTTTTTGGTGCCGATGGTGATTCAATGGATCACGGGTGCGGATCGGCCCCCTCAGTTTGGTGCGGATCGCTCAGCCTACATTACATTCATCATGTTTGAAGGTGCCTATTTCTGCGAGATTATGCGGGCCGGTATTCAGAGCATTCCGAAGGGGCAGGTTGGCGCGGCGTATGCGGTGGGGCTGAACTATTGGAAGGCCATGCGTTTGGTCGTGTTGCCACAGGCCTTTCGCAATATGTTGCCAGTACTGCTCACCCAGACCATCGTTCTATTTCAGGATGTATCGCTGGTTTCGTTGCTGAATGTGACCGACTTTGTGGGCGCCTCGGTCAAGATTGCGCAGCGCGATAGCCGTGTGGTGGAGATGTATTTGTTTGTGGCGATTGTCTATTTTGTTCTTTGCTTCTCACTGTCGTTTATGGTGAAGCAGTTACAAAAGAAAATCGCCATTATTCGTTGAAATCGATTCGTTGAATTATAAAAAGTTGCGGGGATACAGCATGGCCATGATCGAGTTTAAAGGCGTCAGCAAGTGGTACGGAAGCTTTCAAGTGCTCACCGATTGCACGACCTCCATTAACAAGGGCGAAGTGGTGGTCGTTTGCGGACCTTCGGGTTCGGGGAAGTCTACGCTCATCAAGTGTGCGAATGCCTTGGAGCCGTTCCAAAAAGGCGAGGTCGTGGTCGATGGCGTGGGCGTGGGGACCAAGGGGACGGATTTGCCCAAGTTGCGCTCACGTATTGGTATGGTATTCCAGCATTTTGAGTTGTTTCCTCATCTGTCAATTATGGAGAATTTAACCTTGGGTCAGACCCATGTGTTGGGCCGTAGCGAAGCCGAGGCGAACGACAAGGGCATGAAGTTGCTTGAGCGCGTCGGGTTGAAAGCTCACGCACTAAAGTTCCCAGGCCAGCTCTCGGGTGGCCAGCAGCAGCGGGTCGCAATTGCCCGGGCCTTGGCCATGGACCCCATCTGCATGCTGTTTGATGAACCTACCTCGGCACTCGACCCTGAGATGGTCAACGAAGTGTTGGATGTGATGGTGCAGCTCGCGCATGAGGGGATGACCATGATGGTCGTGACCCATGAAATGGGCTTTGCGCGTAAAGTGAGTGATCGAGTGATTTTTATGGATGCGGGCAAGATTGTTGAAGACTGTACCAAAGACGAGTTTTTCAATACCCAGCGTGGTCCTCGTGCGCAAGAGTTTTTGTCCAAAATTCTTAGCTCTCACTAACGGCGAGCCGCACGCGATCAGCCGCGCTCAGGGCTTGTTTCGGCAGAGACCTGCGCTCTGCGCGTCGCGTCTGAGCCTTGCAAATTCTCGGTTTCTTTTCGCTGTTGCGAGCGTAACCGCGTGAAGCGCATGGTCTTAGTGGAGTACTGGCGTGCAACATCCGTTGCGCTCTTGGCGTTATTCACACTCAATGCTCTGCTCAGCATGACCAACTGGTGGCCAACGCCTTTCGTGAAGTTGGACGCCCGAGTTGCTCCAGAGTTTGTGTTTGTCTGGTGTGGTTTGTTGGCGTTGGTTTTTTATAAGCGCGCTCCTCGAGCCCAGGGCTTGCGAGTGCTCAGCTTAATCTTCTTGGTCTTGGTGCTGGGGCGCTACTTCGATACCACAGCCCCGGCATTGTTTGGGCGCGCCATCAATTTATACTGGGACAGCATGCAGATCCCACGTCTAGCCTGGGTGCTCTTGAGGAAGCAGCCCCTTTGGTTGTCAGCCTCGGTCGGATTCGCCTTGATCGCGTTTATTTATTTGCTGTGGCGAGTGATTTATTGGGCGCTCGCGCGCACGACTGAGTTCGCTGCGCCTTATGCCTTGCGTCACCCCTGGGCGCTTGGGGTGACAGGTATTTTGTGGGTGTCAGCGGTCGCCAATTTATGGGGCGTGGCCGCTACCTGGCCTTATGTTTCGCGACCGGTGATTCCAACCTACTGGGAGCAAGGCAAGGTACTGCTGGCAGCAATGGGCGAAAGCAAGGGCGAATCGAGTCTACCCGCTTCACCCGCTTTTGTGTCTGATCTCGGACAACTTCAGGGGGCAGACTTCAGATTGTTCTTTTTGGAGTCCTACGGCGCGGTGAGTTATGATAAGCCCGAGATTTTTAATGTTCTCAAACCTGAGTACGAAGCTTTACAAAGGCAACTGAAGTTAACCGGTCGTCAAGTGGCTTCTGCGTTTGTGACTTCGACGACCTTTGGTGGCGGCACTGATCTGGCGCACATGGCTTTCCTGTCTGGCATTGATACACGCGACCCGACCCGGCACGATATCTTATTGACGACAAGTCGACCTACCTTGATCAGTCATTTTAAGTCGCGCGGCTTCGAGACCTTTGGCTTCTACCCAGGCTTGTTTTGGGAGTGGCATGAGAGCGCCTTTTTTGGCTTCGAACATTTAGTCGACGGGCCGTCGTTAAATTATCCCGGACCGCAGATCGGATACTGGAAGATTCCAGATCAATATGCCCTGGCCCGGTTTCTGGAGCTCTATCCGGTGGCGCCGAGCAGTCGGCCGCGCTTTGAGTTTTTTTCCTCGATCACGAGCCACTTTCCTTTCAATCCTGTGCCGCCCTATCAGCCCGACTGGAAGCAAGTGCTCTCTAAAAATGCCTTTGATCCGACTCAGGTGCAGCGCCTGCAAGCCTCGAGCACCGATTGGCTGAATATGGTGCCTGGCTATACTGGAATGATGCGCTATAACTTGCAGTGCTTGCGCGGCTATTTTGAACAAAAACAAGCGCGAGATTTTGTGATGCTAGTCCTGGGGGACCATCAGCCCGCGAGTAATGTCAGTGGAGAGGGTGCCTCATGGGACGTACCGGTGCATCTGATTGCTTCGCGGCCTGAACTGATTGAGCGCTTCCTGGCAGTGGGCTTCACACCTGGTTTTCAGGCAAGTCGCAAGCCCATTGCAACCTTACCTGAGTTAACTACGCTTTTGCTCGAGGCCTTGGACAGCAAGCCAGGAGCTGCGCCAAAGCGATCACAATCCACAGTATCGCAATAACGACGGCCTGAGTGTTCGCCAGCCCTTCGTTGACGATGATTGCGAGTGCAAAGTAGATGAGGCTGAGGGCGAGCGCAAGCATCACGAGTGCCTGAAGACCTTGCCAGTGCCAGGCTGAGGGCTTGATGATGACGGTCGCGCTTAACGCCGCCGCGGGATAGAACAGGGCAATGGGAAATCCTCGGTAGCGTGGGTCGACCCAAAGGTACCAGGCCCAGAGGCTGGCAATAAAAATCAAGGCGAAACGCATCACCATGCTCCGCGGCGATGGCTGAGTCGCTGCGTCAAGAAGCTGGCGCAGCAATGATGCGGTTCCTGACAAGACCACGGCGGCTGAAAATAGGGCGATCATCCATTCCTTTGCGTCGCGACTCCACAGCGCTAGCGCATCGAGGTGTGCGGGAGCGACGATGCCGACGAGTGCTAACCCGAGCGTATAGCCCGCAATGTTTTCGAAAGAGCGCTTTTCGCTTGAGCCGCGCATGAATCCGAACCCGACGCCGATGCCGACCAAAGCGCCTACCAATGCTCCGAGTGGGCCGCGCCACCAGTATGCATCCTCGCGCACCGGCCCTGCGAAGCTCATCCGCACGGCGCCATTGGCTTTAAAAAGGCCCCAGGTGCCACCCATGCCGCCTTCCAGAGTGCGCTTCCAGGGCTGATCAAAAGCTTCAATGAGGTTGACGTCCACCTGCTCTTTGGCAGCCCGTAACATCACATCGCGCAGTACCTGTGTCTGCTCAACAAGGCCGGGCACAGCACCCGCTCTTTGGCGTCCAGCCGCCGGCCAGCCTGTTTCCCCCAGCCACACGGGGTGGCCAGCAAACTCCTTTTGCATGTCGTGAATGGTGTCGAACACATGCTTACTGGCTGAGGCCGCTGACACGGGCTGGTCTTCCCAATAAGGAAGCACATGGATGGTGACGATATCGACGTACTGCTTAAGTGAGGAATGGCGTCGCCAGAACTCCCAAACGTCTGCATAGGAAACAGGAACGGCGGAGCGGGCTTTGGCGTCCTTAAGGTGGGCGGCGAGAGCGTCAGGGACGAGGTCTTCTCTTAGAAGTACCTCGTTGCCAACGATCAAGACATCAATAGTGTCGCGATATTTTTGAGTCAAAGCCAGGGCGATTTCCATCTCTTCATGGTTAGCGAGCACATCGCGTCCGAGCCAAACCCCTAGCCGCACTCGTATGCCCAACTTGGCGGCTACCGCGGGCACGGCCGCGAGTCCTTTGCCGACGCCGTAAGTTCGGATGCACGAGCTGAGAGTTTTCACGAGGCGCAAATCTTCCTCGATTTGGGCCGGAGAAATGTCCATGCCGATGTTTGCCGGATTGGCGCCGTCGCGGCGAAATGGGGCGTACGAAAGGCAAGGGACTTTCACACTTGCAACATCGGGCAGGCTGATTGCTAGGCCACGCTGGGTCCACCAAGCCAGGGCTAGACCTAGGGCTAAAGCCAGTATCGAGGCTTGAAGCCAAGGCGCTTTCCTAATGCTCATGGCGTGCAGACCGACTCGCGGTCCATCTTGGGAGGTTGGGTTGAGGTGTCATGGCCCGGAGCGGTGGGGGGGGCGTGAATTTTAATAGGATCCGTCAATTTAGCCTTATTCTGGACTTTTTACTGTAAGCATGCGGCGGCTCCCAGAGACTAGAGTAGATTGATCGTTTGAGAAGCTCGTGAAATCTAGGTGTAGCTTACGATCTTCCAGGTCTTTCTTGCAATTTGACTCGTGCCGGGTGAGTAACCCTCTTACCTGCTGTCGTCGTGCAGTGTCGGTCAAGCGTTACTCCCGTAGGTCTTCGCGCTCTAACGTCACAGCGGCTCGCCGTTCGGAATCGTTATTGTCCACCCAGCCCTAGCGACATTTTATGTCGTTTCAGAGATCTCGAATCCGCAAAGAATTATGTCTAACGAGTTCATCAATCCGATCCAACGTTCTGTGCGAGCCAGCTTAGGTTCGCGCTTGGCGCGTGCTTTGGCGATTGCTTTCATCGTGGCTTTTGGGAATTTTGGTTTGTGGGCGCTGACCCACCTCCCGGCGCAAGCACCCGACGTACCAGCTCATGTGGCCGGCCTGTCCTATACCCCCTTTCAGCGTAAAGACGATCCTGCCGAGGGGCGATTTCCGAAGCATGCTGATATTGATGCGGATCTTGCTCTGGCCGCAAAACTTAGCAGCAACATTCGCTCCTACACCTCGGCTCAATTTCCAGATTTGCCCTCACTGGCCGAAAAACATGGTCTGAAGTTGACCGCCGGTGTGTGGCTGAATGGTGAGGCGAAGCACGATGCATTGGAACTTTTATCGGGTCTGGAAGCTGCGCGAAATTTTCCAAATGTCTTACGCTTAATTGTGGGTAATGAAACGTTGTTGAGAAAAGCGCTTACCCGTGAGGAGCTGATCGTGCATCTCAAAAAAGCGCGTGCCGGCTCTAGGGTGCCGGTGTCTACGGCAGAGCCTTGGCACATTTGGTTGGCCCAACCTGAGCTCGCCGAACATGTGGATTTCATTACAATTCATCTCCTGCCCTACTGGGAAGGCATCGATGTGAGCGGCGCCGTCGCCCATGCCTTGTATCAGTATGAGTCGGTCAAAAAGCAGTTTCCGAATAAGACCGTCGTGATTGGCGAGGTAGGTTGGCCGAGTAGCGGTGATCGCTTTGGAGGGGCGATCGCCAGCCCAGCGAATCAGGCGATCTTTCTGCGTCAATTTCTAGCCGCCGCAGGTCCGATGAAGTTGGACTACTTCGTGATGGAGGCGAGTGATCAGCCTTGGAAGGTACGAGAGGAGGGGCATGCCGGAGCTTACTGGGGGATGATGGATGCGACCCGTCAACTCAAATTCTCCTTCTCAGGACCCATTGAGCGCGACCCCTATTGGCGCTATAAGGCGATTCTTGCCTCCTTGTTGGGATTCACCGTACTGATCCTATTCTTGACCAGGCTGTCCGGTATGCGAGGTGTCGCCCAGGTTTGTTTTGCCGTGGCCTGCCAGCTCATTATGAGCGGAGCGGTGATTCTTTTGACACAGCCGCTCTCTTCCTATTTGCGAGGGACAGATTGGGTCGCGTTAGTGATTTTTATTCCGACGCTCATTATGATGATCCTGATTCTCCTGGCTCATGCGTTTGAATTTTCAGAATTATTTTGGGGGGGCAGTCTTCGACGGACCTTCACGCCTCTCAAGGAGATTGAAGAGGCGGACGAGCCCTTTGTATCGATTCATCTGGCCTGTTGCAACGAGCCTCCCGAAATGGTGATTGCCACAATCGCCAGCCTGACTCAATTGAATTACCGCCAGTTTGAAGTGCTCGTGATCGACAACAACACCAGTGATCCAAAGCTTTGGAAACCAGTCGCCGATTATGTTGCGACCCTGCCGGCGAATTTTCGATTTATTCATTTACCTAAATGGCCTGGCTATAAAGCCGGCGCCTTGAACTACGCACTCCGTAAAACCGACCCGAGGGCCAAGATTGTGGGCGTTGTTGATGCCGACTATGTGGTTAAAGCCGATTGGTTATCGGCTTTGGTAGGCTATTTTCGAGATCCCAGTGTGGGCATTGTGCAGCTCCCTCAGGCTCACCGTGATTGGGGCAGTCAAGTGTTTCGCGCGATGATGAACTGGGAATACGACGGCTTCTTTAGAATTGGGATGCATCACCGCAATGAGCGCGATGCAATTATTCAGCATGGCACGATGACCTTGATACAGGCCAAGGCTTTGCGCGAGCATGGCGCTTGGTCTGAGTGGTGCGTGTGTGAGGACGCGGAATTGGGCTTACGCTTGATGAAGCAGGGGTTCAGCACAGTTTACATCGACAAGGTGTTGGGGCAGGGCTTAACACCTGACGGCTTTGGGGCCTTCAAAAAACAACGATATCGCTGGGCTCAAGGCGGAATGCAAATTCTCAAGGCGCACGCGGCGGCCTTGTTGATGGGGGCCAGTGAGAGCCAAGCTGAAAAGAAACTTTCGACCGGGCAACGTTATCATTTTCTCGCCGGTTGGTTGCCCTGGTTAGGCGACGCTTTGCATTTGGTGTTTGCGCTCGCCGCCGTGGCTTGGACCCTAGGCG
>JANOPA010000020.1:0-87300 GCA_031421635.1 Betaproteobacteria bacterium | reverse complement strand
ACTCACATTGAAATACTGACCATGCCCAACCACCGCGGCCGCCCAGAGATCATCCACGGCGCTTGGTGAGTTCGCACTCGGCACGGGCCAATCGGCTGTTCCTGCCTTGATAGCAGTCAGGCCTGAAGGGTAAGGGACATTCCCGGCTGGCGAGAGTGCTAATGTGAACTGTGTGACGTGTTGCCACGAGGCAGGGTCTTTCGCAGAGGTCGGTACGTTATTGGGGTATGTAGTGTTATTCGGGCGCAGATCGGTTTGCCAGTAATAGGCTGCAATATCTGCAAGCGTATCGGCAGTCGGTGCGCCTGGCTTTTCGCGGTAGGGTCTAGGCCATGACGAACCCGCCGTAAAGGTGGTTCCAAACTCAGTGCCTAGGGCAGTCAGCAACTCCGGACTATTGGGAAGCGTATTGTTCCAATTGCTGGATGCTGCGGTTCCACCGCCGCCTCCGCCATTCCAATAACCATCAGTCGACAAAATATGGTAATTCGGCTGACAGGAATACTGAATCGGATCTTCGGTACCACCGCCTGGTTTCGCACCGGTTCTAAAGTACTCACCTATGCGCGTCATGGCCGGGCGAAGCGGCGTACTGTAGATTGCGTACTGCTTGTAGAACAGGTTGTACCAATTGTCTCGATGGGTACCAGTAAAGGTATCGACCTTCAAAAATCCACCGTACTCGTTATTGTTACTGACACCATCGATGGTGTGAAATCCGACTCTGAAATCATCCCCGACCGAACGGAAAGCCTCACCAGCCGACGATTTCATCGCGAGCATACGCGTGCGGTAATAGCTAAACCAGTTGGCAAAGTTTTGCCGCTTCACATTGTCGGCAACGGTCGTACCGACATTCAAATTAATGACCTGATATTTATTATTGAGATAACAGGTTCCAGCGATGGGCGTAAGGTTCACGGGAGTTACGGAAGTATCGTAAAAGCGCGCATAGTGTCCGCCTCCAGATTGCTGCGCAAAATCCCGTAACGAAGTGCCGTAGTAGCCAATTAGTGGGTATTTATTGCGGAGACTCATTTGGCCATCAGCTTGATGAAAGCCATCAACCCAGGCATTTTCATAATCGGCGTTAGGCATACGCGTGCCATCACCCAAGACGGGCGCCTGGTAGGTGTAATCTGGGTTGTAATAAAGACGGTTGTAAGCGTAATTAACGTAGCAGTTTTGACCAGGCGTTGTGTTGTCGGGATTGGACTTGCTGGCGGTTTCTTCTGGAGCATAGGTCGCATCCATCGAACCCGAATTATCCAGAGTAAACACAAGGTTGGGTTTTACAGTGGAAGTGGTGTTGATCGGCTGATCGTCCAATACCACCGGCGCAGTCACAAGGGGCGCGCTGAACAAGGTGCTCGGCAAAGCCACCTGCAACACTGCCAACAACATCGCCAAACTTTTCGATTTAGTACTTATCATAAAGACCTCTTTTCTCTCGACTCAAGCATTTTCTATTTCAGAATTTCGTCCCTGAAGGCTTACTCGCCCTTCATGAACATTTGGGCATAGCTCGTCGTTCCCTTGGGGCCATCGACGCGAACCGTCATTCGGACGTAGGGCAATACATCGCTGTCCGTAGTTCCAGTATTGGAAATCGAATCCGAGGGGTATTCCATGGTGTACATCTGACAGTTATTTGCATTGGCAATACCGGTTGTGGCGCATAAGCGCTCAACATAGTAGCGACGCAGTTGCATCGAATTGGCATCAATTTGTTCACCGGCCCAACCGGTCAATGCCGGACCAGTCGCGGTCCACGTAGGGGCCGCCAAATTGACCAAAGCTATTGGGACACCTTCAGTCGATTGAAGTTGGCGAATTGCCCAATAGGACTTGGTCGCATCGTTTAAATTTCGGTTGTCGATCGACAAAGCCATGTTGCCCGGCGATTGCAAATAGGCCAGCAAAGCCTCATTAATACCCATGTCAATATTTTGTTCGGCACTCTGCTGCATCTGGAAATTACCGGCGGCAAGGTTGGCACTATCGACTGATCGGATCAACGCCATGCCGGCCGTCATCATGGCCACCAAGGCCACCATAGCCACCAGCAGTGATGTGCCTTTTTGGCGAACTAGAGCGATGGGCGCGCGCTTCATATGTCACTCATAATGATATTTCTGAGAGGGATTACGCTGGACAAGGTGTTGTAGCGATAGCAGCGCTGATTTCCGCTGAGGGAATAGACACCACCTGCGGGCATCGCGGGAATACTTTGCAGGTTATTGCCGGCGCTTGCTTCGAGCACCGAGAACGGCCCTGCAGCCGTAGCGTTACATAAACCACTTACAGGATCAGGACGTTCAAATTGCGACGAACGAATTAACAGGCCCACCCGCAACGCCTTGATTTGATTGAGCGACCTGACACCGGCAGCCACGGGCAAAGTGGCAATCGCGGGAGTTGTCGGCAAGGCATTGGGATTCAACCAGATGCCTGGCGTGGCCGGTGGATTGATCCATTCGTCAATCACATCGTCATTACTCACATCGATGCCCGCTTGGACATTCATGGCCACCACGTTGTCGGCCACAACCATTGAGGCATTGCTAATAAGGTTGGTCAGCACCAATTGGTTGGTCGTGGCATTCACGGTCAGGCTTTGGAACAATGGGGTACGACCTAAGTTGACGACCCGAGCAAAGCTGCCATACGCGGCTGCGGTAGCGGCCGTCAGGTTGATGACAGCCGGACTGATGGCTGGAAGGGAGGGCAAGGCACTTACTCGGGCCAAAGTGCACGGTATGGGTCGCGCGTTGCCCGGGTTGACGAGTGGGTCTTGCTCATAAACCACTACCCAGTCATTGACCTGATAGCCATAAGTGGTCGTGATCGTCAAGCTGGTACTTCCTGCCAGTACTGGTGTGACTAATTGGGAAGGAATAGGAGCCACTGAAGAGCTCCCTTGCATCACCACGATACTGTCCGAACTCAAAGGGCCGGCACCCGCAGTGACCATGGCCGGTGTAATTCGAAGGCCACCTTGTGATGTGCAACCCATCAAAAACTCGGTCGCAGCCGAGGCCGGATTGATGATGACCGCACCCGTGGGTTCAACCACCATACGCGCCGGAGGCGTCAAGGTCGGATCCGTTGGCGTCGTTAAATTGTAGCCCGCGTTGCGGATAATTTTTTGCACCTGAGACAGGGCGAGGGTACCTGCTTGCAATGCCTCACTACCGCTTCCCGTGGTACGACGCTGAGACTCGTTGATGGCCAGCGTTTGGAAGATTGCCAAGGTGGTTAGTAGGGCAATGACCATGCCGATCAGGGCCTCAATCAGACCAAAGCCAGCTTGCATCGATTGAGGCAAGCGCCTATTTGGGATATTCATAATTGAGGCTCCAAAATTCTAGCCGTGGTCACGTACTGGCTGATCACACCAGCGGCAGCGCCTGGCGGCACCCATCTGATCGTAATGGTGACGTCCGACGTAAAGAAACTACTCCCCGGCAAAATCGCGATGGGTGTTTGAACCGAGGTCACAACGACTGTCGGAGGATTGGCCGCTGCACCGGGAAGCTGCCTTGAACCGGTGGTGACTTTGGTGGCCCAGGCTTGGTACATCAAGCCGGGGGCCGTGCTTTGATAGAGCGTTCTTCTTCGCCCTGGATCAGATGTCCACATTTCGGCGATCAACTCATCAGCATGTTGCACGGCCTGTGAACGGAAACCCGCCTCCCCTAAGCCTTGCACCGAGCGAGCTTGTAAACCGACAATGCCAAGCACGCCGATTGAAAATATCAGGATCGCAATTAGAGCCTCAAGGATGGCTACACCCTCTTGTTGCTGTCGGCTTCGAAGGCCGACTTTGCTCATCCTCACGCTACAAAGCGGAAGATGTTTCTCTTGGGTTCGCGAGTTCATGATTAGCAAGCCCTCGCATTAGGTGACAACACTTGAGGATCACAGGCTCGAGCGCTTCCCCCTCCTGTAATGGCAATCACCAAGCGACGTTCGTCGGCAGCCGCCATATTTGTATTGCGCACATCGACTCGTGCAATATTTTGAAAGCCGCCAATCGTACTCAGGCGTCCGAGGCCATCAAAAATAATCCCTGCGGGCAAACCACCCACAGCCAGTGGTGTGGCCATAGCGCTGGGCGCAATCGCCGCCGCTGCAGTGGAGACGCCGACTTTCGCGCGGGCTGAATCATCACCGGAGTCTCGCTCCTGGATCGTAGGCTGGGCGGCATCACAGACAATCGCGCCCTGTTGTACCGGGCAGATTCGCCACGAGCTTGAGTTATTCGCACTGTCGAGTAATTCAAACATCACGCGACCATTGCGTTTCATCGCCTCAAGTTTGGCGATGTTAACGGCATTGATGATTGATTCAGCTCCTGCCCGAATCTGTTGATTGGAAATCCAGGTGCCATAACTCGGCGCAGCTATCTTTAACAAGATCGCCATAATCGCCAATGCGATCATCAACTCAACCAGAGAAAATCCCGATTGAAGTTTTGTCTTTCTATAGTCCACTTCAGCTCTTCTTGACTAACCAACTTCTTGCGGCGGGCCCTGCTGGTGGGGTGCCCCAATTGGAGCCCCATGAGACTGTTGTTCTTATGTTTTGATTGTTAATTGTATAAGCGAAACCACTGACACCTTGAGTTGCAATGCCGGTAGCAGTCACGACATAACTCTGGCCGCCCGCACCGGGCACACAGGTCATCGTAAAGAATTCTGTATTTGGAATAGCCACTCCGCATCCACCAGTACCACCGCCCGCATAGGTACGGTTGTCGGAATAGGCTTGCTCCATACGAACGCGAGCGTCGCTCAAGGCGTTTGGAGCGTCCGTCAGTTTGCCGCGCAGGACATATTCGGTATAACTCGGAAGGGCAATAGAACTCAGGATTCCAATGATCGCTATCACGACCAGCACCTCGATCAAGGTAAAACCTTTCATCGACATAGACTGCTTGCGAACCGTCTTGAGTTCTTTGAATTGCATGTTGGCCTCATTTCCTTTTCACGGATTTTGAGGCCGATCACAGGCCATTCCAATCAGCTCCAGACGGAAGGGCAAGCGCGCGGATAAGCGGACGGGCGCGCCTAGTTGAACATGATCAGCGGAGTTCTGGCCGCGATGAGCGGCTTGAATAGGCCCAAGCGAAGCACCGCTTAAGCGTCGCTACTCTCATTGAGACGGTGCTCGCGCCTCTTAGCTTTGCACGGGCTTGGAGGCTTGCACCAAGCCTTTCGGCAGTGGAAAGGAAATATGTTCTTCAACGCCAGGCAAGGTTGACACAGTGCGTACGCCCAGCTCTTTAAGCTTCACGATCAGCTCATTGACCAGAACCTCCGGCGCCGAGGCCCCAGCGGTCACCCCAATTTTTTTCTTACCCTGCACCCAAGCCGGGTTGAGCTCGGCCGCTGATCCGATCATATAGGCCTCACAGCCCATTTTCTCGGCAACTTCGCGTAAGCGGTTCGAGTTGGAGCTGGTTGGCGAGCCGATCACCAACACTAAATCGCATTTAGGCACCATAAACTTCACGGCATCTTGGCGATTTTGCGTGGCGTAGCAAATGTCTTGCTTTTTGGGCTCCTGAATTTTTGGAAACCGAGCACGAAGTGCGGCGATGATGGCCGCACAGTCATCCACCGAAAGCGTGGTTTGCGAAACATAGGCCAGTTGCTCGGATTGAGGCAGGATTAACTTGGCGACGTCACCAACCGACTCCACCAAGTGAATTCCTGCATCGGCCTGGCCCATCGTACCCTCGACTTCAGGATGGCCAGCGTGGCCAATCATCACCACATCCAAACCCTCGCGCCGCATTTTGGCAACCTCGACATGCACCTTGGTCACCAAGGGACAGGTGGCATCGAAAATATGTAAGCCCCGCCCCTCGGCTTCTGATCGCACCGCACGGGAAACACCATGCGCAGAGAAAATGAGCGTTGAGCCAGACGGCACTTCGTCAAGTTCCTCGACGAATACCGCACCTTTACTTCGCAAGTCATTGACGACATGTTCGTTGTGAACAATTTCATGACGGACATAGATCGGGGCGCCAAAGCGCCTCAGCGCCAGCTCAACAATCTCAATAGCACGATCCACACCGGCGCAAAAGCCTCGCGGTTGAGCAAGTAGTACTTCCATTTACAACACTCCAAGCAGTTTTATCTCGAAGCGCAGGGCGCGGCCTGCGAGAGGATGATTAAAGTCGAACACGGCGCCTCGAGCGTCGATTTCCTTCAGGACTCCGGCGAATCGGCCGCCATCAGGCGAGGGGAAATCGACAAGGTCGCCTGGTTCAAAATTCTTTTCATCGCTATTGGCATTCAGCATTTCTCTAGAAACACGTTGAATCAACTCAGGGTTACGGACCCCGAAGGCTTCCTCCGGGGCGAGCTCATAAACCACATGCACACCTTCAGTCAGACCGATCAGACGCTTTTCCAAAAATTCGGCCAATTGGCCTATGCCTAATTGGAGTGTCGCGGGTCGCGCTTTGAAGGTATTCATGACATCCTCATCTCCATCGCCAAGCGACAAGCGGTAATGCAAGGTGAGATGGGATTCAGGGCCAACAGTGGCAGTCATAAATATACTCAAGGAGAGCGCACTGATGCGTTCAGGAAAATGGTTTGGGAAGCCCCCTATTGTACGGAACGGCTTACATAGAGTGCAAACATGAGAATTACTGATTGGCCAATGGCCGAACGCCCCCGTGAGCGGCTCCTGGCTCAAGGGGCCAAAGCGCTTTCGGACGCCGAGTTGTTAGCTATTTTTTTACGAACAGGTACCCGAGGTCAAAGCGCCCTAGACCTCGCCCGACAACTTTTGACGGAGTTCGGATCGCTTGGAGCACTCATGAGTGCCAGTTTTGCGAAAGCTGGAAAAGTCGCTGGGTTAGGCCTTGCGAAGTGGGCGGGCTTACAGGCGGCCCTCGAGCTAGCAGCCCGCGCCGGTTTGGAGCCGCTCAAGGACACTCCGCTCATGAATCGCCCTGAAGTGGCTGAGGCCTATTTGCGCCAATGGTTGCGTTTTTACCCCTTTGAAGTGTTTGTGGCACTTTTTATGGACGCAAGCCACCGCTTAATCGTTTGCGAAGAGCTTTTCCGGGGAACCGTGAACCAAACGGCCGTCTACCCCCGTGAAGTTTTGCGTCGCTGCCTGGATTTAAACGCCAGTGCAGTGATTTTCGCGCACAATCACCCCTCCGGAGCCGCTGAGCCCAGCCGGGCCGATGAGCTTCTCACCGAAAATCTAAGAAAATCCCTCGCAAGCATTGGTGTGGAGGTCTTGGATCACCTGATCGTTGCAGGTCCAGTGTGCACTTCGCTTGCTCGAAGAGGTTGTTTTGCTATATAATTCAAGGCTTTGCTGAAATCTTCAGCGACAACTCATTACTCATTCATTACTTTGGCCTGCATTAAGGATCGCTTAAGCAAGCTAATTTCCAGAATTTATTAAGCAGCAGAATAGGATTCATCATGGCACGCGTATGTCAAGTCACCGGTAAGGCCCCAATGGTCGGGAATAACGTTTCCCACGCCAACAACAGGACCAAGCGTCGTTTCATGCCTAATTTGCAGTATCGCAAATTTTGGGTCGAAACAGAGAACCGTTGGGTTCGCCTTCGCTTGACCAACGCGGGCTTGCGCCTCATTGACAAGAACGGCATTGATGCCGTTTTAGTTGATGTACGTGCGCGCGGCTCGTCGGTCTAATCGACCAAGTCCAAATCTGCTCCTTATCTCGCCTTGGGCTAGCTTTTAGCCGCAAGCTGAGCGATCTAATCTTTTAGGAATTCATCATGCGTGACAAAATCAAGCTTGAGTCCAGTGCCGGCACCGGCCACTTTTATACAACCACGAAAAACAAGCGCACCAAGCCAGAGAAGCTTGAGATCAAAAAGTTTGATCCAGTGGTTCGCAAGCATGTGATTTACAAAGAAACTAAGATCAAGTAATTGCGGTCTTAGATTCCAGTCAGGTACGAGGCTTATCTTTCAAGAGGCTTCTTGCCCATAAAAAAAACGACCTGAAGGTCGCTTTTTTTATGTCTTTTTTAATGCGCTAAGTAAGACAGTCGCTAGTTGGCGCAATTTGTAAGGCAGCGCATTAGTTAGTCAGTGCACTAGTTAGTCAGTGCACTTTGTTTGGCAGTTTACTTCGTTAAGCAGACTTGTAAGGCGCAGCCTTCAGCCAGCCTTTAGGCCGGTGCATAGCGACGCATTCTTAGCGCCATCTCTTCCAAAGCACGAATGCCACTGGCCTCAGCCTTGTGACACCACTGCTGGAGATGTTCTAGCAATTGCTCTTTGCTCAAGCTGGAACGCTCCCAGACATCACTCAACTCCTTACGCATTTCGACCACTCGGCGCAGGGTATCGCTAGCGGCTAAGGCTTGAATGAAGGTCGCCCTTTCCTGCGGCCTCAAGGCTTCATGATCGAGGTGCAACCAAGCCTTGGCGGCCTTGACCGCCGCAAACTCTGGACGCTTCATACTCTTCAAGCGATTAGACTCATCGGTACAGGTTTTTCGCAATGAGTTAGCGTAAGCAGCCATCAGGTCGTAGCGATGCTGGATAACTGCTTGCAGGGTTTCAGCATCCACTCTCGTTTTGGCAACAACAAACTTAGGCACTGGGGCCAAGCGCCGCACCGTCGCCAGATTAAAAAATGACAAGATACGGATATACATCCACCCGGCATCAAACTCATACCACTTCACCGAGAACTTGGCCGAGGTCGCGTAGGAGTGATGATTGTTATGGAGCTCTTCGCCACCCACTAACCAGCCCCAGGGCAGGAGGTTCCTGCTCGCGTCCGGACTCTCAAAATTGCGATAACCCATCGCATGACCAAGACCATTAATCACACCAGCGGCAAAAATAGGAATCCACAGCATTTGGATTGCGAACACAGTCAGGCCAATAACGCCAAACATCAGTACGCAAGCCGTCAAAGTGACGTACACACCGACGTAGGAATATGGAGTGTAGAGATTGCGTTCGATCCAATCGTTCGGCGCACCGGTTCCGTACTTGAGTTTTGTGTCCTCATTCTTGGCCTCTTCACGGTACATTTCCGAGCCTTCCAACAAGACCTTTTTCAAGCCTCGTGTCACTGGGCTATGAGGATCTTCCTCGGTTTCGCATTTGGCATGATGCTTACGATGAATGCTCATCCAGTCACGTGTGATCATGCCCGTACTCAGCCACAACCACATGCGAAAAATATGGGAAATGACGGGGTGAAAATCCACCGCTCGGTGAGCCATGCTGCGATGCAGATATAACGTGACGCCGGCAATGGTCAAATGGGTTGCCGCCAGGGTGTATAAAGTGATCTGCCACCAAGTGGCATTCAGAAGACCTTTGTCTAGGAAGTTCAGGGCCAGATTCGCAAAGTCAGAAGTAAACAAGTAAATGTTCTCCGCAAAAACAAAAATGCAAAACAAATAATATTAAGAACCGCACGCCTCAGGCACAAGCCTTCAGGGACAAGACCTCACGCACACGCCTTCAGGCGCCAGCATTCGGTAATATGCAAACAGTCATTTCCCACCATGCGTCAACTTGTGAGAACTTTCGCAGGACGGACTTTACTCTGTCGTTTCCCGGCCCGCAATGAGTAGTGTCAACATTACGAGGCGGGGATAGAACGATTTATGCTTTAGTCCGAACCCATTTCGCCCCGAAAAACCCGTCGCTCCCATGTATATGGGGCCATAGTCGTAGAAAATCACCCTCACAAAACTGACTTGGGATCCATTCCGAGGCTGGAGAGCGTACAAAACCAGGGTTTAAGCTCTCAAATCGTTCAGCGATAGCGATATTTTCGTCATTCAACATGCTGCAAGTCGCATACACCAGAGCGCCGCCCGGCTTCACCAATTGACTGGCCGATTGCAAAATCTTGCCCTGTAGGGTTTGAAGGCGGGCCAAAGCTTCGTTGGATCCACGCCACTTTAGGTCTGGATTGCGGCGTAAAGTGCCTGTTCCAGAACACGGCGCATCGACCAAGACCAGGTCTGCCTTGCCATGCATGCGCTTAAGCTTGGGGTCAGTTTCGCTATCGATGGCAAAACTTTGAACATTACTGACTCCAGATCGTGCCAGGCGAGGTTTGAGGCGAGCTAAGCGAATTTTGGAAGTGTCGCAAGCGTAAACTTGCCCCGTGCTTCGCATTTGATCGGCCATCGCCAGGGTTTTACCTCCTGCGCCGGCACAAAAATCAATGACGGTCTGGCCTCTCTTGGGTGCGCACAATTGGGTCAGCAATTGCGAGCCTCGATCTTGAACTTCAAACAGGCCGAGGCGGAAAGCTTCACTCCGCTCGAGCGAGGGGTGGCCTTCTATTTCGAGCGCAGTTTCAATATCCACCACTTCGGAGGTTTGGATACCTTGAAGTGCTAAGGTTGAAATGAGAGAGTGACGATCGGTCTTGGAGGTGTTGACGCGAATATCAAAGGACGCAGGCTTGAGCAAGGCGGAAAGCAAGCCAGGCAAGTCCAAGTTGGCGACTTTTTCGGCCTGGGCCGAAAGGCGTCCAAATATCCAATCCGGTTGGCTCGCCTGCACCTGTAAGGGCAATTCAGCAACATCAGAACTCGCTACTCGCTCAAGCCACCGGGTTTCAACTTCGCTTAAGCGTGGTAGCCAATCGGTCACGCGCAAACCAAGTATCGCCATGCGGCGCAGCTCTCCACCCGGTTCCAAGGTGGTCGCCCATTGCTTGTAAAGCGAGAGGTTACGTAAGACGTCAAAGGTTGCATCTGCCAAGGTCCCTCTTTCGCGCGGCCCCCATCCAGAGTTGGTCTTGAAATAAACGCTCAAACTACGATCCGCCGCTTGCTCGAAACGCAAAATCTCGGCCAACAAATCAACTAAGGATTTCTCCAGACGACTGGCGCCAGAGACCTGCGGTGTTCGGGGAGTATCGGAATTCCAGCGTGGTGCACGCGGCATCGGATTTTCCGAGGTCGAATGAATTTTAGGTCGAGCAATCAAGTCAGTGGTTGGCGCCGAAGAATACTGCTGAGAAGCAAGTCCACCTTCAGCGCTCGATTTGCCTTTTTTCGCTGACTTAGCGGCGATACGCTTCGTTTGTGCGGCCGGGCGCGGTGTCGCTGGGCGATCAAAAGCACGCCGCAAAGGCGAACGAGCCGCAACGCTTACGGAGCCTGATTTTTGAGGGGGCTTATCGTCTAGCTTACTCACAAAGCGGTCCTTTTGGACGATGAAACCGGGGCATTAAAAGTTGCATTTCCGCCAAGCAACATACGCAGGGCTTTGGGATAGAGCTCATGTTCCAATTTCAAAACACGAGCGGCCAAACTGGATTCGCTATCCTCAGGCAGGACCTTAAGCTCCGCTTGAGCGATGATCGGCCCAGCATCAAGCTCAGGGATCACAAAATGCACGGTGGCGCCGTGGCGCGCGACCTTAGCTTCCAGGGCACGTCGATGGGTGTGCAGACCGGGAAACGCTGGCAGCAAAGAGGGATGAATATTAATAATTTTTCCTGAAAAGCGAGCGACAAATTCGGCGCTTAAAATTCGCATGAAGCCTGCCAAAATCAGCCAATCGGGCTGTTGGGCTTGGATAAGATCGCCGAGCCTTTGATCGTAGGTTGCACGTTGCTCACCCTGTTCGGGAGACAAAACATGCGTGGCCAACTCTAGGGCCTGTGCCTTCGCCAAACCACCTGCGTCAAAACGGTTTGATACGACGGCGACTATTTTCGCGGGCCAGGCCTCTTTCTGGCAAGCTTGGGCCAAGGCGAGCATATTGCTACCTCCACCAGAAATCAAAACGACCAAACGTTGCATAGACCCGAAGTTTACAGCACCCTTCCCTCTATAATGATGGGCTTTGCAGAGTTGAGCCTCTATTTACGCATCAACTCCTTTCAATCCACCACTAGAAGACTGTTCCTTCAGCGAAAGCATACGATCCAAGATGGAGGTTTTTCGGCGAATCCCGCCCCAAGAGTCACGTCGTAGCTGTGCACTGAGCATTGGCAATTTCGACGGCGTCCATCTGGGCCATCAGGCCATGCTCAAGCGGCTCAAAATCGGCGCACAGGCTCGAGGTTTGCCCTGCTGCGTGCTGACTTTCGAGCCACACCCTCGGGAGTTTTTTGCCACTCTGAGACCGGAAATGCAGGCGCCCGCCCGAATTTACGGAGAGCGCGACAAAATTGACGCTATGGCCGCATATGGCGTAGATCGCGTCTGTATCGCCCACTTCAACGAATCCATGGCCGCTCAAGCGCCGGAGCGTTTTATCGAGGAGGTCTTGATCGAGGGATTGCAAACCCGGCATCTCTTGATCGGCGATGATTTTCGCTTTGGGGCCAAGCGCGCAGGCGACTTCTCAATGTTGCAACGCTATGCGGACCAAGACGCCTTCAGCCTTGAACGCATGGATAGCGTCCTGTTCCAACCGTCATCGCAGCGAGTCTCAAGCTCCTTGGTTCGGCAGGCTTTAAGCGACGCCAATTTTGATCTCGCCGAGAATTTGCTCGGTCGAAAGTACTGCATGACCGGCCACGTGATTCACGGTAAAAAGCTAGGTCGCACCTTAGGCTTCCCTACTCTTAATTTAAAGGTTCCGAGCCTGCGACCGGCCCTGAGAGGTATTTTTGTCGTGAAGGTTTTCGGACTCAATGAGCCCGGTACGGACGACCATCCCCTTCAAGCCGTAGCCAGTCTTGGCACTCGTCCGGCGGTGGAAAATGAGGGCAAACCACTTCTTGAAGTTCACGTTTTGGACTATCAGGGTGAGGCCTATGGCAAACTGGTCCGAGTAGAATTTCTGCATAAGCTTCGTGACGAGGAAAACTACACCAGCCTTGAGCTCTTAACCGCTCAAATTCAAAAAGATGCGGACGCCGCGCGCGCCTACTTCAATCCCTAGCAATTTGACTCTCAACCAGCCACTAGTGTTTCAAAGTAATGACTGAATCTGCCTATCGCTCAACACTCAATCTGCCCGATACCGCATTTCCGATGCGCGGTGACCTACCTAAGCGTGAACCCAAATGGGTCAAGGCTTGGCAAGATAAAGGTGTCTACAAGCGCATTCGCAGCGCGGCTGCGGGCCGCCCACTGTGGCAATTGCATGATGGGCCACCGTTTGCCAACGGCGACCTCCATAACGGCCATGCGGTGAACAAGATCCTCAAGGACTTAGTGGTCAAAACCAAATTAATGGCAGGCTTTGACGCGCGCTACATCCCTGGTTGGGATTGTCATGGCATGCCGATCGAGATTCATATCGAAAAAGAATATGGCCGAGGCTTGCCAGCTGCCGAAGTACAGGCTAAATCACGCGCCTATGCCACGGCACAAATTGCGCGCCAAAAAGAACAATTCATCCGCATGGGAGTGTTGGGTCAATGGGATAACCCCTATCTCACCATGGCACCTCGTAATGAGGCCGATGAATTAAGGGCGCTCGGCACCATTCTGGAAAGGGGCTATGTTTATCGCGGACTCAAGCCGGTCAACTGGTGCTTCGACTGTGGTTCCGCCCTGGCTGAAGCTGAGGTTGAATACGCTGACAAAACCGATCCGTCAGTGGACGTAGGATTTCCCTTTGCGCCAAGTGAGCTGCCCAAGCTGGCCAAAGCGTTCGGCTTAGACCGGCTGCCCCTTGATCGCGGCTATTGCGTCATCTGGACCACTACTCCGTGGACTCTTCCCGCCAATCAAGCTCTGAACTTGCACCCGGAATTTGACTACGCACTTGTGCAAAGCCACTGGCAAGGTTCCGACTGTTTGTTTATTTTTGCCAAGGAAAGAGTTGAAGCCTGCCTGAAAGACTACGGCCTGGAAGGCAAAATCATCGCCGAATGCAAAGGCCAAGCGCTTGAGCTAATCGCCTTTCAACATCCTTTCTATGATCGTTTGTCACCGGTGTATTTGGGTGATTACGTCACGCTCGACACCGGTACGGGTGTCGTTCATTCCTCGCCTGCCTACGGCATTGAAGACTTCTTATCCTGCAAACGCTATGGGCTGCAAGACGATCAAGTCTTGCAACCAGTAATGGGTACCGGCGTATATGTGAAGGAGTTACCCGAATTTGGCGGTGAATTTATTTGGAAAGCCAACCCCAAGATTGTTGAACATATTCGCGGCAAGGGGAACTTACTAAGAACGCAAAATTTCGAGCATAGTTATATGCATTGCTGGCGTCATAAAACGCCGATCATCTATCGCGCCTCGTCACAGTGGTTTGCGAGTCTGGACAACACCCCGAAAGATGGCGGCAAGTCCTTACGTCAAACAGCGCTGGAAGGCATTGAAGCCACAACCTTTTATCCGGCTTGGGGCAAAGCCAGGCTGTACGGCATGATTGCCAACCGACCCGACTGGACTTTATCTCGGCAAAGGCAATGGGGCGTGCCCATGGCCTTTCTCTTAAGTGCGGACAAAGCGGAGCTACATCCACGCACCTCCGAACTGATCGAGGTCGTTGCCCAGCATATCGAGAAGGGCGGCATCGAGGCTTGGCAAACCTTAAGCATTGCTCAACTATTGCAAGCCATTGGCGAGCCCAGCGATGAGGCGTCGAGCGCGCGATGGGTCAAGAACAAAGATACTCTCGACGTCTGGTTCGACTCCGGCACCACTCACCAGACCGTATTGCGCGGCTCTCATGCCGAGAACTCAGCGTTTCCCGCCGACATGTACCTGGAAGGCAGCGACCAACATCGCGGCTGGTTCCATTCGTCGCTGCTCACCTCTTCCATGCTCAACGGAGTTCCACCGTATAAAGCACTGCTCACCCACGGTTGGGTGGTGGACGGTCAAGGTCGCAAGATGTCTAAGTCCTTGCGCAACGGCACCGCTCCCGATGTTATTTCCAATCAGCTTGGAGCCGAAATTTTACGCCTCTGGGTCGCCAGTACGGACTACTCGGGCGACCTCAGTTTGTCCGACGAAATACTGAAGCGCGTGGTGGACGTGTATCGCCGTATTCGCAATACGCTGCGCTTCTTACTCGCCAATATCTCAGACTTTGATCCCGCTCGCGACTCGGTAGCCGTCGCGCAAATGTTCGAGATTGATCGCTACGCCTTAGCTCATACCGCACAATGGTCCAAAGACTGCCTGGAGAGCTACGCGAAGTTTGAATTTCATCCGGTGGTGGCAAGCTTACAAACCTTTTGCGCCGAGGATCTAGGCGCTTTTTACCTCGACATTCTTAAAGATCGCTTGTACACCACCGCCGAGAAGTCGGTGGCGCGGCGTAGCGCACAAACGGCGGTTTATCACATTACGCGCAGCTTACTCACCGCCATGGCACCCGTGCTCTCATTCACCGCGGAAGAGGCCTGGGAGTTGTTCTCACCAAGCCTTTTCAAGACTAGCCAAGAGACAATCTTTAGCCAAACCTACTATGTCTTGCCGGAAGTCGCGGATGGAGACGCGCTCCTCGCCAAATGGCGCACGGTTCGGGAGTGGCGTGCCGAGGCGCTCAAAAAGATTGAAGAGCAGCGCGCGGCTGGGGTTGTCGGCTCTTCCTTGCAAGCCGAGCTTGACGTCACTGCTACGGGCGATCTGTACGCGCTTCTCGCCAGCTTAGGCGACGACCTTCGCTTTGTTTCCATCACCTCGCAAGCACGCTTGAACCCGGCGAGCGCCTCAGACACAAGTGGAGCCGAATTTAAGGTAAGCGCCAGTACGCATAAAAAGTGTGAGCGCTGCTGGCACTACCGTGCAGACGTGGGCAGCGATTCGGCACACCCGGAAATCTGCAGTCGATGCGTGAGCAATCTCTACGGCATGGGTGAAGCGAGGCGTTTCGCATGAGTCGAGGAAAAAAAGCTTTTGGGAGTGGCGACTCTTTAACGCCGTGGCTGCTGCTCTCAGCGGTCATCATCTTGCTGGATCAAATTACCAAGATTGCGGTCGAGAAGCGCTTCAACTTTGCGGAACGTCTATCGGTCTTTCAAGGGTTCTTTGATCTCACGCTGGTCTACAACAAAGGTGCGGCCTTCAGCTTTCTTGCCTCGGCCGGTGGCTGGCAACGTTGGTTCTTTATTGGATTAGGAACGGTCGCCGCAATCTTCTTGATCTACCTGCTTGTAAAGCATGCCTCGCAACGACTCTTCTGTTTTGGGCTAGCGATGATTCTGGGAGGCGCTATTGGCAATGTGATTGACCGAGTCTGGCGTGGCCAAGTGGTCGATTTTTTACTGGTGTATTACCACGATTTTTACTGGCCGGCTTTCAACGTTGCTGACAGCGCCATTACCATCGGCGCCGCGTGTTTAATCATTGATGAAATTCGGCGAGTTCGAGCCACTCGTAAAACTTGATCGGCGTCGAAATTGTTGATCGAGGTAAAACAGGACCAGGGAATTTTGCGATGAATGCACTGACAGGCAAAAAGATATTGCTCGGCGTGACCGGTGGCATTGCCGCCTTCAAAGCTTGCGAGCTCGTGCGCGAGTTGCAGCGCTGGGGGGCATCGGTTCAAGTTGTGATGACCGAAGCGGCGACCCATTTTATTGGTCCGGCCAGCTTTCAAGCTTTAAGTGGCCATACAGTGTTTACAGACCAGTGGGACGCCCGGGTCCACAACAACATGGCGCATATTGAGCTGGCCCGCTCGGTGGATGCCATTATCATTGCGCCCTGCTCGACCGATATGTTGGCCAAGCTCGCTCATGGCCAGTGTGACGACCTGCTCAGCACTCTGTGCGCGGCACGTGATGTACCTTTGCTGATTGCGCCTGCCATGAACCGCCAAATGTGGGCCAACGCGGCCACGCGACGCAATGCAGCGCAGTTGAGTGCTGACGGTGTGACCGTTTTAGGTCCAGGCAGTGGTGACCAAGCTTGTGGAGAAATTGGTGATGGCAGGATGTGGGAGGCCGGCGAAATCACTGAGGCGCTTGAAGCCTTCTTTACCTTCAAGCATTTAAGTGACAAGACCGTGCTCATGACGGCTGGGCCCACCATCGAGCCGATTGATCCGGTTCGGGTGATCTCGAATCTGTCATCGGGAAAGATGGGCTTTGCCATTGCGCGGGCCTGTCAGCGCGCCGGAGCTAGCGTTCAACTCGTGGCCGGACCGTGCGCTCAACCCACGCCGACCGGTGTCCAGCGTATCGATGTAAAGACTGCCCTGGACATGTACGCGGCCGTGCATGCTTTGATGCAACCACGCCCGGATATATTTATCGCCGTGGCAGCAGTGGCCGATTGGCGCGTGGCGCAAGCTTCCAATCAGAAGATCAAGAAAACCTCCGAATCCGATGTGCCAAGTTTGCAATTCGTGCAAAACCCCGACATTCTGGCTTCTGTGGCCAAGCTGGAGTTACCTCCCTACTGTGTTGGTTTTGCGGCCGAAAGCGAAGAGCTCGCCAAGCACGGACAAGAGAAGCGTCTGCGCAAAGGCATACCGTTGCTGGTGGCCAACATCGGGCACGCCACTTTTGGAAAAGACGAAAATGAACTGCTCCTGATCGATTCACAAGGCATGCAAAGTCTCGCCAAGGCCAGCAAGACGGAACTGGCAAAATCTTTAGTAGCAGCAATTGCTACCCGCCTCGGCGCACTGAAATCATAAACTAGCGCGCTGTTTCCGAACAACACCTCCGCCTATCAAGTTCCGCTAAAAGTCGAACAAAAAACGGTCAACGTCCAAAGCTAGTCAATGAACATACAAGTTAAAATTCTTGATCCACGAATGAATGACCAACTTCCAAGCTATGCCACGGCGGGCAGTGCCGGCCTGGATATGCGAGCCTGTCTGGAAGGGCCGATCACGATCGCTCCGGGTCAAACGGTTTTAATTCCAACGGGCCTATCGATTTACGTTGCCGACCCGGGTTACGCTGCGGTTCTCTTACCGCGCTCCGGCCTGGGTCACAAGCATGGCATTGTCCTTGGCAATCTGGTTGGTTTGATCGACTCGGACTATCAAGGGCCGCTCATGGTGTCGTGCTGGAATCGCAGCGACCTGCCCTTCGTGATGGAGCCGATGGAGCGCATTGCCCAGCTCGTCGTCCTGCCTGTGATGCGAGCTGACTTTAAGGTGGTGGAAAGCTTCGAAATAAGCGAGCGCGGCGCGGGCGGCTTCGGAAGCACGGGTCGCTCTTAATCGCGCTTCAGGCGGGTCGTGCAGCGCCAACTATTTGATCTAGCTTGATCGCATCCGAGACGAAAGCGCGAATGCCTTCGGCAAGCTTTTCAGTAGCCATGGCATCTTCGTTCAACGCAAAACGAAACGCCTTTTCGTCAAATCGCACACGATCAACGGTGGCTTGACGGGCAGCCTTTGCATCAAGTGCCAGATTGAAATCAGCGGGGCTGTCTTGAAGCTGCTTTAGAAGGTCTGGGCTAATGGTGAGTAAATCGCAACCCGCCAAGGCGATGATCTGCCCGACGTTGCGAAAACTTGCGCCCATCACCTCAGTGGTGTAACCGTACTTCTTAAAATACTGAAACACGCGCGCCACCGACTGTACGCCTGGATCATCGGAGCCTTGATAATCCTTACCATCGCGCTTCTTGTACCAATCGTAAATTCGACCTACGAAGGGGGAGATTAGAGTAACACCGGCATCGGCGCAGGCCACAGCCTGCGAGAAGCTAAACAACAACGTGAGATTGCAATGGATGCCCTCGCGCTCGAGTTTCTCGGCAGCGCAAATGCCTTCCCAGGTCGAGGCAACTTTTATCAACACGCGACTCTTGTCGATACCCTCGGCCGCGTATAGAGCGATCAGCTTATGCGCTTTGGCAATCGTCGCCTCAGTGTCAAACGACAAACGAGCGTCCACTTCAGTTGAGACACGGCCTGGAATAATCGACAGGATCTCTTTGCCAAAGCGCACCAGTAAGGCGTCAACCAATTCGTGGACTTCCGCGCCAGGAGTCTTCGCCACGACCTGATCTAAGAGGCCTCGATACTCGGGCATCTGGATGGCCTTGAGAATCAAGGTTGGGTTCGTCGTGGCATCACGCGGCTGATAGGCCTTCATGGCGTTGAAGTCGCCTGTATCGGCTACTACAACAGTCATGGATTTCAATTTTTCTAGAGCGTTCATCGACCATTCCTGATCAGTCTTACGGTACCCAGAAGGGCAATTAACATGAGAATTCCAAAGGCAATCGCACTCCAGAGCGCGAAGGGCAGCCCTAGCAAAGGAATATTGGCCTGATCGCAACTCGCATTGGCTTTAAACAACCACGGCAAGAGCTTATCAAGATTGAGCGACATAATGACCCGATCGGCAAGGGTGAGGTCGCAAGACGCAGAGCCTGAAGCCACAAAATGTTGATGCAAGGCAGCCCAAAGACCTCCGACAACAAGTAGTCCGGCGACCAACGCCAAGCCCACACCTAAATTCAGGCGCGGATTGCGGGTCATTACAACCCGCGACGCAAGTAAAAATACTACTCCCGCCAGCAAATAAATCAAGCGCTGAAATGTACACCAGGCGCAAGGCCTCATCTCGAAACCGTGCTGAAGCACGAGTGCAAGTGCAACAACCGCAAAGCACCCAACCCCCGCCCAGAAAAAAGCACGACCAATGCCGACGGAGCGGCGTGAAGCGAAATTTAAACTCATACTGCGAATGATACGCACTCAGTGAGACTGGATAAAGGGAATCTACGGCCGCAAACTTTTTTGACGAGCCAAGTCTTCATGCGAAGACTGGCCTTCGCCGATCAGGTCAGCATGTCGTTCCAGATATTTTTGGCCCAGGCATTGGCGTAAACACCTTCCAAAGCATTCGCCTCAGTGGACAGTCCAGTAGCCCCTGGCACCACTTCCATGGTTTTCTTCTCGGGCACATAACGATGCACCGAAGCGACGTGAACCACGTTGCTATTGTCGATAAAGCTGTAACAGGTGTTGGCCATCATCGATGGCGCAGGCACGCGACCGTTGAGTGTTTCAACAATTGCCGCAGCCGCCGTCTTGCCATGTTGGTTAGCCATATGCCCAGACTTGGGCATTAGGGCTGCAGACAGGGTTGCATCACCCAGAACATGAACGCCTTGAGCATTGGTCGATTCCATCGTTATCCAGTCGACGGCACACCAGCGGTTGTTGGCATTGACCAGTCCAGCCTTACGAGCGATCTGACCCGCCGACATTTGCGGTAGGACATTGAGCACATCCGCTTTGACTTTATCGCCCAGCTCGGTGGTGACGGTCATACCCGCCGCGTCCAATTCCGTGACCTTGCTATTCGGACGATAATCGATCATGCCTTTGTATGTATCGTTGAAAGCCTTTTTAAATAAGCCGGCCTTGGAGACGATGTCTGGATTGGCATCCAAAATTATGATCTTGGAGCGAGGCTTATGAGCCTTGAAGTAATAGGCAATCTGGCAGGCACGCTCATAAGGGCCCGGTGGGCAGCGGTAAGGTGCGGTCGGAATACTCAGTACATAGACACCGCCATCCGGCATGGCTTCAAGTTGAGCGCGTAAAGCCAGGGTTTCCGGCCCCGCCTTCCAAGCTGACAAGACCCTTTTTTGAGCCTCGGCATCAAAACCTTGAATGGTGCTGTAGTCAAAATCTACGCCGGGCGAAACGATGATGTGGTCGAAGCTTTGATCCGCCAATTTGTTGAAGGAGGCCCGGCGTTTAGCGGCGTCAATGCCTAACACTTCGTCGTTAGCAACAATCACACCGTTACGGCGCAGGCCTTCGTAGCTCACCGTAATGTCGGCCATGCTGCGGCTACCACCCAAGACCAAATTCGACATCGGGCAGGATACAAACTCGCGCTGACGATCGACGAGCATCACCTCGAGGCCGGGGCCGCCCCATAGTTTGAGATACTTCGCGGCGGTGGCTCCACCGAAGCCGGCTCCGACCACCAAGACTCTCCCCAACTTCTTGGCAGATGCGACCGGTGACGGAGCAGGTGTCGCACAAGCGACCAAACCACCCACAGCCGAGAGCGCACCTGCTGCACCTAGGCCCTGCCCAAATCGACGGCGAGATAAATTCAAAGATAACGAACTAAAGCTATTGCTCATTGCAGCCTCCTTATTTTGTGACCGTTTCAACCTTGGGCTGTTTCGAAAAATAATTGCCTAACGCGAGCATTTGCTCTTCGCTATATCCCTTCGCGATCTGATGCATGATCGTCGCGCTCTTTTTCCCGTCCCGAAAGGCGCGCATCTGCTCAACAATATATTCAGCTTTCTGTCCAGCGAGCTGAAATGCGCCAGGAACATTGGTCGCGCCATTGGAGCCATGACAATTCGCGCAATTGCTGGCAAGGTAGCGGGTATTGTCCGGCGCGCTTTGGGCGAGCGTGGGCGTAGTCAGCGTCGCGCCAACAATCAATGCCGCGCATGTGGCCATCCTTGAGAGCGCGTTACGTGTCTCAGCGCCTCTCGCAAACAAATTTAAGGCCTCCGCTTGCAAGGCCCGATTTTTTTTCAACATTTGAGTCTCCAACAAAAATCTCTCACCAAAAAAGAGGATAACCCAAAAATCCAAGGAATGCGCTTTGGGTGAGTGAGTGCGTCCGAATCGGACTCAGCGCCTAACTCTAGCAAGGTCTATTCGCTAAGATAGTAACTTCAAATAAAAATCCGGAACGTCGCTCCATGCAAACACTCTACATCGGAAACAAAAACTACTCGTCTTGGTCAATGCGTCCTTGGGTACTAATGACCAACGCGGGCATTGGCTTTGAGGAGGTGCTCCTGCGCTTTGACAGCATGGACATCGGCTCGACATTCAAGAGCGCCATCACCCAGCTCTCACCAGTGGGCAAGGTACCTTTGTTGGTCGACGACGGGTTTGCCGTGTGGGACACCATGGCGATTGCTGAGTACCTTGCCGAAAAACACCCCGAAAAGTCGCTGTGGCCTCAGGAGAAAAAAGCTCGCGCCCGAGCCCGTAGTATTTGCGCTGAGATGCATAGTGGTTTTTCAGCACTGAGGACCGCCTGCATGATGAACATCGAAGCGAACCTCCCCGACATTGGTGCCTTGGTTTTGCGTGACAATGCCAACGTTCGAAGCGATGTAAGCCGAATTGAAACCATGTGGTGCGATTTACTCACAGAGCATGGCGGCCCTTTCTTGTTCGGTCAGCAATTTACCATCGCGGATGCCTACTATGCACCGGTGTGCATGCGCTTCAACACTTATGCGCTCAGTAAGCATCGCGCAGTCAATGAGTACATTGCGCGAGTGACTCAAGCACCTGGGGTGGCGAAATGGATTGCCGATGCACTGGTCGAAAACGACTTCCGCGATTTTGAAGAGCCCTATCGATTAAGACGATGAAGAAAAAACTGTTCCTCTAAACGCCTGCCAAAGAGTCACCGAAGAGATACACCGAGTCGGGTACTAAAAAAAAGCCCCTGTAATGGGGCTTTTTTCAATTCAAAACCGGCTTACGCGGGTTCAACTTCGATATGCTCCTCGCCCTCACCTTCGCTAGAAGGTGGAGGAAGATCGCCTTCTGTGAAACTCAAAGCAACTTGCTCCTTATCGTCCATATCTACCGTCACTTTACCGCCGCGCACCAGCTTACCAAACAAGAGTTCGTCGGCCAAAGCTTTACGGATGACGTCTTGGATGAGGCGCTGCATGGGTCGCGCACCCATAAGAGGGTCGAAACCATTCTTGGCGAGATGCTTGCGTAAGGCATCGGTAAAAATGACCTCCACTTTCTTCTCGTGCAACTGTTCTTCCAACTGCATCAAGAACTTATCGACGACCCGCATGATGATGGCCTCATCGAGTGCACCAAAGCTAATAGTGGCATCGAGGCGGTTGCGGAACTCTGGCGTGAAGAGACGCTTGATCTCAATCATTTCGTCGCCAGCCTGCTTATTTTCCGAAAAGCCCATTGAACGCTTCTGAAGGTCGGCGGCACCTGCATTGGTCGTCATAATGATGATCACATTGCGGAAATCAGATTTGCGGCCGTTGTTGTCCGTCAAAGTGCCATGGTCCATGACTTGCAGCAAGATATTAAAAATATCAGGATGAGCCTTTTCAATCTCATCCAGCAAAAGCACCGAATGGGGTTTCTTGGAAATCTGCTCAGTCAGCAGGCCACCTTGATCAAAACCAACATAGCCCGGAGGTGCGCCGATCAAACGGCTGACTGCATGACGCTCCATATACTCCGACATATCGAAGCGGATCAGGTCAATGCCCAGGGTGAACGCCAACTGCTTGGCGACCTCGGTCTTACCCACCCCAGTTGGACCTGAGAACAAGAACGAACCAATCGGCTTATCTGGTTTGCCAAGTCCCGAGCGAGACATCTTGATCGCAGAAGCCAAGGCATCGATCGCCTTATCCTGGCCGAACACAGTGTTTCGCAGATCGCGATCCAGGTGTTGCAATTTGCTGCGGTCATCGGTCGACACCGAGGCGGGAGGAATGCGCGCGATCTTCGAGACAATGTCTTCGATCTCGGCCTTCCCGATCATTTTCTTTTGTTTCGCCTTTGGCAAAATACGTTGAGCCGCCCCAGCTTCATCAATCACGTCAATGGCCTTGTCGGGTAGATGACGATCATTGATGTATTTGTGTGAGAGTTCAGCCGCTGTTGACAATGCAGCAGCGGAATACTTAATGCCGTGATGCTCTTCAAAGCGCGACTTCAACCCACGCAGGATCTGTACGGTCTGCTCAACGGTGGGCTCTATCACATCAATCTTTTGGAAGCGACGCGACAGGGCATGATCTTTTTCAAAAATGCCGCGATACTCAGTATATGTAGTCGCACCGATGCACTTCATTTGCCCAGAAGATAAAGCGGGTTTGAGCAGATTCGACGCATCCAACGTACCGCCAGAGGCCGAACCGGCCCCAATAATCGTATGGATTTCGTCGATGAAAAGAATGGCATTGGGTGTTTGCTTTAGCTGCTTGAGAACCGCCTTGAGGCGTTGTTCAAAATCGCCGCGGTATTTTGTACCCGCAAGCAACGCACCCATATCCAAGGAATAGACCAAGCTTTCTTTCAGAATATCGGGTACATCACCTTCAGTGATTCTCCACGCCAAGCCTTCAGCAATGGCGGTTTTACCGACGCCTGCCTCACCCACCAGTAATGGATTGTTTTTGCGCCGACGACATAACACTTGAATGACCCGTTCGACTTCATGCTCACGGCCGATCAAAGGATCGATCTTGCCTTCCTTGGCCAGAGCATTCAAGTTTTGCGCATACTGCTCCAGAGCGCTTTGCTGAGCCTGAGCACCAGGCTGACCGTCGGAGACCTCTTCTTGAGGTTCATCCTTAGGCGTTTCCTTAGGGGTTGGGCTTTTCGTGATCCCGTGTGAAATATAGTTCACAACATCGAGACGTGTGATGCCTTGCTGGTGCAGGTAATACACTGCATGAGAATCTTTCTCCCCAAAGATCGCGACCAGAACATTGGCACCGGTCACTTCCTTCTTGCCGTTGGAGGTGGACTGCACATGCATGATGGCACGCTGAATGACACGCTGGAAACCAAGTGTGGGCTGGGTATCGATTTCTTCGTTACCAGGCACGACGGGAGTGTTCTCCTTGATGAAGCCGGTGAGATTTTTTCGCAAATCGTCCAAACTGGCCGCACAGGCACGTAAAACCTCAGCGGCGGACGGATTGTCCAGCAACGCCAGGAGCAAATGCTCAACAGTAATAAATTCATGGCGCTGCTGTCTAGCCTCCACAAAGGCCATATGCAAACTAACTTCTAACTCTTGGGCGATCATGCTTCCTCCATCACGCACTGTAGCGGATGTTGATGTTGAAGGGCGTAGTCACTCACCTGATCGACTTTCGTCGCGGCTACGTCCTTGGGAAATAGTCCACACACACCTCGCCCTTCGCGATGTACTTTCAGCATCACCTGGGTGGATTTCTCCCGGCTCATGCCAAAAAATTTCTGCAAAACGGCAACCACAAACTCCATAGGAGTGAAGTCGTCGTTCAGCAGCATCACCTGGAACATCGGCGGAGGCTTAATCTTGGCCTCTTGCCGTTCCAGCACGGTGGAGTGGTCATTCTTTTCAGTCATATTAAGATTCTATCCAAGCTAGCGCGCGATGCAACAAAGTGGCCCTACTATCCGACAGAATGTGTGATTCGAATCACAGGCGTAAGGGATAAATGGGTTTCGGCCACAAAAAATCAAGAGACTCATCTGAATTTTGAGCCTTTAAGCCCAATAAAAGCGTATCTATCGCTTTTTTGAAACGCTAGTTGGCAACATAAACGTTTTGATTCCTTGACTCTACCTCTTTTCCGGTTAAGAATCCCGAGTCTTGTTTTGAAAATAGTTTTCTGCAAGCGGTCGTTTTTGAGAGAGGTTCGTGATGGCTACTGGTACGGTTAAATGGTTTAATGATGCCAAAGGGTTTGGCTTCATTACTCCGGATGGAGGAGGGGAAGATCTGTTTGCGCATTATTCCGCAATCAAGATGGATGGCTTTAAAACCCTTAAAGAGGGACAAAAGGTAAAATTTGAGATCACTGCGGGCCCAAAAGGCCAACAAGCTTCGAACATCACTGAACCTTAATTCAGTGACGACTGAGTGGCGCTAGGGACCCTAGCATTGCTCTAATAAATTAACGGCCACTTCGGTGGCCGTTTCTCGTTTGAACTTTGAAGATCCTGTTTTACGGACGGGAAATTTCCTGAACCCGCTCGGCGATACCCCACTAATGGAAACTTTTGACTGACAAAGGGTGCACCGGCAGGGCTTCTGTTGCATACGCGCGTCAACCATAAGCCTGCGTCGTCCGGCCATTGAAATTCAGTCGAACGCAATGTGTTGGTACATAACCACGGCATGGGCGCAAACCTAGCTTTTATGCCGTATCATTGCGGCCGCGGCCTTGCTGTTGGCGACATGGGAGCATTCTCGTGAAGAAATTCACTTCTTGAATGATTTCGTCAACCGATTGCAAAGACGTTCGTTGAAACACTTGACCACCTTCGGTCAACTTTAATACTTGAGGTAAACATGGCTAAGAAAATGAAAAAAGGCAAAGCTGCTAAGAAGTAAGCTTGAGCTCCACGTCGGCCGGTTTACTGGTCTTGGCGTCGCAAAGGGCAGGCCTCGGTCTGCCCTTTTGCGTTTAGTCTTTAGCGTTTAGTCTTCACTCTCGCGCCAGTGCTCCTGGTCCTGCGCGTTTGAAGATTTCCTTCGAAGTTTTAAGATGTCTTCTCTTTTGGGGTTACCCAACATGTCAGCAACACTCTATTACGGTCGACTTCTCTCGACACTCAAACTTGGCCTTGTCTTCATGCTGGCCTGCACGCTTTCGGTTCAGGCTCAAGATAGCCCAAATCCTCGCCTTCCGAGTATTACGATCCAGGCGGGCATCCATTTAATTGACGCCGAGGTGGCTGCAGATATTGGCACCCGAGCGAAAGGGCTAATGCATCGTACCAAGCTGGGTAATAACCTGGGCATGCTGTTCGTGTTTGAGCAAAAGGCACAGCACTGCTTTTGGATGCGCAACACCTTGATCCCCCTATCGATTGCCTTCCTCGAAGACGACGGCACGATTCTCAATATCGAGAATATGCAGCCTAAGTCGGAGGATAGTCATTGCCCCTTGAAGGCCACGCGCTACGCCCTGGAAATGGATCAAGGATGGTTCACGAAGAAAGGAATTGCTGTAGGAGATCGGCTCAGCGCCAAAGGTCTTTTCTCAGCAAAACAGAAATAAGACGCAAGAAAGGCCGCATGACTGCGGCCTTTTTCATTTCCAACAATTGCGTCCGGTAAAACTAAGCAAAGTTCTTAGCGGCGAAATCCCAGTTGGTCAGCGCCCAGAAGGCTTTGAGGTAGTCAGGGCGACGGTTGCGGTAGTCGATGTAGTAGGCATGCTCCCACAGATCGCAGGTCAGAAGCGCCTTATCGGCCGTGGTAAGCGGCGTAGCAGCGTTGCTGGTGTTCACGATGTCCAAGCTACCATCGGCTTTCTTTACTAGCCAAGTCCAGCTCGCACCAAAATTACCGACGGCCATCTTGTTAAAGGCCTCCTGGAAGGCCTCAAACGAGCCCCACTTCGCATCAATGGCAGCACCGAGAGCACCGGAAGCCTTACCACCACCGTTTGGCTTGAGGCCGTTCCAGTAAAAGGTGTGGTTCCAAATTTGTGCGGAATTGTTAAATAGGCCACCCGACGATTTTTTAATAATGCTTTCCAAATCCATATTTTCAAACTCAGTCCCTTTTACAAGGTTATTAAGATTGGTCACGTAGGTCTGGTGATGCTTTCCATAATGAAATTCAAGTGTTTCTTTCGAAATATGTGGGGCCAATGCGTCCATGGCATAGGGCAAGGCGGGCAAAGTATGTTCCATGAGATTTCCTTGGTGAGTTAGTGGGAGCTCGAATTGGTTTTTTAAGCGAACGAAGATTGTAACGTCAGATCGACCGAAGACGCACTTTGCCTCGAGCCAATTGAGCATCTACTGGGCGACTAGGGTCAATCTCTTCGGGCGCCCTGATGATGTGCTCTTGCGAGAGTATGGCGTAGCCACGATCCAGCACGGCCTGAGGACTCACCAACTGCAACTGCGCGCGCAGCGATTGCAGCCGGTCCTCATAACTCAGCAAGCGCCGTGGAAGGCTCAGCCTAAGTCTGCCTAACAGTTGTTCGATCTGGGGCTCTTGCGCCGTCAAGTTCTTTCCAAACACGGTGAGGCGGTGTCTCAAATTGAAGACCTTTTGTTCCTGTAAATCCAGCATATCCAGAGGGGATCGCAGACGCCGCGTGGCGAGATCTAAAGCTTGCTCGGCTCGCTCAAGAGATCTTTGCGCTGCCCGCGCCAAGGCTCTCCCAGCGAGGCGAACGGCCTCAACCTCTTGCTCGCGATCCGGGCTGGCCGCGACCGCTGCGGCAGTCGGCGTTGCCGCTCGAAGGTCGGCCGCGAAGTCCGCAATGGTCACATCACTTTCGTGACCCACACCGCAAATTACGGGCAATTCACTGGCGCGTATGGCTCGGGCCAGGGTTTCGTCATTAAAGCTCCACAAATCCTCGATCGCTCCACCGCCTCTTACCAGCAAAATCACTTCAGGAGCGGGGTCGACTTGCACGCTGTTTCGGTCGGTGGAAGGGGCAATTGAATTCACACCCTCTGAAACTTTGCGGCTGCTGGCAAAACGGTTCGCCGCGTTCAGGGCCCTAACTAAACTAGCGCTGGCTTGTGTGCCTTGCACTAAGCTCGCAAATAAATAGACGGGTATTTGCGGGGCTCGGCGGGCTAAGGTAATCAGCACGTCATGGAGCGCCGCCGCCTGGGCTGAGCAGATCACCGCAATGGCCTTGGGTCGAACTGGAATCGGGCGTTTCAGGGCTTCATCGAACAGGCCTTCAGTCTGTAATTTGGCCTTAAGCTTTAGAAACTCTTGATATAAATCCCCCGCACCAGATTGGCGCATCGATTCAATTTGAAGCTGGAAGTCGCCCCGAGCTTGATACAAACTGGCGCTGGCATAGGCCTCCACCTTGGTACCTTCCTTGGGCGAGAAGTTCAAAAGTTGCGCTTTCCCACGGAACATCACCGCTCGAACCTGCGCGCCAGCATCCTTGATCGTGAAGTAGCAATGCCCACTCGCTGCTCGAACAAAATTGGAAATCTCACCGCGAACCCCTACCATTGGGAGGTTGCGCTCGATCAGGCCCGCAACCATGCGGTTTAGCTCGGAAACCGTGACGTAATCCCGCGAAAAGACTTGGTTTTGATCCGAAAAGCTAGCATTCATGCGGGTTTCCAAGGCAATCTATCCACAAAGTCGCGAATTTATTAAGGTTGCCACGTCAGCCCGACAAGGATCTGGAGGGAACTGTCTAAGTAATTGATTTTATTCGAAAACATTTTCAGGATCTTGACCTCAAATTGCAAAGCTTGCGCATTTTCGGGAAAAACTTATAAAGGAATTGTCAAGTTTCCACAGAGTTATCCACAGCTTGCCGCAATTGGAGAAAGAAACGACAATTCGGGGCGATTTAGAATGGCGACATTCCCGAATTGCGAATGCTAAACCTTTTAAAAATACAGAGCTGAGCCTTTTCAGCTACGGAGTCTTACTTGTTCTCACTGATTCAAGCCGCTGGTTGGCCAATATGGTTTTTGATCCTTACCTCTCTCGTTGCGGTGGCCCTGATCGTCGAACGTTTTTTAGCTTTGGCTAGGGTAAAAATTATCCCAGACGCCTTGGTGGAAGAGGTGCTTTTGATGGCGCGCAATCAGCAACTAACCCCTGAATCTGCAAATCGTCTGGCCCAGGCGTCTCCGCTCGGCAAGATTTTGGCGGCCGGCGTCCGCCAACGCACCAGCGGCCGACTTGCCATGCGTGAGGCTATGGAGTCTGCCGGCCGCCTGGTCGCCCATCAACTCGAACGCTTTTTGCCTGCTCTGGGCACCATCGCCACGGTTGCGCCGTTGCTTGGGCTATTTGGCACAGTCGTGGGAATGATTGAGATCTTCCACGCACAAGGACCCTCGGGCACCAATCCTCAGCAACTTGGTCAAGGAATTTCAACGGCTTTGTACAACACTGCTTTTGGTATCCTTATCGCTGTGCCCGTAATGATTTTTTATCGCTTCTTCCGGTCCAAGGTCGACGGCTACTTGGTGGAGATGGAGCAAGCTGCCGCTCGAGTAGCGGACGCCCTGGCGTCGACAAAATTATGAATTTCCGGCGCGGTTTTGGGACCAGTAAGGACGATCCAGAGATCAATTTCATTCCGCTTATTGATCTCCTCTTAGTGATATTGATTTTCCTGATGGTCACGACCACCTATACCAAATTCAATGACCTCAAGGTCGAACTACCTAGCGTGCGCAACCAGGCCAGCACCACCAAACCACCCGAAATAACCGTTGTGGTTAGTAATGACGGCCAAGCCAGCCTGCGCGGCATTGATGGCGCGACTGTCGGTAGTTTCAACGCACCAGCCGCCCTTGCTGCCGAAATGAGGCGCTTGGTGACCGACAAAAAAGAAACCGTCGTACTCATTTATGCGGACGCGGGCGCGAGCCATCAGGCAGTTGTTGCGGTCATGGACGCAGCGCGTCAAGCCGGTCTTGAGCGCGTCAGTATTGCCGCCCAGGCGCCCCGCTAGACAGATGCCTTTCCCAGCGTGAAGTCTTTTTTCGAGCGAAAACTTCAATCCATCTGGTTTAGACCAGCGCTTAATTGGCAGGACAAGTTCTTTATGACCTGCGCACGTCCACTCGCTAGTTTTGCCGAAAAAAGGATCGAAAAAACGCAGACGCGGCGGCGCGAGGCAACTCCTCCTGTCCCGGTCATCGTGATCGGCAATTTATTGGTCGGCGGCTCCGGCAAGACGCCTATGACAATCGCCGTGGCCAAAGCGCTTAGCGAACGTGGTTTCAAAGTGGGTGTAATCGCCAGCGGCTACGGGTCGCCAGCCTATGACCTGACCGATCAAGCGGTACTGGTCACCTCTAAGAGTCGAGCGAAATCGTTAGGCGACGAGCCAGTACTGATTGCCAAGTCCACGCAATTGCCAGTAGCCGTTTCGGGCCATCGTCTGAGCGCGCTCAAGACACTTCTGAAAGAGCGTCCTGAAATTGACCTCATCGTCTCCGACGATGGTTTGCAACATAGCGCGCTTCCTCGAACTGTCGAGTGTTGCATGATCGACTCGCGCGGGTTTGGCAATGGCGAGGTACTCCCCGCCGGGCCATTACGGGAGCCGATTTCCGCACTAGCAAGAGTCGACAGCCTGATCTTGAACAGCTTGGAAGACACGCCGGAGCTAGCGGCGGCCATTGCCCTCGCGGCCCGACCCGGCGAGCCTTTGCTCGACAAGATACTTAAAAAACCCAAATTCAGTATTTATTTTAGTGAAATCCGCTTTCTGCCCATTGCCCAGTGGCAAAACCGTGAAAGCAGCAAAGAAAATTTTCGGGCGATCACGGCCAAGGAACTTACCGGCATTGCGGCAGGCCGAGGAATCGCGGCCTTAGCAGGCACAGCACAGCCTCTCGCCTTTTTTGGAGCGCTGCGACAACTTGGGCTAGTTTTTTCAAGCTATCCCCTCAGCGATCATTCACCTTTAGATAAAAACACCTTAAAGCAAATTGCCGAACCATTCGTCATCATGACCGAGAAAGACGCCGTAAAATGGCCCAATAGTGGCACCCAATCGCCTTGGGTTGCCGTGCGCGACACGCAACTCGACCCTCGACTCATCGATTGGCTGATCAAGAAAATCAAATCATGAACTCCCTCGACTCCCGACTCTTAGACATCCTGGTGTGCCCGATTTGCAAAGGGCCCCTCAAACATGATCGACCAAGCTCAGATCCGGACGAACTGGCCGCAAGCGGAATACCTCCCGACGTGCAAAGCGAGTTGCGCTGTGTGGTCGACAAACTCGCTTTCCCCGTGAAAGATGGCATTGCTCGCATGCTGGTCGACGAAGCTCGCTCGCTCCTTTAAGCGCTGTTGGTCAAACCCATGTTGCTACACCAATGCACCGTGCTCATTCCTGCACGCATGGCATCATCCCGCCTCCCCGACAAGCCTATGGCCGATATTGCAGGCAAACCGATGATCGTGCGAGTCGCTGAGCGCGTGGCACTCGCCAAACCCAAAGCATTGGCGGTCGCGACCGACTCCGACATTGTTGCAGCCGCCGTTCGGGCTGCGGGCTTTCAAGCCATCATGACCCGCGTTGACCATGCCTCCGGCACAGATCGCCTTGCAGAAGCGGCCACCTTACTCGGCCTGGCGGACGACGAAATTGTCATCAATGTGCAGGGCGATGAGCCGTTCATCCCGGTGAATCTCATTTCAGCCGTCGGCCTGTTGCTGGCCAAGCGCCCTGATTGTTCAATGTCGAGCGCAGCTCACCCTATCCAAGATCTTGCCGACTATGAAAATACCAATGTCGTTAAAGTTGTATTGGATGCTCGGCAGACGGCTTTGTATTTCTCACGAGCCTTGATCCCCCATGATCGAGACTCCATCTCAACGGAGCTGAAACATCGTCCCCTTAGACATTTAGGGCTTTACGCCTATCGCGTAGGCTTTCTCAAAGCTTACCCAGAACTTACAAGTGCCCCAATTGAGCGGCTCGAAGCCTTAGAGCAACTGCGCGCCTTATGGCACGGATATCGAATCGCCATCCATGTTACAGAGGAAGCCCCACCCTCCGGTGTGGACACTCAGGCCGATTTGGATCGTGCCCGAGCGCTGTTCAAACAAAACTTCGGGCACAATTGAGGTTTTAGAAGAAGTCTTTCAGACGCTTTGTTGCCAGCTGCAACATTTTTGCTTGGCCTTTAAGCACAAGCAAAGCGTACTGACTTAGTTTCATTCAGGGGCATCCATGAGATTGATATTGCTAGGCGCGCCGGGCGCCGGTAAGGGTACGCAAGCAACCTACATCTGCAAAAAGTTCGGCATCCCACAAATTTCGACAGGAGATATGTTAAGGGCCGCGGTCAAAGCCGGAACTCCTCTAGGCCTGCAAGCCAAAAAGGTGATGGACTCTGGCGCTCTAGTCTCTGACGACATCATTATTGGTCTGGTCAAAGATCGGCTCACCCATGCCGACTGTCAAAATGGTTACCTTTTCGACGGCTTCCCACGCACCATCCCTCAGGCTGATGCAATGAAGGCCGCCGAAGTCAAACTCGATTACGTCCTTGAAATCGATGTTCCCGAGTCCGATATCATTGAACGAATGAGTGGGCGTAGAGTGCATGTCGCCAGTGGGCGGACCTATCACCTCAAATTCAATCCGCCCAAAATTGCTGGGCAGGACGACGTCACGCACGAGCCACTTATTCAACGCGATGACGACAAAGAAGAGACCGTGCGAAAGCGCTTAGAAGTCTATCAATCGCAAACCCGTCCCTTGGTGGACTACTACGGTAACTGGGCCCATATGGGTGACAAGCTAGCCCCCGCTTATCGCAAGATATCGGGTCAAGGCGATGTTGACGAGATTACCGCCAGAGTTTTTGCGGCGCTGCAATAGACCGACTTAAGCGACTTGTTCACTTGATTTCACCTTGCTGAAGTAGAATCGGCGGGCTTTAAATTTTTTAAAAGACCATCCTGGAGGATAAATAATGACTGGAGTTGCATCAGGCGCCTTATGGCTAGCCATGATTTGTGGCGTCTTAGCAGTGTTGTACGGGCTCATCACGAGCAAGTCCATCCTGAGCTTAGACGCTGGCAATGCGCGCATGCAAGAAATTGCTGCCGCCATTCAACAAGGTGCTAAGGCGTACCTAAACCGTCAGTACAAAACCATCGGCATGGTGGGTATCGTGCTGTTCTTTGTCGTCGGTTTCGTCCCCGGTTTGGGTTGGCCTACCGCAATCGGTTTCGCCATCGGCGCGATTCTGTCTGGTCTAGCTGGTTACATTGGTATGAACGTTTCCGTGCGCGCTAACGTGCGTACGACTCAAGCCGCAACACGCTCCTTAAACGACGCGCTGCAGGTCGCCTTTAAAGGTGGTGCAATCACCGGTATGTTAGTGGTGGGTCTAGGCATTCTGGGCGTCGCTGGCTACTTTATGGTCTTGGTCGGTAGTGCTCCTCATGGTCTTGGCACAACGGTTAGCCTGCATGACGTAATCAAGCCCTTGATCGGTCTCGCCTTCGGCTCCTCGCTCATCTCCATCTTTGCTCGTCTGGGCGGCGGTATTTTCACCAAGGGTGCGGACGTCGGTGCCGACTTGGTCGGTAAAGTTGAAGCAGGTATTCCAGAAGATGACCCACGCAACCCAGCCGTGATCGCCGACAATGTGGGTGATAACGTGGGCGATTGTGCAGGTATGGCTGCCGACCTGTTCGAAACCTATGCTGTGACCTTGATCGCCACCATGTTGTTAGGTGCTTCGATCATGAAGGGCGCTGAATGGGCTGCGGTGTCGTATCCCCTTGCTCTCGGTGGTATCTCAATCATCGCATCGATCATCGGTACCTATTTCGTCAAAGCCACCCCAGGCATGACGAATGTAATGCCTGCACTCTACAAAGGTCTGGTTGTTGCGGGCGTTATCGCCACCATCCTGGCCTACCCCGTAACGCAGTGGATTTTTAGCGGTGGTTTTGGTTCAACCGACATTACCGTCATGAAACTGTTTGGTTGCGTCATCGTCGGTATGGTTCTGACGGGCCTGATCGTCTGGGTCACTGAGTACTACACTGGCACACAGTACAAACCAGTGAAATATGTCGCTCAAGCCTCGACCACCGGTCATGCGACCAACATCATTGCCGGTATCGCCGTGTCGATGAAGTCGACCGCCTACCCTGTGTTGTTGGTGTGCGCCGCAATTCTGTCGTCTTATTGGCTCGCTGGTCTGTACGGTATTGCCACCGCTGCAACCGCCATGCTGTCAATGGCAGGTATCGTGGTTGCACTTGATGCCTACGGTCCAATCACTGACAATGCCGGTGGTATTGCGGAGATGTCGGGCTTGCCCGAGTCGGTACGTAACATCACCGATCCTCTCGACGCTGTGGGTAACACCACAAAGGCGGTGACCAAGGGCTACGCCATTGGTTCTGCGGGGCTGGCTGCTTTGGTTTTGTTTGCTGACTACACCCATGCGCTCAATAGCATTGGTCTAGACACCGTGTTTGATCTTTCCAATCACAAAGTGATTGTCGGCCTGTTCATCGGTGGCCTGATTCCATTCCTTTTCGCGGCCATGGCGATGGAAGCGGTGGGTCGATCAGCCAGTGCGGTGGTTGAAGAAGTACGCCGCCAGTTCCGCGAGATCAAGGGCATCATGGAAGGCACGGCCAAGCCGGATTACACCCGAGCGGTCGATCTCTTGACCACAGCCGCGATCAAGGAAATGATTCTTCCGTCGATCCTCCCTGTGATTATCCCCATCTTGGTCGCTGTTTTCCTCGGCCCAGCCGCGGTTGCAGGTATGTTGATGGGCACCATTGTGACGGGCTTGTTTGTAGCCATTTCAATGTGTACCGGCGGTGGCGCTTGGGACAATGCCAAGAAGTACATCGAAGAAGGTCACCATGGTGGCAAGGGTTCTGACGCTCACAAGGCTGCAGTGACCGGCGACACCGTTGGCGACCCTTATAAGGACACAGCGGGTCCCGCAGTGAACCCGTTGATCAAGATTATCAACATCGTGGCTATTCTCTTGGTGCCAGTAATGGGCGTTATTTGGGGTACCGGTAAAGCAGGTCATGCAGCGCCAGCCGCCGCCGCTCCTGTGGCAGCGGTTGTAGCCGCTGCAGCACCAGCCGTAGTTGCACCGGCACCGGTCGCCGCTGCACCCGCCGTCGCTCCCGCAGCAGCAGCCCCTACAGCAGAAGCCAAAGCGGTGACTGAAGTCGACAAAGCTCCTGAACTTCTTAAGGGCGCAGGCTTCCCTGAGTCTGTCAGTTTGTACTTCGATTCCGGCAAGAGTGCCCTGCCCGCCGATGCTGACAAGCTGTTGGAAAAAGTCGCAGCCTATGCCAAGTCGGGTGCCAATGCCAAGATTGGCTTATCGGGTTATCACGACACTTCGGGCGATCCCAAAGCCAATGCTGAGCTCGCTAAAAACCGTGCTCGTGCTGCTCGGGAAATGCTGGTTAAAGCGGGTGTTCCTGAAGATCGCATGATCATGGTGAAGCCCGTCTCGATGGCAGCAGGTGGTGCGGATGATAAGCAAGCGCGTCGTGTGGATGTTTATCCAGCGCAGTAGTTGCCTATGCAAGTAAGACTCTCGAAGCGGTACACACATCGCTAGGCCAGGTTCTGAGAAGGGGTGTCAATCGGACACCCCTTTTTTTGCACTCGTTTTTTGCGTGCTCGATCCCGCTCGAACGCAATGCGAACGCCACGCCCACATATTATGATTACGACTGGACTGTTCATGCAGAGTTGAAGGCTCAGTAAAAACAGGTGTAAGAAAAACACTCCTGCAAAGACACTCATAGAATGATTGCGTCCTGCCACTAATCACTGTTAGGCTAGTTAGCAATGTGGCTTAGCAAATTTCCAGATCGTCTAAAGCATTTCTATACCTCTATTCGCTTTTGGGGCGCTGCGGCGATACGCACATTTAACGGCGCCTGGCTACACTACTCTACTCAGTTTTCCAGGTCAGCCCCGGTACTATTCGGCATCCTGCCTTGTTTACCTCCCTTAAGCCAAACCAGCTATCGCGCTTGCAGTTCCTCCAGCGATCCTTCTACTTCTCCCCGCTTTAATCACCTAGTAAAACCCCTTCTCCCCGCGCGCAGCGCCTCTTGCTGCAAGCTGCGACCTTTTCGATACCACCCCCAGAACTCCGTGTTGCGATTCTCCTCTTTGGAATCGCTCGCTGCCACTTGTCCGTTCGTGACAACCTACTAGTACCCCCAATTAATCACCCAATCTTCACGGAGTAGCTATGGTTCCCATCAATCCCAACACCGGCAAAACGCCACGCTGGAAAATGGCGCTGGACGTCGAGCGTTGCATCGGTTGCCACGCTTGTTCAGTGGCCTGTAAGGTCGAAAATAATGTGCCATTGGCGCGCTATCGCACCAAGGTGTATTACTGGGATACTGGAAAATATCCGACTCCCAAACGTTTCTTTTTGCCCACCTTGTGCATGCAATGCGAGGACACACCTTGCCTGAAAGCTTGTCCAACCAAGTCCATTAACCGCTTGGCCGACGGCATTGTGAGAGTCGACCCTGATCTTTGCGATCATCTAGGTAAGTGTGAAGCGGCCTGCCCCTATGCCGCCATCGGTTGCGATGAGAATGATATTGCCGACAAGTGCGATTTTTGTTCGCATCGCCTCGATGCCAATATGGAGCCTGCCTGCGTAGAAACCTGCCCGGCGGACGTTTTTCATTTTGGAGACGAAAACGATCCTGGTTCGCCATACTCAATGTTCATGGCCAAGCATGGCACCGAGACCAAGGTGCTGAAGCCTGAGGAAAAAACCAAACCCTCGGTAAGTTACCGCGGGCACCAAGTGGCCATGGAGGCCAAGATTCCTAAAGGCAAGATTCACGACCCTTACAGCTACGAGATTGAGACCTGGGCGACGCTTGAAAGCGTCTTCCCCAAGCGCAAACGCGTACTTTGGGCACAAGTGGATCCTGCCAATAATATTACTCAGTACAACAAGTCGGATGAGGCCTAAGATGAGCATGACCCATGCCAATGCAACAGATCGGCGCAGGTTCATCAAGACTGGTTTTGCCGCACTTTCTTCGCTCGCTGTGGGCGAAACTATTCTGCTGATGCCGAGCGAAGCCGAGGCTTTTTTTTGGAATAAAAAGCCTGAATTAATGGGGCAACGCAAGGCAGTGCGTCGGGCCAACGGCAAGGGGCGTATTCCGAACGATTACTCCAAAGCGACCATTGTCAAAGGGGTGTGCCTTAACTGCTCCACCGTGTGCGGCATTCAGGGCTATGTCATTGACGGCAAGCTTGTAAAAGTGGGGGGCAACCCTCTAGACCCCAATAACGGCAAATCACTCTGCGCCAAGGGACAATCCGGCCCGACCATCAACAATTACCCGGAACGCCTGCTCTTTCCCCTGAAACGCGTGGGGGCACGTGGCGAAGGCAAGTGGATGCGTATCACCTGGGAGGAAGCCCACGAGACGATTGCCAAGCGCATTCGCGTGGCCGTGGATCAAGGCAAACCGGAAGAAGTTGCGATCCATATTGGTCGATCGCGGCTTGCCGAGGAAATGGCGCGCTTTTTAGGAGCCATAGGCTCCCCGTCCTTGTTTAATCATCGCGCCCTGTGCTCCTCCAATAAGCGCGCGGCGAACTACGTATCGCTCGGTGAGACCGATTGGGAGAGCGGAGACTTCGTCCGTAGCAAGTACATCATCGACTTTGGTGCCAATGTCTATGAAGCGCACCAAGGGGCCATCCATGCGGCCAAGCGCATTATCAAGGCCCGCTTTGATAACGGCGCGAAGTTTGTTTACTTCGACGTGCGCATGTCAAATACTGCGGGTCGCGCCGATGAATGGTTTGCGCCAAACCCAGGCTCGGACGGCGCCATCGCACTCGCCATGGGGCAGGCCATTATTGCAGCCGGTTTGCATGATAAAAAATGGCTCGACACCTGGAGCAATGTCAATGCGACTGAACTCGAGAAATGGATCGCGCGCTACACCCCCGAATGGGCGGAAGGCGTTTCAGGAGTATCGGCTACGGACATTCGACGCATTGCTCTAGAGTTTGCGCGCGCTGCCCCTGAGGCCATCGCCTTCTCAAACCGAGGGGCCGGAGCTCACTACAACGGTTTTAATAATGATCGAGCCATTGTGATGCTCAACGCCATCGTCGGATCGATCGGCAAACCTGGAGGATATTGCTACACCGTGGAGCCCACCCGCATACCTCCGCTGATCTTCCCCCAACCGATGCCAAGACCACCCGCCGTCAAGGCTAAAAGTGTGATTGAAGATGCACCTGAATGGCCGCTCGCCAATAAGTGGCAGCGAATGAAGGTCGGGCAAATCGTCTTCAAGTACCTTAAAGAAGGACGCGGCAAGGTTCAGGTTTATCTAAGCTACACGCTGGCCGCACCTCAAACTTGGCCCGAAGGCCGAAGCTTGGCGGTTGAAGTGCTAAAAGACGAAAAGCTCATTCCCTTTCACGCCTGTTCGGATGTCGTCTATAGCGAGCAAGCCCATTACGCGGACATGATCCTACCGGACGCAAGTTACATGGAGCGTTGGGGCTTCGATACGCGCAACAATATGGAACTCCGTGACTATGTGACCTTGCGTCAGCCCCTCGTGCAACCCCCCGGCGAATGCAAGAGCTTCGTCGATTCCTTGATCGATATCGGCAAGCGCATCAGCCCAGAAACGGCCAAGTACTTTCAGTTCAAAGATCATGAAGATTGGATTCGACAGCGCTGCAATGCACTCGGTAAAACACTCGGCGAAGACGGCTTCGAATACATGAAGCGCACGGGGGTATGGCAGGATTTATCCAAGCCCCAATACTTCAATTTGTATGCTTGGGAACTCACTGCGACTGAGCTGCTCAATACCCGTATCGACTCAGCAACACAATTGATCTACAAGGCAGACGCAGGGGGCAAGGAAGCCTTAGTAGGCATCTTCGCCGAGGGTAAAGCTAGACGGGGCTTCTTAACCCCGTCCCGCAAGTTTTCAATCTATCATCCGGATATCGAAGCGGCCGCCAAGCAAACAGGTTTTGACGAAGACGGACAAAAAGGCATGCCCGATTATTTTCCGATTCCGAGCTTTGAGAAAATGGGGCCAGAGCACCTACACCTCGTCACCTTTAAATGGAACGTCCATACCCAGGGCCGTACTCAGAGTCAAAAATATCTCACTGAAATTGTTCACCACAATCCGATGTGGATTAATACCGAGACCGCGGCAAAGTATGGCATCAAGACCGGCGACAAAGTCGAGCTGACAACATTCCGACCCTACGGACACGCCATGAAAGGGGGCGGTCAAGTTTTGGGTAAGGCCTTGATCACCGCCTGGGTCACTGAAGGCATACATCCTCGGGTTTTAGCGGTGTCCAACACTTTGGGCAATACCTGGCATGGCCGCGCGGCTACAGGGAAGAAGGGCCGCAAGCAAAATATTCCCGCCTGGGATGCCAAGGTGATTGACGAGGATATGGATCTTACGGAAGACCTGTGGTGGGATAAGGCCAATGGGGGCACGGGTGCGGGTTACAACATTAACGCCATTCTTCCGGTGCAGCCTGCGCCCCTAGTGGGCATGCAAGGTTGGTACGACACGGTATGTACGTTGAAAAAGGTAGCTTAATCATCGATCTCTTTAGCATCGATCTCTTTAGAAGCGGGTTAACATGAATACGCAGTCCTTAAGAAGCACCGCCGCGCAGGCCAACGTCGACTTGCTGGTTCGCTTTCAGACCGTGCGCGCGCAAACCCTCGCACTGATTGAAGGCTTGTCAGATGAAGACTGTGTGGTGCAGGCGATGCCCGATGCCAGCCCTTTGAAGTGGCATCTCGCTCACACCACCTGGTTTTTCGAAGTCTTCGTTGTCGAGAAATTTTCAACGAATTTTCGCCCCTTCGATGCAGCCTTCAAGGTGCTCTTCAACAGCTACTACAACGGTGTTGGTGAGAAATTCCCGAGATCACATCGTGGCTTTTTGACTCGACCCAGCTTGGCCACGGTCAGGCAATACCGGGCGGTCATCGATGACCAGATCGCCGTTTTACTCAGCGCCAAAAGCGGGTTCGACACTAGTGAGCTTGAAGCGCTGGTCGTATTGGGCATCAATCACGAGCAGCAACATCAGGAGCTGATGTTAGCCGACTTTAAATATCTCATGTCTCTTCATCCACTCCTACCCGCGTATCGCGGCGGTTCTTGCCTTACACCACGAGATCACATCCGCAGCTCGTATCGTAACTTTTTCCCGCCCGCCGCGCAGTGGCAGTTCAGCGGAGCCCGACTAGCACGAGATCTACCCTAAAGGTGTGCAATCCACGGCAATCCAGATTTAGGGTTTGATGTCGTACTTTACTGTTTACACCTTTTCAACTTAGCTATATACTTAGCTAAGGAGATCGTTATGGCTCACTTTTCGGTTCACGAAGCCAAAACCAATCTATCCAAACTCATTGCTGCCGCTCTTGAAGGGGGGGATGTCGTGATAGCGCGGGGGTCGGTTCCTGTGGTACGGTTAGTGCCTATTATTCCGGTCGGGAAACGGAGTTTTGGTGCCTTCAAGGGAAGGATTGCGATGGATTCGCGCTTTGATGAACCGCTCCCAGACGATGAGTTGCGCGGCTGGAATCTCGATTGAATTTACTGCTCGACACCCATGCGCTCATTTGGTGGCTAGCGGGGGACGAATCATTGAGTCTTCAGGCGCGGGCCGCCATGAGCGATGCGAACAATACCATCGCCGTTAGTGCCGCCTCAGCGATGGAAGTCAGCATCAAGTTCCGCCTGGGAAAGCTACCCCAAGCGGCCTTGCTGGCACAAGATTTTGAGGCCATCATCCGAGGCCAAGGCTTTTTGCAGCTCGCGATCTCCGTCAGCCATGCTGTGCGCGCCGGTGAGATGAATGTTGCCCACAAAGACCCGTTTGATCGTCTGTTAGTGGCCCAGGCGCACCTTGAAAACATGGTGCTGATCTCGAATGAGGCTTTATTCGATAGCTTTGGCGTGTCCCGACTTTGGTAGACAGTTTGCTGGCTACTGTCGCTCAATTTTTGCATCATTTTGTTTTCACCTTAAAATTTCAGCATTAGGTTTCAAGTCATTAAACCCATTGCCCTTCATCTAACATCTCCTCATCAAAGGATTTCCCAATGCAAATCAAAAGCGGTGTCACCCTAGTGACCGGCGGAGCCTCAGGGCTTGGCGGTGCCACTTCGGAAATGATCATCAAAAACGGCGGTAAAGTGTTGATCGCCGACCTGAACGAAACCCTCGGTAACGAACTGGTCGCCAAGCTCGGGGCCAATGCCAAGTTCGTCAAGTGCGATGTCACCTCTGAAGCGGATGCACAAAACGCTGTTGCCGAAGCCGTCAAAATGGGCAGCTTGGTGGGCTGTATCAATTGCGCGGGTATCGGAGGCGCCCAAAAAACGGTCGGTAAAGACGGCCCGGCTAACCTCGATTCCTTCAAGAAAGTGGTCAACGTCAACTTATTTGGCACCTTCAATGTGCTGCGCCTGGCCGCTTTTGCGATGACTCAAAACACGCCGAACGAAGACGGTGAGCGCGGTGTGATCGTCAATACTGCATCCGTTGCGGCTTTCGATGGTCAAATCGGGCAGGCCTCTTATGCCGCCTCGAAGGGCGCGATTGTAGGCATGACCTTGCCTATCGCTCGCGACTTGGCTCGCGACGGTATCCGCTGCGTAACCATCGCACCCGGTTTGTTCCTGACTCCTCTGCTCAAGGGACTGCCTCAGGAAGCTCAAGACTCTTTAGGTCGTCAAGTTCCCTTCCCTCCTCGCCTGGGTCGTCCCAACGAGTACGCCATGATGGTTGAACAAATCATGACCAACCCGATGGTGAATGGAGAAACCATCCGCTTAGATGGTGCTATCCGTATGGCTCCGAAGTAAGTTAAAACCACTGCACAAGCAGCGCTTCCCAGTCCAATTTGAAGGCCGTCGCATGACCGAATCCTCTACCGCATCCATTCCAGTTATTCCCGTCAACGACGAGTTCGCGGTCGCCGCGCAGCTCCATAGTGAGCAGATGAAGTCGGCGGCGGCCATGGGTTTTCGCGCCATCATCAATACCCGGCCAGATGGTGAAGCGGGGCCAGATCAGCCCTCGCATGCAAGCATTCAAGCCGCCGCGAAGGCGGCCGGCATGGAGTACGTTTTTATTCCGATCCCGCCCGGCACCCAAACCGAGGCCGACATTCAGGAGATGCGCGCTGCACTGAAGACTCTGCCGCGGCCCATGCTCGGATTTTGCCGGAGTGGTATTCGTGTCAAACGACTCTACGATCTCGCTCGTAGCCCGCAGTAGCGCGCGCTCAAGGCCGCAAATTCGGAGTCTCGAATGGAACGCAAGGCACTCAAAGGCGGACAACTCATTGAAGGTGGCTACGACGAATCTGAAAAGTTACTGGAAATTGTTTTCCGCGACCTGAGTGTCAAGCGTTTCACGGCTGTGCCACTTGAAGTGTGGAAGCGTTTGGTGGCAGCGCCCAGTGCCGGAACCTATTATGAGGATCGCATTCAAGATGAGTATCCGAGCAGCGCCGCCCCTAAGCTCAACAGCCGTCCGAAGAGTGCGGAATCGGACGATCCCGCAGCCGCTGCCCAAGCAAAGCTGGCGGCCCTATTTGGCAAGGCGGACTAGACTGCTCTCAGTTCGATTCACCCAGACGCCTATTCAATGGTCTGGATCGTTGCCAAAAAATAGTCAGATCATTCACTACGGCTTCGACGAACTCTTTCGGCCCGCTTTTCCGCCTCCGTCGACAAGGATGCCACGTTGAGCAAGCGCGTCCCGTAGCAGGAACTCAACCTCAGCATTTACACTGCGCAATTCGCCCGCCGCAAGCCGCTCGATCGCGCGCCAAAGAACAGGATCGACTCGCAGCGCAAAGGCTTTTTTTTCAGCGGTAGACACGATAGGACTCACTGATAGAGGGAGCCAGTATTGATCACCGGCGTCACATCCTTCTCGCTACACAACACCACCATCAGATTACTCACCATGGCAGCCTTGCGCTCATCATCGAGTTCAACAATTTGGTTTTCGGCCAGACGCTTGAGCGCCAACTCCACCATTCCGACAGCGCCTTCGACAATGATTTTGCGTGCCGAAAGTACGGCCTGCGCCTGCTGTCGGCGCAGCATGGCACCGGCAATCTCAGGGGCATAGGCCAGATGGGTGAGCTTGGTATCAATCACTTCAATGCCGGCAGCCTGTAAGCGCGTTGTCAATTCGTTTCTTAAGGTGTGAACAATCGCATCGCCGCCACTGCGTAAGGTTACTTCGGTAGACGAATCGTCGGCACCATGATCATACGCAAACTCCGAGGCCATATGACGCACTGAGCTTTCAGATTGGACGGTGACAAATCGCGTGTAGTCCTCAACACCCAGGGTGGCCTGAGCAGCATCGCTCACTCGCCAAACAATGGCGGCTGCAATTTCAATCGGATTACCGTTCTTGTCATTCACCTTCAATTGCTCGGTGACAAAGTTCTGCGCGCGTTCGCTTACCCGGGTTTTCGACAAGAATGGGTTCACCCAACGCAGACCCGCGCTTCGGTCGGTACCTTTGTAATCGCCAAACAAGAGTAAAACCACGGCCTGATTCGGCTGCACCGTGTAAAGACCTTTGAGAATAAACACACCAAGAATAACGCAGGGCACCACATAAGAAATGCGCCCCACGATCGCCAGTAACCCAGCGCCATCGTCTACGCCTCGGTCGAAAAACATTCCGAGAATAGGCGTAAAAAAGCTCCAAATCGGCGCCAGAAAAAGCAGCATACCGATGAAGAACATTAAGAACCCATTGGCACTGCGAAAACGCTTATCGACAATTACGGGGGATGCGATTCTACTTTCTGAGGCCATTAAGTTCTCCAGGGATTAATCAAAACATATGCGCATCTATGATACTTTTACGATATCACTTTGATATACTACACTGCAATCCATTTAAGTTCAGGCGACCTTTAAAATAATGTCGCTATCCGGCGCAAAATTTGCATGCAAGGGCAGCAGCGCCCCACCCAAGGCGCGCGCATCTGTACCAATAACGCCAGGATGTACCTGCGGCATCCACAAGCCTTCCCAGCGATAGCGAAGTAAAGCCACTTTGATTTGCGCCAGCAAAGCGTCTAGCAGAGAAGGCGTTAAGGAGCCATCAATCACCACGGCGTCGACATCTACAAAAGCCGTCCCCGATACGATGCATTGAGCGAGCGCATTAGCGGCAGACCGAGTCCACGCATCCGTAAGGTTTTTCCAATCGCCTTGCATGGCGCGCGCGTCGTAGGCAGCACTGGGATCTAGCCCAGCTTGCGTAAAGTGCTGTTCCAAATCCCAAAGCGATGCCTGGCTAATCAACTGCTCAGGACCCTCCGTGGACTCTTCTGCGCGGCGCGTCTGCGTGGCGTTTGACGCCAAACTGAGGGGTAAAGACGCCACCGCACCGGCATTGCCGTGAACGCCCGAATGCAGTTGGGAATTCAATACCAGACCGCCGCCTACAAAGGTATCTACAAACAAATACAAAAAACTTTTCAGGTCGCGGCCGCGCCCTTGCACTAATTCCGCGACACAAGCAGCGGCCGTATCCCTGGCGAAGTACACCGGTAAGGCCGTCATAGCCTGAACGCTTTGGGCGAGATCAATACGGTTCCATGCATCCGACTGCTCAGTCGATAGGCCGAGCATGCGGTGCCACCCGCCCATCTGGAAGGGAGCCGCCACGCCGAGACCCACCAGTCGCGAGAGGTTAGGCCCAAGGTCAGCCTGCAGACTGAACAAATGCTCTTGAACGGTGGGCAACAATACTTCAGCATCCGGGAAGGGATATTTAAAAATCAGACGCTTGCGCACTTGGCCGGTCAGATCCACCAAAACCGAGTCGGTCGTGCGACGCCCAATCTTGATGCCGATGCCAAAAGCACCGTCGGGATTCAGCGCAAGCGGTACAGAAGGTTGCCCAATGAAACCGCGTCGCGGGCTTTCTCGCAGCAACAGCCCGGCCTGCATCAGCCGCGCAGAAATCAATCCAATGGTTTGCGAGGTGAGGCCTGTTAAGCGAGCCAAATCCGCCTTGGGCAAGGAGCCATGCAGCCGAATGGCCTGCATCACTACCCGTTCATTAAACTGCTTCAACCCCACCTGACTTGAACCTCGCGGCCGCAACGGCTGGGGACTGACTCCCATCGGGTTAGGCAAGAGCACTCTCGGCCAGATCTTCGGCGAGTTTGGCACCGGTCATTACCGCGACCGCTTCACTCATACTGATTTGCTTGGGGTTGACGACCGCGGAACGCTTGCCAAGCCTTTGAATATGAATGCGGTCGGCCAGCTCAAATACGTGGGGCATATTGTGGCTAATCAAAATAACCGAAAGCCCTTTGTCGCGCACGCGTCGAATGAGATCAAGCACCATCCCGCCTTCTTTGACCCCCAAGGCTGCCGTCGGTTCATCCATGATGACCACATGTTGTGCGAAGGCCGCTGCGCGAGCTACCGCTACGCATTGGCGCTGCCCGCCCGACAAGGTTTCTACGGCCTGGGTCATCGAACGAATTCCGACCTTCAAATCTGCCATACGGTGCACAGCCTGATCCAACATGGCTCTCTTATCCATCCAGCGCAGCCAGGCCATGAGCGGATTAGAGGTAATGATTTCTCGGCCCAAAAAAAAAATTTCCGCAATGGTCATGGCGGGGGCCACCGCCAAATCTTGATACACGGTTTCGATGCCCAACTTACGGGCACTGATGGGCGACTTAAAATGCACCTGAGCGCCATCCAGGAAAATCTCTCCACTATCCGGCACACTGGCTCCAGAAAGCACCTTGATCAAAGATGATTTACCTGCACCGTTATCGCCGATGACGGCAAGAATCTCTCCGCGTCGGAGTTCGAAATCAACGCCATCGAGGGCGGTGACTTGCCCGAAGCGTTTGACCAGGCCCTTGGCCTCCAGCACCGCGACCGGTTTAGGGTGAAGCCCTGCAGCGGACGAACTCCCATTCGGAATATTCACTTCGGCCAACTTGGGCTCAGCATTCATATCAGCGCCCCTGCTTGCGCGAGCTTGGATCCACGGCGACGGCCAGGATCACCAGCACGCCCGTAATCAGCGTCTGCACCACCGAGGGTACGCCCATCAAGGTCAGGCCATTGCGGAACACACCCACGATGACCGCGCCCCCTAGCGAGCCGAGAATAATGCCACGCCCGCCAAAAAGGCTCGTCCCACCCAGAACCACGGCCGTGATGGTATCTAAATTTTCAGTCTGTCCGGCCTGAGGGTCGCCCACCCCGGTACGGGCAATCGACAGAAGTGCAGCGAGACCATAAAAAAAACCCGCTATGACGTAGACCCAAATCAGTACCTTCTGGACCGGGATGCCGCTCAAACGCGAGGCTTCCGCATTGTTGCCCACCGCCTAAATATGTCGCCCCGGTGCGGTGTCGTTAAGCATGCGCCAGGCAATCACGTAAAGGATCACCATGAGTACGGTCCCCCAACTGATTTGCGTGCCACCCAGCGCGAAAGTATTTCCAATCGCAGTCAAGCTCTCCGATAAATTTTGAACCGTTTGAGAGGAGGAATAGAGCTGGGTGACGGCGAAGGCAATGTTCATAGTGCCCAAGGTCACAATAAAGGCCGGAAGCTTGGCTCGAGTGACCAACAGGCCATTGAGCAGACCAAAACCGCAGGTGACGGCCAGGCCACAAAACACCGCCAACAATGGATGTAAGCCTTCTTCGACGGCCAGTTTGGTCATCACCATCGAGCCCAGCGCCATGACCATGCCGCAAGACAAATCGATCCCGGCGGTGAGAACGATCAGGCTCTGACCAATGGCCAAAACCCCGACCACCATGATCTGTTGCAAAACCAGTGAGAGATTTTCCCCGCTTAAGAATCGATCCGACTGACTCGCAAAGAAAGCACAGGCGGCGAACAGTGCGAGCCAAGGGGCCAGCGCGCCCCATGGCAGGCGGGCGAGTGGTCCAATCTTAAGATAGGACATCAAACACTCGCCTCTTCTAAGTGCGCTAACGACGAAAGATTACTTCTTACCCCAACACAGATTCAGGCCAGTCTTGGTATCGTTACTATCAACGCCCTTGATCGCTATATGGGCAATCAATGTCACACCGGTATCCACATAACCGGAGGCCTTCTTTCCATTCTGCGCAAAGTCCATGCCGGCTGCCACACCCATAGCGGCCATTTTCAAAGGATATTGCTGAGAAGTTGCAGCGATGACACCTGAAGCCGTATCTTTAATGCCTTGGCAGCCACCGTCCACGGACACAATCATTACATCTTTTTTGCCCGCTTTTTTCAAAGCCTTATGCGCACCGGCAGCAGCAGGTTCATTGATCGTGTACACCAGGTTAATGCTTGGGTCTTTCTGCAAGCAGTTCTCCATCGCCGTTTGACCCTTCGCCGCATCACCAAAACTATCCGCCATACACACCACAGCGCCGTCTTTCGACAATTCGTTCGACTTGGCATCGGCAGCGGGCAATCCAAACCCTTTCATGAAACCATTGGGATGATGGCATCACCACTCGATGTGATCAGGATCGTCTTGGCACCGGCCGAAGCCATGTTTTCCAGCGCGGCAATTTGAGCCGCAGTATCGCCATCTTGTTTGCCCGAAGCTGTTATAAGCTTGGCGCCTACTTTCTTCGCCTCGGTAGCCGCACCTTCTTTCATTTTGACGAAGAAAGGATTGGTTTCAGTCTTGGTGATCAAGCCGATCACCACCTGGTCTTTTGACCAAGCTGCACTACTCAGGCCGAGCATCGCCGCAGCAACTGCAACCGCGCCTAAACAAGAAATTTTTGCAGAGGTCGCGTTCTTGGCAAGTGTTGTGTGGGTCTTCATTGGGCTGTCTCCTCAGTGTTTTTAAAAATCCGAACCCAGCTATAGTGATCAGGCATAATTAAATCAAGTGGTTTTACTAAGTAAGTTCCATTTCTACGAAAAGGGGGCTCCATGTTGAAAGCGCGCATTGCGACCGCAGGTGAGGCCTTAATCGATTTAGTCGCTGAGGCCGATGGCCGTTTGCGCCCGTGCATGGGTGGAGCGGTCTACAATTTGAGTCGTGCCTTAGCACGTCAGGCGGTCTCGACCTGTTACCTCAATCCTTTCTCCAAAGATCGTCTTGGCCAGCTTCTAGCAAGGCAACTCCAGGAAGACGGTGGGCACCTGGCCCAAAGCCAAGCGGTCGGGGAGCCAAGCGCCCTGGCGGTCGTCGCGATCGATAGTGACGGTCAGCCACAGTACTCGTTCTATCGTGAAGGCGTGGCAGACCGAGCAATCACCTCCACGACCCTCATAGCAAATACGCAGTCGATAAGCGAGCTTGAACTTGTGGCTATCGGCTGTTTAGCGCTGGCCCCCGAAGATCAGGAGATCTATCATCCCTGGCTTGAAAGCAGTCGTAAAGCAGGTCTCGGCGTAGTGATCGACATTAATATGAGACCCGCGGTCGTCTCCAACCCAAAAGCCTATCGGGCGAGCGTTTTACAGGCCATCACCATGGCGGATTTGCTCAAAGCCAGTGACGACGATCTGGAATTTCTGTTCGACGGTATCTCCGACCCATTGCAAGCCGCTCAAGCGCTCTTTGAGTTGAGCCCCGCTCAATGGGTCGCGCTCACTCTAGGATCGGAAGGCGCTTATCTTTTGGCAAGAGATGGACGAGCTTGGCACGGTAAGGACCATGCCTCGCTCAACCTGGTTGACACCGTAGGTGCCGGAGATTGTTTTCTTGCCGGGTTGCTGTGCGCCTTGCTTGGAACAACTCTTCAACAGAGCATTGTCCTCGCCGCCCCTTCGAGCATGACGAACGAAACGCGCTTAGAAGCCGCTCTTGTCCAGGCTATTGCCAGCGCGAGTTACTGTATCCAGCGCGCGGGCTGCGAGCCTGCGGACTCGCAACAAATACTGGCTCATCTAGGCCTAGAGACCATCAAAGTTCGGGCTTTCTCTTAAGGCTAAAGGCGCCTTCGCAAAAGAGCGCCCCTAGACCAGGGCGATGAGTGACCACACTACTGGGCCTTTGCAGAGAAGTAAATGTTCTTAGAATGAGAAATGCGAGCGAGTTCGAGCTTTGATCTTTCTCAAAACGTCTTCTCAACTCTAAGCTTCGCCACTCTTGATCCACACAAAAAAAGAGAGGCCACTGTGAGCGATGCTGTCATCAATGGGACCTCACGTGCTCCTACAACGCTGAACCATCTCCTCGAAACTCGCTTGCACCAAGTGCTCCAGGAGCTTTGCCTCAGTCACAACAAGCTTTCATTCGCCAGCTCCCTTGGGCTGGAAGACATGGTGCTGACCGATCTGATTGCCCGTCATCAACTTCCCATCGAAATATTCACCCTCGATACCGGGCGCTTACATGAAGAAACCTATGCGCTCTTAAGTCAGGTGGAACGCCATTACGCGCCACTCAGAATAAAGGTCATTGCACCCTTAGCTCAGGCAGTAGAGGCTCTCGTCTCTCAAATCGGGATCAATGGATTTTACGACAGCATAGAAGCGCGCAAGGCTTGTTGCTCGGTTCGAAAAATCGAGCCTCTGAAGCGCGCGCTAGAAGATTCTCAGGCCTGGATCACGGGTCTGCGACGCGAGCAGTCCGAGGCGAGAACCACCCTGAGCTTTAAGAGTGTTGATCCCCTCACAGGCCTCGACAAATACAACCCCCTCTTGGAATGGAGTCTGGAAGCCGTGCAGAACTATCTTGAGCGTCATGAAGTTCCCGTGAATGCGCTTCACGCTCAAGGATTTCCCAGCATAGGCTGTGCACCTTGTACTCGGGCGATCAGGTTAGACGAGCATCCGCGCGCCGGGCGCTGGTGGTGGGAGCAAGAAAAATCCCAGGGGAACGAATCAGCCGCCCAAGAGTGCGGGCTACATGTAGACGAAAGCGGCCGACTGGTTCGCACTGCAAATTAAACGAGGGAAAGCTGTGAATCACTTAGACGCTCTTGAAAACGAAGCTATCCATATCCTGCGCGAAGCCATTGCCGAAAGCCGCAACGCTGCGCTACTCTTTTCAGCAGGGAAAGACTCAGTAGTAGTGCTGCGCCTTATTGAAAAGGCATTTCGACCCATGCGCCTGCCGCTTAGCTTCTTACACATTGATACAGGACATAACTTCCCGGAGGTCATCAGCTTTCGCGACGCAACGGTCCAACGCCTCGGTGAGCGTTTGGTCGTTGGTCATGTCGAGGACAGTATTGCCCGAGGCACCGTCTCCGATCCTGGACCACTGGGCTCACGCAACGCGCTGCAATCGGTCACCTTGCTCGAAGCAGTGCAGGAAAACGGTTTTGATTGCCTAATTGGTGGTGCGCGCCGCGATGAGGAAAAGGCAAGAGCCAAGGAGCGTATCTTTTCGCATCGAGATGAGTTTGGGGCGTGGAACCCTCGTCGACAAAGGCCAGAGGTATGGAGCCTTTACAACGGACGGGTCCGTAAGGGCGAGCATATGCGAGTTTTTCCGATTAGCAATTGGACCGAACTTGACGTCTGGTCGTATATCGTTCGCGAGAACCTAGCTTTGCCTTCGATCTATTTTAGCCACACCCGCCCTTGCGTAAGACGCTCAGGCAAGTGGCTTGCGGTCACCCACGCGACGCCCGCCTTAAACGGGGAGACCATTGAGCCGGTGCAGGTACGCTATCGCACCGTGGGCGATATGACTTGCACATGCCCCGTGGAATCTGCCGCAAAAAACTCAGCGGCCATTTTGCAAGAAACACTGATCGCCAGGGTCAGTGAACGCGGGGCAACAAGACTCGATGATCAAACCTCGGAGGCCGCCATGGAGCTCCGTAAAAAAGAAGGTTATTTCTAATGAATGCACCGCACGAAAAATTTTCGAACCGTACTCAAGACTCTCAACTAATCGCCACGGAGAAAGCTAGCGCACCGGCTCGAGCGATCAGACCCGCTGGTCAACCAGCTGGACAAGCTCCATTACGCATCATGACGGCCGGTAGTGTCGACGACGGAAAAAGCACGTTGATCGGTCGACTCATGTACGACCTCAAGCTAATGACCGACGATATCCTCGACGATTTACGCGCGGCTTCACGCCGCAATGGTCGCGGTGAACTGGATTTGTCACTCTTCACCGATGGGCTCATGGCCGAGCGCGAGCAAGGAATCACCATTGATGTGGCCTATCGCTACTTCAATCATCAAGGTCGTCCCTTCATCCTGTGCGACTCACCAGGACATGTCCAATACACCCGCAACATGGTGTGTGCGGCCAGTCAGGCCGATGTTGCACTGATCATGATCGACGCGCGACAGGGTCCGACCGAGCAAAGCCTGCGACATTTGCGAATCGCCCAATGGCTAAGGGTGCCGTCCATTGTGTTCGTGATCAACAAAATGGATTTAGTCGAGTTCTCGCAGACGCGCTATCAAGCGCTAGTCGAAGAACTAAAAGCACTACTCCCCGCTGCAAGTGCAACACTTGCCTCGGCATCGACACAGGAGCAGTATCATTTCGAGTTCATTCCAGTCGTCGCAGTGGATGGTGACAACATCGTGACCCGAAGCACCGATACCAAGCGTTTGGCGTGGTATACCGGTGCCAGCTTGATTGAGGTGATCGAGTCCAGCGCAAGCCTCTCCGGCTTTAAAGCAAGCGCTGATTTGCGCTTCACTGTACAACTGGTGTCCCGTCCCACCGGTCGCGAAGCGGGACTGCTGCACGATTTTCGAGGCTTGGCCGGACGGGTTGAATCGGGTCAGCTAAGCATCGGCGATAGCATCGCGTCCACAAGTCCAGAGGGGATCGAACGTACGTCGACAATCGCGGGCATTTACCAATTAACAGGCGCGAACATGGAGTTGCTCGACACCGCCTTGTCGGGGCAATCAGTGACTCTAACGCTTACTGACGATCTGGACATCAGCCGCGGCGACACGCTCTATCACCAAGACCGAAAACCGAGTCTTAGTCGCAGCTTAAATGCGCAACTTTGCTGGATGAGCGAAACACCGGCGCGAGTCGGGCAACGCCTTCTCGTTAAACAGGGAGCACGGACCAGTATTGCGAAAATCGATGCGATCACCGAAACTCTAGATCTTAAGCAAGGACAATTTCTCAGGGCGCAAAACCTAAACGAACTCAAGCTCAACGAAGTCGCCACAGTTCGACTGTCGTTAGCTCATAGTTTGCTCACGGATTCCTATATTGAGTTTCCGCGCACAGGAAGCTTGTTGGTGCTAGACCCGAATAGTTTGGATAGTTTGGCGGCTGGCATCGTAGCGTAAGGAAAGTTTAAGGCTTCAGCGCGCTATGTCATTATTGCCCAATGAACTTTGGGAACAATAAGGATAAGCGCAAGACCGTCGATATCTTCTGCCGCGTGGTCGACAACTTTGGCGATGCTGGCGTCTGTTGGCGCTTGGCGCGCCAAATGGCTTTCGAGCACGGCTTTAAGGTTCGCCTTATTATCGATCGACTTGACGTGCTTGCGAGCCTGGTCCCAAGACTAGGTAGAGCCTTGAACCGCGTCAGTGCAAAACGGGCCAGAGTGCGTCGTTCGCGTTCTCCAGCACCTGCTTTCGGATATTTAGTCGATGGGGTACGCATTTTTGAATGGAAAACCCGCAAAACACCAACACCGTCCTTGGTTGGCCCGGCACGACTTTTAAAGCCCGCCCATCTGGTCATTGCGGCCTTCGCCTGCGACCTCCCCGACTCCTATCGTGTACAAATTGAAGGGCAAAGCTCCTCGGCTGCGAAAACTCGCACACTCAAAAGTTCATGGATGAATTTGGAATACCTCAGCGCTGAGCCCTGGGTAGAAACTCATCATCTCCTGCCCTCCCTGAAACCCTCAGGCCTGACCGAGCACTTCTTCTTCCCAGGGTTCACTGCTCGAACAGGTGGCTTGTTACGCGAACGTGACTTACTCGCCAAACGCGACGCGTTTCTAAAAGACTGCAATGCTCAAGCAAGACTCTCTCATGAGCTAGGTATTCCTGATTTGTTTGATCGACCTCGCCAGGCCACTTTGCTGATCTTCGTGTTTAGCTATCCGCAAACTCCCTGGCAAAAGCTCGTTATTGCCGCGGGTCAGGCGCTGCAACAAAGACTTCTCGATGTCGAAAGAATTTGGTTTCTCTGTCCGCAAAGCCCCTCACGTCCCCAGCTCAGCACGCCCTTGCCGACAGGTATTGAGGTGAAGACCGTCCCGCGCCTACCCCAGAATCGCTTCGACGAAATTCTATGGTTGAGCGACGCCAATTTTGTGCGAGGCGAGGATTCCTTTGTTCGGGCCATTTGGGCAGGAAAGCCAATGATATGGAACATCTACCCCCAGGACGAGCAAGCACATCAGCCAAAACTTGAATCGTTTCTGGCCATGAGACCTCTCGAAGAGCGCGGGCTGAGCTTGGCCTGGAATCAATTGAGCGGCGAACTGCCTGAATCTTTCTCAGTTGACTTTGCCAGGTGGATTAAAGCCTATGACAAGCTCGCCGAGCAAGGGCGTTCCTTCGCGGCCTTACTTGCCGAACAAGACGATTTATGCCTGCAAATAGTCAGAGCCGCAAAGTTGGCACCTAAGGAAAACTCCAGCCTAGATGCCCTTTAAGTCCTCAGGTTATAATTGAAGGCTTTGGCACGTGCAACGCACGCCGTCACCCCTTTGGCCTTAGCGGCCAGCAACTCATCGTTTGAAGACCTTGTCATGAAACTAGCTACCGAATTGCGTACCGGCAATGTTGTGATGATCAACAGCGTTCCCACGGTCGTCCTAAAGGCTGAATACAATAAATCGGGCCGTAACTCTGCCGTGGTCAAGATGAAGCTGAGAAACTTGCTCAATGCCTCCGGCACGGAGACCGTCTACAAAGCCGATGAGAAGTTCGAAGTCGTTGCACTGGACAAAAAAGAAGTCACCTACTCCTACTTTGGCGACCCAATGTACGTGTTCATGGATGGTGAATACAACCAGTACGAGATCGAGAAAGAGTCGATGGGCGACGCCCTAAACTACATCGATGAAGGGATGCCTTGCGATATCACTTTCTACGAAGGTCGCGCACTCTCCGTCGAAATGCCTAACAGCGTCGTTCGCGAAGTTGAATACACCGAGCCGGCTGTTCGTGGCGATACCTCGGGCAAGGTGATGAAGCCAGCCCGCATCAAGCCCACCGGCTTCGAATTGCCAGTAGCCGCATTTGTAGAAATCGGAGACAAAATTGAAATTGATACGCGCACCGGCGAATACAAAGGTCGTGTAAAGTAAATCGGCATGATTCAACTAGAGGCTTGACCTCAGGCACTCGACGCAAACCCGCTTCGGCGGGTTTTTTTACGAGCGCCTCACTTTTCCACGCTACGTTAAGGCTTCTTGGCAGAGGCTAGGACAGCCTTGCCGGAATCCTCGCCAAACTTTTTGGCCATCTCCAGGGCGACCTGGCGATTGGGCTCTTTCAGGCGAGCCTCATCATTGGGGCGGAACAGCCAAAATGAGCGCGCCTCCATCACCTTCGCACCGGTCCCATGGAGCACTTCTTCCAAGACTCTTTGCAATCTTTTGGTTGCACCGCGAACAGAAAAATCTGAGGTTATAAAAAATAATTATTTAACAATACCTGACATTGTTTGATATGTTCACGGCTGTTGCAGTTTTCATTTCCATTTTCGTCATATGGGTGAACGGCATCCTCTTTTTGGAGCAATCGCAAATGCGAACCACGGGCAAAGACGATCTGAAGCACAGCGTTGAATGCCTTCAAAAAGAGCCGGATATCATGATCGTAGAGTTAATCGCAAGAGCCTATGACGAGGCGCCCCCTATGATGCGGCGGCGCTTGCTTGAACATTTACTACGCCCGCTGGGTATCCTTGCGATGACGGGCGTCGCAAATGGCGCCTTCGCTAGAGTTTGCGAGCGGCCAGGTTGGTCCGATTTCAGTATTCGCCTCGAGGATACTCAGAAAATTGATGCCTCTGAGGTGCTGGAATTGGCGGCTTATGTTCAGCAATTCAGTGCAAAGGCGTTACACGGCTTACTTCAGATTTTTGGCACGTCCCCGGCACTGGCGAGTACGGCGACCGCAGCGCTCTTGGTCGCGATTTTGTTGCGTCACGCGAACAGCCAAGGCCCCTCTGATGAGGAGGATCTTTGACACCGACGCGGACGTTGATCTCGGCTGGTTGAGAATCTTGTATTGCATTTTTGGTTCATCGGCATTAGTAGCCCTTAAACTGTGGCGCGCGCTTTTCATTAAACGCGCGGACGCCCTCGTGACGGTCTTCGGACGATACTAAGCGGTTATAGGCCTCAATCTCAAATCGGCTTCCGGTATTCAAATCGCCTTGCAGACCGAAGTGAATTGCCTTCTTGGCTTGGCGAACTGACAAGGGGCCATTGCCGGCAATTTCGCCGGCGCAAGTCAGTGCTTCGGCCATCAAGCTCGCAGGTTCGCAAATCTGATTGATGAGCCCCCAAGCTAGCGCCTCATCGCATCCAAAGACTTTGGCGCGAAAGATAAGTTCTTTGGCGCGACGCTCACCTACCGCCCGTGCCAGGGTTTGCGTGCCGCCACCGCCGGGCATGATACCGATGCGGGTTTCGGTGAGTGCCATGCGCGCGCCTCGCGCTGCGTAGATGAAGTCGCAGGCCAAGGCCGTTTCTAGTCCGCCTCCATAGGCTGCACCGTTGACAGCGGCCAACACTGGAATGGGCAATTCCACAAGAGTGAAATAGGCGCGCTCAAATATCTCATGCTGGCTTCGCCAAGCGGCATCCGTCATACCGTGACGCTCTTTCAGGTCACCACCGGCGCAGAAAGCACGGTCTCCTGCGCCGGTCAAGATGACGCACCGAAAATCGCCAGCATCCACCGTTAACCGTGTCCACAAATCATGTAGATCAAGCCCCATTTGAGTGCCAATGGCATTCATAACCTCGGGACGGTTAAGCGTCACCAGCAAAACATGGGGCAAAGGAAATTCAAGTAACAGTGTTTTGTAGCTCGGAAAGATCATTTTGTATCCGTAATCAGTGTTGCCAGACGGTTCAAACCTTATCACCGCGCGCCCGGCGAGCTGCGATTGCCGCCTCACGTGACCAACACGCCTTGAGCCATTGACTCACCTTTGGATACGCGGAAAGGTCCATCGCCAAGCCCCGATACAGGGTCGCGGCGACATTCAAATCAGCAACGGTAAAGCGCTTGCCCATCAAGAATTCTCGGGTAGCGAGGCTATGTTCCAAGGAAGCTAAGGGGCGCTGTAAGCTTTCAAGTGAGGCACGCGCCGCACCAGCATCGCGTTCAGCTTCAGGTTTGATAAAGGCATTGAACGCCCAGGTAGTGATGTCCTTGTCGACCTCCGTCATTGCCCAAAGAGACCACTGCGCTGTCAGGCCACGCTCCTCCGCATTGGCGGGCGCCAAGGGTCCGCCAAATTTTTCGGCAAGATACTGATTAATCGCCAGCGACTCGTAAATTGCAAACCCGTCGACCACTAGGCTCGGGATGCGCGCATTGGGATTGATCTCGACATAGGGAGATTCCTTCAGGCCCGGATCAGAAAAACTAATAGGATCGTGGTCGTAGGCTAATTTAAGCTCTTGCAGCATCCATATCACACGAACTGTTCGAGAAGCGGCTAGGCCATAAAGTTTGATAGTCGACATTAGATCACTCCGAGGGCGCGGTAATAGAACTGCGAGTGTAGCTTTCTCTCTAGAACTCTGAGGTTTAGGAGGTCTGAAATTCAAGGTCTAATATAGATACGCTTTCGTCACTCAACAGAAAAGGTCACCCACATGCTTAAGTTTTACTACAACACTGCTCCCAACCCGATGAAGGTAGCTCTCTTGCTCGAGGAATTGGGACTGCCCTATGAGGCCTGCGCTGTTGACACTCGTATGGGTCAGCAGCACGAAGCACATTTCACCCAGGTGAACCCTAACGCAAAGGTTCCTGCCATTGAGGATAACGGCGTAACCGTCTTTGATAGCAACGCGATTCTGCTTTATTTGGGTGATCGCGAGAATAAGTTCGTGCCTGCAACGAACGATGCGCCCGGCCGCGCCGCTTTACTCTCCTGGATGATGTTTATCGCCAGCGGCGTGGGTCCATTCTCGGGCCAATCCGTGCATTTTCGACATGTAGCACCTGAGCCTAAGGAATACCCGCTGAACCGCTATGATTTTGAAGCCCATCGACACTGGAAGGTTTTGGAAGCGCATTTAGCGAAGAACCGATACATGCTGGGCGAGCACTATTCAGTGGTGGATATGGCCTTCTGGGGTTGGGCACGAGTCCTTCCTTTCGTACTTGGCACGGGCGATGCAACGTGGGCGAATTTCCCTCAAGTCAAGCGTCTTCTTGATGAAATCTCCGCGCGCCCGGCTGCGGCACGCGCTGAGGCCATGAAAACCAAGCATGCCTTTAAGGCAGAAATGGATGATGCAGCTCGCAAAGCGATGTTCCCTCAAAATGAACGTTTGAAAAGCAAAGGCGGCGCGGTCTAGTTTTCGAGGCTGCTGGATCAGTTTTTGAAGTGATTAGCAGCCCAAATTAAATTTACAATACCTTTATTTAATCCCAGTACAAACGAACCAAGCTTCAATGAAAATCTACAAAATTGCAAACATTCCTGGCGACGGCATTGGCAAAGAAGTGATCCCTGCCGGAACTGAAGTTCTCAAAGCAATTGCTGCAAAAAGCGATTTCTCCTTTGAATTCGAAGACTTTGACTGGGGCGGCGATTACTACCGCAAGCACGGCATCATGATGCCCGTCGATGGCCTTGATGCGCTAAGAAATAAAGACGCCATCCTGTTTGGCTCGGCGGGCGACCCGCATATTCCAGACCACATTACCCTCTGGGGCTTACGTCTAAAAATTTGCCAGGGTTTCGACCAATATGCAAACGTGCGACCGACGAGAATCTTGCCGGGCATTGATGCTCCGTTAAAACGCTGCAAAACCGAAGATCTCGATTGGGTGATTGTGCGCGAAAACTCCGAAGGAGAATACGCTGGTGTAGGAGGTAGAGCACACCAAGGCCACCCCATTGAAGTGGCGACCGACGTTTCACTGATGACCCGTGCAGGGGTAACGCGCATCATGCGTTACGCCTTCAAACTCGCCCGGTCTCGCAAAAGAAAGTTTCTGACGGTGATCACAAAGTCCAACGCACAGCGACATGCCATGGTGATGTGGGATGAAATCGCAGTCGAAGTTTCCAAAGAGTTTCCGGATGTCAAATGGGACAAGGAACTCGTCGATGCGGCTACGGCTCGAATGGTCAATCGACCGGCCTCCCTTGATACCATTGTCGCAACCAACTTGCACGCCGATATCTTAAGTGATTTGGCTGCCGCACTGGCCGGTAGCTTGGGCATCGCACCTACGGGCAACATTGATCCAGAGCGGCGCTATCCTTCCATGTTTGAACCCATTCACGGATCGGCCTTCGACATTATGGGCAAAGGGCTAGCCAATCCGATTGGTACATTTTGGTCTGCGGTGATGATGTTGGAACATCTTGGCGAGCCCGCCGCCGCCGCGAAGTTGATGAAAGCGATCGAGAGGGTGACTGCAAACAAAGCCCTACATACCGCCGATTTAGGCGGCAAAGCTACAACGGTCCAAGTCACAGAGGCCATCTGCAAAGAACTTGCCTCTTTATAAGACGCTGGGCGGGAGTCTTGTTCCAGCTAGTTGTCTCCAGGCGAAGCAGCCATTGCACTGGCTGCCGCCAAACCCTCACTGCACGCCCGAACAACACTGAGCCCACTACACTCGGTAGGGAGTGCCGTCCTTGTCGATCTTGCGCAACAGTGCCTTCCAGTTATAAACGCCAAAGTCCGGTTTTTTGCGGAGGCTCTGCATAGACTTTGCAATGCCGTCGACGACATCGGGATCGATCACCACAGGAGCCTCGCCCAGGTTGCGTGCAATCAGCTCTAATTCACAGGCGCGCTCGAGCATGTACATTCGCGACAAAGTCCCTGGGATGGTGTCGCCAAGCGTCAACAAGCCGTGGTTGTACAAAATCACACAGTTACCACCCTTGCAGCTCACGCCCAACGCATCGCATTCTTCTTTTGATGAGGGCATGCCGTACTCGTGGTATACAACATCGTCATAAACAATCAGGGCATCTTGACTAATGGGGCGCAAGCCCTTGCGAATCATCGATAAGCCAGCGCCCGCACGGGTATGGGTATGCATGACACAGTTGGCATCTGGCCTGGCCTTGTACACACCGCTATGAATGGTCAGCCCAGCCGTGTTGTAGCGCCCCTGTTTGCCAATAATATTGCCGTCGAGATCCATCTTGATCAAGCTTGAGGCGGTAATTTCATCAAACATCTCTTCATAATGATTGATTAGAAAGGTGTTCGGCTCACCCGGAATGCGTGCCGACATATGCGTGGCCAGAATGTCCGTCCATCCAAAATAATCACACATGCGGTAGAGGGCGGCCAGATCACAGCGAGTCTGCCATTCTGCAGGGGTCATTTGAAGTTGTTCGGCTTTCTCGATTACACCCATGCTTTTCTCCTGGTTAACGAACGGTGGGCATACGGCCCTGCTTGCTGATCTTCAGGCGTTGCGAATCGTTAGACCGCCATCCACCGGTAACACCGCGCCGGTTACGAATCCGGCTGCGGGCAAACATAAAGACAGCGTCATCTGCGCCACTTCCTCTGGCTCGGCGTATCGTCGCAACGCCGTTCGCCGCCGAGCGAACTCTGCTTTCTGTTCAGGCGGAATACGCTGGGTCATACCGGTATTAATCGGGCCCGGACAAATACAATTCACGGTGATGCCGTCCGGGCCCAACTCCACCGCCATCGACCGGGTCAGCCCGATAACGCCAGTTTTGGCGGCCGTATAAGGGCTAATGAAACGAGTGGCCCCGAGCGCCTCGGTGGATGCGATATTGATGATCCTCGCATCCTTGGCTTGACGCAAGAAAGGCAGCGCGGCGCGAATCATCCGTACCTGAGCGGTGAGCAAGACGTCAAGACTCTTGGCCCAGCGTATCTCAAAGTCCTCGGAATCGACCGGCCCGTGCATTGAGATGCCCGCGTTATTGATCAGAATGTTAATGCCGCCGAAGTAAGCGCCAATGTCAGCAACCACTTGATGAATGTGCTGCCGACTCGATACATCGAGCAGCCAACCTTTGGCTACACTACCCGCAGCAGTGATTTCCGAGACCACTGCATCAACCGAAGTGATGTCGGTCACCGCGACTCTTGCCCCTTCGTCTGCGAACAAGTGAGCTGTCGCGCGCCCCATGCCACTGGCCGCGCCAGTCACTACAACGACCTTACCCGCTACCGAGCGGGACAGTTTGCTAAGTTTAGGCACCGCAATGTCCCCTTATTTCTCAAGTTCCGCCATCAACCCGCAGAACGGAGCCGGTTGTGAACGACGAGGCCGAACTGGCAAAATACAAGGCCGCACCGACCACTTCGTCGGCTTGACCGCCTCTCTTGAGAGCCATGGAATTTTCAGCACGCTTTTGAAAGGCCTCTAGATCCCAGGCCTTCGAGATATCCGTGAGAAACGGACCCGCCATGATGCTATTGACCCTCACTTTAGGACCGAAGGCAAACGCGAAAGAACGGGTCAGGTTGTTGAGTCCGGCCTTGGCCGCACCATAGGGCTCAGACTTAGGCGCCGGATTCGCTGCCGCAATGGAGGAAATATTGATAATGCTTCCTCCATTGCCTTCGGCCATACGCTCGCCGATCACAGCCGACAGACGATATGGACCTTTCAGGTTTAACCCAACCACCTTATCGAACATCTCCTCCGTGACCTCCGAGAGCTTGCCGTAAAGGGGTGACATACCGGCGTTATTTACCAAGATGTCCACTCGGCCAAATTCGGCATAAGCCTGGTCGATCAAGGTATCGCAGGCATCCCAGCGCCCAACGTGGGCCGAAACCGGATAGGCACGCCGACCGAGTGCTCGCACCTCAGCCGCCACCATTTCACAGGCTTCCAGCTTTCGCGACGCGATAATGACATCGGCGCCTTGGGAAGCGAAGGCCAGGGACATTGCGCGACCCAGGCCGCGGCTTCCTCCAGTCACTAAGGCCACTTTGCCGGTTAAGTCAAACAAATTGCTCATCGGCCCATCTTAATGCCGGATGAGCGCTCGCAGTTCTCAGGGTTTCAATCTTTGGCGATCGAGTGGGGAAAGGAAAGAAGATCAGGTGAGTGAACTACATCGCAGTCAGGCCACCATCGACCGGAAGACTGGCCCCAGTAATGAAGGAGGCTTCATCACTGGCTAACCAGAGAATCGGCCAGGCGACTTCGTCAGCACTGGCCCAGCGTCCAAGCAAAGAGGTCGCTTGCCGTTCGCCCTTAAGTTGCTCGATCGCCTTACCTTGTGCGCGAGCACGTTTTTCATGAAAGGCCGTCAAGGTCGATCCGGGTAGTACGGCATTGACTCGAATGCCTGCCTCAGCTTCCTCGTGAGCGAGGGTTCGGGTAATTGCCAGCATAGCCGCCTTAGTTGCATCGTAAAGCCCCATATCTTTGCGACCGACGAGCGCATAGCACGACGACACATTGATAATGCTTGCACCACCGCCTTTGCCCGCTGTACGCAGACTCGGCAATGCAGCTTGGCAATAGCTCACGGTGCCCAAGGTATTCACGTTAAGCATGGCTTGCCAATCGGCGCGACTCGCCTTTTCCAAGGAGACGTAGTGGCGCATGGCCGCATTGTTAACCAAAGTTGTAAGGCATCCGAAGACACCCACTGTGCTCTGCACGGCGGCGCAGGCACTCGACTCGACCGCCACATCAGCCACAAAGGTTCGAACACAACTAGGTGAAAATTCCCGCCCTAGCAAGTCCGCTCTCATTGCCAACTCGGTGGCATCGCAATCGACCAGCATCACACGGGCACCTTCGCGCAAAAACACTTGGGCAACGGCAGCACCAATGCCTGCTGCAGCTCCAGTGATTAGAGCAACTTTTCCGGTAAGTCGCATCCTATTCGGCCTTGGCTCCAGTAGACTTGATGACCTTTCCCCAGCGAACAATCTCGCTACGAATCCAGCTTGAGAACTGCTCTGGGGAAGTCGCTACTACTTCAAATTCCATAGCGTGCAACTTATCCCTGATCTCTGCGGTTTGCAAGATACGCACAAGCTCTTTGTGATAACGGTCTATGATGGGGCGCGGCGTACCACCCGGTGCAAGCAGGCCAATCCACGAGGTTGCAACCAGGTCGGGATAGCCAGATTCGGCCAAGGTGGGCACATTAGGCATGCTCGCAAACCGCTTGGCACCGCTCGAGGCCAAAAGCTTGAGCCGGCCCTCTTTCACAAACTGCTGAACGTTGCCGGGGACAAAAAACGCGGCCTGTACATTGCCAGACACAAGGTCTGTCAATGCGGCCGGTGGCCCTTTATAGGGCACATGGGTGAGATCAATCCCGGCGGCCGTTTTGAGCATCTCCATGGTGAGATGGGAGGAGCTACCCAGTGCAATCGATGCATAGGCGAGCTTACCCGGAGAGGCCTTGGCTTTGGCAACTAAATCTGCCAATGAAGTGATGCCGGAGCTAGGTGCGACTACCAAGTAATTCGGAGTGGTGACCATGAGACTGATGGGCGCCAAATCCTTGACTGGATCATAAGGCAGCTTATCGAACAAACTCACGTTCACCGCAATCGGGCCGTTATAGCCGATCAGAAGCGTATGGCCGTCCGTTGCCGACTTGGCGACAAAGTCGGCGCCGATATTGCCGCCTGCACCGGGTTTGTTGTCGACGATGAAGGCCTGGCCAAGGGCCTCTTGCAGTTTGGGCGCAATCATTCTCGCCAACACATCATTGGTGCTCCCAACGATGGGCACGACAATGCGTACCGTTTTGCTGGGAGCCCATTCTTGGGCGAAGGACGGTGTCGCCGCTCCGGCTGCGAGAATAGCCAGGCAAGCAATTGTCAAACGCGTTACGTTTCGACGGTTCGATTCTTGGTTCACGAAAGGTCTCTCTTGATCTAAACTTTTACAGAGAATGCACAGGTTGCTTCAAAGCATTGGTGAGATGCTCCTTGGCCCAATGCTGCGGCGCTTGTTCTAAGGGTAACAAGACACCAGCCGCACGCACGCGATGAGACTCAGCCAAAAGCGCAGGCGGCTCGATTCCTTTTTCCAGGCCAGCGAGCGCATCAAGGAGCATGCGCCGGGCCATGCTAATGCCCTTATCAGTCGGCAGCAAACGCTCAGCTTCATGATTTTGAATCGGGCCCATGCTCTCTTGCAACGAGGCATCCTGCTCGGAGAATCCGAACACACCACTGTAGGAGCGTTTTTCGCGTTGGGCGACGCGATCAATCAGGTAGTCGTTGTCGCGATTGGCAAGTGGCCGAAAACTTCCTGGCTCGTATTTCACATGAATACCCTTGCCCGCGCTCATCACTTCCACCTCGTGTTCAGAGAGTGGCTTGGAGGGATGCCAATTCATACTCCAAGCCCAGCAGTTTTCGTCGTCGATGGGTACCCAGACATGGCCGCCCAGGGCGTGATCGCCAAACGGTGGAATAAAAGTGAACCAAGGAAAGAGCCACTGGGTAATGCGCCAATAATGGCTGTCCGGCTCGCCCCTACGTCGCCCGTAAAGGGTGAGACCGCCCTCATGTTGTTCAATATCAAACTTTACGTTGCCATCGGCCTTGATGTAGTCGATGGCCTTGGTACCTCGATGCATCGGATCTAGGTCGACCTCATAGCGATGCACATAGGACACATGGGCAGTATCGATTCCGCCCTCCATCGCCTGAAGGTAATTGCACTGCTGCAATCGCTTGGTAATAAAGCGATGATTTGGCGGCACCATCGCCCACTCAACTTCCGGCGCTTCCGGCTGCTTGCCTTCTGGCCCCATGTACGCCCACACCAGCCCACCGCGCTCAATACAGGGGTAGCCCTTAATGCCCATCTTGGGACACATATGCGGCGCAGAAGGCACCTCAAGGCACTGACCATTGATGTCGAATTTGAGACCATGATAGGAGCAGCGAATTCCACCCTCTTCGTTGCGGCCCAAGAACAATGAGGCCCCGCGATGGGAGCAAAACTCGTCAATCAAGCCAGGTCGACCCTGACTGTCGCGAAAAGCGAGCAACTGTTCGTTCAATATCTTGACCCGGACCTGTGGCCCGTCCGGGTCAGCTATTTCTGCCGAGGAAAGAATTGGTACCCAGTATCGGCGCATGAGCGCGCCCATAGGAGTGTTAGGCCCCGTTCGGGTGAGTAATTTTGCGGTATCTTTGTCCATAATAGTCTTGCCGATTCGTCTTGCTGGTGTTTAGTCGAGCTGATTGTAGGGGAGTTACGCGGATGCTCTTGGGCCATTCGATCAATACTGACACCTGTTTGACAAACTGGCCATTGCTGCGGAAGATAGAAAGCGCGAGCATAAAACGCCGATCTGGGCGCACGCTCTTAGGGTGCTGCCTCACAAAGGCCATCGCATGGTTCATTTAACCTCAATTTAAAAGGAATACACCGTGATCAAAGTCAGCGTGATGTACCCCAATACCCCTGGTGCCAGGTTTGACCATACCTACTACCGTGACAAGCATATGCCACTTCTCAAAAGCCTCATGGGCGACAGTTGTAAGTCGTACACGGTTGATAAGGGCATCGCCGGTGGCGCTCCGGGTGCTCCGGCAACGTACGTAGGTATGTGCCATATTTTTTGCGACTCGATAGAAAGCTTCCAGAAAGGTTTTGGTCCGCATGCAAAAGAGATCATGGCCGATATCGCGAACTACACTGATCTTGCGCCAGTAATGCAGATCAGCGAAGTTGTCGTGGGTTAGGAACGCTTCGAAGCGCACGACCTTGTATTTCTGTGGTTGCAGAGCCTGGGCTAAACAGCCACTACGCGTCGGATCTCACAAAAAACCGGGTGATGATTTTGCCAGGCTTTACTTGAGCTAAGGTCTAGGACTCAGCTCAAGCCTTGGTCGCATTCCCAAACTGCGTGAGCAACTGACGCCCCAAGGACGCGAGATGCACCTGATCCGGGCCATCACCGATACGCATGAAGCGCGCATAGGTATACGCCTGAGCTAAAAAGGTATCCTGACTCAAACCTGCACCACCATGGATCTGGATGGCGCGATCAATCACCTCACAGGCCATCGACGGAACCACCACTTTGGCCGCTGCGATCAAATCGCGCGCCGCCTTGTTGCCTTCGCGGTCCATCTTGTCGGCGGCGCGCAAGGTTAATAGGCGTGCCTGTTGAAGGTCACACCAACTACGCGCGATGTCCTCACGAATCGAGCCTTGTTCGGACAGAGGTCGCCCAAAGGCAACCCGTGAACTGGCCCGCTGACACATTAATTCAATCGCACGTTGAGCACAACCAATTAAACGCATGCAGTGATGAATACGCCCCGGACCCAGGCGCGCTTGGGCAATTTCGAAGCCGCGCCCCTCGCCTAGCAAGATATTGGTGACCGGCACTCGAACATTCTCATAGGCAATTTCAGGATGTCCATTGGGCGCATCGTCGTAACCCAAGACCTGGATGTCGCGCACAATGCGCACACCCGGTGTGTCCTTGGGAACTAGAATCATCGATTGCTGGAGATGTACGTTGGGATTATCGAAGTCCGTCTTGCCCATCACGATAAGCAGCTTACAGGATTCGTTTAAGGCATCCGAGGTAAACCACTTGCGCCCATTAATCACATAGTGATCACCATCACGTTTAATCTCACAACGGATGTTGGTCGCATCACTGGAAGCCACCGCGGGCTCGGTCATCGAAAAGCCAGATTTCATTTTGCCGGCAAGCATCGGCTCAAGCCAATCTCGCTTTTGCTCGGGGGTTCCAAAGCGCGATAGAATTTCCATATTGCCCACATTGGGTGCAGCGCAATTAAAAACCTCTGGCGCCCACAGCACCCGACCCATGATCTCCTTGATCGGTGCATATTCCACATTGCTCAAGCCCGGCCCGTCGTGCCCCGTCAGAAACAGGTTCCATAAACCGTCCTTGTAGGCCATTGCCTTGAGAGTTTCGAGGATCGCAGGCTGAGCATTGGTGCCTGCCACTTTGACCTGATCATGGAACAGGTTCTCAACCGGATAGATATGCTGCGACATAAACGCGGAGACCCGCGCCTGCAACTCAAGGGATCGTTCACTGTGCTCAAAATCCATAGGTACTCCAAATCTCAGGGTTGAATGTAGGCGTAACCTTTTGCTTGATAAGCAATTAATGAAATCCAGCTATTTCCAATCACGTTGATTTGCGGCAAGACGTTCTCGGCCTTGGTCTCTTGTTGACGAATCGCCACCGAGCATTGCTCAAGGCTTTGCATGCCGCTAGCCTTGCTCATCTCCAAGAGTTTCAAAGAAATTTTTTGAGCGTCTATCCGATCTTCTGGCTTAATTTTTTCGAGATCAGTTTGTACCAGCCGAGTGGCCGGGCCTCGAAAGGTCAGCACAAAACTCGGCTGCACGCCTTGCTTTATGAGGGAAAGGCGAGTTTCGTCAATCACGTTGAGTCGCGCGAGCAGCGCCTTGGCATCCCCGGTCGTTAAATCAAACGCAACTTTGGCTTCTTTTAGCCCGACAAGGGCCGCGCGATCATCCGCCTGTGCCTGCGCCGAGGTCGAAGCTAAAATCAGTGTAAAAACTAGCGCATAGGCCAGCGCAGGTGCAGAAAAAATCTGCAGAATTTTGAAAACATTCATAGTACGGCTTCTTTTAGTTGGGTACGTAAGGTCAGGAAACTCGCGAGAATTGATCCTTCAAGAAGGACTAAATATCGTTGGGAAATCGTGTTACTTCAGTTGCCACCAGGCAAGTGCTTCACAGTGTAAGCTTTAAGGCAAAAGCGGTCATTGACACTGTTTCAATCAAAGTGTGAAGAAGCCCGGGCTTGCACAGCACGTCGGTACCATCACGGGACGTTATCAACACAAGAGAGCTCACTATGCCTGACTTCCCCCTCGTCGCGGCCGATCTTGCCAGTCTTAGGCTTCGCCCGGTACAGATTGCAAAACTGACTTCTTTAATCGAAAAGCATATCGCAGACCGGCGCTATCCAGGCTGCCAAATCGCCCTGGCGCGCCACGGTAAATTGTTGCTTAATCGCTCTTTTGGGAACGTACGCACCGAGCTGGAAGAAAGGTCGGCAAACGATCAAACTTTGTGGTTGCTTTACTCAAACACTAAAGTGGTGCTGGCAACGGCTTTATGGAAGCTCGCCGAAGAAGGTGCATTTCGCTTTACGGATCGTGTCAGCGCCCACATCCCTGAGTTTGCGGTTCACGGCAAAAATGATATGACCATTTTGCAAGTGATCACCCATCAAGGCGGCTTTCCTGGCGCTGAAATGTCATCGGAGGGATGGCAGCAACTGGCCAACCAGCGCGGTGGAGTTCATAGCGCAATGCGAGAGTCTGTGTGCAGCTTCACGCTCGAGTGGTCTCCGGGTGCGAAAGTTTCTTATCATGGGCAATCTGCTCACTGGGTTCTGGCAACCTTGATCGAAGCAGTCACTGGCACAGACTATCGGGACTACGTACGTGACGCGATTTTGGCGCCTATTGGTCTCGCGCAAGATATTTTCATAGGCGTGCCACAAAGCGAAGAGGCGCGACTCTCCGACATGCATGAGCCTCTAGCGAGCGGAGGCTATCGACCACTTGCCGAAGCCAATACCCAAACCTGGCGGCGCGCTGGATCTCCCGGAGGCGGTGGATACGGTACCGCGCGGGGCATGGCAGCGCTGTACCAAATGATGTTGGGCGGTGGTGAGCTCAATACGGTACGGATACTTTCACCACGCATGCTCGCCTACGCTATCCGCAACCACACTGGTGACCGGGTCGACAAATTCATGGGTATGCCGATGCATCGTGGCCTTGGGCCGCACCTGAGAGGGACGTCGGCCACGATTCGCGGGTTGGGCGCGCTTGCCGCACCGGAAGCCTTCGGCCATGGTGGGGTCGGTAGTTCTTACTGCTGGGGAGACCCTAGCAGCGGCGTTTCGTTCGCCTACATTACTAATAATCGAGTGCCCGACCCTTGGCATAGCGAGCGCCTCGATACCGTCAGCAATTTAGTGCACGCGGCGATACTTCCTTAAGCTCGCCAGGCTAGCCAGTCCGAGGCCTAGTAACAACAAAGAATTTGGCACCGGAACCGCGGACGGCTGAAGGAAGCCACGAATCTCGCCGCCAGCAAAGACCGACGAATGTACGTTTAGGTAGGACCTGCCGGCGACGCTGCCATTAAACAAGGCCAGCTCGGCTGACGCGGCGGTGCCACCGTTAGCAGTAATAAAAGCCGCGTTGAACGACGACGTCAAGGTCAGGTCAAAAATGTTGCTATAGCTTCCGCTGCTAACACCTAAGGGAAAGCCACCAAAGGTAGGAGTCTCCGTGGCAACGCCCGCAGTGCTCACTCCAGGGGTCGCTGTACAGCAATGAATATGGGAAGCCGTCGTCGTCCCCGTTAAACCACTAAAAACGACATTGATGGACAACGTATGCAGCGCCGTGTCAAACACCATTGTTGCAAAGCCGGTGCCCGGCGAAGCGTTGGCCGGGCTTTCGGCTGGCCCACTTAGAGTTGCAGTAAAGGTGACCGGTGCCGCCTGCGCGAGGCTCACCGAAAGACACGAAGAAGCAATTGCAAAAATTACACGGAACAGCTTCATGTTTAAGGCTCCTTTTATCAAAATTGAATGGCCTAAAACGAGCGTCATCCGGGGTCGAAGTCGAACGCAAAAAATGTGCCAAAAGTCACAGACTATTGATTTGTATAGTGTTATTGCTTCGCCATCCGAAAGTTGAGGAGTCAAGCGATGAGAAGTGTAAAAATATCCGAATGGAAAAACTTCTCAGAGTGTCGGATCAACCTCTCGGTTAGATCCGCACAAAACTTCCGTCAAGCGGTCGCAAATTGCCCGATGAAGCCTTGTTCATGGCGTTTCGCAAGTACGCGTCTGAGGTGACGCAATGTCACACTGCGCAAGGTGTGCATGGTGGTGGGTTTCACAAGATAGCTATTGGTGCCCGCAAGTGCGCCACGCACTAAATCGAAGGGCGAAGATTTACTGGTGAGCATCACGACGGGCAAGCCACGCAAGGCGCGATCACGCTTAATTTCCTTGACCAACTTGTAGCCATCCATTTCCGGCATCATCACGTCAGCGAAAACGATTTCGTAGTGGCGCATCGCCAAGGTGTCCAAGGCCTCGAAGGCGCTGGACACAGTTTCCGCATCCACGCCGATTTGGTTTAAAGCGATAGACATTTGCTTACGCACTGTGGGGCTATCATCAACCACCAAGGCACGAGGACGGCGGATTTCACCGTCTTCAAAAATAGTCAGGCCAGGAACGATTGGGCGGCTATGGGTTTGCAGTGGAGATACTTTGAAATAACGCTCAACAAAAACATTGAGCGTGCCCACCAAACCCGCTGTAAACTTTGCGAACATCAAATCGTCTTTCGGGCGACTTTCGTCATCTCGACGCCCGACTTTTACGATGCCACGGCCGTGCAATACATGGCTAAGGGTCTTGGCGACTTCTGGCCCTCCGGCGGTCGTCATATCGACCAAGGCCAAATCGAAATTACCCTGCTCATGAGAATCGGAAAGTACAAAACGGTAAGGATTATTTTTGGCGTGTTTTAAGACGATTTCCAGAAGCCGTTGAAACTTGGGGCCTAGGCCAAAATACGCAATTCGAAATTCAGGGCGACGGTCGTCTGCGGACAGAGGCATCGATTTAATCCCGGTATGCGACCTAATATCCGCTTGAAACATTGCCTTTGCCCCGCCTTGATTGCGCTTCTTGCAGCGCTGTTAAATTCGCCAAATATCAGCACAAGTCGCACCTATACACAGGTGCCCCGGCTTTTTTAGCTGTCGTTACCGCCTATTTTAACCACATATTTTTAAAATAAGGTAATTCGGCTTTAAGTTTTCTTGAATTAGACCAATAACTTAGCGTTAAAACCTCATCTTGTATCTAGTTTCGACAAGAAAAAAGCCTTAAGGACTTATCCCTGAAGGGAGCGCAACGAGGAGTGTTCAACCGACATTTGCCGGGAGGGTCGTAAGTTGATTGTCACGTACAAAGTTGAGAAGGAACTTGTAGGCGAGCGGCTCAACTAAGGAAATCGCACCGTCAACATCCACGCTTTTAAAACCATCGCTAGTCTGGTTCGGCATGACATAGGGAGAGTACGCAAAGTGACTAGCCCGAACACCGGGAGGCTGAAACTGAGCCATGATCCCGCACAAGCGCTCGGCCCAATCACTCGGGCGGAAAGTTTGTCCAGCCTGGGTGACTCCAAGTATGGTGAAGGATGGTTTTGCGGATCGAGAATCCGAATCCGCATAGGCGTCTAAGGGCATAAACGGATTATACGTTTTACCCCTAGAATCTAACCTTTGGCTTCGAAAATTATGTTCACGCGACTACTTGCGTGCTGAGTAAACCCGCTTGTATTTCGAACGGTAAACTATCAACCCAGGGCAATGGCAAGGTAAGATCGTTTCCATAATGAAAAAACCTGTCAAACATTTTCTGCAATTCAAAGACCTCAATCGCGAAGAGATTGACTACATCTTTGCGCGCGCGACCCTGATCAAAAAAAGATTCAAGGCCTATCAGCCCTACCACCCCTTGGTGGATCGCACCTTGGTGATGATCTTTGAAAAAGCGAGCACGCGTACCCGCTTGTCCTTCGAAGCTGGCATGACCCAAATGGGCGGCAGTGCCATCTACCTGAATACTCGGGACTCTCAGTTGGGTCGTGGTGAACCCACGGAAGATGCTGCTGAGGTTATTTCCCGAATGTGTGATCTGGTGATGATTCGAACCTTCGAACAAGACATCATTGAGCGCTTTGCGAAACACTCAAGAGTACCCGTGATCAATGGGCTCACCAATGAGTATCACCCCTGCCAAATTTTGGCCGATATTTACACGCTTATTGAGCATCGCGGCCCAATCCAAGGAAAAACTGTGGCCTGGGTCGGCGACTCTAACAATATGTGCAACACTTGGTTGCAGGCGGCCGAGCTTTTGAACTTCAATGTTCACGTATCGACGCCCCCCGGCTACGAAGTTGAACCAGAGCGGGCGGGGCTTTTCGGAAACGCCCATTTTGAAGAGTTTGACAATCCACTAGAGGCTTGCCGAGACGCTCACTTGGTCACTACCGACGTGTGGACGAGTATGGGCTTCGAAGCCGAAAACGACGAACGTAAGAAGGCCTTTGCGGATTGGTGTGTGGACGAGGAAATGATGGCCCTAGCGAATCCTCGAGCTTTGTTCATGCATTGCCTTCCTGCACATCGAGGCGAGGAAGTGACCGCTGGCGTGATTGATGGTCCGCAATCTGTTGTGTGGGACGAAGCTGAAAACCGCATGCACGTTCAGAAAGCACTCATGGAATTTTTGCTCGTAGGCAGGGTTTCGGATTGATCGACTAGGTCGCTCAGCGCATATTGACAAAAAATCCATCAAATCCACCTTCCTCGGGCTCGAATCGTTTTGGGGTTGAGCGCAATCGGGTCGGCCCAGGAAGCATTCTGGTTCTTATGGAATGGCGCTCATCGCCGGGATAAGTCACCACCCTTGAGTCCCCATCCTGAAAAGGCTCGGGCAAAATATGCGGCGCGGGCCGCTCCCGAGCTCGGGCGAGCGCTTCCTCTGCGCTTTTGAAGCGAGACAAATCCAACAAGCTCATAAGCTGCACGGGCGCCAGATCGATCAAGCCCTCCCAATACTGGGTCAAGGCCTCTCGAGGCCGGAACCAAGTGCTGGCGACCGCCTCATGATCATCGTGAATGGCCACCTGATCTTTGGGCATGGCCGCCGCGAAAAATTGGGTATCAAAACGCTTCGTCATAAATGAGGAAAGCATGGGTGTGGTCCACCGCGACCAGGCGACCAGATCAGAAACCTGCAATTGAACGCCGCACTCTTCGAAGGTTTCGCGGCAAGCGGCCACGAAAAAAGCTGCGGCTTCCGTAGGCGTCACCGGGTTATTTCCGATTCTGGCTAAAAGTGTTTCGGGCTTTTCGCTAAGCGCCGTATGTAAGTCAGGCGCCCGGTCTGATGCATCGAGCTTGCCACCCGGAAAAACATAGACGCCCCCAAGCACGGCAGACTTCATGGAACGTTTCAACATCAGTACCTCCACGCCAGCCTCCGCGCCATCGCGCAGGAGCATAATTGAGGCCGCTGGAACGGGCGCAGTCAGGATTGGGGCAGTGTTAAGCTCAAGCATATGAACGAACATACCATGCCGCTTGGCAAAGCTGCAATTTACGCGGATCAATATGATTCGACCCTGCTTTTCCCAATCGCACGACAACTCAAGCGAACCGAAATTGGCATCACCTCGGACGGCAAGCGGGCGCTGCCTTTTTTTGGCGTGGACGTCTGGAACTGCTATGAACTAAGCTGGCTCAACCCAAGGGGCAAGCCTCAAGTGGCCATCGCCGTAATCACGGTTCCGGCGGATTCTCCCAACATCATTGAAAGCAAAAGCCTAAAGCTCTATTTCAATAGCTTTAACAACACCAAGCTCGAAAACGAACTAGCACTCAGAATGCTTTTGCAGGCCGATCTTAGTGAGGCCGCAGGCGCTACGGTATCTGTACGCATTATCGAGGCGGAAGACTTCGGACAGAATCCCTTGAACGTAGTCGATGGGCAGCTAAGAGAAAAAGTTCTACATCCTTTACTTTCAGTGTATGAACTGGAGGGCTTAAGCATCGATAGGCTCGACGTAGAGTGCAGCCAGTACACACCGGAGCCAGACTTACTAACTGCGAATCACACGGAGCCACCGGTGACCGAAATATTGACTTCAAATCTACTCAAGTCCAATTGCCTGGTGACCGGGCAACCGGATTGGGCGAGCATTCAAATCCAATACAGTGGCCCGGCCATTAATCAGGAGGGCTTGCTAAAATACTTAGTAAGCTTTAGAAATCACAACGAGTTTCACGAGCAATGCGTCGAACGCATTTTTATGGACATTTTGGCACACTGCCAACCCAATCGGCTCGCCGTGTATGCACGCTACACCCGGCGCGGCGGGATCGACATCAATCCCTACCGCGCGAACTTCTCCGGACCCTTACCGGCCAATCAGCGAAGCGCTAGACAGTAGATCAAGTTCATTGACCAAATTCATCAATTAAGGTGACCTTCCATACGCTCGGTTAAACGCTTGCGAGCTCGGTGCAAGCGAACCCAGCAATTCGCCTCGCTAATATTCAAGCGCTGACAAACCTCTTCCGTTTCGAGGCCCTCCAGCACCTGAAGGCAGAAAACCTCCTTCAGGCTCTCAGGCAAGGCTTCAATTTCCTGAGAAAGCTTGACATGCATTCGATCCCTTGCGACCACCGATGCCGGATCCTCACCATGCTCGCCAAGACTTTCGGCCATACGCTCAAGCGTTTCTTCGGCGCTGGACTCCTCACCATCAGAAATCGCCTGATAGCGCGACTCACGCCGAAAAATATCCTGGATTTTATGGTTCAAAATGCCTAGCAACCAAGTTTTTAGCGCGGACTGGCCTTGAAAGCTTTTCAGGCCCATCATTGCGGACATTAGTGCGTCTTGCACGGCGTCTTCTGCCAAATCTGCATCACGAATCTTGCGCCGAGCAAAGCGCAGCATGTCGCCGCGATATTTGGCCAACTCTGTAATGGAGGGGAGGGAAAACCCGACAGGGCTCGGTAGAGTATTGATTGCAGATGCGTACATGTTTGCTCCCGAAATTGAATTCTGTAGATGCAGTTTGATTTGCTAGGTTTTCAAGCCGGTCACGCAAAGATATCGTTTTGGTCTCAAATTTTAGGTTTGGGCGGTTTGAAGCGCCAAAATCGCCAAAAGATCAAGCAAAAGCAAATTCGGCAAAAGTGAGAAGTAGTGAGATCAAGGGTAGGTTAAAGTAGGCCTCGCCCCCAGAAAACTCCAAAAAAACTCAAATTGTCAGTGAAAAATAAGCAGAAACCGTCGATACATGGAAAACACCTCTACGCTCCCCGCCCCAAAACGTGTCTTGGTCGTTGAAGATCAACGCGACATCGCCGAATTAATTGCCTTACACCTCAAGGATCTGGGTTTGGAGGTCGAAGTCGCCAATGATGGTATTTCCGGTGAGGGTCTTGCCTTGAAGGGAGCTTTCGACGCCTTGGTGCTGGATATCATGCTTCCAGGCAAAAACGGTCTGGATATTTTGCGAACACTTCGGCAAACCGGACAGGAGACCCCCGTTTTAATGCTCACGGCCCGAGCGACTGAACTGGATCGCGTACTCGGCCTTGAGCTTGGAGCTGACGATTACCTCACTAAGCCATTCTCTGTGCCCGAATTGCAGGCGCGGGTAAAAGCCCTTCTCCGGCGTTCCAGCCTATCAAAGAGAAATCAAGCCGAAAGCAGTGTTGTCGCTTCGCCCTCTCAAGAGAAGATGTTGTTTGGGGATCTGAGTATCGATTCGATCTCTCGAATCGTGATTCTGCAGGGCAAGGCACTTGACTTAACCGCCAAGGAGTTCGAACTTCTACTGCACTTTGCACGACAGCCCGGCCGAGCCTTCACGCGCCTCCAATTATTAGATGCGGTGTGGGGCACTACCTTTGAAGGCTATGAGCACAATGTCAACACTCATATCAACCGCTTGAGAAACAAAGTGGAAACCAACCCCGCCGAGCCTAAGTTTATTATTACGGTCCGCGGTGTTGGCTATCGCTTCATGAGCTAGCGATGCTCCAATCCCTACGCACCAAAGTACTTCTACTAACGGCCGCGTTTGGTCTCATTCTTGCTGCCGGCTTGGCCGCGCTCATGTATAGCTCAGTCTTTCAATACTACACCGACTGGCAGTACCAACGTACCCAACAGTTCTTGGAGCGCATCGCTCTGGCGCATCCTGATCTTTGGAAGGAGTACAACAAATCCGGCAGTAGCTTTGGGCAGACCCTAAGGCAGTATATTTTGTATTCGCCCAACACGGGTCTTTACTTGATCGACAAAGAGGGCAAGGTACTTTCTTCGGCGGGAGAAGGTCGGATTTTTTGGAGCAATTACAAGATCTCGATAGACCCTCTCCTGAGTACTCACCAGGTCGATCCCAGCAAGCCTAAGTTTGGCGATGATCCGGACGTGCAGGGAGCATCTTGCATTGTCGCCATCTACCCGGTGCTCAGCGGCGAGGAGGTCAAGGGCTATCTTTACGCGGTTGCCCGCGACGCTGTGCTGCAGGTTCAACCGACGAAACTCCTAGGCAGTTACGCCATACGTACTTCGATTAAAGCGGCGCTACTCACCATTCTGGTGGGGCTTGTTTTAACCGCCGCAGTCCTGGCCTCATTTACGCGCCCCTTGAGTAGACTCACCAAGGCATTGGAGGATATCAAGGCGAAAGGATTCTCAGGGGCAGATTTTCCCGAAGGTAATGCGCCTGGGCAATCGCTTGGCATTCCAGATGTTGAACGCAATGATGAAATTGGTCGCCTTAGCCGCACCTTCGTAGGACTCTTTGAGCGTTTAAAAGAAGAGATGCGCACCGTGCGGCGCGTGGACTTGCAACGTCGCGACATGATTGCGAGCGTATCTCACGACCTCAGGACTCCATTAACGGCGCTGTCGGGCCAATTGGAAACTATCCGTATCAAGGGGAACCAACTCAGCCAGGAAGAGCAAAGCCGCTACGTCGATCTCGCTTTCAATAATGCTCAGCACCTTAAACGTCTCACCGATTCCTTGGCGGATCTCGCTCGCCTTGACAACCCGACCTTTGAGGCGAAGCGCGAGCCTATGGCCTTGGGGGAACTCGCAGATGACCTGGTGCAGCGATATCGCCTACGTGCCGAGCAACAAGGCATTACCCTCAACGTAGACTACCCCGACGGTCTACCTTTGATTCCGCTCGATGCCAGCTTGGCTGAACGGGCTCTTTCGAACCTTTTGGACAATGCGCTCAGAGTGACTCCCGATAAGGGTAAAATTACTGTGAGTGTGAAGGCCGAACCAAGGCTGGCAAAAGAGACTGAGGCACACTCGAAAGACGGCAGTGGCATGGCCTTCGCGGAACAGCGTTTGAGCGTGTCCGACACCGGTCCGGGAGTGGCTCCTGAAGAGCAAAGCAAGATTTTCCAAAAGTTCTATCAAACGGCTCAACACCGTGAGCATCGCGGCAGCTCTGGCTTGGGCTTAGCCATCGTCAAACGGGTTGCCGATCTGCACGATGGCCGTGTCGACTTAAGCAGCGCACTGGGCCAAGGCTCGACGTTCAGTGTAATTTTCCCGGCAAATTAAATGTGCGCGGGTCGCAACGGACTTTAGGTTGCTGCCTGTGCCTCATTGGCTCGGCCCGAGGCACTGATATAAAGCACAATCGAGCCAATAACCAGAAGTAGCGCCCCCGCCGCCAAGCTCACTGTGCTGAACCACAACAAAGGCACAAGTACACCAGCGGCAAAACTGTTGCCCACACTCTGGACAAAAGCATGGCAGGATGAAATGGTGCCGCGTCGCTCAGGGGCGAGATCGAGCAACTTAACCTGCAAAGCGGACATCGCGAAAGCCATCCCGGTCACGTAAAAAAACAAATGGATGACCAGCCATGGCATGGGTGTTATCGACACACCCAGAATCCTGCCCAAGATTTCGTGCCAACCCATTTCGAACAGCACGGCCACTAATAGGCCCGAACTAGCCGCAACCAGCATCACTTTAAATCCAAGCTGAATCATTTGCTTGGGGTTACGCTTTCCCGCAGCTCGCGCAGAGCCCGCCGCACCCACTAACGTGCCCAGAGTGGCCGGGATAAATAACCAGTAAAAATCGTTCGGACCGAGCTTCAGCAGACCAAGAATCAATGCCGGTGCTGCCAAGATATAAATAAAGAAGCCCTGGAAGTTCAGAGTTTGAGAGCCCGCAACTCGCCAGAACTGTTTACTACTAAAAAATCGCCCATAGGCGCTAAATAGGGGCCGTACGGCCAGGGGCTGGCGCTCGCTGGCCTGCAAGGTTTCTGGCAGTAACAAGCAACAACACAGGGCGATGAGCCAGGCATACAGCCCGAGAAAAACAAAGACTGCGCGCCAACCGTAGGACAGTGCGATCCAACCACCAACAATGGGTGCAACGGCGGGGGCCAAGGAAAACATCATGGTGGAGTAGGACATCAGGCGCTGCGCGTCCGGGCCATCCACCGAATCGCGAATCATGGCTCGGCCGACCGTAAGCCCCACGCCTCCGCTCATTCCCTGCAAGGCTCGCCAAAACCAAAGCTCCTGAATCGAGGCTGAAAAGGAGGCACCAAAACTGGCTAGACCAAATAGGCCCAAGACGACAAGAATCACGGGCTTGCGCCCCACCGAATCGGAAATAGCGCCATGGAGCAAATTCATCACCCCAAAGGCGATCAAATAGACCGTCAAAGTTTGCTGAACCTGCAGCTCGCTAGCCTTGAGCTCGGTCGCCATCATTTGAAATGAAGGGAGGTAAGTATCGATCGCAAAGGGACCGAGAGCCGACAAAAGCGCCGTGAGTAACGCCAGGCGTTTCTTGGATATCATGACCAATTCTAACTGGGCCGTCGGAATGCTCGTCGACGCGCCAGTGAAAGTACGTGAGCGATCGCGGCGCCTGGACTGATAAACTCGCAGACCGCACCGAAAACCCGCCTCTTCGCCGATTAGCTCATTTTTTACTGATTAGATATGCCAGCACCTGCTCTTTCCAAACGCGCCAATAGCCTTGGTACTGAAAACGCTTTCGTTGTGCTCGCGGAGGTCAACGAGCTGATCCGCCAAGGTAAGGACATCATTTCCTTTTGCATCGGCCAGCCGGATTTTCCAGCACCGATGCATGTGCAGCAGGCTGGCATTGACGCTATCAAGGGTGGCAAACATGGCTACACTCCAAGTGCGGGCATTTTAGAACTTCGCGAAGCTGCCGCTCGTTACATGGGCGAGATGCGCGGCATCAAGATTGATGCCGACGACATCGTGGTGGGCGCCGGTGCCAAACCTTTTATTGCCTACGCGATCCTCTCAACGACGGACTACGGGACGGGCGATGAAGTCATTTACCCTGTGCCGGGCTTTCCGATTTACGAATCTCAAATTCTTGCCAATGGCGCCGTGCCGGTGCCACTCTATTTGCGTGAATCGCGCAACTTTGCCTTCGATCCGAACGAGCTGGAAGCGAAAATCACGCCCAAGACCAAGTTGCTGATTTTGAATTCCCCGCAAAACCCTAGTGGCGGCATTTTGACCCGCAAAGATTTGGAAGCAATTGCGGCCATTATGCGCAAGCATCCACAAATCTGGATCTACGCCGACGAAATCTACTCACGACTGGTGTTTGAGGGCAAGTTCGAATCCATCGCTTCGCTGCCCGGTATGCAAGAACGCACCATCCTGTCCGACGGTTGCTCAAAAACCTGGGCCATGACCGGCTGGCGCATTGGCTTGACGGCCAACAAGGCACTGGCCCCAATGTTTACGAAATGGGTAACCAATACTGATTCATGCGCTTCGCATATTTCGCAGTGGGCAGCCGTGGCGGCCATCAATGGTCCGCAAGATGACGCCGAAATGATGCGGGGCAAATTTCTAGAGCGGCGCGATCTCATTGTGAAGCTACTCAATCAGGTACCAGGCATTCATTGCCAGCCTTCCGGCGGCGCCTTCTATGCTTGGCCAAACGTGACCGAGGCCTGCGCCATGACCGGCTGCAACGACTCTGAGGTGTTTCGCAAGCGTTTGTTGCATGAGGCTGGTGTTGCGGTGCTTGCCGACATACATTTTGGGCATCGAGTTCCAGATGAAGGTCAGCACATCCGCTTTAGCTATGCGACTCAAAACGAGAACATCATTCAAGGTGTCGCGCGGATTGCAGCTTTCGTTAAGAAAAACAGCAAATAGCACAGCCGGCGTCATCATGCAAAGCAAGACGATCAAAGCTTTAGCCGCTCAGCTCAACCAAGCGGAAAAAACACAAACCCAGGTTCGACAATTTAGTCTTGAGCACCCCGAGATGACGATCGCGGATGCTTACGCGGTGCAGCGAGCCTGGGTGTCGACCAAAATGAAGGAAGGTCGCACCATGATTGGCCACAAGATTGGCCTCACCTCGCGAGCCATGCAGCGCGCTTCCAATATCACTGAGCCAGATTTTGGTGCCTTGCTCAACGACATGTTGTTCAAAGAGGGTTGCACCATTGCCACCGATAAATTTATCGTGCCCCGCATTGAAGTCGAGCTCGCTTTTATTCTCAAAAAGGCGTTGAGTGGGCCCAATTGCACTATCTTTGACGTGTTAAATGCAACTGACTACGTCACCCCGGCCCTTGAGCTGATCGACGCCAGAATTCACCAGATTGATCCAGTCAGTAAAGTCACCCGCAAAGTCTTCGACACCATTTCCGACAATGCCGCCAACGCAGGCATTATTTTAGGGGGCCGACCGTTCAAACCAGAAGCAGTCGACATGCGCTGGGTGAGCGCCCTCCTCTACCGCAACGGCGTCATTGAAGAGTCTGGTGTGGCTGCCGCTGTTCTCAACCACCCGGCTTACGGGGTGGCCTGGTTGGCCAATAAGCTTCACGACCATGGAGAGTCGCTCAAAGCCGGCGAAATTGTTTTGGCTGGCTCCTTCACCAGTCCGGTACTGGCCCGTAAGGGCGATACCTTCCAGGTGGATTACGGCCCCTACGGATCCATTGCCTGCTATTTCGGGTAAATCTTTATCAGCCGTTCGCAAGCAACCCTTATATAATCGCGGGTTCCCAGCTCCTTGATTCCTCTGTTTCCAGAAAGAAATAAACCATGCCTACCTTTGATATTGCTTGCGAAGCCAACATGGTTGAAGTCAAAAACGCTGCGGACCAAATTAACAAGGAAGTCACGACAAGGTTTGACTTTAAAGGCTCTGACGCCCGTGTGGAACTGAAGGAAAAAGAGCTGACCATTTTTGCCGATGACGACTTCAAGCTGAGTCAGATTCGGGACATTATGCTGGCTAAATTCGCCAAACGCGGGGTAGACGCGCGCTTTCTCGACTACGGTGACGCTCAAAAAATGGGCGGCGACAAAATGAAGCAAGTCGTCGAAATAAAACACGGGGTCTCTTCCGAAGCCGCGAAAAAGATTGTAAAGTTAGTAAAAGATAGCAAAATTAAGTGTCAAGCCAGCATCCAAGGGGAAGTCGTCAGGATCTCTGGCACCAAACGCGATGACCTCCAAGAAGTCATTGCACTGATCAAAAAAGAGGTCACAGATTTACCGTTGACGTACACGAACTTCAGAGATTGAGAGGCTGGCTAGCGATATCGCAGCAAAAGTGGCTGTGTTTGTCCTTCAAGAGGACAAAAATCACCGTCTGTCGGACATTCTTGTGAGATAAAGCAGAACGATGACAGCAGTAATCCTTCCGGAAACAAAACATCTTCCCTTCGAGATCCCAAGTCTCAAGGAACGGCTTAACTTCGCCTTCGAAATGGGCCTCTTGGTGATGCGCAATAAGGAGTTGGCGATCTCCTTTGCCACGCACCTGTATTGCACCCCAAAAGGTCGACGAGGCGAATTGCTCCCTGAAAAAATATATCAGGATGCGCGAGATTTCGCCGGCCCAGACCTGAGTACCACCTTGTCTTCGGTCCCAGAAATTAGCAAGCTCATGGAAACGTGCAAGATGGGCAACCTTGAGATTGATGGCGAGCGTATTCGCTGTTATCTATGGATGCGCTCCAAAGGTTCCAAAGCCCCCGTGGTGGTGATCGCCCATGGCTGGGAGAGTTACGGCCTGGCTTCCTTTCCTTTAATTCGCTCGTTCATTCGCGCAGGCTGGCAAGTCGTGACCTTTGATCAACGCGCGCACGGCTCGAGCTCGGGTCATCATGCGGCCTTGCCTGAGTTCTCTCGAACGCTTCGCACCGTGGTTGAGAAGGTCGGCAATGTCGATCTCATCGTTGGGCATTGCCTAGGTGCGACGGCGGCGATGGCAGGCATTTCACGTGGGCAGATTTCAGTCGACAAACTCGTCATGATTTCGCCGCACTCAGACGCAGTAAGCTATACCTATGATTTTGCCAAGCGTTGGTTAATCCCCGAGAAAATTCGTAAAGGAATGTTGAGCAATATCGAAGCCAGCTTCCGTATGGAATACCGCCATGTTGTGCCCGAAATTGTCGGCCCAAAGTTGAATCTCCCGATGATCGCTTTCCACGACCCGGCAGATAAATTCGTGCCATTCCGCTACACACAACGCTTGCAACGTCATTGCGCCAACTTAACCCTTCATGAATCGTCCGGAATCGGGCATTTTGGAGGGATCGTAGCCCCGCAAGTGCATGAGGAAATTCTGCGTTTTGCAAACCCTCGTTTACAAGATGATGAGGGCGCTCGTGAAAGTACTTTGGCTAAGCGCCATCCGTACAGCAAGAGCCGCAAGGCCGCTTAAACTCACGGTACTAACACTAATACAGGGCACTAGCGCCCCCCCGCGACGTCCAATAGTGAGCCCGTGACATAACTGGCCTCTCGCGAGGCCAGCCACAGAATGGCACGCGCTACTTCCTCAGAGCTGCCACCGCGCTGCATTGGAATCACGCTCTTGAAACGTTCAACCCGGTCGGGCTGTCCACCGCTGGCATGAATATCGGTGTCAATCAGACCCGGACGAACTGCATTCACGCGAATGCCCTGAGCAGCGAGCTCTTTCGCCAGTCCGAGGGTCATCGTGTCAATAGCCCCTTTGGACGCAGCATAGTCGACATATTCATTGGGGGAGCCGAGGCGCGCCGCCGCTGACGAGACATTGATGATCGAGCGGTTTAGCGCCAGATCGTCACCAGGGCCAGCCTGCTCCATGCGCTTTATCGCCTCTCGCGCGCAAATGAAGGACCCCAAAATATTGATGCCAAACATGTTTTGCCAACGCGCCACGCTCATCTCTTTGATCGGGCTTTTAATACCCACAATACCAGCGTTATTGACCAATACATCGAGACGACCAAAACAAGTATCAAGCTTATGAAACATTGCCAGTACCTCAGCCTCGAGCGCAACATTGGCCTGCACCAACTCGGCCTTGGCACCGAGCGCCTCGGCCTTTTTAGCGAGAGCCTGAGCCGCCGTGTGATCTTGGGCGTAATTGATCAGTACATCGTATCCGGCTGCCGCCGCGAAAAGCGTTGTGGCCGCGCCAATCCCTCGGCCAGCACCAGTAATTAGCATCACAGGACGAATCATCAAAGCTCGCTTTCAAATAGGCGCAAGAGTCAACTTCACGGGCGCATCAGCACTGACGGCCAAGCGTAAACGCTGGCGATGAAACTTCGCGACCTGTGGGCGGTGGGCAATCGAAATAAGTGTGGTTTGAGGTAATTCCTCAGCCAGCAAGGTATACAGGCGAGCTTCCATCGCTTCATCCACTGCGCTGGTCGCTTCGTCCAAAAAAAGCCATCGAGGCTTTATCAACAAAGCCCGGGCCAAGGCTAGGCGTTGTTGTTCACCGCCGGAAAGCATTTGCGACCAAAGCGCCTGCTCGTCAAGTCTTTCTGCAAGCTCCGGGAGCTCGACCTTTTGAAGTGCGGTGCGGACGAGAAAGTCGTCTTGCAGCTTGCCGGGGTAACAGGTGACCTCTCTCAGGCTTCCCAAGGGTAGGTAGGGCTTTTGTGGCAAGAACAATACTATGTCGAAGCCAGGCGTTTCCAGCCGACCGGTTGCAAACGGCCAGATGCCCGCAAGTGTTCTAAACAAAATACTCTTGCCGCTTCCGGAGGGCCCTTCAATCAGGGTGTTGACCAAGGGATCGATGTGCTCACCCGCGCCCTGAAACAGCATTCGACCCAGCTCTGCAACCTTGCCGTCGCTGCTGACCCGCAATTGCGGAAGAAAAATCTTGACTGTGCTGAGATCGACGGCACCGGCCGTCCCGCCAAGATTGGGCTCTTGCGCTTTTGAATCCACTCGCTCCAAACCTGCACCCATGCCCTGTGCAAGATCAATCGCCCTTTGAAAGCCCTGCAATCGTTGGATTGAAGCTCGCCAGCTCGCGATGCGGCCATAGGCGTCGACGAACCACGACAAGGCCGTCTGGACTTGACCAAATGAGCTGGCGATTTGCATCAGCCCGCCGAGCTGAATGGCTCCGCCAAAATAGCGTGGAGATGCCACCAGGATCGGAAATACCAACGCCAATTGGCCATAAAAAGATGAAAACCATGTAAAGCGTTTTTGCCGCTTCATAATTTCCCACCAATTGCTCATCAAGCGACCAAAGCGACTCTTGAAATTCATCAGCTCACCGGTTTCACCGCGATAAAGAGCGATACCCTCAGCGTTCTCGCGAGCACGGACCAGGGAATATCGGAAATCGGCCTCGTAGCGCTCTTGATCAAAGTTCAACTTAATTAGAGGCTTACCCACCCAGTGGGCGATCAAACTACCAATGATGGAATAGGCCAGCGCTACCCAGACCATGTAACCGGGGATCGTGATGGCGCTGCTTCCCGTACCCAGGGTAATTGGCCCACTCAGGGTCCACAGAATGCCGACAAAAGATACAAAGCTCACCACCGCATTGAGTAGGCCGAAGAACAAGCTCAAAGCGTTATTGACGAACTCCCTTAGGTCTTCGGCAATACGCTGATCGGGGTTATCAGAACCTAGATCGACAAGGCCCATACGATAAAAGGCCGAGCCACTCATCCAGCGCTCCAAGTACACCTCAGTCATCCACCGACGCCAGCGGATCTGAAGCATCTGCGTGAAATACTGGGTGTACACCACCAGAATTATGTAGAGAAATGCCCAGCCGACGAACTCAAGCAAGAGACGTTTGAAATCTTCAAACTTTTTGTCTTGCAGGGCGTTGTAGAAATCCCCATTCCAAGTGTTCAGGCGCACATTCACCCAGACCGTGACTAAGGTAAGTACGGTAATGCCAATAAAAATTAGCCTCGCACGCCAACGGTCTTCGGAGACCCAGTAGGGGCGGATCAAACTCCACATCGACGACGAACTCAAGACGGCTAGCGACTAACCACAAGACGAGGAGACACCCCAGCCAAGATATTGTCCCCAAAGCGCTGGCGAACACTGTACTCGATGCCGGTCGCGTCCAAGCCTTCCATTTTAAGCAAGGCGACTTGATCCCCATGATCCACGAAACGATCCGGCAATCCCAAATTAAGCAAGGGTTTCACAATGCCCAGCTTGGCCATTGCCTCCCCCACCGCACTTCCTGCCCCGCCCATCACCACATGCTCTTCCACCGTGACGAAGCCATCATGGCTACGGCCTAGCTCTTGCAGCATCTCAACATCCAGAGGCTTTACGAAACGCATATTTACGACGGTCGCATCCAGCGTCTCGGCGGCTACCAAAGCCGGCGCAAGCACGGTACCAAACGCCAGTATCGCCAAGCGTTTGCCGGTGCGACGTAGCTCGGCCTTGCCAATGGGTAAAGCCATCAAGTCTTTTTTCACTTCGGCACCGGTACCGACTCCACGCGGATAGCGAACCGAGCTTGGGCCATGATGTTGATACGCCGTGAACAACATTTGACGACACTCATTCTCATCGCTCGGCGCGAGGATCACCATATTGGGTATACAGCGCAAAAACGCGTAATCGTAGGCACCCTGATGAGTCGCTCCATCGGCGCCCACCAGGCCAGCACGATCAATGGCAAACATTACGGGCAAATTTTGGAGTGCTACGTCATGAATTAACTGATCGTAGCCGCGTTGCAAGAAAGTGGAGTAAATTGCCACCACGGGTTTTAAGCCTTCACAAGCCATCCCGGCCGCAAAGGTCACGGCGTGTTGCTCGGCAATACCAACGTCGAAATAGCGTTTCGGGAAGCGCTTCTCAAATTCGTTGAGTCCAGAGCCTTCGCGCATCGCCGGAGTGACCGCAACGAGGCGGTCATCCATAGCCCCCATGTCACATATCCAGTCTGAGAACACTTGAGTGAAGGTTGGCTTACTGGGTGCCGTCGACTTCTTGATGCCTTGGTTCGGATCGAACTTACCAGGGCCGTGATAAAGCACAGGATCGGCTTCGGCGAGTTCGAATCCATGGCCTTTCTTGGTGATGATATGGAGGAAACGAGGGCCGCGAAGTTCTCGCAGATTTTGCAAAGTGGCCACCAGGGTGTCGATGTCGTGGCCGTCAATTGGACCGACATAACTTAGGCCGAACTCTTCAAACATCGTGCCAGGGATCACCATGCCCTTGGCATGCTCTTCAAAACGTTTTGCAAGGTCGAACATGGGCGGAACCTTAGAAAGTACGGCACGCCCGACATCTTTGGCCTTGGCATAAAGGCCGCCCGAAAGCAAACGGGCCAGATAATTATTGAGCGCTCCAACCGCGGGAGAGATTGACATGTCGTTGTCATTCAAAATCACCAACAAATCAATATCGTCGGTAACGCCGGCGTTATTGAGGGCCTCGAAAGCCATGCCACCGGAAAGTGCTCCGTCCCCAATGACGGCAATATGGCGACGACGCGCTGGCCCCTTGTTCTCGCCCTTATTACGAGACGCGACCGCCATCCCGAGCGCAGCGGAAATTGAAGTAGATGAATGCGCCGTCCCAAAATGATCGTATTCAGATTCACTACGTTTCGGAAAACCAGAGATGCCCCCGAACTGGCGAAGATTGGCCATTTGTTCGCGCCGTCCCGTGAGAATTTTGTGAGGGTAACTCTGATGCCCAACGTCCCACACGATACGGTCATTGGGGAAGTTAAAGACATGATTTAAGGCAATGGTCAGCTCGACGGTTCCTAGGTTCGACGACAGATGCCCACCTGTTTTGGAGACCGATTCGAGCACGAAAGCGCGAAGCTCTTGTGCCAGCTTCTTCAACTGCGGCCGATCCAAAGCTCGGACCTCTGCAGGCATATTCACCTGCTTTAGAAGGCTAAAATCGGCCGCGACTAAAGCGCCGGTTGATGCAGGCGAAGAATTGTTCTTAAAGCTATCCGTCATTATGATTTCCTCAGCACGATCAAATCGGCCAATTGCGCAAGCCTAAGGGCTGACTTTCCGAAGGGCTCAATCGCAGCCAAAGCTTGAGCATGCAAATCAATTGCCAATTGCTTGGCTGGGGCCAGTCCCATCAAGGAGACGAAAGTAGGCTTACCGTGCTGTTGATCTTTACCTGCTGTTTTCCCTAAAGTGGCTGAATCGGCCTCGACATCGAGAATATCGTCTACGACTTGAAAAGCCAACCCAATCTTGGCGCTATAAATTTCAAGCGCCGCTTGCATTTGCCCAAAACGCTCAACACCGGATTTTAACCCGTCCAGAGGATACGACCGGGGTGGCCTTAGATCATCCGTCCATCGGGCGCCGCCAGCCAATAGCCCGAGACGGACCGAGACCCGCAACATGGCACCGGTTTTCAACTGATGCATCAGTTGCAATTGATCCCGATTCAAAGACTCGCCGACGGCTGCCAAGTCAATGGCCTGGCCCCCTGCCATGCCGAGTGAGCCCGCAGCTAAAGCTAGTTCCTGCACCATCTCGGCCACCGGCAAATCTGCTCGATGACAGCTTGAAGACATTTCTGTTGGCGCCTCATTTTCACGAGCCTTTAGCCCTAACACCAGTGCGGAAAAAGCCAAGGCCTGCAGGGCATCGCCGACCAGGAGGGCATTAGCTTCGCCAAAAGCCACATGAACAGTAGGCTTGCCTCGGCGCAGCACATCGTTATCCATGCAGGGCAGATCATCATGCACCAATGAATACGCGTGGATGAGCTCGACCGCGCAGGCCGCACCATCTAAGACCTCCAGCGAGGCGCCCGACAAAGCCCCAGTGGCATACACCAGCAAGGGGCGCACACGCTTGCCGCCCCCTAAAACAGCATAGCGCAGACCTTCATGCAGGACAGCCGGATGGACGCTCGGCGCTGGTAGAACTTCGGCCAGGCAGGTTTCGTTGCGATCAGCCATCGATTTCGACCAAAGATCAAAGGGCATCGAGTTTGCATCGACCGAATCGGGAAACATATCGAGAGGACTTTTTAACGAGGTCAATCTTCACGCTCAAAATCAAACGGTTTCATCAGG
>JANOPA010000019.1:0-10479 GCA_031421635.1 Betaproteobacteria bacterium | reverse complement strand
CCCCGGCCATGCGAGGAGCCTGCTCAGGGAGCGGCATCGCTGGAGGATGCCGAGGCAGCTCAAGGCCGACCGATGCGCTTGGGGTGGGCGAAGCTACTGAAGCGGGTCTTTAACCTTGATCTGGAGTTGAAGCAGATCAGTTGGCGCATGCGCCAACCTGCGTAGACGGGAAGCGCGTGCCAGCGCTTCCTGCCCGAACTGCGGTGGAACGGTGATTGCGGCGATTCTCGAACGACCGGCGATTGAGAAGATACTTACGCACGTGGGCCTTGATGCCAGGCCCCGGCCACGCTCACCCGCCCGTGGGTAGATGCCGCGTCAAGACTTCTGACCTAAAAATCAGACCCGATCGCCCAGAATAAAGTGACTTGCCAGCCAGGGTCATGCCGAATGACGTAGATAGGGCTGCGCCCGAATCAGTTGAAAAAAGCCCTTTAAAATGCCCGTGTCCGCCCACTGCCGCGTTAGGGTCACAGCCTTGATTAGCTTTGTTAGAATTTCTAAGCTTGATGCAAGGAAACGCTTCCTCACGGCCCTGCGTATGTAGTACAATATTTATGAAAACTGTCATACAAAATGAGGCCTACATGCTCTCGGTCAGATTACCTCAATCTCTGGAAAAGCGACTTGCGGATTACTGCGAGGCGATGCAAGTGAGCAAGTCCTCGGCTGTGCAGGCTGCGCTCGAAAGTCATTTGAAGAAAAGGCTGGCCACTAAAGTAGGTGACACAAAGCCCAAGAAAAATCCATTTTTGGCTTTGGTTGGCACAGGCAACGGGCGCTTCACTACTGAGCAAGTCATGCGTATGACCCGAGGGGAAGATTGGAATAAACCATGATTCTTGTGGACAGCAACGTTTGGATTGACGTGATTCAGCGCGATCCGACTTGGCTAGATTGGTCACTCGAACAGCTCGACATTGCTGCGCGCGGTCACGAGCTCGCTATCAACGCTATTGTCTGCGCGGAGCTTGCGCCTAACTTTGAGTCGTCCCATGAACTTGCTGATTTTGTTAAAGGGACCAAGGCCAAAACATTAGCACTCAGCAATGAATGCAGCTTTTTGGCTGGTCTTGCGCACTTAAAGTATCGCCAAAAAAAGCGAACTAGTAAAACCCCGATTGTGGGTGTACTCGCGGATTTTTTTATCGGAGCACAAGCGCAAACCGAAGGCTTGGTAATTTTAACGAGAGACTCTACTCGCTACAAAACTTACTTCCCAACGGTCGCATTAATTTGCCCGTGAGATCCAAAACGAAGATGCCGATCCCAACAGTTGCATGGCACCCCCGTGTTCAAAAAACCAAGCATTGAAACCATGTTGGATCTAACGATGTTTAATGGGTGGCCCGTTAGTCGGATAGGGTAAAGTCACCTGACGAAGAAAAGCCTTGCATCATTTCAACGCCTCATGCGCAGTTTGTTGGTGAGCGCGGCGCTATTAGCCTCTTACTCGCACATAGCGCGCCGCCACCGCTGAGCATCACCACATGCAACCTGGATCACATGATGTCGGAGGCGACCTTCGATGAGTGGTCCGCCTTTGTGTCAAACATGCGTGGGACGAAGATAAGGTCAAGGCCGCCGCCGCTTTCAAACCTAAGCATCTCACTTCTTCTGACCCAAAAATCAGACTCGATCGCCTAGAATAAAGTGACTTGCCAGCTAGGGTCAGGCCGAATGACATAGATAGGGCTGCGCCCGAAATTCAAACAGCCCCGAACTCTGCGACATCAACGCTGCGGTGTAATGCGATAAATCGCATTGTTACGATCAGCGCTAAAGTAGATCACCCCTTTGGGGTCAACCGCAACGCCTGTCGCTACAAAAGGCGGTGGCATACCTGGCCCTGCAGGCAGTCCAATCGGGAGGTTTTCGGCGATGGTGCGTTTTGAGCCGTTGGCGTCGATCTCGACCAGGCGCTTGGCGGCAGTTTCGGCCACGATAAAACTACCCCAAGGCGTTTGCGCGACGCCTTCAGGAAGTAATAAGCCTTCAGCAATAGCGGTCTTGCTGCCATCCGTAAGATTCACTCGAGTCAGCTTGCCCGCAGCCTCAGTAACGTACACCGCGCCGTCGCTACCCATCGTCATTTGTACCGGACCCGCAAGGCCAGCGGCCACGACCTTCTGCTCCTTAAACCCCGCACCACTCACTCGTAACAAATTGCCGGTGGCAATCTCAATGACTAGCACACTACCGTCGTCCATCGGGATTGAATCCATGGGAGCCTTGAACCCGTGCACCATCGTGTCGGTCTTCAAGGTGGCACGATCAATCACTTGCAAGGTGCCCGTAAACCATGAGGTTAAGGTGATTCTGCTTTTCGAAATGCCCACGCCGAAGGGGTATTCCATGTCGGAGGCTTGCATGCGTGCAAGGTCGGTCACCGCGCCACTGTTTGCGTCCACTTTGCGGAAAGCAAAGATGTCGGCCACATAAAGCGAGCCATCGGCATAACGTAGCCCGGCGGGCACCGCGAGTTTGCCGCTCGTAAGGTTACGAACTTCACCCGTCGCAGGGTTGTAGGCGTCGATGCCATTGTCGGCCATGTTCGAAACATAGATCGTGCCGTCTGGCGCGATAGCCAAATTATCAATGGCCGTTTTTAGCTGCTTCATGACCGTCTTGCGACCGTTGGCAAGTTCGACCTTCGAGAGCTCGCCGGTTTTAGTATCAATCACCCATAAGTTGCCCTTACCATCGAGATTGGCGGCGGCTGGAGTTTGAAACTGGCTATTGATGACGGTCACTGCGCCGTTGGAGGGATCGATCTTCACGACTTGGCCCTTAAACCACAGAGGCCCGTACAACATGCCGTCGGGGCCGACTTCAAAGCCGTTGAATCCGCCGACATCTTTAGCGACCAATCGAGGCGGCTTTGCACCGCTGACATCTAGCTCCCAGATCGCGTCTCCTAAGAAGACTTGCGAAGCATATAGCTTGCCGTTGCGGCGATCAAAATCGAGCGAGTTCAAGCCGGGCAGGTCCTTCGCTAAGACTTTCATTGGAGCGCTATCGTTTTCCCGGTAGCGGACCATGCCCATTAAATAGTTGGTCCAGGCTAGCTCCTCCTTGGACCCCACGGCGATGTCATCCGCTTGCCCTTCGGGCGCTGGAATCATGACGCGCGCTGAACCGGTGGTGCGGTTCACTTCCCAGAGTTCGTAACCGACTACGCTGCCCGCCAAGAGGCGGCCCTTTTGATCAATTGCAAGCCCATGTACGCCGCTAAATGATGATGGTGCAACGAGAACCTCAGGCTTACTCCAACTGACCGGTTTACTTGGAGGGATCGAGGTGCAAGAGGCTAGTCCCAAAAGAACTGCTCCTACGGTGGCTCCAATTGCCGCGCTGAAAAATTTACCCATAGACTGATTCATGTTCGCCTCTTTATGGTTTCAAAGGAACTTGAAGCATAGGCTTGTTTGTCGAGTCTTGTGGTTTTGGGATCACTTCTCTAAATCATCGGCGATGTTGACTCGTCCCGCATTGTCGAGCAAAGCCTCGCCTACAAGTGCTAAGCGATCTATCAGGCGATCTATTTGCTGAAATGACCTTTAATCTTTGTGAGGAGCTCAGGCATAGCCTTCAGCGCTGTTTGCTCGCCTGCCAATGTGGCCACATCAAAATGGCGATGACGAATTGCGCACCTGCGGCGTCCATTAACCAGGTGTCAGGAATGATAAAAGGCAGGCATTTCTAAATTGCTGGGAATGGTGTGCGGCATAGACCAGTCCAAGTTTTACGCCGCACCCCCACTGGGGAATTTACTGTTGGCATTGACGCTAAACATTGATGATGAAATTTCCTCAAATGTCGCGTAACCTCCAAACGTGACCTTCCATCAGGAGCGAACCATGCCCAGTGATATTCCCCACCCCAGGTCCTGCGATCTAATCATGAAAGGAGGCATCACTAGCGGAGTCATTTATCCTCGTCTGGTCGCTGAACTCGCGAAGTCTCATCAATTAAGGAGCGTTGGTGGCACATCCGCCGGCGCAATTGCGGCCGCAGGGGCCGCCGCAGCGCAGTACGGCCGAGCGAATGGGGTAAAGATCAAGGACGATGCGGGGCCTTCCAGGGGCGACATCGGGCCCTTCGAAAAACTCGACAAGCTTCCAGAGGAGTTGGGTAAATCTGTCCGTCCAGGTCAGTCGCGATTGCTTAGTTTTTTTAGTCCGCAAGACGCAACCCGCACACCCTTTGAGCTCTTGCTGTTAATGATCGATAAGGATCGATCAGCGCTGGCTCGACTGCGGGGCGCATGTTGGATTTTATTTAAGCAACATTGGTTTGTGTTTCTACTCGTACCGCTGATTGTCTACACCGTGAGCTACTTTTTAGAAAGGTTGATTACAGCTTATGACCTCAGGCAAGCGTTTGCGATCACGGCGGCAGTGCTGGGGTTTGTCACGCTAGGTATCATGACGACCGGAATTTTCGCAATCCGTAAATTGTTGCTAGACCTCACCCAGCAAAATTTTGGTATTGCCACTGGCATGCCCCCCGAGAGTGCGAAGTCGACCGATCCACTCACTTTAACCCCCTGGCTGGCGACTTACTTTAATACCTTGTCAGGCAAGCCAAATGATCAGCCGTTAACCTTCGGTGACTTATGGGGACCACCCACCAATTCCAGCAATCCGGACGATCGTAAGGGTCGACCCGAGAATCCTGTCGTTGATTTTCAGGCCGTCACCACTTGCTTAAGTTTGGGTCGCCCCTATTCCTTGCCGCTTGAAGACAAGGATTTTTATTATTCCGACGGTGAGTGGGCAAAGCTATTTCCGCCCGAGGTGATGACGTGGCTTCTAACGCACGAACGGACGTCAGACACCGTCAAGGAGCTTCATAACGCTGGCTTCACTCACTTACATGCCATGCCCGAGCCGTGCGACTGGCCGGTCGTGATTGCGGTGCGCATGAGCCTGAGCTTTCCGGTCCTGTTGGCGGCCGTTCCGATGTACCGGATCAATCGAGGCGAAAAGAAGTCTCCGCCGAAACCAGTTAAAGTTCAACCGATTAAAGTTCTGTTCACCGATGGCGGTGTCTCCAGTAACTTCCCGATTCACCTATTTGATTCGCCGTTCCCCTCCCGCCCCACCTTTGCGGTCGATCTCCAAAGTTTTCCTGACACAATGACAGACCCCAAAGAACGTGCGGACAAGCGCGTCTTTACGTTTATCGGCAACCGCAGTGGTCACCAACAGGTCATTCACGAACCACCGCTGGGTAAGCCATCGGGACAGGTTGTTTGGTTTGTTAGTCGCTTGATTGAAACGATGCAGAATTGGCGTGATCAATTGCCAAAATCAATGGCTGGTTATCGTGATCGCATCGCCTATGTGCAGCACACCAAAGATGAAGGGGGTTTGAACTTAAACATGAGTGAGCCCCTCATCACAGCACTGGGAAACGCGGGTGCAGCGGCGGCGCAAAAATTAACCGCCGCTTTTTATGCACCCCATAAGGAATATAAGGGCCAAACGGGTTGGCAAAATCACCAATGGATTCGCATGCGTTCGTCGTTAAAGCAACTTGATGCACTGATTCAATCGGTCAGTGAAAAAATTGAAAGCAAATATTCGCACTTACCGAAGGAGGACGCACCGGCCTACGCATTTTCCCAAGCACCGGGACAAAATCCAGTGGATCAACTCAAAGCGCTAGCCCTACTTCAAGAGTTGGAAAACCTCGCAGCCAGAATGAAGGCGTTACAAGGGGACTTAGCAGAGGGCGCGCCTGAGTCTAAGTTGGCGTTCAGAATCACCCCGGAATGGTAAGGTAGCTCACCGCCTCACTTGGGCGCCAACTATCACCGTACGGCCTTAATCGCATCGGCCATAGATATGCGATTGGCTGAGCCTTGCTGAAAAAGGGCACTGCCAAGCCGCTTGCTTTTCCGATTGACATACACCATTGCAATCTGCGCGTACTCCTTCGCCAACTGTGGGCGATCCGCAAAAAGCTTCACGAAAGATTTCGCAACGGCGGAATATCCCGTTCCACTCGCACAGTAACCATCGACCCATTTTTGGCCTTCTTGTTTATCGCGCGCCAAGTCTGGTTCCTTGACTTCGCGCAGCGCGTAGTAACAAAGCAGCACTAGAACTGCCCGACCCACCAAGAGGTCGGGCCTGCGGTTGAGTTCGAAAAAATCAATAAAGGCCTCAGCGCGTTTCTTGCGTTTAAGGTCGCCCGATTTGGCAACGGCAACAAAGCCTTCAAAATCCAGAAAGTCGGCGGGATCTTCGCCCCAATCTCCGAGTGGCATGGGAATGACCGGCTCTTCCATTTGATTGAGTTCAATGGGATCGAAACTACTTTCATGAGGCCTGCCGATCAGTGGGAAATAGTCGCTTTTGTAAGGCGAGTTGCATACTTTACAAGCGACAATGTAATTGTAGGGATGGAACGCTAGCTCGGGATAGCCACGATTTCGCCCGTTGTTCAAGACGTAGTCAATTTTCAATCGCTGTTTTGTTTTAGCATCTGGCCAAGGTCGGCATCGAGATTTCGGGCGATGGTGTTCAACATCGTAGTCGATATTGCTTTTTTCACCCTCGGCCATCGGCTTTTCGCAATAGGCGCACTTACTACACTGCACTGATATAAAAGCTTGCTTGATGTCTCCCCAGTAGTTTTTGCGACTGTCGTAGCGTTGGGTCGCTCGGGCCGCCAACGTATCTTTATGAGCTTTGCTCAACCATTGGGGCGATTCACGTTCAATCGCAGCAACAAGTTCGGCCGTCGTAATTGGGTAAGCGATCATGGTTATTACCGCGCTGTTTTCTTAACGGCAACTTTTCGGATCACGCCTTTAGTCGCGGTTTTTTTTGCAGCAGTTTTGTTTGCGAGATTTGTTTTGGCGACTGCTTTCTTCGCAGCGGGCCGCAGTCCGGTGGACTTTGATTCATCTGGTGAGCTCAGGCCATCGGCTAAAACTGACATCAAGTCGCGGGCGGCTCTTCGATCCCCTTTGCGCGCTTTTGCGCTGGCCACCTCGATTGCCGTGATCGCTTCCTGATTTCTCGACTCAGTTTCGTCAAAGAGTTGACTGGACAATATTTGATCGGAACTCCATCCGTACACGTCGACCGGACAGGGTATGACGCTGGCACCTTCACCCACCGATTGCATTTGTACGACCATGATGTTGGACGCTTGCAAACTGCCGGCAATGAGCGGGCTATGGGTCGTAAAGAAAAATTGCAATTTGGGGAGAACTTTGCCCAAACGTGGAATCACCACGCGCTGCCATTGGGGATGCAAATGAAGGTCAATCTCATCCACTAAAACTATCCCTTCGTTTTCCACTAACTTCACACCCGCGGGACACCCCATGCAGACGTGATAGAGCATGTCGGAAATCCATCCGATATAGGCACGATAACCATCTGACAATGCTGCAAGCGGTAGCTGCGCACCACCCATCTGAAACAAGTACTCCCCCTCCACAGCGCGAGCCAGCAGTGTGACATTGACGTCTTCAAGAAGCTCGTTGACGAGGCTTACTACCTGGCTGTGCCGCCCTGGGTTTTTGGAGGCGTACCGAGGCAACCAACTACTCAAGGGTAATAGTTGTAGATGATCCTCGAAAAGCCCTGCGATGCGCGAGTATCGCAAGGAGCGATCCTTTCCGGTCCAGTTCTCCGATTGGCTCGTGGTGGTGCTGTCAACTCGTCGGGTCGCACCATATCCTAAAACCAGAGCGGCGGGCGAACGATCATTCCATACTTCATTTCGCAGACCTTCGGGGTAGTCAATTGCACCGAATGTATCGTTAAACCCGGAACGGGCCAGCAAGGCTAGCCGCGACTTAACGCCACCACTTTGAGCTTGCGGGACTGCCTTACGTCCTGCGATATCCTGTTTATCTAGATCAAAGTGCGCCACAATTTCACAAGGGTCGTGTTGGCTAGAACCCTTCTTCTGAGTTCGTCTCACAATTGAGTAAAGACGCAATCCCGACGACGGTAAAACTTCTGCCACGGCAGCCAACGCAATGGCTTTTAGCAAAGATGATTTACCACTGCCGTTTGTCCCCAAAAAAAGATGCACGTTAGAGAGTGCTTCTTTCGCACTAGGGGAAGCGAAATCCATCGATACTTCTTTGAAGACTCGCAAATTCTTGATTTGAATTTTTCTCAGATGCATGTTTTGGAGACTCAAAAATATCGTTTGCCAGAAAAACTTCCCGAACCTTGACGGTTTCCAGAAAAGTTAAGACATCCCAAAATTTTACCGCGTCATGCATTCCGTGAACAGTCCCTAAACTACGGCCGTCGTTACCAATTAGTTTCGGACCATCAATATTTGACGCACGCCACAAACGTCAATACTCACCCGGGCCATTGGCGCGTCTCACCTACTTTCGTGACTCAAGCGATCAGCTCAAGCGATAAACTCAAGCTTTGCATCACACCATTGCTTTCGAGCACAAGGTGTATAACGCCCACACGACCGCCAACATTCGGAGCTTAGCCCTTGCTCTTACCACTCAACCAGTACCACCATCCCTTCCCCTTCTTTTCTGCGGACCGCGCCTTTTCGAACGAACAGTGCGCCATGCTTGAGCAACTATTCTTGCAGGATAGTGACTGGCAGCATCAGGACGGTGTGTTTTACCGTTGCGCCATTCGCGATGTAACCAAAGCTATTGCCACCTGCTTTCAGACCGAAGTTCTCGAACGAATGCGCGCGATTACTGGACTGCCACTGGTCGAACATGTTCAGGTCACGGCGCAACGCATGCTTCCCGGACAAGTGATTGGAGTACACAGCGACCAACCGCTCTTGGGCTATGAAGTTGCTCGATTGATCGTACAACTCAACAGGCAATGGCAAGCCAATCACGGCGGTGCGCTGGAGCTATTTTTGTCACCGAAAGGCAAAGCCGTTTTGAGTGTTAATCCCAAATACAACTCGGCCGTCGGCTTCCTGTTGCATCCAGATTCCTATCACGCGGTCACGGAGGTGACCCATCCAAGACAAACCATCGTTTTCAATTTCTGGCATGCGGCAAACACTCCTGAACTGGCTGCGCACATTAGAACTCTTTTTACCGATTTAGATTTTTCAGAGTTTCCTGCAGCGCTTAACGCGATTGCCGCAGCGGCAGAATCGAGCCTGCCCGAAGCTGTCACCTCTCATGCTGGCACGGCAGCAGTTGCGCTTCATCGCTGGGGCTATGACGTAGCAACCATTGTTGCCGGATACCAATACAGTGCCGGCCTTTCAAGCGGCGCTACCAGCAACCCAGAGACTTATGCAGCCGTGCTCTTGGCGGACTGGGTTGCGTACTTGTATCAGGATTCGTTTGATCTTGCGCGCTGGCAAATCTTGAGAGAGAAACTTGAGGGACTAGACATGTTTTTGCGCTTAATGCCCACATGGCAACTTTGTCTGCCAATATGCCAAGCGTTCAGTGAAGGAGCAGTTGGATGATGAAAACTGCAAAGCATTGTGGACGGGCCTACTTAACAAGATATTCCTTTAACTCGTTAACCTCATTTTGTAGAAGCCCGCTCGGCCCCCATTTCTTATAGATCGACTTCACCAGTCTCTTCGTCTCAGGCGAATACCACCCCGAAAGTTCAAAACGGTTCGCCGGTCCATTGTCGGGTTTATTAAACCCATGACAATCGATACGTATCGTCTGGAAGCTGCCCGCCGGTACCGTGACCACGTCAAGGCTTGCAGCGCGACACTTTTCGTCTATCGTGAACAGGTGACCCTCCGATCCACGCACGCGGCGATCATTGCTCCACGCCATCCCCAGCGCCAAGGGCCACTGGAAAAATTTGTTCACGAAGGTTTGCTCCTCGATCTTGCTTAAAAAATTTCCGTCCGAGTTGAGCGTAAAATTCTGGATTCGCTTTGTGCCCGTGCTCCTGGCTTTATAGCCCGATGGGGTGATCTCGGTGATTTCGAAAGGCGCTTGATTTCGCGGTTTCGAATCATTCAACCAAACCTCCGTTTTCTGGAACGTCCAACGATCGCCCGGCGAGTAAGTGGGACGGGGGAAAGGTGGTTTAAGGGGAATTTTGCTCACGCCAACGGGAACTTCTTTCCGTACACTTTTTTCTGCCTTAGGTAAATCAGACTTTGGCGGCTCTACTTTGGCCGATTTAGTGGCCTTAGGCTCAGGCTCCGTGCGCGATTTTGTCGAAGGCATCTCAATGGCGGCGGACTTGGCCGTTACATTAGGGACAGCCTTGATGGGCTCTTTCGGTAAATCTTGCTGCGAGCTTGCCTTGCCCGGCGCCTCACGCTCGCTCTTAAGCTGGAAAATATTTGCTTTGGCCAAGCTCGCAAATCGGCCTTTTGGAAATTCTTTCAAATAAGCTTCAAACGCCATCGCACTACCCACGCGCTTTGCATCTTCCCAAAATGCCTTCTCTTCAATTGCAGCGTCGACATTTTTGCGCGAAGGAGCGTCTGCTTGGGCTGTAGGCACCGGCACCGGTGGAGCTC
>JANOPA010000018.1:0-66421 GCA_031421635.1 Betaproteobacteria bacterium | reverse complement strand
GGCGTCAAACTGCACCCAGGTTGGCAGATCCTGTCCATCTGCAAGCTTGGCAACGACTGTCACCGTGGCGTCCGCCCTGGTGTGCGCAAAGGTATCCGCTGGCAATGCGAAACGCGTGGGCTGATTCGCCTCAATAAACTGGTCAGTGATGCCACGAAACAACGAAAGATTTGGCGTAGACCCCTCTATCACGACAACTTGAAATCCAGACGTGCGGGTCAAAACAGCTTCAATGGGCGCACTGGATCGGTCTAACCCAGGCAGCGAAGATGCTGCCGTGACAAGCAAAGGGGCATTGAGGTTGAGGGGAGAGGCCAGGGTTGGCCCAGCCGTGGGAGCCGGTGCGGGAGCCGGTGCGGGCGCCGGTGCGGGCGCTGGTGCGGGCGCCGGTGCCGGTGCCGGTGCTGGTGCTGGTGCTGGCGCTGGCGCTGGTGCTGGTGCTGGTGCAATTACAGGTGCGAGTAGGGGCGCAAGAAAGGATGACGGTTCGGCAGCGGGGGCCGTTTGAGGCACAGTCTCTGGCGTTCGCACCTCTACCGGTGGGGGTGGTGTTATAGGCTTACGGCGAAAAAATCCGAACATGGGGATAATAAGGGAATGTCAAAAAACAAATTGAGTAGCAAGCCAAAAGACCCGCCAAGCGCCTCCATTCTAAACGCACCCGGCAAGATCAGAATCGTCGGCGGCCTTTGGAAGCGTACGCCCATCGTTGTCACCGATGCCGCAGGGCTAAGACCGACCCCTGATCGCGTCCGCGAAGCCCTCTTTAATTGGCTTGGGCCGTCGATCAAGTCGAGCGTGTGTTTGGACCTATTCGCTGGGTCGGGTGCCTTAGGCCTCGAGGCTCTGTCGCGCGGGGCAGCCCATGTTCACTTCAACGAGCCCCACTTGAAAGCTTCGCGCCAAATTTCCGAGCTTTTGGGTCGCTTACAGAAGCCCCCGGAGGCTAGTTGGGATGTGAGCGCACTGGACGCCCATGCGGCCCTAAGTCGCCAAAGCCCGAATCGCTTCGACCTGGTGTTTCTTGATCCACCCTTCCAAAATCAATGGCTCGAGAAAATCTTGCCCGCCTTGCTTCCGCTCCTCAAGAGCGGCGCCCGACTGTACATTGAGGCCGGGAGTGTTTTTGAGCACCCGGCGCTTCAATTACTGAAAGCGGGTCAGGCGGGTCAAGTGCACTATCATCTGTTCCAGCTTCGCGAAATCTAAATTCCCCTTTTGGCCCCCATCGACCCCAGAAATAGTCCCTATGATTACAGCCAACCCAACCTTAAAAGTAGCCATTTACCCAGGCACTTTCGACCCGCTCACTTTAGGCCACGAGGACATCATTCGGCGAGCTGCACAGTTGTTTGACCGCGTGGTGCTCGGAGTCGCCGAAAGCCTAGGTAAGAAACCAATTTTTGCGCGCGACGAACGCATGGAGGTCGCTCGTGAAGCGCTGGCCGACGTGAGCAATGTGACGGTGGTAGGGTTTTCCGGCCTTCTAGTGGAATTTGCCAAGTTTCATCAGGCCAAAATAGTAGTGCGAGGCGTACGAAGCGTCACTGACTTTGATTACGAATTTCAGATGGCCGGCATGAATAAACAGATGATGCCTGAACTTGAGACCATTTTCATGACGCCCTCAGAGAAACATCAGTATGTCTCGGGCACCCTGGTGCGCGAGATCGCACGAATGAATGGCGACATTGATAATTTTGTCGCTCCATTAGTCGCCAAGCGTTTAAGGGCAAAGCTTGCTTAGTGCGGTGGCGACACGAGCCTCAGGAAATTCAAGACGATAGCGCAGCAAAAATTATGGCCCTAATGATTACCGACGAGTGTATTAATTGCGACGTGTGCGAGCCCGAGTGCCCGAACAGTGCAATCTATATGGGCCCGGAAATCTACGAAATTGATCCCAAAAAATGCACGGAATGCGTAGGCCATTTCGAAGAGCCGCAGTGCCAACAGGTTTGCCCGGTGGAGTGCATTCCTTTTAACCCGGACTGGCGAGAATCCCGTGAAGACCTTGAGGCGAAGTATCGACAACTCACGGTGCAGACAGAGACTTAATCAGGGCACCAACTCAATGGATAACTCGGAATTTTCATTGTTCCAATAGGCGACTTCGTGCTGTAGGGTCGCCCACGTTAGTGGATGTTGCTCATGCCAGCGTTGTGACCATTGAATACGCAAGCGCCCCTCATGCCAGTCGATGACAGGGGGCATGACTTTTTCACTAAGCCTCTGACGATTCAGGATCGAAGCCCAGCGCAAGCATAGAGCCATCGTCAATTCAAAGAGCGCCCCCGACTGCGTTTTCAGCGGCCTAATTGAGCCGGTCTGGGCCTGTGTTAAGCGGGCTAGTAAAAGTTGCTCGGGTTTACTAAAACCAGGAATGTCTGCCTGACTCAAAATGTAATAGCTATGCTTATTGAAATCTTCGTGGGAAATGGCCAAGCCAATTTCGGCGAGACTTGCAGCCTGAACGAGGGCTCGCCCCGCCCCCTCGAAATTCGGCCCTACGAAGCGTGCCGGCACTACCTCAGCGACGCCCTCGAAAAGCTCTTGAGCCGTAGTGGCCATTCGGTCCGCCTGAGCCGCGTCGACCGAGTAACGGCGCATTAGCATTTCGATACTCGCCGATTGGATGTCGTGACCTTGGCGACGCTCGATCAGATCGTACAGCGCGCCTTGGCGCAACGCTCCTTGGCAATAGCGCAGCGACTCGATGCCAAACTCTTCGAAGGCCGCCGCCATCACCGCGAGGCCACCCGCCAGGACCGGACGACGTTCGGACTTAAGCCCATCGACATGAAGATCGTTGACGTGTCCCGCCGTCACCAGTAGCTGAATCATTTGCGCAAGCACGGGCCGCGTCAGCTCATCGCTTCCAAAATGAGTTTGCGCCACTTGGGTTAGTGACTTTGCCGTGCCAGAGGTGCCATAGGCATTCGACCAGCCTAATCGCTTATAAGGTCCAACCAGAGGCGCAAAGAAATCCTCTGCGCGATACACTGCAGCATTCATTGAGGCCTTATCGACCCGGCCTCCGGGGAAGAATTCACTGGAAAGCACTACACAACCAATGGCTGCGGAATCGACCAACTTGGCCCGCCCGCCCTGACCGATGACACATTCTGTTGAACCACCGCCGATGTCGATCACCAAGCGGTCCAGCCCGTCCTCTGGCAAGCGCCGTGACGCTCCCTTATAAATTAATCGGGCCTCTTCATGACCTGAAACTACCTCCACCGGAATGCCGAGCAAGAGCTGAGCCTGGCTCAGAAGATCGCTCACATTGGAGGCCACCCGAAACGTACTCGTTGCCACCGCACGAACTGCATCAACATTTTGTTCACGAATTATTTTCGCGAAACTCTCAATCACTTCGAGAGCCAGGCCTTTGGCATTGTCGCTAAGTAAGCCGTCGGCAGCCACCCCGGCGGCCAGTCGCACTGGAAATTTGTGATTGGCGATCGGCTGTAAGACGCCTTGCCCATCTAGCTCTGCAATCCACAGCCGAAAGCTGTTCGAGCCGAGATCCAGTGACGCAAATTTTTCTTTAGCGTGAAAGGCTTGCGCCATCGCGGAATCGCTTGTTGGAAAGGTTCGTTTGTGGAAGAGTCATCGGCGAGGAGTATCTCAAAATGCAGTCGCCGTCCGACGGAAAGCGAAGTCTAACAAAAGATATACCCGATAAGGCGATCATCGCAAGGACCGGTTTACCATCTTTAACAACTCGGCAATCTCCTATTGAATCAAGAGCTGCCCGCAAAACCGCCCGCTCATTTTTGGTCTTTTCCAATCGCACAGCGTACGAAGCGGTTGGCGAGTTGTTCATCAACGATTAGGCTGGCCGGCCTTTGAATGGGCTCGACTTGATAGTCCGCTCGGTACAAGGCCTTTCCCGTGACCTTGCAACGCCCTCCAGTGTCTAAGCCAGCTTTATTCAACACCTGGCAGACCTGATCGAGTGACAGCTTGTCTTCGCGAACCGCGATATGAGCCGCATCGTATAGTGAGTTTTGCAAGAACTCATTGCTGCATTGGTCGGGGCCATCAAGCTTGTAATTAGTCTTGAGTTGCTTAATCACACGCGAAAGACTGGCCCGGTAGGCAAACAGCGCTGCGCCGGCTTCGTCGACCATTGAGCTCGGCCGCACTTGACCGTCCTTTTCCTGCCAAGACACGACGGATTGAATATCTTCCAAAGCGACATGCCACGCAGTGCATTCGAAATGCTTCACATCGGCGGTACGGGCATTACTTAGATTCATTTCAGCGCTGATTGGCTGAGCTCTAGGCTCCCGAAGCGCGCGACCGCCTTGCTCGTAGTAGCGCACTTTGAACGTGCTTACGCGACGATACGCCGAGACGTTGTACTCCATCAGGCCATTGCCCATGTCAATGTTAAAACGACCGAGCGAAAGGTCCTTCTGTATGCCGAGCTCTTGCAGGGTTGTATTGCGTCGATTGCTGAGCATAGAGTCAATGGCGTCAAGAAAATTGAGGTCAACAATCGCCGCAAAGGGATTCCGCCGATCCGAGCGTTTAGCATCGAGAATCGAGGCGCCCGGTACATGGGAGTCGATAACAATCATCATGCAAGCGGACTGCTTCCTGCCGCTGTTCAGCATGTCTACATAATGGGCGCGGGCGAGCTCCGTCAGGGTGTCCGTCCCGAGATTATCTGCCGAGCCCCCATCGATGAGATGTACATAACTTCGCTCGGCAAGCGGCCCTTCTTGTACTTTTCGGACGTCGGGGTCGCGACTGAAACGTCGCAAGGTCACCGAGTTAAAAATACCGGGGAAAGCCCCCGACGAGGCCATCGCCCAGGCGATTGGATATTTATCGAGATCAGACCCTAAACGCTCAAAAAATCGCTCGTCACTAAACACAAAACGCTCGCCACCGTTGGTCGTGTCAGTGGCATTAAAGAATACCGCGGGGCGCATCGGACCCTTTACACCGAGTTCTGAGAAGTTAGGATTCTTCGAGCCAAAGACCTTGTCACTCAACACTTCCGCCAGAAGGTCGGTGCGATCTTTATCGGTGAATGTGGTCGCCGTGAAGTTGACAGGATTGACGAGCTTTCCAAGAAACGCGCCGAGGAAATTATTACCCGCCACTCTCTTTCCCTCTTCCGCCCAAGATTCCTTGGTGCCATTCAAGGCAAAAAACGCAGTGGGGATAGAGCCGCCGCTCACGGCAGAAATTGCATCTACATGTTGCAAAACACCGATTTGATGAAGTTCGTTCAAGACCGCCATGCCGAAGTTCGCGGCCCGACTACCACCTCCACTAATTGCAACGCCAATAAAGCTGTCTTTAGAGAGATCGGGCTTGAAGCTCGCTCTCGGCACCGGCGTGGTTGGACGAAAGACGGCCTGAGGATCCGGCCGGTTTTGATAGCTCACGCCAAGCTTATCGCTGACAAAAGTACAAGCCGATAACGCAAAAATCGCAGTGAGCAAGAATGGGCGGAGAAAAACAAGCATCAATTGTGAAACACCGAATACTCACTGGTGGTTGAACCCACGTTTCGAATTCTAATTTGATAGTCGCTTGTCGTCGTCGGTGTCCAGCTACATTCGCGATTCGTCGTACCGGTCCGAAGGCATACCGCTTTACCCGCCGAGTCAAGAACCTCGACGTCCAGCTTTTGAGGCTCATCCGAATTTAAGGCAAAGGTCGCTTTGACCCCTCCCGTAAAGCGCACAACCAATCTTTGAAGCTCGTTCACGGGCACAAGAAAATGCTCAAGAACAGGCCCCGCCTGGGCACCACGCGAAGCACTAGCGGCCACATCGTCCATCAATAAAATTAAATCTGCGCGACTGGGGGCATAGCTGCGTGCGCGTTGAAGGAGCATTGCCTCCGACCGCGGGCTGCCTTCTTTCACCTGCGTACCGAGACCTTGCTGCATACGTGCAGCCTGAATCAAGGCTAGGGCATCTTTCTGGCGATCACCATAGCGCACCAAATCAAGCGCCAGGGACTGTATCGCCAAAGCCTGGTGCGATAAAGCCTGCTTTGATGAAGGCTGGGTGGACAAGGTCGAACCCGCGCGAACGCTGGAAGACTTACGGGCCACATCAGGAGTCGTACTATCCTTAGCGCTGACTTGCACGCAAAGGGCGAGTAATAAAAGTCCAAGAACTAGCCCCGCGAACCTGCTTTGGTCACGTTCATTTTGCCCAGATCGAGTTTCGATCACAGGTTCGCGGTGAGTGAAGAGTCTAATATTTCGTTGGACTGTTAGTTAGTCCGAATCGAATACTCGTTGGCCATACCGCGATTGACCACGCGCACGGTGAACGGACCGGACCACTTTGGATTCCAGCGGCAGATGGCGTCATCGCCACGACCGACCGCAGCGCACACTCGATTGCTATTTTCATCGTAGACGTACAGGTCGAGCGAGGAATCGCCGTCGCCGCTGATCTGAACAGCAGCCGGCTCACCGCCCTCAAATTTCATCACAAATTGGTCCGTAAATCCGCCTTTAACAACGGTGCGACCGGACTTCGGACCGCCCACGGCACCGCGAGCACCGCTCTTGGCAACATCGTCCGCAAGGGCCACGATATCGGCGCGACCAGCGGCTAAAGTTTTGGCTCGGGCTAGCATGCCATCAACGCTGTAGTCCGCCGCTTTCGACGCTTTCTTGCCCGCCTCTCCCGCACCCTTACGAGTCAAGGTCAGAGCTTGTTCGCCCGCTTCCTTTTTCATCTTTGCCGCTTGAATCAAGGCCATTGGATCTTTTTTGATGTCACCATACCTAGCCAAGGCATCCGCAGTTCGCACTGTTTCAACAGCTTGAACGGAGGGCGACGTGGCGGTAGCCTTGGCTACATCGGCATTGCTACCTTTGCCTGAGGCGGCCTGGGCCAACATCGGAGTTGCCGAAATAGCCAAGGCAACCAAAGAAGCGAGAGTAGTTTGACGGAACATCGTATTTCCTTTTAGGTACATGAAAAGATAAACAAAAAACAAATCGTTCGCGGCGCGATGCGCGATGAGATTGGTTCAAATTCGATCCAATGATTGCGAATGAAATAGTAGACGAAGGGCTATGTTAAAGGTCAGGCATTGTTCACAAGTGTCACATCTTGGCGACATTCGCCAGCAATTGAGTTACCAGCGGCGGCATCGATCTGACAAGCTCGCCACCGAGCCCAAGCCAAAAACCGGAAGTATCGCCTAAACTGACAGTTTGCGCTCACCCAAAAGGATTAGAACCTGGGCATTTCCTCCTGACATTTAACACTTTTCGTCGTCCGTGCCGAAAGACCTGTAGTTTGCGCAACGCGCTAGCTAGAATGCCTCAAATGAGTTCTCAACCGACTTCCCCTTGTTAAGACATGACCACTGAAGCCAGGAACACCGAGCAAGCAGAGCGTGATCGCGCCAGTCTCTTAAAAATTCAGGGTGGAGGTCGGCAACTCGGAGACGGCACTAAGGAACTTTATGGCGTCTACCGAAGGCCTTTTTTGGCGTATTTTCAACGCAACCGAATGAGTGCCGAACAAGCCGAGGACTTACTTCAAGAAGTGTTTATCAGTGTGGTGCGCAGAGCCAGTGACTTCCGTGCAGAGTCCTCGGTCTCTACCTGGCTATGGACGATTGCACGCAACAAGCTCATTGATCACACCCGCAGCCTGCGGCCCGAGATAAATTTGGATGAAGACAGTTGGGTGGCGCTTGAGAATAGTGTTGCCCACCAAGCACCAGAGGCGACCGCTCCCCATAGTCTCGACGACTGTGTCTCGAAGGCCTTTCAGCTCTTCGCTCGGCAAGCACCAGAGCGCGCCGAGGCACTCAGGCGATTGACACTAGACGGCTGGTCCACCGAACAGGTTGCGCAATTTATTGACCGAACTCCCGGCGCCACCCGTGAGTACCTCTCCCAATGTCGCAAGAGGTTCAAGAGCTTTCTCGAGCCCTGCAAAGAATTTCTAGCCGCTTAATGAGTTCTCCTCCGACACCACCCTCAGGCCAGTCGCCAGTTCCGAACGTAAACGGCGACCCCGAAAAACTCTCCCTTGCCGATCAAGAATGGATTGATCGCCTCACTGGCAAGCTCACCCGCGCCGACGACACTGAGGCGCTCAGAGAGGCTGATTTACTTCGGGCGGCCATCTTGCGTGAGCATGAGGCGTTGACGCCCTCCGCACAAAGCCAAACCGACCGCGCGACGGAGGCCATACCCGGGACATCGACCTCGGCCGAAGCGGCCGGGGCCGAGCGCTTGATGTTTGCGCTGCGCCGCGAGGGTCTCTTGCCACATCCTGGAGAAGACTTGAGCACCGCCCATTCGGCAAAGGCCAGGCGCCCGGCATGGATGATGCCCACCGCTCTAGCCGCGTCGATTCTGGTGGGGTTTTTCGCCCTGCAGGCCTTGCAACTGGGACGTGTCGCCGTCCAATACGATGAGCCGCCAACGATGCGAGGGCAAATTCAGGAAATTTCGATAAGGAACAAAAACCCAAAAGCGAAGGCCGAAATGATCGTCGGCAAGTTCAAGGAGGTCGGCCTTAGTGCGCGTATTTATCAATCCCGAGAGCAGTTTGTCGTGGATGCTGATGTGGTTTCCGAGAAAATTGAATCGGCCACCAAAGCTCTGGGCGAACTTGGACTTGAAGCAAAGGTGGGGCAGGCCCGAATCACCATTCAAACATTGGATTAAATGACTTGACTGGCGCAATCAAGACTTTCATCCGTTCACGAACAAAATTCAAAAAGTACAACATGATCCAAAACCTAGTCGTCCTGATTGTGATCTTCCTGATAGGTGGTTTGACTCCGCTGGCCTACGCGGAACGTCATGCATTGCTGGTGGGCGTGTCTAGTTATCCAGCTCTTGAGTCCAAGTTGCAACTAGAGGGTCCGAAGAACGACATTCCCTTAATTCGATCCGTCCTTGAGCGACGCGGCTTTGCCGCGAGCAATATGCAGGTGCTGGCCGACGGTGTGACGGGCGCGGCCGACCCCAACCGAGCCGCAGTGCTCGCGGCCTTGGATCAGTTGGTCGCAAAGTCGAGAAGCGGTGACTTTGCGTTCATCTATTTCGCGGGTCACGGCTCGCAAATGCCGGCTGATCGTTCAACGCCGCAGGGCAAGCGCGAGGGCGACGGATTACACGAGATCTTCCTACCTCGAGACGTCGGCAAATGGAACGACACGGTTGGAGCAGTCCAAAATGCCATCGTCAACCACGAGTTGGTCGAGCGCTTAGATGCTTTGACCAGCAAGGGCGTATTTGTCTGGGCCATTTTCGATGCTTGTCACTCAGCCATGCTCATGCGCAGCGCGGGCGATCCCGAAATTCGCTATCGTCAAGTGGAACCGAGTGCACTGGGCATCCCCAAAGCAAAACTGGATGCGGCCGAAGCCGATGCTCTCAAAACGCGAGGTATGGACTCCGCAGCCCCCCAGGGTGCGATTGAAATTACGGAGCGCGGCAAACCCTCTGCCTCAGGTGGTTTCGTCGCTTTCTATGCAGCCCAGACCACTGAGACCACCCCGGAAATGCGACTGCCTGCAGGCCATCCAAATCGCAAACCTTACGGTCTTTTTGGGTACACCTTAGCTGAGGCTTTATCAACAGTGGACGGCGTGTCGTATCGTCAGCTGGGCCAGCACGTGTTACAGCGCTATGCCGCCCTCGGCATGAATGCGCCAACCCCCCTCTTCTCGGGCACTAACCTTGACGCACCCATCTTCGGCAGTAGTGGTGGAACCTTGGTCCGTCAATGGCCCATCGATACCAATAAAGGGATCAGTATCCAAGCGGGTATTCTCAATCAGGTTACTGAAGGCTCGATGCTGGCCGTCATGCCCAATGCTCTATCGAAGGCCGAGGACGCCCTAGGATATTTGAAAGTCGAAAAGGCAGAGGTGTTGACCGCCACTTTAGTTCCGACCGAATACAAGGCAAAACCAGCCTTGGCTTTAAGTGCCCTTCCCGCAGGAGCGCAAGCGCGATTAGTCGATCCACAAGTCTCATTCTCCCTGAGAGCGATTGCCCCTGCAAAGTCCTCGGCTGCGGGTAATCGTCAAGTATTGGCAGCGATTGACGCGATTCAAAAGTCCAGGCCTTCCGGCGTCGATCTTCGTTTTGTGGCGAGCGGTCAGGAGCACGATCTGCGGCTTCACATTGAAGATGGCAAGCTCTGGATGATCGCGCCTTCCGGTCAACTCTACAAGGAGGGCCCCAATAAGTCAGCCTCTATCATGATCGACCAAGCCGCATTGAGTGACAAGCTGATCGACAACTTGCAGCGCATCGGTAAAGCGCTCAACCTGATGCGCATTTCCTCGCAATTGAGTAGCGTCGGCGGCGCGGGTTCGAATACCTTGGAAGTGTCCATGACCTTACTTCGCAAAGGGTCTGCTCCCGCCTCATTGACCGCGAGTACAGCCCTGGCCTTTCTTGACGAAGATGCGATTGAAGTCACGATCAAAAACAAAGGCCGAGTGGCGATCGATTTGACCGCACTCTATGTCGATGCCGATTACGGCATCTCCGTTTTATTTCCTTTTCAATCGGGCGTTAATAACCGTATTGAAGCAGGCGCAAGCCATGGCTTCAAGATTGAAATTCATGATGACACCGTAGGCCTTGAGCGACTCGTACTGGTTGCGGTGGAAGCTCGCGCTAATTCGGATCGATACGACTTTAGCTTCATGGCCCAAGCCAAGTTAGAGCGCACCCGTGCCGGACCTCAGGACGGCATTAGCGCTTTGTTCCAAGCGGCTGGCTTCGGTGACGAGCAAGAACTTGTGACACGAGGCGGTAAGGCGGCGCTTCCTGGGCGAACACAAATGCAGGTCTTTCCGTTTAAGGTAACCCCAAAGAAATAGCAAGAACAGCTTTTACAAACCCGCTCTAAGTTTGGGCGCCAACAGACTCGCCCAACCAGCGTTGTAGGGATGCACTTGCAGCGCAGCCTGCTCTGGTCCTGAGCCGACCCTCTTCACCATCGGTCGACCCTCATTCGCCCACATGAAAAGCGAGCCCTTCAAATTGTAAAGCTCTTGAGCGTAGCCCCGGTCTGGAAGGTTTTGAATTTGGGCCACCAGATCAGCCGAGCGATAACCCACCGAGCAATACACCAGAACTTTACGTTGACCATCCACGGCCCGCACCTTAGCGATTTCCATACGTGCAGCTTTAAGGTCAGCCACCCAGACGGCTCCGGCCAAATGACTCACCTCATATTCAGCGCGACTGCGATAGTCGAGCAGCAGAGGCGCTTCACCCCGCGCCATTAGCGTTGCGAGTTCGTTTGTTGTCAGGTTAGGCACCTGCGGGAACTTGTCGGCGATGACTTGATGCACCTCGGCAAAATCCTTCGGTGCTCGAAACAACCAAACCAATTGCGCTTGAGCTACCTTGTCTGCCAGCAAGAACGACAGGACAACCCCCTGAGATAAGAATCGACGGCGGGAAATTGTTTGTGAGTCGCCAACACAGTGTGTCGGCGAATTCGGCTCGGCGGGCAAGCTAAACGCCCCGCAACCAGCGTAGGGATAAAAACGCCGCGAGAAGGACCAATAATGCAGCCGCTGCACTAAATAACGCTGAGACTTCGGTTTCTCTTCTTTCCATGGAAAACTTAGTGTTAAACCCTTCGTAAACCTTACGTAGGTCGGCGGACGATCCAGCATGCTGATAATCCGCTTTGGTAATACCCGCCATCTGCTTTAAGGCATCTTCGTCTAGTCGCAAGTAGTACGACCATTCATCATTAGCGTTGGCATTCGGGTCGCGGCTTCCGAAGCCCACAGTAAAGACTTTGACACCTCGATCCGCCGCTTGTTTTGCTGCAATCACCGGATCTACCCCGGTAGTCCGGCGACCATCGCTTAATAAGATAATTGCCCCATTATTGTAGGAACCGGGTGCAACCGGTGTGAACTCCTTCACAGAACCCGCCTGCTTGCCAATTTCTTCACTGCCAGGTCGCTTTAAACCCGTACCGCCTCGACTACTGCTTTTGCCCGAGCCCTCCTTTCCAAAGGTATCGCCAAGAACACCCTGAGCCTCCTGACCACGCCGAAAATCTTTGCCGAACAGCGCAGACTCCAAGTCGATCCCGGAATCGGGGCGTAACAGGTTTAAAGCCACCATTAATGCACTACCGGTCGCAGTCCCGCGCTGAAGCTGGAAGGCATCAATGGCAGCGACCAAATCATCACGATTATCGGTCGGCGTTTGCACTACCGTCGCCGTGCCTGCAAAGGCCACGATGCCCACTTTGATGCTACGCGGCAATTCCGCCACGAACGCTTTGGCGGCGTCTTTCGCTGCCGAGATCCGATTAGGTTTCATGTCCGTGGCACGCATGCTCAAAGAGACGTCCATGGCCAACACAATTGTCACCTGGTCCGAGGGCAAGGTAAACGTTGTACTGGGTCGAGCTATTGCTAAAATAAGGGGAATCAAGGCCAAGCCCAAAAGCAAGGGTGGCACATGGCGACGCAGGCTTTGGCGACGACCGAGGGCTTCCTTCAGCAAAGAGAGACTGGAGTAGGCAACCGCTTCCTTTCGCTTGCGGCGCAAGACGTACCAGTAGAAGGCCGCCAGAACCGGAAGCAAGACGAACAACCACAGTAAGTAAGGCCACTCGAAGCGCATGAGTGTAAGTCTACTCCCAGCCTAAAAGCCTTGCATCAATCGTTCAACAATAATGGGGTTGCAATGCACAAAGTAATTAATCCATGCTAAGGTCATCCCGTAGAATTTAGCCTTCGATTCAAACTCTCCGGAAGGGGCTTACTTGATGCTCTCCAGGCTCTCCAGGCTCGCCAAATTTCGTCACGCCCTCTCGGCCGCGAAGTGGTTGCCTATCGCTGCGCTGAGCGCTCTTGTGGGGGTGCTCGCAAGCGGTGCATTTTTCTATTCACAACCCAAGCCTCACAAAATCACCCAAGACGATATTGACGCGGCCGTCTTGAAAGCCATCGAAACTCAGGTGCTTCCGTCGCGCACGGCGATTGCCGCTGAAAAGGTGCGTAGCGCCGTGGTGAGGGTTCGGGGTTTTGTCGACAAAGCAGATGCTTCGGAGAAGGCAGAGGACAAGAAAGCTGGCAGCCCGGCAGAGCAAAAAAAGCCGAGCCGAAATAAGCAAGACGCTTCGAAGCCTGATCAAAAAAAACTTGCTCTGCCCGATTCGAAACCGACCGCGCCCATGCCTGCGTTTCCTCCGAAATCGGCCGACGGCAGTGGCAAACCAGACAATGGCAAAAGCCCGGACAATAAACTCGACCAAAACCTCGAGCGCAGCGTGGGGAGCGGTGTACTCATTTCGGATGCCGGTTTAATCCTCACCAATTTGCATGTTGTCTCAGGCTCCAAGAAAATCATGGTGACTTTCTTTGACGGCTTTGAAACGGAGGCGGAGGTCGTAGGTTTGCGACCAGAGAACGACCTGGCCATCATCAAAGTTAAAAAGCTCCCAGACGACATCGAGCCTGCAACGATGGGGGACAGCGGCAATCTTCGACCGGGCGATGAGGTTGTCGCCGTCGGATTTCCTTTCGGTATGGGACCTTCGGTTTCGGGCGGGGTTGTGTCGGGGCTCAATCGTGAGTTTCGATCACCGGAAGGTGAGCGCTCTCTTACTGGTCTCATTCAATTCGATGCCGCGGCGAACCCCGGAAATTCGGGGGGCCCCTTGGTCAATATGGCAGGTGAGGTGGTGGGCATCGTTACGGCCATCTATAACCCAAGCGGGTCCCGTACCTTCATCGGCATAGGATTTGCGGTCACGATGGAAGCTGCTGGCGGAGCTTTGGGCATTCCGCCGTTATAGTAAGAAAAAGGAAGGCGTATGGAAAGCACGATGCTAAACACCAATGTCAAAGAGCAAATGGAGCGCATTCTTTACGAGGTCAAGCGCGTTGTTGTAGGGCAAGATCACTTCTTGGAAAGAATCTTGGTGGCGGTCCTCGCTCATGGACATTTATTGGTCGAGGGAGTGCCGGGCCTGGCCAAAACGCTCACCGTAAAAACCCTGGCTCGCACCATCAACGGCAGCTTTAAGCGCATCCAGTTCACACCGGATTTAGTACCCGCCGACCTGATCGGCACGCGCATGTACAACCAAAGAAGTGGTGAGTTCAGCACTTCGCTTGGGCCAGTCTTTACCAACCTGCTTTTGGCCGACGAAATCAATCGCGCTCCCGCGAAAGTTCAAAGCGCCCTGCTGGAAGTGATGCAAGAGCGGCAAGTGACCATTGCGGGAGAAACCCATCGAGTTGCCGAACCTTTCCTGGTCATGGCCACGCAAAATCCGATTGAAACCGAGGGCACCTACCCACTCCCAGAAGCCCAAGTCGACCGGTTCATGATGAAAGTAGTGGTCGGCTATCCTAGCGAGGAAGAAGAGTTTGTGATCGCCGAGCGCGTCACCGGTCCGGCCGTCGAGGTGGCCTCTGTAATGAGCACCGTCGATCTGGCGGGCTTGCAGGCCCAATGCCGTAAAGTGTACGTCGACCCATCACTGATCCAGTATGCCGTCAAGCTTGTTGCCGCGACCCGCGAACCGGCCAAATACGGCCTAAAAGAACTTGATCGACAAATCAGCTTTGGTGCCAGCCCACGCGCGACCATCAACCTGATTGAAGGATCGCGCGCGCTCGCCATGTTGCGAGGCCGAGATTACGTGCTGCCACAAGACATTATCGACTTAGTACCGGATGTGTTCCGTCATCGACTGGTGCTCTCTTATGAAGCTCTTTCGCGTGCCACTAGTGCCGACGACATTATTCTTAAAATTCTTGGTGCAATACGAGCTCCAGATCAACCGTTGCAGGCCCATGTTCGGGTGGCCTAAGCACCAGTCCGCTGGTTCAGAGGAACTGCGGCCGCTTAGCCCACGTGAATCAGCTTAGCCAGCCACATGACGACCGCCCCCGAGTCCGTGTCAAATGTTCTTCGAATGCCCAAGGCATTTAGAGCTTTCTTTTCTCGCCGCGCCAAAGAACCCGAGGCGCAGGAGCAGCAGGAAGGTCGAAGTGAACTTTCAACTGTTCCTTCACAAGATGCTGAGAGCATTTTGCAGAGGCTTGAATGGACTGTGATCAAGCGGCTCGACGGCTTGCTGCAAGGCGACTATCGCTCCCTGTTTCGAGGCTTTGGACTAGACCTTGCCGATTTGCGCGAATATCAAACCAGCGACGATGTACGTTTCATCGACTGGAACGTCACGGCTCGCATGAATAGCCCTTACGTACGCGAGTTTCAGGAGGACCGCGAAGTCACGGCATGGTTCATGATGGACCTCAGCGCCTCCATCGATTTTGGATCGCAACTGCGCTCCAAGCGCGCGGTCGCAACGCAACTGGTTGGAGTGCTCGCGCGAATGCTCACGCGTCATGGCAACCAAGTGGGTGCGGTGCTGTATAACCAAGCTCAAGGTCGCGAACAAGCCATCGGGGGTAAGGACAGTAAGCTCACCCTATTGCATGGGGTCATCCCGCCACGCCATGGCCGTCGACAAGTGCTGCATCTGATTGATCGTATTCACGCCGCGCCAAGTTCCAAACGCGCCGAAAAGACGGAAGTAAGCACCACGAAGCACAAATCATCGGACGATCATGCAACTGACCTGCGGCCGCAGCAATTAACCGATCTCGCTCAAATGATCGAAGCCTCCAGGCAAGCGGTCAAGCGTCGCTCGGTTGTTCTCGTGATCTCCGACTTTATTTCTACACCCGGCTGGGAACGTCCACTATCCCTTCTTGCTCAACGACATGAAGTTATCGCCATTCGCGTTTACGATCCTCTGGAAGTCTCACTGCCCGATATTGGCCAATTGACTTTGACGGACCCTGAAACCGGCGAGCAGCTCTTGGTGGATAGTTCAGACAAACATTTTCGCGCCCGCTTCGAGAAGCTTTCCGCCGAACGGGAAAAGCGAATCGCTCAGGCCATGGTCGATGCCGGCGTGGACTGCCTGTCCATTAGCACTCAAGACGATCTCGCTCAAGCCATCATCGGCCTGACCGAGCTTCGCAAACGTCGCAAGAAACGCGTGTAGCTCATGCTAGATATTCGCGGCATTACGTTCCAATGGCCCCTTCTGCTCTGGCTATTGCTCCTGATCCCCATTGTCGTTTGGGTGTACTTTCGAATGCGTCGCAACCGCGGCCAGCTTGCTGTGCGCTTTCCAGGACTAAGCAACAACTTGGTGCCAAGTGCGGGCTCAAAATGGCGAGCCGCCATTCCACCGATCTTTTTTTTGCTCGGCCTTATTTCCCTCATCGCGGCCGTAGCGCGACCTCAAGCCTTACTCGCGCTACCGCAAAGACAGCTCGATTTAATGCTCGCGATCGATACCTCGAGCAGCATGCGTGCCACCGATCTCTCCCCAAATCGGCTGGCGGTGGCTCAGAACATTGCCAAGCAATTTATCGACGGACTGCCTCCTTATGTGCGCATGGGACTAGTCTCGGTGGCGGCAACGGCCTCGCTGGCGCAATCACCCACTAAAGATCGTGAGGCCCTGCGCCAAGCTGTAGATCGGCTTGATGCCCAGCGCGGAACGGCTCTAGGCAGTGGCATCGTGATTGCGCTGTCCACATTGCGCCCCGATGCGGATATCGACGTGGAAAAACTCACGACAGGTCGCAGCTCTCGTCAGTGGTTTAAAGACCCCAGCAAGCCCGAGGAACGCAAGCTCGAACCGGTGCCTGCGGGCTCCAACCAGAACATGGCTGTGATTCTCATGAGCGACGGTAAATCCACAATTGGGCCAGACCCCAAAGAAGCCTCCAAGTTAGCCGCCGACTTAGGGATACGAGTATATGCCATTGGTGTGGGCACGACACAAGGCGCGACCTTAAAAGTCGACGGCATGAATATGCGCGTCAGGCTCGAAGAGGAGGCCTTGCAAGACACTGCTAAAACCACCATGGCCGAATATTTCGAAGCCAGCCGCCCAGAAGATCTACGCAAGATTTTTAACACTTTACACGCGCGGCTTATTCTCGCGAAGCCTAAACAAACCGAAGTCACGAGTTTCTTTGTGGCCCTGGGAAGCCTCCTCATTGTGCTTTCCGCGATGATCTCGTTGTTTGTGCGCCAAAGGGTTCTCTAAGCCCTAGCGCGCGATACCACGCGGCGAAAAACTAAGGCCGCTCATCGGATCGCTATACTTGCGCCCTTCGGTCTGCGGACAATGTCGGAACATCCGCACATTTTCATTTCCACAAAAGCTCAAATGACTCCAAGTATTTTCATAAGACCAGCCCTCGCGGCTGGCTTTGCAATATGCATTTTCGCCCTTTCGGCCTGTGGCTCTAGCTCAAGCTCTTCAAGCGCTGTGGCGAGCGCTGCAGTGAGCGCGGTCACCGCAGTCAATCCCGCGGTCGGAAAAGTTACGACGTTTAACATTTTGGGTGCCAATCTCCCCGCATCCATCGCCGCCACCACGACCGGCTGTACAGATGTTGCCGTGATCAGCTCGACATCCTCCACTAGCCGACAATTCACGTGTACGCCTGATGGAACCAGTGTTGCAGTGTCGATTGACTATGGCAGCACAGCGCCTTTTAAAACTAGTTTGGCCGTTCCATTGCCTCAAGTCACTTTTTTGACCTCGATGGGTACGGTGGTCGTCGAACTCTACCCGGACAAAGCACCGGTAACGGTCAAGAACTTTCTCAATTACGTGGGTAACGGTTTTTACACCAACACGATTTTCCATCGAGTGGTTCCGGGGTTTGTTACTCAGGGAGGCGGATTCGTAAGCGACGCCGTCAACACTATCCAACAAAAAACAAACAGTACAGCGCCCATCGTCCTCGAATCGAAAAGTGGGCTTAGCAATCTGAAGTACACCTTGGCCATGGCTCGGCTTGGACAACCCGATACCGCGACTTCACAGTTCTTCTTCAACGCCATCAACAACACGGCCCTGGACAATACCTCAACAACTGCGGTGGCCAACGGTTATGCTGTATTCGGCAAGGCGATTAGCGGCACGGCGGTCTTGGACAGCATGAATGCGGTGGCCAACGCAACGCTAAGCTCAGGTACTTACGCTGGGTATTCGAATGTGCCAACAACTACGCTAGTTCTGCAAAGCGCCACTCGCACACAGTAAAGCCTCAAGAATCAGGCCCGTAGGAAGAATAAGCGCGAGCCGTGTCTTCGCAAACGCGAGGACATGCGTTGAGGGGGGATCGCCTCAAATCCTAGAGGCGGCTATGGAGGCCTCCCCACATGATTCAAGATTCGAACATCACAAGCGTAATAAGCCAAGCCAGCCACGACGACCAAGCGTCGACCAAGCCTCTAGGTAGGCGTATTTGGGCCACAGCCGGCCTAGTCGGCCTGGTTCTACTTTCAGCGTGCACGCAAGAGCAGCAAAACAAGATCAGCCGTGACATCCAAAACTGGACCGGTACTAACGGTGTCCTAGAGATTTACGCGGGCGAAAAGGTCGCGCGGCGCTTTTTAAAAATCGACAAGATCAGCACCGCTCTAGGCACAGACGACGGCAAGCCAAGAGCTTACCGGTACGGTTACGGTGTCCTGGACGAAAACCTCAATATGCAAATCGATGCCGGAGAAAAACGGGTGTATTTCGAAATTAGCGATTACGCAACCAATTACGTTTTCTTTGAAAACCCTAGGTAAGTAGGTCCTTGGCCTTGTTGAGCTCGTCCGCACTGAGTGAGGCCAATTGCTTAATGGCTTGATCAACATCGGGCGGCAATAATAAATCGGCATTATCCGCAGCCTGCTCAAGGGCGTCGGTTGCATGTATCTTATTGTGACGAGCTTCAGCTAGGCCACTTTCCAAGAGAGAACTCACAATCGCCTTAAACGAAGCACGGTCCGCAAAGTCTGGCCCAACCGCTTCGTGAAGATACTGCACACGCTGGGCCAAAAGTACACAGCGGTCCTCAAGGGATACGGCGCTATAGGCCCCACCAGGCAAGGAAGCGAGCGTGCGCGCAACAATAAAGTAGCGCTCTAGAGTATGGCGCAGTATCGACCCCAGAGCATCTAGTCCGTATGAACCGGCTAGATTTGCTCGCACCGGCGAGTATTGGGTCAACTCGCCAAGGACAAGTTTTTGTACCAGCTTTTTGGCCTCAAATACTTCAAGAATAGCGCTCAGCTTTTCCAGCATGGTCTGCTCAGTCCAACTCATGGTGAGCTCTTTACGCAAGAAGGCAAAGCTTTGTCGAGCAATGAGTTGAATGCGTGCCAAGGGTAGATCGGGATTACGACTAATCAGGGCAGCGAGTAAAGAGGCGAGCGCAAAGCCATGGAGCGTATTGTTTCGAAAGTAAGTCAGTAAGGCCGCCTGCTTGGGCCGCACATGAAAGATATCGCCAAGCGGGTGGGGGATTCTTTCAATCAGGGCCTGCTTACTGGCGTAAGCAATGCATTGCTCTGCGTTTAACTCGGTGACCTTTTGGCGCTCCGAATAAGGTACTGATTTGGCCAAGGCCAGGAGCAACTCTAGCTGAAACAGCAGGCGCTTTTCGTCCATGGCTTGGCGAGCCGTACCGAGAATTGCGGTTGACAATAGATTAATCGGGTTGAGCACCAAGGCATCGTTAATGCGCTCGGTTATTTGACGGCCTAACTGACCGATCAATTGCCGCTGCGTTTCCCCGGCGGCGATAGAATCCTTCAGGACCGTCTGCAGGGCAATGGGCTCTGCGACATTGACGTGGACCTTGCCGTACTGCTTGCCGCGAAACTCTCGAACCGTGTTGACGATTCCAAAGATCGACTCTTTGCGCTTCGCCCCTCCGGCCAATTCGGCTAAAAAACTATCGCCTTCAACTAACTGCTCATAGCCAATGTAAATCGGAATGAACACGACCGGTTTGCTACCTTCGCGCTGAAAGCTTTCGACGGTCATGCTAAGTAAGCCACCCTTGGGGGCCAAGAGCCGACCGGTACGACTACGGCCACCTTCCACAAAGTATTCGATCGGAAAGCCGCGCTGCATAATGACATGCACATACTCGGAGAACACGGCTGAATAAAGCGCGTCGCCCTTGAAGCTTCGTCTTAAGAAAAATGCACCCGCCCTCCTGAGGATACCGCCGATCACCGGAATATTCAGGTTATCCCCCGCAGCCACTTGTGGAGGCATCAAACCGCGCTTGTACATTACGTACGAGAGCAGCAAATAATCGACATGACTGCGATGGCAGGGCACGTACACAATCTCCGCACCCGCTCCCACCTTGGCAATGGTTTCGAAATGGTGAATGTCGACACCCTGATAGATGCGATTCCAAAGTCGGGTGAGACCTAGATCAAAAGCTCGAATCACTGGATAGGAATAGTCTGACGCAATTTCAAAAACCATCTTGCGCGCTTTTAACTCGGCACGCTCAATTGGTATTGCCTGGGTCTCAGCATGGCGGCGAATCGAGGTTTGCACCGTCTCGTTGCCAATCACACTATTCACCAAGGTTTGTCGATGCGACAAATTGGGGCCGACCACTAACTCGCGCTCACGCTTATATTCAGCGCGCAGCAGCCTCGCAATGCGACGTTGAGCTTGGCTTTCACTGCCATTCTCTGCTTGAATACTCGCCGCAGCATCGACCTCAGCGCGCAAAGAAATAGGTTTGCCGAACTTCAATAAAGTTTGCCGACCATTGATCAAAATTCTTAGGGTCTGCTTGAAAAAGCCAGGCGCGACCCAAGCATCAGAAAAAAGCGCTTTAAGAATGGAATCCTGGTTTTTCGGAGCTCTCCCCCAAAACACGCTGACCGGTACGATCTGCACCTCCAAGCCAGGGTCGTTCTGGGCGGCGGCCACCAGGACTTTAAATCGTTTTGAATACTCGTAGGGATCTCGATCCAAAGGCGACGGTTGGCCACTTCGAGTGAGGTAAAAATAGCGACTGCTTTCGCGCAAGCTACCGACATGCAAAACACCGGACGGCAGCGGCAGGCCAAGCTGAGTGCATGCATCTTCAAGCAGCAAAAAGCCGGAAAGTTGACGCACCTGTAGCGCATAACACACCGGTAGAGCCGGATTAAAGCTTGGCGGCTGGCTAGCCTCCGGCACCGTCTGGAACTTCACCAAACGGCGCAAGAACCAACGCATTAAACCTATGAACGGAGGATCGGGAAACTGCATGGCCTAAATCTTAGGCGAAATAGAGGAGGAATTAAACGTTGAAGCGAAAATGCATCACGTCTCCGTCATGCACCACGTATTCTTTGCCCTCTAGGCGCATCTTGCCTTTTTCCTTAGCGCCGGCCTCGCCCTTGCAAGCTATGAAATCATCATAGGTAATGGTTTCCGCGCGGATGAAGCCGTGCTCAAAATCGGTATGGATAACGCCAGCCGCCTGGGGTGCGGTATCGCCTTTATGAATTGTCCAGGCACGCACTTCCTGAACGCCGGCCGTAAAGTAAGTTTGTAAACCCAGCAAGGTATAGCCGGTGCGAATCACCCGGTTCAAGCCCGGCTCGGTCATACCCATGTCGGCCAGGAAAAGCTCTTTATCTTCATCGGCCATATCACCCATCTCGGCTTCCATCGCGGCACACACAGGCACCACCAGGGACTTTTCAGTAGCAGCCATGGCCATCACCCGGTCCAAATGAGGGTTGTTCTTGAAACCGTCCTCTTTTACATTGGCGACGTACATCAAGGGCTTAGCGGTAATCAAACACAGAGGTTTGAGTAAAGCCAACTCGTCTGCATCAAGATCTAGAGAACGAATCGGCCTGGCTTCATTCAAAACGGCCAAACACTTTTCGAACAAGGGTACTAACTTCAAAGCTTCCTTATCCGTACCCGATTTCGCCAACTTCACGTTCTTGGCATGAAGTTTTTCTACCGTCGCCATATCGGCCAGGGCCAGCTCGGTATTGATCACTTCCACGTCGGAGAGCGGATCAATCTTGCCGCTCACGTGGATGACATTGGTATCTTCAAAGCAGCGCACCACATGCGCGATGGCGTCGGTTTCACGAATATGGGCCAGAAACTGATTGCCCAGGCCCTCGCCCTTGGAAGCACCTGCGACCAAGCCCGCAATGTCCACAAACTCGACCGTTGCGGGTAAGACCTTTTTCGGCTTAACGATGTCCGCCAGCGCCTGTAAGCGCGGATCAGGCACCTCCACAATGCCGACATTGGGCTCAATCGTGCAAAAAGGATAGTTCTCGGCAGCGATGCCGGCCTTGGTAAGGGCGTTGAAAAGCGTGGACTTACCGACGTTGGGCAAGCCAACAATGCCGCATTTGAGGCTCATGGGGTACTTTCAGGGATAGGGCGCGAAACCATAGATTGTAACGGGCTGGTGTTAAAGCGACGCTTCAGGCGTCGCTGAGGCGCTCGCTCGTCATCGCTTAAAAACTTACTGCCACACGGCCTGATACCGTAATCGAGTGGGGCGGTGAAGCCTGGAAATACTTTGTGTGCGAGGTCGAGAAGCGCCATGCTCCCGGCCAGCCAACTAAGCCTCACTTAAATTGAATACTTCATCGCGCTATCTTTTACCGACCCAAACCTCAACGCCAGAATATCCAAAGCATAGTTCTGATAAAGCTTCCAGGGATGAATCGAGCCTTGCTTGGGGAGAATGTCCTTGGCTCGTTGAAAATAACCCGACGAGAAATCGACCCAGGGCATCTCCTTCACTTCACCGCTACGCAAATGCGGCGTACAAAACTTCGCGCCGGTACTGTCCATATGTTTCAGTAGGCGGCAAACATATTCACAGGTGAGGTCCGCCTTTAATGTCCAAGAAGCGTTCGTGTACCCAAACACCGACGCCATATTTGGCACATCGTTGTACATCATGCCTTTGTACGCCAAGCACTTCGAAAAGTCCACGCGCCTGCCATCGACCGTCACCTCCAAGCCGCCCAACACCTCAAGATTGAGGCCGGTGGCTGTCACGACCAAGTCTGCCTGCAACTCCTCGCCAGAGGCCAATTTGATGCCCGTCTCTGTGAAGGCCTCAATCTGATCAGTCACCACCGAGGCCTTTTCTGCCTTCAAGGCCTTGAACAAATCACTATCGGGTACCAGACACATGCGCTGTTCCCAGGGGTTATAACGCGGAGTGAAATGCTTGTCCACATCGTAGCTCGGCCCCATCTCTGCTCGCACCTGGCCGAGCAGCACCGCCTTCACCTTAGCGGGATACTTGCGACACATCTTGAAAATATACATGCCGTAAAGAACATTCTTCCAGCGCACCAAGCTGTAAGCCACCTTAGTGGGAAGCCAGCGCCGCAATTTATCGGCGATCGCGTCAACGGAGGGGCGCGACACCACGTAAGTCGGCGAGCGCTGCAGCATGGTCACGTGCGCGGCTTTTCTTGCAAGCTCCGGCACCAGGGTCACGGCCGTGGCGCCACTACCTATCACGACCACGCGCTTTCCGTTGTAATCAATATTGGAGGTCCAATTTTGCGGATGGGCAATCTGGCCCTTGAAGTTAGCAAAACCTGGAAACTCCGGGGTGTAGCCCGCCGAATATTTGTAGTAACCCGCGCACATCACGAGAAAATTGCAGGTGAATTGACGCAACTCTTGCTGGTGCTCGGCCTCGACAGTCCACCTCGCGTTCGTACTCGACCATGCGGCGCGCTTCACCTGATGCGAATAGCGAATCTTTTGATCGATACCATAATCCTTGGCTGTTTGACGAACATAGTTCAGGATGTTTGGACCATCCGCAATCGCCTTGGCTTCTCTCCAGGGGCGAAACGAGTACCCCAGCGTGTACATATCGGAGTCTGAGCGAACGCCAGGATAGCGAAACAAGTCCCAGGTACCCCCCGAAGCCTCACGGCCTTCCAAAATCGCGTAGCGTTTGTTCGGGCACTTAGCCTGTAGGTGATAACCCGCGCCAATACCTGATAGACCGGCACCGACAATCAAGACATCAAAATGTTCGACACTCATGGTCACGTAACCTTAGTTGAAAAAACAATTAACGCATTGTGACGGATCTTGCGCGCCCCAATCCAGCCCCGAACTTGACCGATTCCGTTTTTGCGTTAATGTCTCGGTCTGCACTCGCAAATCCGCAAGTTTCTAGGAGTTTTGAATGAAGCGTTTTTTCCCCGGCGTCTTGAGTATGCTGGCTCTTACAGTAAGCATGGCCGCACCAAGCGCCGCCCAGCAAAAGCCCATTCGCATTGGCGAGATCAATAGCTATAAGGCGCAGCCCGCTTTTCTGGAGCCCTACAAAAAGGGAATGGAACTTGCGGTTGAGCAAATCAATGCCGCAGGTGGCATCAATGGCCGAAAAATTGAAATGGTCTTTCGCGACGACGGCGCCAACCCCGGCGATGCGGTTCGCGTCGCTGAAGAAATGCTATCCAGAGAAAAAGTCGATGTACTAGCCGGTGGGTTTCTGTCCAATATTGGTCTGGCTTTAACCGATTTCGCCAAGCAAAAGAAATCCTTCTTCCTGGCCACCGAGCCATTGACTGACAAAATCGTCTGGCAAAACGGCAATCGCTACACCTTCCGTTTGCGCACCTCGACTTACATGCAAACCGCCATGCTCGTGCCAGAAGCCGTCAAGATGCGAAAAAAACGCTGGGCGATCGTGTATCCCAATTACGAGTACGGTCAGTCCGCGGTGGCGACCTTCAAAGAGCAAATGAAAAAGGCTCAGCCCGACATTGAATTTGTCGGTGAGCAGGCCTCGCCACTGGGTCGCATCGATGCGGGCGCCGTTGTTCAAGCCCTTTCAGATGCCAAGCCTGACGCGATTTTTAACGTGCTGTTCGGTGCCGACTTGGCCAAGTTTGTGCGCGAAGGCAACACCCGCGGTCTGTTCAAAGGCCGTGATGTTGTGAGCTTACTCACGGGTGAACCTGAGTACATTGATCCGCTGAAGGACGAAACACCCGAAGGCTGGTTAGTAACAGGCTACCCTTGGTACGGCATCGACACTCCTGAGCATAAATCGTTCTTTATTGCCTATCATGGCAAATACAAGGACTATCCTCGACTCGGTTCCGTGGTTGGCTACTCCACCATCAAGGCGCTTGAGGCAGGCTTGAGAAAGGCCAATTCAACGGATACCGAAAAGCTCATTACGGCCTTCAAAGGTCTCCAATTCACCACGCCGTTTGGTAAAGCAACATTTCGCGCCGTGGATCACCAGTCCACTATGGGAGCCTATGTTGGCCGCACCACGGTGCGCGGTGGCAAGGGCGAGATGAAGGATTACGTGTACTACGACGGGGCCAAGTTTCTGCCACCCGATGCCGAGGTCAAGAAGCTTCGCCCAGCGGACTGACCAGCCGAGCTAGGATCGGAAGAACGGGCTGAATTAAGCAATGACTCTTGACGCTTTCGCCGTCCAGTTCCTCAATGGCTTGGCGAGCGCCTCGACGTTATTTTTGATCGCTGTGGGCTTGTCGCTGATTTTCGGCGTCACCCGCATTGTCAACTTTGCCCACGGCTCGTTTTATATGTTGGGCATCTACATTGCGTATTCGCTGGTAACTCACTTGGGCGATAGCACCTTTGGCTTTTGGGGAGCCGTGCTGCTCGCGGCGTTGTGCGTCGCAGCGGTCGGTCTGTTGGTCGAATTTGTCTTACTCAGACGAATTTATCAAGCACCAGAACTTTTCCAACTGCTGGCCACCTTTGCAGTCGTCTTGATTTTTCGAGACATGACCCTAGCCTTCTGGGGACCAGAAGATCTACTCGGCCCGCGAGCTCCAGGGCTCAAAGGTTCCATCGAAATTCTCGGCCGACAGTTCCCGCAATACGATTTGGTGTTGATCGCCATGGGCCCGCTGGTGCTGGGCATTCTTTGGCTAATGCTCACCCGTACCCGTTTTGGAGTACTCATTCGAGCGGCCACTCAAGATCGGGACATGGTCGGCGCACTGGGGGTGAACCAGGCTTGGCTATTCACTGGTGTATTCGCCCTTGGCGCCTTCCTGGCGGGCCTGGGGGGTGCGCTACAACTGCCGAGAGAGCCTGCCAATCTTGGCTTGGATCTCGTCGCCATTGGCGAAGCTTTCGTGGTGGTGGTAGTCGGTGGCATGGGCAGCATCCCGGGCGCGTTTCTAGCGGCCTTAATGATCGCGGAGATCAAGGCCATGTGCTATGCCATCGGACAAGTGACGATCTTCGGCGTCGCCTTTAATTTTTCAAAACTCACCCTGGTCGTAGAGTTTCTGGTCATGGCCGCAGTGCTCATTTGGCGGCCCTGGGGCCTGCTCGGACGGCAAGTGGCCGCCCCCCGCAATAGCGCGGAGATTGAAACACCGATACGCTCCGCGGACAAGCGCAGCAAGATCTTCGGCGCCGTCGTCTTAGCCGCCTTGCTACTGCTGCCTTTGGCCGGAAAAAACTACCCCTACAGCTTGGTGCTGGGCATCGACATTCTCATCGCGATTCTGTTTGTGACCAGCCTGCATTTCATCATGGGCCCGGGCGGCATGCATTCTTTCGGCCACGCCGCCTACTTCGGTTTGGGTGCGTTTGGCGCGGGGCTCCTGGTCAAACACCTCGCTTGGCCGATGGAGGGGGCTCTGGCCGCAGCTCCACTAGTGGCTGGCCTTGGGGCCATCATCTTCGGTTGGTTCTGTGTGCGCCTATCGGGCGTTTATCTCGCCATGCTCACCTTGGCCTTTGGTCAAATCGTCTGGTCTATCGCGTTTCAGTGGGATGCATTGACGGGGGGTAGTAATGGCATCGTCGGCCTTTGGCCCTCACCTTGGCTCTCTGAAAAGTGGGCCTATTACTACCTCACCCTAGCGCTCACCCTAGGCGGCGTTTTATTGCTGTGGCGAGTGCTGCAAGCGCCTTTTGGCTATGCCATGCGTGCTGGGCGCGACTCTCCGCTTCGCGCCGATGCGATTGGCATTGATGTGTTCCGGGTGCAGTGGAAAGCCTTTGTCATTGCAGGGATTGTTTGCGGCGTTTCTGGTGGACTGTTCGCCTTCTCTAAAGGCTCGATCTCGCCGGAAGCCATCGGCGTAGGCCGCTCCATCGATGGACTGGTCATGGCGTTACTCGGTGGCATTCAAACACTCGCAGGACCCGTAGTGGGGGCGGCACTCTTTACATGGTTGCAAGATCTGGTGGCGCGCGAGTTCGAATACTGGCGAGCCGCGCTTGGCATGACCATCCTCTTCATTGTTTTACTCTTCCCGATGGGCGTGGCGGGAACGATCAAGCGCCTCTTTGTGAAAGAGGTGGCATGAGCGACCAAGCCTTACTCGAAGTACGCGGTCTGAGTAAATCCTTTGGGGGTGTTCGAGCAGTATCGGCAGTCGACTTCGACGTGCGCGCAGGCGAACTGCTCGCGCTCATCGGCCCCAATGGAGCGGGTAAATCAACTTGCTTCAACATGCTCAACGGTCAACTTAAACCGGACGCAGGGTCGATTCAATTTGAAGGTCAGTCTATCGTGGGCCTCAAGCCGCGCGAAGTGTGGCGACGGGGGGTGGGGCGAACCTTTCAAATTACCGCGACTTTTAGCTCCATGACGGTTCGCGAAAACGTTCAGATGGCGCTTCTTTCGCATTACAAAAAGCTAGGGGCCTTACTCGTCCGGGCACGAGAACAGTATGTCGACGAGGCCAACCAATTGCTTGAGCGCGTGGGCATGCTCGCCCAGGCCGAACGGCCTTGCTCGATACTCGCTTACGGCGACTTGAAACGCTTGGAGTTGGCCGTGGCCCTCGCCAACAAGCCGCGTCTCTTACTTATGGACGAACCTACCGCTGGCATGGCCCCTAAAGAGCGAATTGAGCTCATGGCCTTGGCTGCCGACATTGTTCACAGCGATCAGATTGGCGTGCTTTTTACCGAACATGATATGGATGTAGTCTTTGCCCATGCCAGCCGCCTGATTGTGCTCAATCGCGGCGCGCTCATTGCGGAAGGCAATCCCCAAACGGTACGAGCCAACCCTGAAGTACAGCGTATCTACCTGGGCTCGAGGCACTAATGCTCAAAGTCTCCGCGATCAATAGCTACTACGGGCAAGCGCACATCCTTACCGATGTATCGCTTGAGGTGAACGCGGGCGAAGTTGTCGTGCTGCTCGGACGTAATGGCGCCGGCAAGAGCACGACGCTCAAATCCATTATCGGTTTGGTGCGTCCGAAAACAGGCTCCATGCAATTCGCACAGGCATCGATCGAGCGCATGCAGCCCTATCAAATTGCACGCCTTGGCCTTGGCTATGTACCAGAAGATCGACGCATCTTTACCGAACTTACTGTGCTTGAAAATCTTGAAGTTGGCCGCCAGCCTGTGCGAGCCGGTGCACCTACCTGGGACTTTGCGAAGATCGGCGCACTTTTTCCCAACCTTCAAGAAATGCCAGAGCGCCTTGGTGGACGAATGTCTGGCGGCGAACAACAAATGCTTAGCATCGGTCGTACCCTTATGGGCAATCCCTTGTGCATCTTGATGGACGAGCCCTCTGAAGGCGTCGCTCCGGTGATGGTCGACCAAATGGCCGTAGCCATTCGCGGCTTAAAAGCCGCAGGCGTCGCGATTCTGCTCTCTGAGCAAAACCTGCATTTCGCCATGGAAGTCGCCGACCGAGCCTACATTATCGAAAAAGGCAGGATTCGCTTTCAAGGGAGCATGGCTGATCTATCCGCCAATGCCGATATTCAGGCGCAATATTTGGCGGTTTAAAACATACCATCAACTGGCATTACTTTTCAGGGCCAGGAGGTTTTACGATGATGGTTGTGTTGTCACCGGCCTTGCCTTGCGCGCCGGTGCTGCCCGTGTCTCCCGGAGTACCGGGCGCTCCAGTACTACCAGGGGCGCCTGCTGGACCCGCAGGTCCTGGTACAGGCACTGGGACAACCACCGGAGCGGGCGGTGGTGGTACGTTTACCACCGTTGGCTTCTCGCACGCAGTGAGCACCAAGGCTGTTGCCAAAACTGAGGTGAGGGTTGAAATATTCATATCATTCCTTTTAGACTGATAGCGGCTAGTCGCCATACTTTGTGATTACATGGCATCTCACCGAGGAAGTAGCCCGAGAGCGCATTCGTGTCGATAATAGACACAAGGAATCCCTTCTTCTGTACGGCAACGCTCATTACCTGTGTCGCCCCTAATGTCGTGAGGTCTGTTGTGGCCGAGACACAAAAGCTTAAAGTAGATTGTTAGCGCTGGGTGTTGTCATCACACGGACATGGCCAGCATGACGGCCGCCATCACCACCATACCAAGATCCTCCACAATTGTCACCGTGCTCATCGGTAGTTTGAACACCGTACCCAAACAAGCGCACTGAATTTGCGACTTACTGAGCACTGCCCGAATGACTCCAATCGCGGAAAATCCCATCAAGACAAGGGTGAGCGCATTGGTGAACAGGGGTATCCAGTTCGCAAGGTAAGCCACGCCAAGAGCCACTTCAACAAAGGGATAGATCAACCCCCAGCGTGGCCAACTCGCCGCCAATAAGTCATAGCCCCGATAGGCGTTCGCGAAAGCCTTTAAATCCAGCAGCTTGAAGAAAGAGAACACCAGGAAAAATCCAGCCATAAAATAGCGCATGGTTTCCGACAACGCGAACGCAGACAAGCCCATGCCATGACCAGAGTGCTGGCCAAGCTGAACCAAGACACTGGCTCCAAGGATAAAAGCCACGATGAGTAGAAGTGGGTAATAAGTCTCCAACCAGGACGAAACGACCTGTGCTGTGACCGCCGGATTGAGCTTAACTTGAACCTCAGCGGCTTGACTGCCCTGCTTCGGCAGCGCAAAAATTTGATATTTTCCAACGGCGCTCAGAGCAGCCTGGAAATCGTCGATGGACGAGTTCGCCCCCTCCAACGACACTTGCTGCGCGCTCAAGCTGACTTCTACGGCACTCGCCAGGGGCTGTAGTGCCCGGGTAACTTTTGCCACGCAAGCACCACAATGCATACCGGAGATTTGATAAGTTATTGACATAGCCTTCAGCCGCATAATAAATTATACAAATGAGGCCTAACGTCGACATACCCAAGCCCCATCGAAAAGCCATCCATTACAATGCCCAAAGTAACGCACTGCCCCCCGCCCTGCGAAGTAAGGCGAAGCGATCCATCGATTCTGTAGTTGCCGATTCCGGCATGTCGTACTTCCCAAAGGAGCAATCAATGAATGTGATTTCTAAGGCCCGGATTTTAACAATGGCGGGCATTACTTGCGCTGCTGCGACGTTTAGTGTGCCCGCACTCTCGTAAGTAGACCCCAACAAATTAGTCGATGCTTTCGAAATCGCGGGCGGCAAGTTTGACGGCTACCGTCGCTCCGGGGCAAAGGGTGTTTGTGCCGCGGCTGAATTTGTGGGCAGCGCTGAAGGCCGAGCGTTATCAACGGCTTCTGCGTTTAGTGGCAAGCCTGTGCCGGTGATCGCGAGATTTTCCATTGGTGGCGGCAATCCCAAGGCTGCCGATAACACAAAGGGTCAACGCAATATGGCCCTCCAGTTCGATTTGCCTGGAGGCGAGAGCTGGCAGATGGGTAATATTTCGGCACCGGTGTTTGGGGCTGCTTCGCCGGAACAGTTGCTGGGTCGACTCCAGTCGCTAGCTCCTGAAGCGGAGACCAAAAAGCCAAATGCTGACCGAATCAAGCAATTCGCCGACGCAAATCCCGAAGTGCTATTGCAAGGTAAGTATTTTGCAGGGCAATCTGTACCTGCTAGCTTTGGCAAGGTGAACTATTGGGGCGTGCATGGCTTTGGCTTTGTCGATGGCAGTGGCAAGAAGCAAGTGGGTAAGTGGATTTTCGAACCGGTCGGTGGAACGCAAGGCCTGAGCGACGAAGAGGCAAAGGCGAAAGGCGGCGACTTCCTATTTGACGATCTCCGCCAACGTGTGGCCTCGGGCAGCGTGGCCTTTGACTTTAATGTGCAGTTGGCCCAGCAGGGCGATAAGATCGATAGCGCGGTCGTGCCATTACCCGACGATCGCAAGAAAGTTACGCTAGGCCGACTCACGATCAAGTCGGTATCGCCCGATGCAACCGGCGCCTGCCTGACCATCACCTACAACCCGATGGTACTGCCCAAGGGTGTTGAGCCCACGAGTGACCCGATGCTGGCAGCCCGGGCGGCGCCCTATGTAGTGTCGCTTAGTCGTCGCCTTGGCGAAGGTGCCAAACAATAGGCATGGCGAAACAGTGAATGGGCCTACTGAGGAAGAATCTCAGTCACCACATACGCGCCGCCTTCCTTGACGGCGCGAAATTGGACCTTATCGCCTGCCTTGACTTTGTCGAGCAAGGCAGTATCCTTCACCTCAAACACCATGGTCATTGGTGGCATATCGAGGTTCTTAATTTCGCCGTGTTTGATCGTGATTTTTTTCGCATCTTTATCAATCTTGCGAATCTCGCCCTGCGCCTGATCGTTCGCGGTTTGAGCGGTCGCTGCGGACATTGACATTCCCAAACCAAAGGCGATCAAGGTTGAAGCAATTACATGTCTAAAACTGGATCTCATCACATTCCTTAAAGAGGCCATTAAAAAACGGCGTAGCGGGGCCAATGGTTGACTGGCGATTCTTCTTTCGGAACTAGCCCGCCTAGTTCACGGGCAGCGACGGTGAATCGGTCAGTGCAGCGCATATTGACTTCGTGAGTCGCGAGCATCACGATATACTAACGCCCATGAATTCGGCTTTTCGTCACCTCATCACTTGTTTGCTGCTTTTGGCGATTCCCCTCCAAGGGTTTGCCGCGTCGACACTGCTGTTCTGCAAGTCGGGGCATCATTCGCAAATTTCAAGTGCGCCGCTAACGGGAATCTCTAGCGGTCATGACGCTCGCGCGAAACCATCGGCCACGTCAGGCCATTCCCCCGATCATCATCGCAGCGCCATGGACTCCGACTCTAAGAAACCGGCGACTTGTAGCGCCTGTAGTTTGTGCTGCAACCTTATTGTCATGGTCCCCTCGCTCGAAATCCTCAGTGCGTCTGCCGAATATGGGAAATCACAGCCTTTCCAAATGAGCCCTCCCACCAGCCCTTTGCTCAAGGGCCTCAAGCGACCGCCACGTTCATTACTTGCCTAGAGCTTTCACGCTCTAGGAGGTTTCGCTCGACCCCGTTCCGCCTTTCGGCCGACGCGGGAACTTAGACCAGACGTCTGAAAGTCAGCTTTTCCGTTTTCTCTCTATGTATTGTTTAAACAGGATTTCAAGATGAAGAACCCTCTTCGTTTACGCGCCTGCGCGCTTGCACCGATGTTCGCCATGTCACTCGCCTTGAGCATTGGAGCGACAAATGATGTCAAGGCCCAGAGCCAACCCGACCCTAAGGCCTCCAAGCAGGAAGTCAATGTCACCACGTCATTGCCCCTGTCCAAAGCCATGCCTGCGAAGTCCAAAGACGCGCTGAGCTTTAAATCAACCTTTGACCACTATAAACCCTACACTGACGAGAAAACGGCCTCTTGGAGAGCGGCCAATGACGAGGTGGGCCGCATTGGCGGATGGAGAGCCTATTTGAAAGAAGCCAACGAGCCTGAGCCAGTTGATCCGCGAGATGATAAGGCACTCGTCAACAAGCCAAATTCTCCTGCAACAACAAGCGCGCCGCCCCCCACCCGCTCAAACAATCCTCACGCAGGCCACGGGAGTAAATAATGTCGTCCCAAAATAACCTCAAAGCACTCAAAAAGACTTTCATCACAACTACAATCATCAGCCTCGCCGGCTGTGCAAGCGTCAACGTCAATCAAAGCCTGGAGCGAACCAATCACGAGGCTGCCGCCTTTACTCAAGGCAAGCTGCAACTCGCGACGAGCGGCGCGCAGCGTGCAACAATGAAGTCCAGCGCCGATGCCCTCTTACAAAATCCTTTGGGTCAAAAAGAGGCGGTGGAAGTTGCAATAACCAACAGTCCCGCCATGCAAACCCTGATCGCGCAAAACTGGGGCAATGCAGCAGGAGCAGCGCAAAGCGGGCGCATTGCCAACCCGGTGTTGACCTTCGAGCGCTTAAGGTTTATGGACGAGCTTGAAATCGGTCGACTTCTTGCCTTCGGCCTGCTCGATTTATTCGCCTTGCCACGGCGCTACAGCATTGCACAACAACGCATCGAACAAGCCCAACTGCAACTGACCCTGGAGACCATTGAGCAGGTGACCGATATTCGGCAGGCCTGGGTGAGAGCGGTTGCGGCTGAGCAAATCTTGACCTATGCCAAGCAGGTCAGCGGCATAGCCGAGGCCAGTGCAGAGCTGGCCCGTCGCATGCAACTAGTCGGTAACTTCAACAAGCTGCAACGTGCACGGCAACAAGCTTTTTACGCCGATGCCGCGACACAATTGGCGCTTGCAAGCCATGCAGCGACGGCTGCCCGAGAAGGCCTCGTACGTGTGCTGGGCCTCACGGATGATCAGGCCACCATGCTCAAAATTCCGGATCGCTTACCCGCGCTTCCTAGCGCACCTCGCGATGCGCAGGACGTCGGCTCGAAAGCCAGCAAGGAGCGGCTGGATGTGAACATCGCCAAGCGCTCTTTGGACGCTATGGCCAAAGCCCAAGGCCTGAACTTGATCATGAGCTTTACCGATATCGAACTCGCCGTGCGTCGCGACACCATCTTCGATAACGCAAGCGGCACAAGCCAGAGCCGTCGGGGCTATGAAGTGATGATTAGCCTACCGGTATTCGATTGGGGCGGTATGAAACGCGACGCCATGGGCGCACAACTTTTGGCGTCGGCGAATCACCTCGAATCCGTCGTGCGGGCGGTTGGTCCGAACTTACGTGAAAGCTACTCCAGCTATCGCACCACCTACGACATCGCTAGGCACTACCGTGACGAGATCGTGCCTCTGCGGAAAATCATCGCGGAGGAGAACGTGCTGCGCTACAACGGCATGATCATCGGCGTCTTCGAGTTACTGGCGGACGCTCGCGACCAAGTGGGCAGCGTCATAGCCGCGATCAACGCACAACGTCAATTTTGGTTATCCGACGCAGCCCTGCAGGCCTCGATCATGGGCAAACCCACCATGATGCCCGTCGGTCCGATGGCACCCGGCATGGCCGGTGGCGGCGCGGCGCATTAAGCACACGCCCGTTGATCAAATTGAAAAGTATCATTATGAGCACTACACCCATGAACTCCAGAAGAGATTTTTTAAGGACGGCGGGCATCACTGGCGGCGCTGTTACCGCAGCCGCGGTGAGCCGTGTGGCGATGGCCGCACTCCCTGAGCCTGTCATGCAAACCAAACCGGACACGATGCCACCTTTGGTGCCCAATACGGGTCGCCCCTACAACCCGGTCGTCACTCCAAACGGCTGGACGCTCCCTTGGCGCATGAATAATGGCGTGAAGGAATTTCATCTCGTAGCCGAGCCCGTCGTGCGAGAAATGTCACCGGGTTTTAAAGCGCATTTGTGGGGCTACAACGGCCAATCACCAGGTCCAACCATTGAGGTCGTTGAAGGTGATCGAGTGCGCTTTTTTGTCACCAACAAACTACCAGAACACACCAGTGTGCATTGGCACGGACAACGCTTGCCCAACGGCATGGACGGTGTTTCCGGCTTGAATCAACCCTCGATTCAGCCAGGTAAAACCTTCGTTTACGAATTCATCGCCAAACGACCGGGCACTTTTATGTATCACCCGCATGCAGATGAAATGACCCAGATGGCGATGGGCATGATGGGCTTTTGGGTCACACATCCGAAAACGAAACATCCGTTGATCGATGACGTGGATCGGGATTTTTGCTTTCTTTTGAACTCTTATGACATCGACCCAGGCGCCTACACGCCCAAGATCATGACCATGGTCGACTTCAACCTATGGACCTGGAACAGTCGGGTATTTCCCGGCATCGACCCCTTCGTGGTCCGCAAGATGGATAAGGTGCGTATCCGTATCGGTAACCTCACCATGACAAACCACCCCATTCATCTTCATGGTCATGAATTTGTCGTCTCAGGTACTGATGGAGGCCCCACTCCAAAGGGATCGCGTTGGCCGGAGGTCACCACAGATATTGCGGTGGGCCAAATGCGCCAAATTGATTTTCTGGCGGATGAAGAGGGTGACTGGGCCTTTCACTGTCATAAAAGCCATCACACCATGAATGCAATGGGCCACGATGTCCCCACGATGATTGGCGTGGATCACCGCGAAGTAGCACGGCAAATCACCAAGCTCATTCCCGACTATATGGCGATGAGCGAACGCGGCATGGCTGACATGACAGAGATGGAGATGCCGATCCCGGACAACACTGCCCCCATGATGACCGGTACCGGCCCGTTTGGTTCAGTAGAGATGGGCGGCATGTTCAGTATGCTTAAAGTACGAAAAGACCAAAAACCTGGGGACTACAAAGACCCTGGTTGGTACAAGCATCCGGCGGGTGAAGTCGCTTTCGAATTTACGGGTGCATTGCCCGACCCGGCACGCTTCGCGGCAGAAGGTGGCCAATCCATGCGCGCCGAGCGCATGCCTGCAAAACAGATCGAGGTCCAAGTCAAAAAACCCAAGGGTCATTCGGGCCATTGAGCCCAGGAAAAGCTGATTCAAGAAGGACGCTGCTCACCGTGGCCCAAGTTACGCATTACAACTTGCTGCGTGGCTATACTGGTAAGAAGCCTCGTCCCGAAGCTTGACAGGGCCGGGGCACTTGGCAGTATAGTTGCTACTTACCCATTACGAAAACCTAGGTCCATGTGAGAACGTTAGAGCCCTTACGCTTTGTCAACACTGGCGTGCTGAACATAGCCCTATACGATGCTGGCCCACAAGACGGTCGGCCTGTGTTTTTGATGCACGGCTTCCCTTACGACATCCATGCTTATCGCGATGTGGTGCCACTATTAGTGGCTCAAGGATGCAGAGTGTATGTACCCTACCTGCGAGGTTTTGGTCCCACCCGATTTCTAAGCGACACGGCGCCAAGATCTGGCGAACAAGCCGCACTAGGCGCGGATCTACTTGCGTTAATGGACACCCTCAACGTCCCGCAGGCCACGCTAGCCGGATACGACTGGGGCGGCCGTGCCGCCTGTGTCGTGGCCGCGTTATGGCCCGAGCGTTGCAGTGGTTTATTGTCCTTCAATAGCTATAACATCCAGAACATCGCCCGAGCGATGATTCCGGACACCCCCGCCAACGAGCATAGCCTTTGGTACCAGTACTATTTCCATAGCGAGCGTGGCCGTGCAGGTTTGGCAAAAGATCGACGCGGAGTTTGTAATTTGCTATGGAAGCTTTGGTCGCCCACCTGGGAATTCGACGAAGCCACGTTTGAGCGCAGCGCCGCCTCCTTTGATAACCCGGATTTTGTCGACGTCGTGATCCAGTCCTATCGTCACCGTTTTGGTCTGGAACCTGGAGACCCAGCTTATGCGGAAATTGAGCGTCGATTAAGCCTACAGCCCGCCATCACCGTGCCTACCATTACCTTTGACGGGGCCGATGACGGCGTGAGGCCGCCAGCACCTGCGGCCCAACACGGGCAGTTCTTTACCGGACCACGCTCACACCGGCTCGTGCCGGGAGTGGGTCACAACATGCCGCAAGAGGTGCCAAAAGTCTTTGCCGATGCGGTCATGGAATTAGTCAGCACTATCTAGTCCACATATTTGAGGCCAGCCTTCGCCAGGGTTTCGCGCATGTTGTACATGTCCAGCCCCAGCACGCCCGCAGCGAGCTTATTGCGCTTGTCAGTCTCGTTCGCTTCGCGCGCTTCGGCCGCGTTAGCGACTTGCATCGCGTTGGCCGCGGGCACCACGACGACGCCATCCATATCTGCAACAACAACATCACCGGGATTGACTAAGGCTCCGGCACACACCACCGGGAAATTGACCGAGCCGAGCGTGCATTTAACCGTTCCCTTAGCGCTGATGGCGCGGCTAAAGACCGGAAAATTCATCTCGGTAAGCTCACTCACATCACGCACGCCCCCGTCGATGATGAGGCCAACCGCGCCCCTTGCCTTGAAACTCGTCGCCAGCAGATCTCCAAAAAAACCGTCTTCGTTATCGGCACTGCAAGCAGCAACCACCACATCACCGGGCTGAAACTGCTCGGCCACGACATGCATCATGTAATTGTCGCCAGGATGCAGAAGCACAGTCACGGCGGTACCGCAGCACTTCGCACCGGTATAGATTGGCCGCATATAGGTCTTCATGAGACCGACCCGCCCCATCGCTTCATGGATGGTCGCCACTCCGAAGCGTGACAACTTTTCAACCGCTGCTTTATCGGCACGTATGATGTTTCGCTTCACCATCCCCAATTGATTCATTTCCATCTCTTTCATCTCCAAAATTATTCATTTGCAGGGCGGCGCTTCCTAAGCCGCACACCAACCCAGGCGGCAAAGACCTGAGCATCCAACTACTTACCCTTGGCCTTCAATGCGGCATCCAATCTCGGATAAACACGACGGGTATTGCCCTCATAAATCTGCTGGCGATCTGCATCGCTCAAGATTGTTGATGCCTCAATGTAACGCTTGGTGTCGTCATAATGGTGGCCCGTATAAGGATCAATGCCGCGCACCGCGCCAATCATCTCGGAAGCGAATAATACGTTTTTGACAGGAATCACGGTATTCAACAAATCAATGCCGGGCTGATGATAGACGCAAGTATCAAAGAAAATATTGTTCAGCAAATGCACGTCAAGAGTCGGTTTTTTCATCTCCTGAGCCAATCCCCGAAATCGCCCCCAGTGATAAGGCACAGCCCCGCCGCCATGCGGAATAATGAAGCGCAAGCTTGGGAAGTCTTTGAATAAATCAGAGTTCAAACATTGCATAAAGGCTGTCGTGTCGCCGTTCAGATAATGAGCGCCGGTGGTATGGAAACAAGCATTACAGCTCAAACTCACGTGAATCATGGCGGGCACATCGAGCTCCACCATTTTCTCGTAAATCGGATACCAGTAGCGATCATTCAGGGGCGGAGAAGTCCAATGACCGCCAGAAGGATCGGGGTTCAGGTTGATACCGACATTGCCATATTCAAGAACGCAGCGCTCCATCTCGGCAAGACAGGTTTTGGTGTCCACGCCCGGTGATTGAGGCAACATTGCTGACGAGGCGAAATGATCCGGAAAGAGCTTGGTCACTCGGTAGCAAAGCTCGTTCAATATCCCGGACCAGGTCGCCGAAATGTTGAAATCGCCCACATGATGAGCCATATACATGGCACGCGGCGAAAAAATGGTCATATCACTGCCGCGGGCTTTCATCATCGCTAATTGATTCAGCTCAATGGACTCGCGCAGTTCATCATCACTGATGCGCAAGTCCGATGACTTAGGCATCACAGACGGATCCTTGATGCCGGCAATCTGCCGATTGCGCCACTCTTCGAGTGATTTTGGATGGGTCGTGTAGTGCCCGTGGCAATCAATGATCATAAAACCCTCTTCGGATGGCAATGATGATCAATATAATGCTTTCCCCGCCTTAAGGCACAAGCCCGTGCCGATCAGCGCTAGGCTGCAACCTCTTCAAAGTGCTCAACCGAGCCTAGATCGTTCACGGTCTCCATTCGAACTTTAAACCCCCACAATTTGGAGAGATGGTGCATCACGGCGGTGCGCTGATCGCTTAGTGGTCGACTACGGTGCAGTTGGTGACGCAAAGTCAGGCTGCGATCACCATCGCGTTCAAAGTTGACCACTTGAATGTCGGGCAACTGATTGTCGCGATTGTATTGCTGAGCCAGCAACTTGCGCACCCTTCTGTAACCCTCGTCATTATGAATACTGTCGATTTGCAGGAACTCATTTTCCACATGATCGGCCACGCCAAACAAATGAAAGTCGCGAATCACCCGAGGTGACAAGAACTGTCCAATAAAGGATTCGTCCTTGTAGTTGCGCATGGCAAAGTCCAGAACCTTGAGCCAGTCGCCCCCGGCAATATCTGGAAACCACTGACGATCTTCTGCGCTGGGGTTTTCACAAATACGACGAATGTCACTCATCATCATGAAGCCTAAGGCGTAGGGATTGAGCCCACCATAACCGCGCTCATCGAAGCCACGCTGGGTAATGACATTGGTGTGCGAGGTGAGTACCTCAAGCATAAAACCGTCGTCAACCTTGCCCTTGTCGTAGAGCCTATTGAGCAAGGTGTAATGCCAAAACGTGGCCCAGCCTTCGTTCATGACCTTGGTTTGACCCTGTGGATAAAAATATTGCGCCATCTTGCGCACAATGCGCGTGATCTCGCGTTGCCAAGGCGCGAGTTTAGGCGAATACTTTTCGACAAAATAAAGCAAATTTTCTTCAGGATCGGGCGGAAATTTGGCTCGATCTTGCGCTTCTCGAAGGTTTTTCTTGGCGGGAACCGTACTCCAGATCTCGTCGTACCGTTTGTAGGCGTAGTCCTCTCGATTACGCTGACGCGCAGCCTCGGCCACCACCGAAAGCGGTTTCGGATGTCGATAGCGACTCACCCCAAAATCACTCAAGGCATGGCAGGCATCAATTACTTCCTCAACCGCATCGTGGCCATAGCGACTTTCGCAATCCATCACATATTTGCGCGCAAAAACCATGTAGTCGATGATCGCATCAGCGCTGGTCCACTGCCGGAACAGGTAGTTGCCCTTGAAGAAAGAATTGTGGCCGTAGCAGGCATGAGCAATCACCAAGCCCTGGAGAGGCATGGAATTGCCTTCCATCAAATAGGCAATACAGGGGTCCGAGTTAATGACGATTTCATAGGCGAGACCGCGCGCCCCTTTGCGATAGTCGTGCTCATTTCGGATGAACTCCTTACCGTAACTCCAGTGCGGGTAGCCAATTGGCAAGCCTACCGAGGCATAGGCATCGAGCATTTGCTCCGCGCTAATCACTTCGATCTGGTTCGGGTAGCAATCGAGCTTGAACTCGTTGCAAGCAATATCGCCAATGGCTTGATCGTAGGTATTGATCAAGTCGAAGGTCCATTCGCCGCCATGCGACAAGGGCTGGTTGGGGGTTGACACCATAGCCTAGGCTGCCTTCTTGCTAAATAGTTTTCGAAACACTGGGTAGATGTCAGACCTTTCCTGAACTTCAGCCATATCGAACTGAGTGCTCGCGATACGACTGTAGGCGGCCGCCAAGGTCGACAAACGAGAGTGAGGGGTATCTATTTCGACGTATGCAAAATGCCGCACCTTCGGCATGAGTTCATCTTCAAGGTAAATGCGACTCTTTTCTGGATCGGCCCCAAAGGCATCGCCGTCCGAGGCTTGAGCGCCGTAGATATTCCACTGTTCATGGGGGAAGCGCGCCGCCATGATCTCGCCCATCAGGTGCAAGGCTGAAAGCACGACGGTTCCACCCGTTTTCGGATCATGAAAGAAACGTTCTTCATCAACCTCCTCGGCGTCATCGGTGTGGCGCACGAAGACCACCTCCACCTTTTCATACTTGCGACTCAAAAACATGTAGAGCAGGGTGAAGAAGCGCTTAGCAAGATCCTTTTTATTCTCGTCCATCGAGCCAGAAACATCCATCAAGCAGAACATCACCGCCTGACTGCGAGGCACCGCAACTTTTACTCGATGGCGATAACGTAAATCGATGTCGTCGAGAAAAGGCACTCTTTTTATGCGCTTCCTTAGCTCAAGTACCTCCAATGCATATTTTTGTTGCTCGACGGCGCTCGATACTTTGGGCTCGAGAATCTCGAGTTCAGACAATCGTCGTTTCAGACTGCCCGTGAGGGCGATGCGTCGCCCTAAGGCTTGGCGCAGGGAGCGCGGGATCGACATATTCGTTGGCGCGCCCGAATGCGTATAACCGGCGCGCTGAAGCTTGTACTCGGCAATATCTCCGACAGAGGTGCGGATCAAATTCGGAAGCGCAAGATCATCGAAAAAAATCGCCATGAATTCTTCGCGCGACAGGGCGAAGCTAAAACTGTCCTCGCCTTCGCCATCGCCACCCTCTTCACCATCGCCCTGACCTTGACCGCCTTTGGGTCTTTCGATCTGATCGCCTTTTTGGAACTTGCGATTGCCCGGATGGATCGTTTCGTGATCACCACCCTTGCCATGTCGAAAAGATGGCTCGGTGATGTCTTTGGTAGGAATTTTGACGGTTCCGCCGCGCTCCATCTCTTTGATCGAGCGCTCAGCCACCATATCGCCCACAGCACGTTGAATGTGCGCCTTATAACGGCGCATAAAACGTTCGCGATTGACCGCGCTTTTGTTGCGATCATTCAGACGGCGGTCGATGACTACTGACATGGCACCTCGCTAGCTTATTGAGACTTGCGAACTCGTAAATACCATTCACACAACAGTCGGACTTGCTTCTCTGTATACCCCTTTTCGACCATTCTGGCTACAAAACTTTCATGCTTGCGCTTGTCTTCGACCGAGGCCTTCGCATTGAAGGAAATCACCGGCAACAATTCCTCGGTATTCGAGAACATTTTTTTCTCGATGACCTCGCGCAATTTTTCGTAGCTTGTCCAGCCCGGATTCTTACCCCCATGATTGGCTCGTGCCCGCAACACGAAGTTCACAATCTCGTTACGGAAGTCCTTAGGATTGGCGATGCCTGCGGGCTTTTCGATCTTCTCGAGCTCAGCATTGAGCTGGGCGCGATCAAAGCTCTCACCGGTTTCCTGGTCACGGTAATCCTCGTCCTGAATCCAGTAATCGGCATAGGTTACGTAGCGATCAAAGATATTCTGACCATATTCCGAGTAAGACTCGAGATAGGCGGTTTGAATTTCCTTACCAATAAATTCTGCATAACGCGGCGCCAAGTAGGCTTTGATGAACTCCACATAGCGTCGTTGCGTGTCCTCGGGCAATTGCTCGCGCAACAAGCGCTGCTCAAGCACGTACATCAGATGGACTGGGTTGGCGGCAATCTCGGTTTGGTCGTAGTTAAAGACCGAGGACAACACCTTGTAAGAAAACCTCGTGGAGATGCCGGTCATACCTTCATCTATGCCCGCGTAGTCGCGATACTCCTGATAAGTTTTGGCATTGGGCTCGACGTCCTTTAGGTTCTCGCCATCGTAAACGCGCATCTTGGAGAAGATACTTGAATTCTCAGGGTCCTTAACCCGCGTCAAAATCGCAAACTGCGCCATCATTTCAAGCGTGCCGGGTGCACAGGGTGCCAATGAAAGCGAGCTATGCTTTAGGAGCTTGCGATAGATGCGTACTTCTTCGGAGACTTGGAGACAATAGGGCACCTTGACGATATAAACGCGATCAAGGAACGCCTCGTTGTTACGGTTGTTGCGAAAAGTGGTCCATTCGCTCTCGTTCGAGTGGGCCAGAATAAGGCCTTGGAAGGGTATGGCCGAAAAGCCTTCAGTGCCTTTGAAGTTGCCTTCTTGAGTTGCGGTGAGCAAAGGATGCAACATTTTGATGGGCGCTTTGAACATTTCGACGAATTCGAGCAGCCCTTGATTGGAAAGACACAGACCACCCGAATAGCTATAAGCATCGGGATCATCTTGCGAGAGCGATTCAAGCTTGCGGATATCTACTTTCCCGACGAGCGTTGAAATGTCCTGATTATTTTCATCCCCGGGCTCTGTTTTAGAGATGGCGACCTGCTTGAGCACCGACGGTTGAATACGTACCACCTTGAACTGAGTAATGTCGCCGTCAAATTCTTTGAGGCGCTTCACTGCCCAGGGGCTCATGATCGTGTTCAGATAACGTGTAGGAATGCCATATTCGGCTTCAAGCGTTGCGCCATCACGATCCGCATTGAAAAGCCCCAGAGGCGATTCATTCACTGGCGAGCCCTTGAGCGCATAAATTGGGAACGCCTCCATGAGGAGCTTCAGTCGTTCTGCGATTGAAGATTTGCCACCCCCGACCGGGCCCAGCAGGTAAAGAACTTGCTTTCGTTCCTCCAAGCCTTGGGCTGCATGTTTAAAGTAAGCGACGATCTGGGAGATCGCATCTTCCATGCCGTAAAACTCGAGAAAGGCAGGGTAACGCCGAATCGTTCGGTTGGAGAACAAGCGCGACAGGCGAACATCGGTGCGCGTATCGACAATTTCTGGCTCACCAATTGCGGCCAACATGCGTTCAGCAGCGGTTGCGTAAGCAAGCGGCTCAGTTTTGCAAAGCTGCAAATAGTCAAGCAACAAAAGCTCTTCGTCGCGCCCCTTGGCGTAAGCCTTACGATAAGAATCAAAGAAACTCATGGTAAATCCCCCAACAGTACTTACTAGACAGAAAACAATAAGTTAGCTACACGGTCTCATGCTCAAAGGCTGACCTCGAAAGCCATTCAGACGAACGCGAGTGACTTTACGATGATTGGTAGACATGATGTTACTCAGTGGCAACACACTCTCCGCCAACGACCCACTTAAGCACACGCATAAAGCATGCCCACGGCGCCGGGCCGTCTTGGTGCGGGAAGGGCTCACTTGAAAGTTGGCTCTCATATTACTTGTAACGCTATAGCGCACCGGCAGATGACAGCAACATCATTATTTTTGCAACGAACGCGCGGCGCTCCAGCCATGCATCGTCACAAATGAGGCGATAGCGCAGCCCTTAAACAAACGATGTTTAAAAGGACTTTCGTAAACATTAACGCACCGCGCCGCCAAAGTATAGTTATTTTTAGTAGGTTCGGACGAGTTCTCAATGTAGGAGAATCGGCAAGCCTATGGGCAGAGATACTCAATAACCACGTGTCTTGGCCAGTTGATCCTGATGATAGTTTGCATCACCCAACAACTCTTGCAAAACCCGCGCACGTTTCATAAAAAAGCCGATTTCAAATTCGTCGGTCATACCCATGCCACCGTGCATTTGCACACCTTCCTGGACGCAGAGCGTGGCACTACTGCCAGCACGTGCTTTCGCGATCGTTACCCATTGGCTTGCCTTGCTAGGGTCGGCATCTAGCGTGTGCAGGGCTTTCATCACCGCCGCACGAGCCATTTCAATATCGCAGAAAAGAGTCGCAGCACGATGCTGAAGCGCTTGAAATTCGCCTATCCGGCGCCCAAATTGCTGGCGCTCTTTCAGGTATTTGACGGTTCGTTGAAAAACTTCATCGGCAATGCCTAAAAGTTCTGCGGCACACGCGGCGCGGCCAGCGTCAAGAATATGTCGTAAAGCCAGGCTCGCATCACCGGCGGCCTCGCCTCCGAGCTGGGCATCGGCCCCAAGCACCACAGATTGCAGGGTCACCCGCGCCACCGGTCGAGAATCAACCAGGTTCACCCGTTCAATCTTGAGGCCATGCGATACCGGCTCCTTAAGCTTGCTAGGCAGGAGAAAGAGGCCGAGCGCATCCGGCGAGGTACGCGCAACAACAATCAAAAGATCGGCGCTATGACCCTCCAACACGAAGGTCTTTTGACCGTCCAACTGCCAGCCGGAACTGGTCCTCCGTGCGGTCACTTCAATATGCTGCGGCTGATGTTTACTGGCCTCATCAATCGCCAAAGTCGCGATTGCTTGGCCTGAGGCCAGCCGTGGCAACCATTCGGCCTGTTGCGCCACCGTCCCCAACTGCCGAAGTGCAGTCACTGCCAATACGCTACTGGCGAGAAACGGTGAGGCGCTCAAGTGATGCCCGACTTGCTCCATCAACGCGCCCATCTCAACAAATCCCAAACCAAGCCCACCTTGCGCTTCGGGGACCAGCATACCGGTAAAGCCCATTTCATTGAATTGTTTCCAGACCGCGCGCGAGAAGCCGTCCGCATCCTTCGTGTCGCGCAACTTTCGTAAATGGGCAACTGTGGCATTTTTTGCCAGAAATTGTGCCGCGCTGTCGCGCAGCATGCCTTGTTCTTCGTTCAGTATCAGTGCCATCGTGGTTCCCGTCATCAAGCGCCAGGCAGTTCAAGAATTCGTTTGCTGATGACACCGAGCTGTACCTCGCTCGTACCACCTTCAATCGAATTGCCCTTGGTGCGAAGCCAGGTTCGTACCGCTGCGCCTTGGCTCGAGCGCTCGCTGTCCCATTCAAGAGCCTCGCTGCCACCCGCACTCATCAAGAGTTCATGGCGCCGTTTGTTCAACTCTGCGCCGTAATACTTGAGTGCGGAGGAATACGCTGGATGCGCCGTGCCCGCCTTGGCCAGCTCACCGAAACGCTCCATCATCAAACGAAACGCGGCCTCATCCACTTCAAACTCAGCCACCTGAGCGCGTAGCATCGGATCGGCCAGACGGCCCTGCTCATCGCGGCCCACCTTGTCGGCCAGCACTTGCCCCAAGGGGCGGCCCACGCCTCGATCACCGATGCCACTGATCATCTCTCGTTCATGAGTGAGCAAATATTTGGCAACATCCCAGCCGCCACCCGGCACCCCCACCAGGTTATGTTTCTCGACGCGCACATTCTCGAAGAATGTTTCGCAAAATGGCGAGGCTCCAGAGATTAGCCGAATCGGCTTAGTGGCGACTCCTGGGCTGGCCATATCGAACAGTACAAAGCTGATACCGGTGTGCTTCTTGGCGGCAAAATCGGTACGGACCAGACAAAATATCCAGTCGGCCTTATCGGCGTACGAAGTCCAGATTTTTTGTCCGTTGACCAGATAGTGGTCGCCACGGTCCTCGGCCTTAGTTTGCAGTGCAGCAAGATCGGAGCCTGCATTAGGCTCGGAATATCCTTGGCACCAACGGATTTCTCCGCGCGCGATTTTTGGCATGTGCTCGCGTTTTTGCGCTTCGGTGCCAAACTTGAGCAGGGCCGGTCCGAGCATCCAGATACCAAAGCTAGCCAGAGGCGATCTACAGCCCAGGGCGCGCATTTCTTGCGCCAATACTTTGGCCTGCGCAGGGCTCAAGCCACCGCCGCCGTATTCGTGCGGCCAGGTAGGTACGGTCCAGCCGCGAGCGCCCATGCGCTCCAGCCAGAGCTTTTGCCCCTCGGATGAAAACACTGCTTTTCGTCCTCCCCAACAAGTGTCATCTTCACTACTCATGGGCGTACGCATATCGGGCGGGCAGTTGGCGAGCAGCCAAGCGCGGGTATCGCTGCGAAAATCGCTTAAGTCTCGAGGTTCGATGCGAGGAGATTCAGAGGTTTCGGACAAGATCGACTCCGGCTGATTTGAAGGTGACTCATTACAAACTAAATGATAGGCCCATTATGCAAGTTCGATCACTTTGCGGGTCGCAAGATCGGCAATCTCACTCGCCGCAAAACCATGCTCCAGAAGAATAGCCTCGGTGTGATGACCCACCCGTGGTGCAGTCGCCAGCGGCGTACCGTCTCTAAAGGGCGCCATCCCGGGAAGGTTGCCCAGCGGCACGGGCTGAGAAACATCGGGCTGGCTGAGCCACGCAACGGCCTGGGTTTGCACCACATGAGGTTCCTTGAGAAAATCCGCATAACGGTTGACCCGCTCATGCATGACGTCGGCCTTGCTTAGGCGCTTCGCAAGCTCGGCGCTTGATTGCAACGCGATGACCTTTCGTAAGAGGTCCATCAATACCGCCTCATGCTCGAAACGTGCTTTTAGCGTGACAAATCTCGGGTCTTCAATGAGCGCAGTTTGTTCAAGCGCTTGGCACAAAGCCAACCACTCATTTTGGCGAATCGCGGTGATCGACATCCAGCCATCTACAGTTTTAAAAATCCCTGCGGGTACGCCTCCTGGGCGCACCGTCCCCCCTTCGAGATACGCGGACATCATGCGGATCGCCTGCAGGCCTGCCGCGCCTTGCAACAAGCTGGCATCGAGGTAGCGTCCCTTGCTTTCGTCCCGGCGGGCATAGAGCGCCGACGACAAAGCCTGAAACGCGTACAGTGACGTCACCATATCCACAGGAATCACGGGAACCCTGTGCGGAATGCCATCATCGCCGTGGTTTTCGCCGGTCAGCCCGGTGAAGGCCTGAAGCACGGGGTCCATGGCTGGGCGCTCGGCGAGAGGGCCGGTTTGCCCAAAGCCTGAAATGGACAGGTAAAGCAGCTTGGGCTCTCGGGCTGAGACTGCCTCAAAGCCAAAACCAAGTCTTTGAATGACCCCAGGACGAAAGCCTTCAATGAACACGTCCGCGCCCGCGATTAAGCGCCACAGCACGGCTTTGCCTTCGTCTTGCTTCAAATCAATGGCGATGGCGCGCTTGCCGAGATTCCCAACAATAGAGAAGGCCGTGTGATCGCCGTAGCGCGCACCCAGACCTCGACTCCAGTCGCCGTCGCCAGGGCTTTCCACCTTGATCACGTCAGCACCCTGCTGAGCCAAAAGCATGGCGCAGTAAGGGCCGGCAATACCTTGGCTGAGGTCAATAACTTTTAGCTTGGCGAACGGTGCGTCGTAACTCATCAATCGTCCCAAAAATGGTGAATTCACAATAATGCTGATGGTATGCCGCGCGCAGCGTTTGAAATCAACAGGTACGATCAGAACGGAACCCGTCTCACCACTCTTAAGGAATCACCATGCACCTGAACGCGCCGAGAATTGCACCCGTGGCGGAAGATCGATGGACCCCCGAGCAAGCCGAGCTGGCCGCACCGATGGTGAGCAGGGGCACCATGCTCAATATCTTTAAAACCCTGCTCAATCACCCTGACGCCATGCGCGGTTTTATGGGATGGGGTAGTTATGTGTTGAGTAAAAAAAACACCTTGCCTAGCCGCGAACGCGAAATTGTCGTCCTCCGGACCGGCTTTTTATGCGGCTCAGGCTATGAATGGACCCAGCATGTCCCGATTGGTCAGCGCGCCGGTTTGAGCGACGCTGAGATCGTCGCCATTAAGCAAGGTGCTGACGCATCAGCTTGGAGCGCCGCCGACGCGGCTCTGATCCGCGCCAGCGACGAACTGCATGCCCGTCAATTTGTGAGCGACTCCACCTGGAAGGCGTTGAAAACCCACTTCAGCGACCAGCAGTGCATGGATGTTGTGTTTACCGCAGGGCAGTACACCCAGGTGTCGATGTTGCTGAATACTTTCGGGGTTCAGCTTGATGAAGGGCAGGTGCTGGACCCGCAACTTCGGGGTTGAGATACTGCTCATTTGAAGGGCACGTGAAGCGCAAATCGTAATTTTACGCTTCACACAATGAAGCGTATTACTATAAAATACGCTTCATGACCTCCCGAAAACGCACTCTTCTATTAGCTTCTAAAGCATTTTATACCGCTCGTAGCAGAGCCTATATTTGGCAGTCGCCTGATTGGCCTAGGCTTCACGTCGACATGGTTTCACTAGGCCCAGTACTTTCAAAAGCGCGCAGTTCTCAGGGTCAATTATTGGGCCTGTTGACCTCGTTGAATCTCCTCGATCAATCGGGCGTTCAATTAGAAGGCTGGGTCAAGGAGGCTCAATCAACCGCGCACATTGAAGGTGAGGTGCTGCAACTGAACTCTGTACGGGCCTCAGTGGCGCGGCGCTTAGGGTTGTCCTCATCGCCGAACCGGCAAGACATTGCTACTGAGGGCATGCTGGACATTTTGCAGTCGGCCGTAACCCATGTGCAAGAAGGCAAGCGGGTTACGCCCTCCGTATTACACGCCTGGCATTCGTCTTTATTTCCGATGGAGCGTAGCGGCATGCGTCGAATCGTTGTCGGCAAGTATCGTAGCCACGTCGAACCTATGCAGATCGTTACGCCTAGTTTGGGTGGGAATGATATTGTGCATTTCCAAGCACCTTCATCAAAGGAGGTTGCCGCTCAAATGACTGAATTGCTATCCTGGTTTGACCAGAGCCGCACTCCTTCCTGGCCCACCGACGGGCTGGTGCGAGCAGCGATAGCTCATCTGTGGTTTGAAGTGATTCACCCTTACGAAGACGGCAATGGCCGACTCGGGCGGGCGCTGGCTGAATTGGCACTTTTCCAAGACTGGCAGCAAGTGTTTGGAACCCTGAAAGTGCAGCGTCTATTTAGCCTGTCACAGCAATTATGGTTAGATCGCAAGGGCTATTATGATCAGCTTCAAGTAGCGACGGGCCAGGCAAAACTGGACGTGACCGATTGGGTCGTTTGGTTTGTAGGCTGCGTGACGATGGCCATTGAAGCCGCCATAAATCACGTTAACGTTGCCGTCGAGAAGAATCAATTCTGGCAGAAAGTTATGCTCGCACATCCCGCCCTTAGCTCTGCGCAGCGCAAAGTACTCAACAAATTGTATGACACGCCAGATGGATTCAAGAATGGCCTATCCACCGACGTTTATACCACCATTGCTACTTGCTCCCGAGCCACGGCCTATCGCGACCTAACTCAATTGCTCGCCCTTGGGTTGCTCACGCAATCAGGCGTGGGACGGGGGACTCGTTACAGGTTGATCAAAAATACCGAAAAGGCGATGCTTAGAGCTGTACATGATCGGTAGAAGGCATCTATTTGCGACGCAAAGCAAGATGCCCGACGGGCGTAAAGCAAAAAAACATCCATAGTGCTGATGTACCTCGGAGTTCCATTATCCTTGCCTTTCTAAACTGAGTTTCCGTCAGGATTTCAGGCGGCTTACGCTTAGCTTTTAATGAGTAGACTCCATTTCGGGACAAAAATCTTAATCTTGGCTTGACCCGCAAGCGTAAATTCAAGACCAGACAAGGCAACTGACATTGGGAATTGAGTCCGACTCATTTAGTGACTTCGCATTCCAGCCCCCTAAATGAACTAGCCGAATGTCGTTGGCAATGTCGATTTCCCAATGGCGAGCCGGGCCAGCTGGATAGAATTTATGAGTATCTATCGCCACGAATTGGTGCCAGTCTTCTGTGCCATTTCCGCACGTCTAAACGCGAAGGGTTTTAAACTGGTTTGCATTTTGAAGTATCCTTAATTTGATTCACAGCGTAATCTGACCATAGCACCCATTTTCGGCAAATCGTTTCGTTGTACCGGAGCCTTGTCATCGAGAGGGGTTCAACAAGAGTGCCTGCGGAGCAAGTCGACCGCGAGACCCAAGACGTAAAATTCGAAAACACGTAAAGCCATCTCATTTTTGAGCTTTCACGAAATTCTCGACCACCTTCTGATACCCCATCTTCTGAACAACTCTTCCAGTCGTATCCAAGTCCACACCGCTATTCACCCCAAGGCTAATCTCAATCACCTTTCGGTTCTTCGCCCACTGCTCAAACGCCTTAAGTAGTCGCACCGCAAAACCGCCCATACGTGCCTCTGGCAAAACGTCGTAATGCATCACACTTGCCGTCCATTCATCAGAGAAGATTTGTTGCTCGACGAGCCCAATTAATCCGCCAGCGATTTTCCCTTGACTGTCTTCTGCAACCGGGAACACATATTTTTTTTAACCCTTATTCATCAGATCGGCAAAAGCTTGGGCCTTCTTTTGCGCGTTAAACGGCTGGCTCCTAAAGCGTGTCACCGCGTGCATGCAAGCGCCTAGCTCCACTAACGCCGGAAGGGCGTTGGGTTCTGCGAAACGAATGGGCAACTCGGGCTCCTGCTTCGCGACTTAACGCAATACCGGATGCACGGTCAGTTGCCCATTGGTATTGAATTCCAGTTCGCCATTGGCTTTAACGTCTGTCGCCATTGTCTATCTCCATAACTATTTATTTGAAATTCCGTAGTGCGCGGGGTTTGCCCAATCCCTCACTTCTAAAGCTAAAAAAAACAAGAGTAGGGCCAATATTAGGAGAAAAACGAGTAACGTAATACCAACTGTTTTCCATTCCTTCAGCAGTCTTTGCTTACGGTAAATAGTCCGACAATAAAGAGCCCAAAAATAGGAATACGAGCCGACTAACAACAATTCCCGGCCGCTTACAAAGTCCCAGTTAAGGTTCCAATCTAGTCCTAGTCGGCTCCAATCCTCGAAGAGAAACTTCGCAATCCAAAAGGCCGAACCGGCGAACAATACGAATAAGTTAGTTGCGATAGCTTTATTCATTTTCTTCTAAAATTGACAGGTGTATACCTGCACTCTTCAGCGGTCTACCGCTCTCTCGCGGCCTCGGATCGCACCTTAAGCACCGGACTCAAGAGGTATTCGAGCACGGTTCGCTTTCCTTGATGGATTTCCGCCGAGACGAGCATGCCTGGGCTCATGTTCAACGGCTCACCACTCGGAGAAGTCAGGCGCTGCGCGTCCAGACTCACCAACGCACGATAGGTGAGCTGAGGTTGCTGAGGTTGCGCCTGTTTAGGATCTGAAGAATCAGCGCTCAAGTGTGTCACTTTACCCTCAAGCAGTCCGTACTTCTGGAAAGGATACGCCGCAATCTTGATGAATGCTTTTTGACCCACCGACACAAAACCCACGTCTTCATTGGACAGCAGTACTTCCGCCTGTACCGGTTCCTCCCGAGGCACAATATTCATCAGCAGCGCACCCGCTTGAACAACCGCACCGCGAGTCGTCACGGCCAAGTCCTTCACCACACCGTCGGTAGGGGCCGTGATATCTAACAGGCCACTCTTAATCGTCGATTTGTCCAGCTCTTGCGCGCTCTTATTCAGAAGCGTCACCGTTTCGATGCGCTCATTTTCAAGCTGAGTCGTGTAGCTTGATTTGATCGACGCCAGTTTTCTCTCGCTGCCAGTGATGACGGCGCGCAGGCTCTCAATCGTCGACTCGTGAGCACGTAGGTCTTGTTCGCGCTCCACGTACTCGCGCTTTTTCTCATTGGCAGCCAAATCCCCTACATATCCTTCTTTGAGAAGCTTTTCATAGGCATCCGCACTCTGCTTGTAGCTTGGCAAGGTCTGTCGAAGCTTGGAGAGCACTTGTTCAGCGCTCGCCAATTCGGCCTTCGCTTTCTTCAATGCCTCACTCTCTTGCGCAATGGCATCTTGGTAGGATTGGCGTCGGGATCTGAACTGCGTCTCGACCTGCGCCGCGACGTCTCGAGGCGCGCTAGCCGGTGCCACAAAAAGCCAGCCTGATAGCTCCGCGTCAATCCGTCGTAGCGTCAACCGCTTAATGGCGACATCTCTGCTGAGACCGCCCATCTCCGATTTTGCAAGACGCGCATCCAGCCGCATTAGAAGCTGACCCGCTTTGACGACATCGCCATCTTTCACCTTGATCTCGAGCACCACACCCGACTCGGCCGGATGCACGACCTTGGTGAAGGTCATGGGCACCAGGCGCCCTTGCGCCGAAGCAATGATGTCCAACTTCGCAAACACCGCCCAAACCATGAGCAGCGCGATGAGGATGAGAATCGCAAACAGCATCCCCCGCGGCCAGGCCGAGGGCGGGCTTTGTTGAATGGTCAGCAGGTCAGGCCGGAAGCCATAGGCCTGCCGGTCCAACAATACTGCTTGTCGCTCCATTTTTACGCCCATGTCGGCTTCGTAAGCCCAGTGGCCGCTTGCTGAGCCGCGAGTGCGGCGATCACTAACTGGTCCTGAGTCAGAGGAGCCTGCACCTGGATCGACGGCGCCGCTCCGGTTGCTTGCTCAACAATGAGACTGGTACCCGCCTGTAAGGCCACCCAAGGATTGATCGGAGCAATGGCCGCCGTGCTCAAGGTCTGCAAGGTGTTGCCGATGGTTGAAGTGCGAGTAAGAATCGCATTCCAGTCAAAGTCTCCATAGGTGCTCGCCGTCGTGCTCGCATCGTTCAAGGTTGCATAGCGGTAGGCCAGATCTCCCGCCATGGCCTGGGTATTGCTGCCCGACAAGTAGGCCGTATTCAAGCTTGGCGTCACACTCCATTGACTCAAAGCCGGGTTACTGACCCGAGCCGCATCGAAGCCTTGCACCATCTTGAGGAAGTCAAAGATCACCACTTTGCGGTTCACGAGCTTGTCCGCCGAATTGGTATCAAAGTCGCCCCCTGACGCAGCGGTAATCATTTGAAGCCGGTTGATATTATTACGAATACCCGCTAAACCTGAGTACCAGTCTTTGAACAGTATTTGATCGCCCACCCCTAGGCCCAAAATCAAATCATTACCGACCTTGGACAACTTGAGATCGGCATACTTAATCCCCCCACCAAGACTCACGACATCGGTCTGCGTATCCTGGGTTTGGACCGTATCTTGGCCATCGCCCTTGTTGAACGCCAAGACATCAACACCCGCGCCAGCCACGATCGAGTCGTTGCCCTTGCCCGCAGCGATGAAATCGTTGGCCAAGCCTGCATCGATGGTGTCATTGCCCGAACCCGCATCGATGAAGTCGTTATCGACGCCCGAAGAAATAACATCGTTTCCACTACCCCCCACGATGATATCCAGGCCCGTATCGCCCGTTATCGTGTCGTCCCCTGCGCCACCGGCCAATAGGTCCGAACCCGTACCGCCGAGCAAGATGTCGTTGCCATCACCCGCCCAGATCTCATCTTGAGCGTCACCGCCATCCAGGTAGTCGTTGCCGGTGCCGCCGTCCAAGATATCGAGGTCGCTGTTGCCGTACAGCGTGTCATCGCCAGCGCCACCTAGTAAGGTGTCAGAGCCTCGTTCACCGTCCATCCAGTCATTGCCCACACCGCCCTGGAGCCAATCATTATCGTTGCCGCCATAGAGCGTGTCGTTGCCACTCTCTCCAAAAAGCTTATCAGCCCCGGCCCCGCCTAACAGGATGTCATTGCCAGATCGACCATAGAGAACGTCGATTCCTCCACCGCCATCCATGGTGTCGTCCGCACGCGAACCCGTCAACGTATCGACGTTGTTGGTGCCGATGGTGTTGACTAAGGCGGGTTTGACTTGCGCCAAGGTGTAGACAGAACCGTCGGCCATCAGAAAGCGCTCAATGGGTGAGGTGCCGTCCGCGTTCAAGGCAAAATCAACCCCTTGATCGGCTTGCTCTTCGCCCGCCGCATTCAGAACGCTCACATAGATGCGGCGCTGCGTGCCCACCAAGTACTCGCGAGCCGCAATGCTATCGAGCGTTATGCCGGTACCGAACCTCAAAGTGTCCGTACCCCCCACGTCCACAATCGTGTCCCGTCCATCGCCTTGGGTCCAGAGATAAGCGTCGTTACCTAATCCGCCATCTAGCGCGTCATTGCCTACGCCACCTGCCAGTAAGTCCGTGCCATCGCCACCCGATAGGGTGTTGGCCAGCGCGTCACCGACCAGCACGTTAGCAAGCGTGTTACCCGTCGCCGTCACGGCCGAGCCGGTCAGCACGATGTTCTCAACATTTGTTGGAGCCAGGTAGTTGACTCCCGCGTACACCGTGTCGTTACCTTCTGCGCTTAGTTCAGTGACAACATCGCCCGCATGATCAACATAGTAGCGATCATCTCCCGCACCACCGATCAGGGTGTCTGCACCTTGCAGGCCGTCTAGGATATTGGCTAAGGCGTTGCCCGTGACGATGTTACCCAAGGCATTGCCTGTCCCCACCAGCGCGCTACCGGTCAAGTTGAGGCGTTCGACGTGATCGGTGAGCACATAGTTGATCGAGCTATTCACAAGATCGTTGCCCTCGTTGATGAATTCGCTCACCAGATCACCGATATTCTCGACCTGGTAGACGTCATCACCCGCGCCGCCCGCCATACTGTCGCCACCGGTGCCGCCATCCAGCAAGTCATTGCCCCCGGTACCGGTCAGCGTGTCAATGTCAGCACCGCCAAGCAAGATGTCATTACCTAGGCCACCCACCAGAATGTCATTACCCGCAAGGCCGCTCAAAGTATTGCCCAGAATGTTGGCCGTTAAAACGTTCGCGAGCTCGTTACCGGTACCCAAAGTCGCGGAACCGGTGAGGGTCAGGTTTTCGACATTCGTGGTCAATGTGTAGTTGATCGAGCTGCCGACCGAATCGTTGCCTTCGCTCGCAAGCTCTGTCACCAGATCGCCCACGTCGTCCACGACATAAGTGTCCGCTCCGAGACCCCCGGCCATGGTGTCGGCACCTGCCCCACCGTCGAGCAGATCGCTGCCCGCGTTGCCAATCAAGGCATCGTTATCTGCACCACCCAATAGCATGTCATTGCCGCTGCCCCCCACGAGCGTGTCCATCCCTGCGAGACCGCTCAAGGTATCGCCAAGGTTATTCGCAGTCAGAGCGTTGGCCAGATTATTGCCCGTCCCTTGCGTGGCGGGTCCAGCGAGCGTGAGGTTTTCGACATGGGCCGTGAGTACGTAGTTGATCGTGCTCGTTACCGAATCCGTGCCTTCGCCTAACAACTCTGTGACCACATCACCCAGGTTGTCGACCTGGTAAACGTCGTCACCCAAGCCTCCAGTCATCGCGTCCGCACCGGTGCCTCCGTCGAGCAGATCGTTACCCGCGTTACCCGTTAAGGAGTCATTATCAGCCCCACCTAGCAAAGTGTCAGTTCCGGATCCACCAACGAGGGTGTCGTTGCCCGCTAAACCCGTCAGAGTATTACCCAGTGCGTTTGCAGTTAAGACGTTAGCAAGGTTGTTACCGGTGCCCAGCGTGGCTAGGCCGTTCAGCGTGAGGTTCTCGACGTTCGCCGTTAAGGTGTAATTGATTGACGCGGAGACGTTATCATTTCCTTCGTTCAAGGCTTCCGTCACAAGATCACCGGCCTGCTCGACCATGTAGCTGTCGTTGCCCGTGCCACCTGCCATAGAGTCGGCACCCAGCCCCCCATCCAGGAGATCATTCCCATCGTTGCCGCTCAAGGTGTCGTTATCAGCACCACCCAGCAAGGTGTCTTGACCAAGGCCACCCATGAGCACGTCATCGCCCGCGAGGCCTGACAAGGTATTGCCGAGGCCATTGGCGACCAGCGTGTTGGCGAGGACATTACCCGTGCCCAAAAGAGCAGCACCCGACAGGGTTAACTTCTCAACATTGGTCGTGAGGGTGTAATCAATGGACGAATTGACACCGTCGTAGCCCGCAGCAAACGCCTCGGTGACAACATCACCCACCTGGTCGACGAAATAGGTGTCATCACCCGAACCACCAGCCATGGCGTCCGCCCCCGTACCTCCATCGAGCACGTCATTACCGGCATTGCCCGTCAACGAGTCGTTATCCGCGCCACCGAGCAAGAGATCGTTACCTACACCGCCGAGAAGACTATCGTTACCGGCAAGGCCAGAAAGCGTATTACCCAATCCATTTGCAGTCAGCACATTGGCCAGCTCGTTACCGGTCCCCGCCAAGGCGACTCCCGTGAGCGCGAGGTTCTCAACGTGAGAAGCCAGTGAATAACTGACTGAAGCGGTGACCAAGTCAATGCCTTGAGCCGTGTTTTCCTCGACAAAGTCGTTAAGGTCATCGACCATGTAATGATCGTTGCTAGCGCCGCCCGCCATCAGATCACCACCACTACCGCCATCCAAGAGATCGTCACCTGCGCCACCACTCAAGATGTCGTTGCCACCGAGTCCCAGCAAAGTCGATGCCAGCGCTGAATTTCCGTCAAGACGGTTCTCCAGTTCATTGCCAGTGCCTTGAGTCGCGCTTCCAAATAAGCTCAGATTCTCAACGTTAGCGGTCAATGCGTAGTTGATACTGCTCTTGACCCGGTCTACCCCATTGTTCGCGAGCTCAATCACTTGATCGCCAGCGGACTCCACCGTATAGGTGTCATTCCCCGCGTTGCCCCGCATGACGTCGGCACCCACGCCACCGTCCAGTTCGTTATCGGCAATGTTTCCGACCAAGATGTTGTCGAGCTGATTGCCCGTGCCATTGATCGAGGCCGATCCGATCAGTGTCAAATTCTCGACATTACCCGCGAGGGCATAGGTGATGCGGCTTCGAACTTGATCCGTACCTTCACCGGCCAACTCCACCACCACGTCGCCCGCGTCATCTACAAAATAGGTGTCATCACCGATACCACCGATCAGTTGATCGGCACCGAGTCCACCATCAAGCGTGTCATTACCGGCCAACCCAGTCAGCACGTTGGCCAAATTGTCACCAACGAGCTTGTTGTCGGCCGCATTGCCCACTCCGTGGATCGCCGCGCCATCGAGTGTGAGGTTCTCAAAGTTTGCCAACAAGGTGTAATCGATGCTCGATTGAACCGTGTCGACTCCTTCACCAGCATTTTCTATAACGATGTCTCCGGCAGAATCGACCTCATAGAGATCATCTCCAGTGCCCCCTTCCATCGTGTCGTTGCCAGCCCCACCCGCGAGAATGTCGTTGCCCGCATCACCGTAGAGTAGATCATCCCCATTCAGGCCATGCAACTCATCGTCACCCGAGCCGCCCATGAGGGCGTCAACGCCATCTTCGCCGAAGAGCTTATCATCGCCCGAATCGCCAGAGATCACATCATTGCCATCGCCGCCTGAGATAAAATCATTGCCTCCGCCTCCAAAGGCGACGTCATTACCCGCGCCCAGCATGATCAAGTCATCGCCTGCGCCGGTTGCGTCGTCTCCCAGGACGAAGTCGTTGCCATCACCCGCGAAGACTTTGTCATTGCCCGCACCAGCCAAGACCACGTCATTGCCAAGTCCTGTGAAGATCACGTCGTCACCGTCACCGGCATCGACCACATCGTCACCGACGTCATCGACCACCGCATCGTTGCCCGCACCAAGGATATGGCTGTCCGAGCCCTCTGTACCTAAGGTCAGATCACGGCCCGCATCCCCTGTCAGCGTTTGCCCGGGTTGATTGTGAGTCAACGGAACCACCTCGGTTTGCCCGGTGGCTCCCGTGGTGCGAACCTCATCCAAATACCGGAACGAGACATCGGCAATGGCTAAGGTCGTGCCATCGGTTTTCGTGAGCGAGCCCGTGCCATGCACCGTTTGGTTGTTAATGATCTGGAAACGCCCGTCACTGGACAAACCAATCTCACTGATCCCCATGGCGGTCAAGCCTTTGAACTCACCCGCAACGGTCACGCCGTTGGAATTCGCATCCCGCCACACGCCAAACTTTGACCACTCCGCATCTGCGGCTGTGAATTTGCCGTCTTTGTTGGTGTCGAAAGCGGCGAAGCCCTCCAAGTCGGTTTGCGCGCCCTGCTTGAACCGTGTGAAGGAGAGTTCTAAGCCATTATCCACCTTGCCGTTACCGTTTTGGTCATAGGCGAGCAATCCATCGTTGGGATCGATCCAGGAGGTCCGTCGCGCCCAGCCGTCTCCGTTGACATCAAAGAACACGTTCGAGTCGTCAACATCCGTAAAATGAAAGCCATCGCCATTCAAATCTAACGCGATCGGTTTTTTGCTCGCATTTTGCACGACCGGGTTGGGTCTTGGGCCATAGTGCGTGACCGTGACATCTTGATAGGTGACATCACCCTGATCGCTCGTGACTTTGACTTTAAATACATCGTTGAAGCGCTCCTCATTCTTTCCTGCGTCGTCCGTGGTGACGTTGAGTCCCACAGGCTCGCCATTGACGTTCTGGCTCACAAAGCGGCGACCGGTATACTCGAAACGACCAGTGCTTGCATTCACCGTGAAATTGCCGTACACCCCTTGCTGAGTGACCTCGTAGGTAAAATTCGCTGGGCCATCAGGGTCCACGGCGGAAACGTAGCCGTCATTCCATTGCACCGTCTCGGAAGGAATAGGAGTGTTGTGATATACAAGCCCGGGCGCTGCATCGAATAGATACTCTTGCCCATCAACCGCTATCGTAAACGGAGGCCGGGTTGACTCCGCACTACCATAGGCCGCGTTAACCTTGGCCACTTGATAATCAAAATAGGCCTTTGGAATTTCCGTGTCGACCGCGACCGAACTGTAAATGGGTACGAGCACTGTCGATTCGCCTGATGTAGACGAAGTAAATCCGGTCCTCGCCCTACCAGTGACCGTATAGTACGGATCAAAGAATGGAATGCCCTGACCACGTTCCGCACTGATCACCGCCCAGAAGGATTGGGCATCCGCCCCAGTACCGGAAGTTCCGACGGCCCCTGTGGCGAGCACCCCGTAGCCGTAAACAGCGCGTTGATCAAGCTGCACCGAAACTGTCGGTGTGTCGTTGACTGCGACCAGAGGGATGTCCACATGAACCGTCTTCTGAATTCCGGACCCGTCCTGCACGACATAGTCAAAGCTCGGGTCCGAGCCCATCGTACTGTTGTAGTTCGCCACAGGCGTGAAGAACACGGCGGGTTCCCCTAGAGCATTTGCCCCCAGCCGGACCGAGCCATGCAAGGCGTTTCCAACGCTCACAATTGAGAGGCTTGTCGGATTCGATCCGTCGTTCCCTAAAAGCGATGAAGCGAGGACACCGATTTCTTGCGGCGTGGTCGAAGGTTGACCCGTGGGGCTTCCGTCCTCGAACTGACCGTCGACGCGATCCGCGCCTCCTACGAAACCGGTAACAGTATTGACATAGAATTCTTGCCGACCGTTGGAGTAACGAATCACAATGCCACTAGGCACTTGCACCTCGCTCAACCCCTCGTTATCGGCAGCCAGCTTATCGCTTCGCATGGAGTAATACACACCATTGCGCTTGAATCGAGCATTCTGGAAATCAAGCTCGGTGATACCCAAATCAGTCAGGTGAACCAGTTCACCTTCATCTAAACCAAGTGAGCCGTCGGCATTGATCTTGACGGTATCGCCATCTTGATTCAAGTCACGCCACACTTGCAACTGTGCAAACACTGGATCAACATTGGTGATTACCCGATCTCGATTTGCGTCGACCCAATCCAAGCTGAGATTGCCCTTGACCGAATCACTGACCTGCATGTTGGAAAACATCTCCTTCCCGCTGTCGATCACCCCATTGAGGTTACGATCCAAGACCAAGAAGCCGTCACTCGGGCGCACCCAGTCAGTTTGCTTACGAAAGCCCGTGTCATCCCAGTTCACACCCACTGAGTTCAAGGGATCATCTTTGGCGATCTTTGAGATCAGTCCGTCTGCATCAAGATCGAGCGAAATCGGGCGGAAATCACCCACTGGTTTTTTGGTGATCGGGTCATAGAGCGCACCTTTGCCGAGTTTCGCAAATCGCTCCTGTTCGCTCAGTCCTGCGTTGGGGTCGCCGAACTGCTCCTGTATCTTGGCCGTATCGGCCTCCCACCTCGCGCCGACCGCACCTCTCGCCAGCGCGATGTTGGTAAGGTAATTCGTCATCGTGCCCCGAATCACCGGGTCAGTTGGATCCGGCTGCCACTTGGCCGGGTTTGAGCTAAACGGAACCCCCTGGTCATCAAAGCGAAGGTAGGGGTACTTTTGCTCACCCGTGATTGGATCAATATCGATGACTGAGTAACCACTATCGCTGAGTCTTGCCTCACGCCACGACAAATTAGGAAGTCGCTGAGGGATGATGGCCAGCGCGCCCACGCTTTGCGCCTGAGCGGTATTTACCTTGCCGCTCAAGTCATTGAGCAGTTCGATGATACCTTCGCTAACGTTCGTACGACCGATTCCTTCGCCGAGAACATCAAGCGTTAACTGTCCGGTGGACTTATCGAAGATGACTTTGGCGGTGCCCCACGCTTTGGGAGTCTCGGCCGTTAGGGCTTTGAATATTTGAATACCCGCCAAGATCCAGCCCACGGGGGAGCTTAACAACGCCGGGTTCACCACGCCGATGATGCCTTGAATAATTCCCACCGGATCGCCGCTTCGTATCGCTAAGATAAGCCCCAATACTGGCAAGGCACCTGGCGTGCCACCGTTCAGTAGACCAAGCTGACCATTTGCACCGACAGAGCCGCTAAGGACATTGTTCAACTCAGCGCTATAGGCTGCCGCTGCTTTACCTCCATTCAACAAAACTGGCAGACTATTATTGACGTAGCTAACCGTTTGAAGCGTCGCATTAAGCTTTGTTAGTCCATCGCCGTGCTCAAGCGCGTTACCCAGGTTATAGAGCGACACTAAGCCTGAACCTATGGTGGAGGCCGCATTGAGCGACGGGTATCGAATGTTTTGACCCAGGGGACCAAGCGGATTGAGGACCGTATTAACGAGGCGAAGACCGCTATTGACAAGTATTCCGCTCTGACCTGACTGGGCCGCCTGTACAATGCCAGCGATATCATTGAGCGTGTTGGTGGTTTGCTGACCGGCATAATCAAAAACTCGAAGCGTCTCGGCTTTAAATAGTTGACTGTCCGTGTCATAGGTGTTGCGAACCGTCGTGGCGACGCCGTTGGCCACTGTCGTGACGGTCTCGATTCGGGAAGTGCCGTTTTCGTCAGGAAAACTCTGAATCGTGGCACTTCTTTGAAGGATCGGCTTACCATCAATGTAAGTAAACTGGTCTCTTGAGACAGTATTTAGTCCGACAGTCTCCGTTGTTTCTCGGGACCTCGGAGACCCATCTAGGTTCATTGCCACCGTCGACTGCCCAACCACGATGCCGTCGATAGTTTTGGACGAGTTAATGCCGCCGGAAGCGTTAAGATCCGTCCATATCTCGCTAATTAGCTTGCTTTGATTGGGGACGCCTGCCCAAACTTGAATTCTGCTGGTTTTGTCTGGGTTTCCTGGCTCGTTTGATTGGATTCTTGTGGTTGTGCCATCCGCATTCGCAATGATCCAGATCCTTTGAGGGAACTGAACTAGAAGTCCTATCGTTGACGCGGCTTGGGCGGCCGCATCGTCGTATTCCCTATAGACGATGCCGTTAGGGAACTTATAGGTTCGGTAGAAATCGGCTGGATTAAACACTGAGCTTTCTGGGGCTATTCCAACCAACTTTAGAATGTCCTCTGCAACTTTCTCTCCTGCAAGCCCGCCTACCACAGCGGCGGATGTGACTAAACCTACGTAGAGCGCACCGCCCCAAGGGCCGGAAAGCGTCAACGCGCTAAACTGTGTACCTACAATCGCCGCCAAATTAGCGCCTGCGGCCCAGCCAGCTGCGCCCCTTGCAATGAAGTCAATGAGGATGTTTCGAGCTTCTTGAGGTTTGTCCTCTTGCAATGCTTGAGCTATCTTTTCTACTGTTACGTAGGCGGCCGCTACCGCGAGTATCGAGCCCCCTACACCCAATACCCGTTGCCCATTGCGAACGACCGACTGCCCACCTGCCAGTGCGAGTTCAGCCTTGGCTATCGCCGCTTCGGCCTTGGCTAAATCATCAAGTCCACTGGCTAAGGCGGGCTTAGTGCTGCCAGTCGAACTACGAAGCGCATCGTTATAGACTGTGCCTAAGGTCTTCACAGAATCGAACTCAGGCCCAGCCGTCCCTTTGGCAATGTCGAGCCCATCAAATATTGAGCCAGCGAAGACCTTTACCCGATCACCTTCGACCAAAACTTTTGCGTCAGCAATTAAGATAGCGCTAGAAGCTTTAACTGAATTAAAAACAGCCTCAAACCCTGCGGCGGTGCCGCCCGTAGCAGCGTTGTCCGCAAAAACTCGTAAGAACACTTCTTTAGGGATGCCATTGATCTTCGTAACATCAGGGTTTTCGAGTAGCGCTGGAATCTCTGTGCGTCCTAGGACGCGTTCAAAAAGTGCATCCGGCGCCACTATTCGGACATCTCCAGATGCTGTCAGCATCATCCCTCTAGACCCGAAATCATTTAGCGAAAGTACACCCGGAAAAGCATTTTTCCCGTTACTACCATCGAGAATCGCTTTGACGTAGTCATCCGCGGTAAGTCCGCCAATCGCTCGCCGTAGAGATGACTTTACGTCACTATCACTTAAAGCGCGACCTACGTTCGTTTCCGAGATGTAAAATACCTTACCCTGCCCTTGGACACTTAGTTCCGCGGCTACCTTAAACGAAGGTGTGCCAGTTGGATCGAGCGTCGAACTGTAGCCAATTGGGTTCGCATTTGATGCCCATGTACGGGCGCCAGTTGGGTCCGTCGGGCGGAAATCTGAAGTACCAAATTGGCTTTGGATGTCTATTGCCAACTGTCGAATTTGGCCGTCTTGCAACGGAACGCTAGGGTCGATGGACTTGGAAGCTTTCCAACCATCGATAAATTGGACTAACTCTTGTGGGGTCATCTTTGATTCCTAAACAAATCGAATTTCATAAGGTTTAATTGTTAAATCCGTGCAAGTCACGAAGTACCCAGGAGGCCGTCCACTTTGAATGTAACTTAAGGTCGCCAGTCTGTAGGCTTCCCGAATTTCCGAACTCAAGTGATGAAGCGTAAGAGGACATACACAGTCAAGAACCGTTATCGACCATTTTTCGGTGGTTCCAATAGTGCCAAATTCGTCGTGGTAGCAGAAGCGGATGATTTCACCTTGCCAGACAAGGCAACAGACATTGGGAATTGAGTCCGGCTCATTTAGTGACTTCGCATTTCTCCCCCCTAAATGAATCAGCCGAATGTCGTTGGCAACGTCGATTTCCCAATGGCGAGCCGGGCCAGCGGGATAGAATTTATGAGTGTCTATCGCCACGAATTGGTGCCAGTCTTTTAGTGTCATTTCCGCACGCCTAAACGCGAAGGGCTTTAAACTGCTTTGCATTTTGAAGTATCCTTTAAGTGAATCACTGCGTAATCAGATTTTGGCGCCCATTTTCGGCAAATCGTTTTGTCATACCGGAGCCTTGTTATCGAGAAGGGTTCAACAATCTCCATAACTATTTAATTGAAATTCCGTAATGCGCAGGGTTCGCCCGATCAATTACTTCTAAACCTAAAAAAAATAAGAGTAAGGCCATTATTAGGAAAAAGATGAGTAGCGTAATACCAACCGTTTTCCATTCCCTCAGCATTCTTTGCTTGCGATAAATGGTCCGGCAATAAAGAGACCAAAAAAAGGTATACGAGCCGACTAATAACAATTCCCGGCCGCTTATAAAATCCCAGTTAAGGTTCCAATCTAAGCCGAGCCGGCTCCAATCCTCAAATAGGAACTTAGCTATCCAAAACGCGGTGCCAGCAAATAGAACGAGTAAGTTAGTTGTGATCGCTTTGTTCATTTTCTACTCAAATCTACAAATGTGGGTCTGACGGTTTGACGAAATTCTCACCGACCTTCTGATACCCCATCTTCTGTACAAATCGCCCAGTCGTATCCAAGTCCACACCGCTGTTCACACCTAAGCTAATCTCAATCACCTTGCGGTTTTTCGCCCACTGCTCGAAGGCCTTAAGCAGTCGCACCGCATAACCGCCCATACGCGCCTCGGGCAATACGTCATAGTGCATCACGCTGGCCGTCCATTCATCAGAGAAGATTTGTTGCTCCACGAGTCCGATCAATCCCCCGGCGATTTTCCCCTGGCTGTCTTCCGCGACCAGGAACACATACCTTTGCTGACCTTTATTCATCAGATCGGCAAATGCTTGGGCCACCTTTTGCGCGTTGAACGGTTGGCTGCGAAAACGCGTCATGGCGTGCATGCGAGCGCCTAGCTCCACCAACGCGGGAAGGTCTTTGGGTTCTGCGAAACGAATGGGCATCTGACTTTCCTGCTTCTCGCCTTAGCCTTGCACCTGACGCATGGTCAGTTGCCCAGAGGTATTGAACATCAAAGCGTTGACAAGCTGTCCAGGCGCGAAGCGGCCGATGGCTTGCTTGAGGAGGTCTAAGTCTTCACCATACGGCATGACTACATCGATGAGCCAAGGGATATCCCCGCTATGCCACTCATGCGGTCCGATCACGGGGGTTGAGGTGCGAAGGCGTTGATCGACCTCCGGGCTCACCTTGGCCCAGGCGAAATAGGCCCAGGGCACTTCCTCTTTACTAAACAGGCTGCACTGGTCAAGCACGAGCGGGGGCAATAGCCTCCAATCCAAATCCCCTACAAAGGTAAAGCGACGGTTGGGGTCTCGGGCGTAGAGCCACAGGACGGGTCCGAGCATCGGAAGCTTAGTGAGCTCCTTACGTGCCGAATCCAATTGCGGGTTGATCTCTTGTGCAGGGGTAGGGCTGGTCATGCAGTGGTCTCAGTGTGTGTTGCGGGCTGATGGACATTGAATAGGTCATCGAGCATGGTGTCATAAAAGGCGGGATGCAGCTGTGGGTTGGAGTTCATCTCAAAGAACCACACTTTGCCCTCCCGATCAATGGCGCCGTCTAACGTCATCAGGACGCCGCCCTCTCTTGTTTCCTCGGGAATCGTGCCCAAACAGATATCAGCGGCATGGATCAATTGCTGCTCGAAGGGTGTTCCGACAACACGGTCGCGGCAGTTGTAATCGGAGTAATGGACGGGGCTGGTTTCTGCCGCCATTTGATACTCCACAATGACCTTCTTACCCTTGGGAATAACCTGAGAGGCGATCACGCCTTGTACCCCTAAAAGGTCTTCGGACAAGCGTCGATCACTTGACTTGGTCAGTGATCGGTACAGTTCAAGCACAGTTGATGCCCCATCGCCCACCACCTTAGGCATGTCGATGACTTCAATCGCGGCTGGCTTGTCATTCCAAAACCACGCCTTCAGGAGCTGCCCGACAATGAATTGCTCGTAGAACTCGCCCTCTCCGAGGCGCCGATCTTCCCGACGGCGGGACGGGCTCCCAAGCTCCGTTAGGAACGGCCCTCGCTGGCCCTGACCAAAACTCGATTTATCGCTCTTGATTAGATAAGCCCCCCGCACTTCTACGTTGTCGAGGGACCAAGCGGGCGTTCTCAGGCCGACAGAGTTTGCGTATTGTTTGAACGCTATCTTGCTATAGGCCGCGTCCCAGTATTTACGGGTGTAGGGATACCATCCCACGAAGCCACTGACCCCAGGTACGAATTGATCCACGAAACGCACGCCCTCACTGGTCATGACCGTGAATTGAGGATAGAAACGGTGGATGCGATCCCTCAGGCTGATCTCCATGATCATATTCAGCGGATCTAACCCGCCTCTGGCACTGTGCTTGCGCATCCATTGGCTAAAGGCCATGGCATGTTGCACTTGATTGCGCTTAAAGTGCTGCAGCATTATTCACTCACCTTGGCTGGGTTTGGCGCTGCTTCGGACGGAGGCTGTGACATCATCGAGACTCCCTTGGCACTGATTCGCAACACGGCGTCACACTGCAAGTTTCTTGGCAAGGCATGCGTAATGAAGAGCATGGTCACCTTACCCTTGAGTTGGTTAATCGTTTTGGCAAAAGCCTCTGCTGTATCCCCATCCAAGGCACTGGTCGCCTCATCAAAGATGAGGATCTTAGGTCGCTTGAGAAGCGCACGGGCAATCGCCATCCGTTGCTTCTGCCCACCCGAGAGGCCCACACCCCGCTCCCCAATCTCAGTCTGATAGCCGCTCGGCAGTTGTTCGATGGTTTCGTGAATACCGGCCATCTTCGAGGCGCGCACCACTTGATCGAAACTGGCCGAGGGGTGTCCCGCTTGCAGATTGGCGAGTACGGTGCCGCTAAAAAGTATGGTCTCTTGGGGCACGACTCCGAAATAGGAGCGTAGCTCGTTGGCACTGAGGTTTCGAATATCGATGCCATCAATCTTGATACTGCCCTGGGTGGGTTGGTAAAAGCCCAGCATGAGCTTGGCCAGTGTACTTTTTCCACTGCCACTTGGCCCCATGATCGCGAGCGTCAGGCCTGGGCGGACTTCGAGATTGAGGTTGGCATAGAGCAAAGGACGTTGTTCGCTATACCTAAAACCTAGCCCTTCGATCAGCACATGACCCGCACCATCATTGGGGCGCTGTGGGAGTAGGCTGTAAGGCTCGATCGGTGCGTTCATGACGTCCCCCAGGCGCTGCACCGACAGGCTCGCCTGCTGGAACTGCGTCCA
>JANOPA010000017.1:0-50169 GCA_031421635.1 Betaproteobacteria bacterium | reverse complement strand
ACCCTGCTGATGATGTCAAACACCCAAACGGTGAATGAATCGCTGATCCCTAATAAGCCGTACCAATTGATGCGCGATTTCGTGCCGGTAGCGCCCATCAACTCCTCCGACCTTCTATTGGTAGTGAATCCTTCTTTGCCGGTTAAAAATCTCCAGGAATTAATTGCATTGGCGAAAGCCAAGCCCGGAAAATATAACTATGCCTCTAGCGGTCCGGGGACGCCGTACCATATGGCGGGGGAGCTTTTCAAGGCGATGAGCGGGACTTTCATTGTCCATGTGCCCTATCGCGGCAGTTCGGGCGCGCGCACGGATGTAATCGGAGGCCAAGTGGAAATGATGTTCGATGCCGTGCCTACGATGATTGAACAAGTGAAGTCTGGGCGGGTCCGTGCTCTCGCTACCACTGGTCTTAGCCGCTCCACTGTCTTACCCGATGTACCCACAGTCTCGGAATCGGGAGTGAAAGGGTATGAGGCGACTATTTGGCTGGGCATTATGGCCCCCAAAGGCACACCGACCAACATTGTTGAAAAGCTCAATGGCGAGATTAACAAGATTACTAGTCATGCTGATGTGAAGGCCGCTTGGACAAAAAGTGGAGCAAACAGCATCAATATGAGCACTTCAGAATTTCAGAAGTATTTGCAAGACGATATCGCCAAGTGGGAAAAGATCGTCAAAATCTCTGGCGCTAAGGCCGATCAATAACTTTCCCTGTGAAATCGCCCATGGCGGCTAATACAAGCTTCCACATTTTCGTTAATGCTCGCCCGATGGAACATCAAGGGGAGGACAGTGATCGACTTCTCACCGTATTGCATGACCAAGGCCTTTGCGCCAGCAAACTGGGATGTGGAACCGGGCATTGCGGGGCCTGCACGGTATGGGTCGGAGGTACCTCTGCGCGCGCCTGCGAAGTCACCGTTGGGACTCTTGCCGCGGAGATAGATTCCTCAGCCCAAAAGGTTACAACCTTGGAAGGGCTATCTGAGGCCGAACCGCTGTTGGCGCAGTGCTTGATCGACGCCTTCCTCCTTGAGCAGGCGGCGCAATGTGGCTATTGCACCTCGGGCATTCTAATGAAAGCTGCCCTCCTGATTCGCAATCACTCCTTGGAAGCGCGAAAAGATTCGGATGTTCCCTTGGAAGAGTCTCAAGTCTCAAGGGCTCTGGATGAGCATTTATGTCGATGCGGAAGCCACCGCCGAGTCATGCGAGCCGTTGTTTTGGCAAGTGAAGTTTATTCACGCCGAAGGTTTGCCGAAACGTCTAATGCCGTGGCGCTCCCACCATCGAAGCTGGCGAGATAGTCCATGCAAATTCACGAACTCCCAAATAACCTCAAGCAGCACCCGAGCGTCGGTCAATGGCTACGCTTTGTGGACTCGAAGGCCGAGATTTTTCCGGGGAAGGTAGAGATCGGACAGGGTATCGTCACCGCCTTGGTTCAAATCGCCTGCGAAGAGTTAGGGTTAAGTCCCGATCAAATCGAAGCCAGGCCAGCTTCGACTGCAAGCAGCCCCAACGAGTCGGTCACGTCGGGCAGTCTATCTATTCAAGAGTGTGGATTTGCGATTCGTCATGTTTGTGCCCTCGCCCGCTCGATGCTGATCGGATCGGCCAAGCTTCGTTTGCCGGAGCTTTGGGGTCAGCATCAGGGTAAATATCGGATTGATCGTGGCCGACTCTGCCTCTACGATGGGACCGAGCTTGGCACGTATTGGGACGAACCTTTTGTCAGCATCCTCGGCGCGCAAAGTTGTCTGACTTTTGCGACCCATGCACTGAATCGAGAAGTGGAACTACGTTCACTCCCCCGTTTGGATTTTCCCTCAAAATTTACCGGGAAAGCGGCGTTTATTCAGGACATGCGATTGCCCGAAATGCGCTATGGTTTAGTCCTAAGAGGTATGGCACGGGACGCGCAACTCGCCAGCGTTCGCAAGGCTCTAGTGTCGTGGACTGACTCGCAGCGAGAGGACCATTTACCTGAACTACTAATCGACGGCGGGTTTGCTTCCCTTACCTGTACCTCGCTACTGGCATTGGCCCGCTACCAAAGGCTTGCAGATCAGGCCATCGCGCGCGCCTTATTGGTTCCCAGCGAGCCATCCAACCACGAAAAGACTTCGAACGATTGGCTGCTTCATGCGCCCAGTGAGCACAGTGAGGTTTTTAGGCAGGGGCATTTTGACGCCGCCAGTGAGCTGGTCGCATCGACCCACCTTTCAGACAAGGTAAACGCCGTATTTGAGGCAAGCTTCGACAAGCCTTGGCTGAGCCATGCCTCGATTGGGCTGAGTTGCGCCGTGGCCTGTTATCACCCAGGTGAATCGATGCAAGTGTGGACCCATTCGCAGGGCATTTTCAATCTTCGAAGTGACCTCTTTCTTGCACTCGGTAAGCGCTGTGCATTGGACGAAATGCAGTTCGTTGTGCAACATGTCGAAGGCGCAGGCTGCTATGGTCACAATGGAGCCGACGATGTCGCTTTTGACGCGGCGCGAATCGCATTGTCCTGCCCGGGCGTGCCGATTCGCGTGCAATGGACGCGCGCACAGGAACTCGCTTGTGCTCCGTTCTCGCCCGCGATGCGGGTCAAGGTGCGGGCCATTCTTTCGTCGGATTCGCCCCCTAGGGTGAAGTCTTGGGTGCATACCGTCTGGAGCAACGGACATAGCCTTCGACCTGGACGCGCGTCGACGCCAACCTTGCTTGGCAGCTCGGAACTTGCTGATGGACCCGCTATGCGCGTATCGGTCAATGCGACACCGGCTATGGGCTACGGCTCTGAGCGCAATGCACAACCTTTGTACACTATCGACAAGCTCTTGATTGAAAACTATCGTTTAACAGAGATGCCGATTCGCAGCTCCGCATTTCGTGGTCTTGGGGCGATTGGCAATGTGTTCGCCATTGAATCGATGATGGACGAAATGGCCCGTCACCTGAACGAGGACCCTCTAGAGTTCAGGCTGCGGCACCTCCAGGGTGATGACCACGATCGGGCCAGAGGTGTTTTGCTGCGCGTGGCAAACGCATCGGCCTGGAAAGATCGTCACCGCAACACGGACGCTGGCGGTGGCGACGCTCATTCGAACGCTACGATGGGCTACGGCCTGGCATTTGCACGCTACAAAAACACGGGTGCATGGTGCGCCGTGGTAGCCAAGGTCGAGCTCGCCGAAAGAGTCAAAGTTCGACGGCTTTGGATCGCCGCTGATGTTGGTCAGGTGGTCAATGAAAATGGCGTGCGCAACCAACTGGAAGGCGCTGCGATTCAATCGACCAGTATTGCCTTGCTCGAGAATGCTCACTACGCCGAAAATAGCCACTTTTCGCCGTCCTGGGAAGACTACCCAATCCTTAAATTTAGTGATGTACCCGCAATCGACATACTGCTCATGGATCGAAACGAGCAGCCCTCTCTAGGCGCGGGCGAACCCGCCACGGCGCCGGTTGTGGCTGCGATCGCCAATGCAGTGGCTAGCGTTATTGGTACCACGCTGCACAGCCTACCCCTGACACCTGAGACAATTGCAAAAGCAATAAAATTAAGTTGATATTTATTAGGAGATTGATATGGTGCACATCCTGAGCGCAGGCGCTTGTAAAGGTTTATTTCAAGCCTTATTCCGCAAGCGATTGGAGTCGGGCAAGGCCGTGGCCGAGTATGGTGCCGTCGGTGCAATGCAAGAAAAATTAATGGCCGGCGAGGCCTGCGACATCTTGGTGCTGACGCTTCCCATGCTTGAAAAGCTCGCTGGCGAAGGCTGGGTGGTCGCCAGCACCATGACTGAATTAGGTAGCGTGGGTACAGGCATGGCTATTTGCAATAAGCTCAAAAGCGTACCCGATGTCTCCGAAGAGGCCGTCTTGAGCGCTAACTTATTAGCGGCGACTGCAATACACTTTCCCGATCCCGCCAAGGCCACGGCAGGCATTCACTTCCAATCCGTTTTGGAAAGGTTGGGAGTGCTTGAGGAAGTTGCCAGTCGTTGCGTGCACTATCCCAATGGGGCTGCCGCGATGGCTAGCCTCGCCAGTCACGAAAGCAAGTATGGGGATTTGCAAATTGGTTGCACTCAGATCAGCGAGATTCTTTACACCAAGGGCGTGAAGCTCGTCGGCGAATTACCCATGCCGTATCACCTACGAACCATCTATGCTGCAGCGCTCACACCGGCCGGCGCGGAATCAGAACGCGCTCATAAAATGCTCAAAAAGCTCACCAGCGCAAAAACGCAAAATCTCCGCAAGAAAGGCGGCTTTCTCTTATGACTCTTTTCAGTAAATCAACCATGCGGTGTGACCATCATCTAGGCTTCATTCGCGTACTCAGCCTCACTTTGCTAGCCTGCGTATTCATCATTTCAACCGCCCAAGCACAGGTTGAAGCGAACTGGCCGAACAAACCGATCCGCCTCATTGCCGTATTTCCTCCGGGAGGCTCGGTTGATCAAGTGGCTCGAGCACTATCCGTACAGTTGAGTGCGCAACTCAATCAATCGGTCATCGTCGAGAACAAAGGCGGCGGCGCAGGGTCCATCGGTGCGGCGAGTGTTGCACAAGCCCCTGGGGATGGCTACACCTTTGGTGTGGTCTTTGACACCCATGCGGTCAACCCGTCTTTGCTTCCCAATATGGCTTTCAACACCACCAAAGACCTAGCCTCTGTGATGTTGATTGGAACCTCCCCGATGGTGCTCGTGGCGCACGCTTCTCAGAGCTTTAAGTCATTTCGAGATGTTGTGTCAGCCTCCAAAGCCAAGCCAGGTTCAGCCACCTACGGCACGATTGGAAGTGGTAGCCTCGGACATTTAGCCATGACTCAAATGGCGAACACCTTGGGCTTAGAGTTTACCCATGTGCCGTACCGCGGGGGCGGCCCCTTGGTAACGGACGCGTTGGGTGGTCAAATTCCATTATCCATTGGAACGGTTTTCTTAATGAACCCACACATTAAGACGGGCAAGCTAATTCCACTGGGTGTCACTTCAAGGAAAGCTGACCCTCAATTGCCTGGCGTAACGCCTATTGCCGAGCAAGGAATTCCTGCCTTAAGTAATTTCGAGGCAGTCGCGTGGTGGGGCGTCATAGCGCCGGCGTCGACCTCACCTGCGCTGATCAAACGTATGAACGAGGAGCTCGCCAAAGCCCTAAAAAATCCGGCCGTCGCCGAAAAACTTGGCTCTCAGGGCCTGGATATTTTAAGCAGCTCACCCGCTCAAATGGACGCTTTCTTAAGAACCGAAATTGAACGTTGGGGTAAGGTTGTACGAGAAAACAAGATTAAGGCTGGCGACTAATTCGCCCACTTTGAGGGCCCGGATAGTTCAACACCTTTATGCAGAAGACGTGCAAGCAACACCAGCGCACGACCTTCTGTGGCCCCGGCAACTAGGCCCTCAAGAAAGGCCAAGCTCGACGTAGATAATACAACATCGACCAGACGGTCAAAATGGCCGCAATGACCAGCAACCAATAACCGAGCACTCTGAAGTCAATGAGCCATAATTGATCAAAGAAAAGTAGCATCGGAATCGAGCAAAGCTGGGCCGCAGTTTTAAACTTGCCCAGAGTGTTGACCGCGACGTTTGAGGATTGGCCCAACTGCGCCATCCACTCACGCAAAGCGGACACGGTGATTTCCCGTCCGACAATAATACTCGCAATAACCACGTCAATGCGGCCAAGCTGGACCAATAAAATCAAGGCTGTACACACCAAAAGTTTGTCGGCTACGGGATCTAGAAAAGCGCCGAAGGGCGTGGTTTGGCCCCATTTTCTCGCCAAATAGCCATCGACCCAATCGGTTACACCCGCCGCGATAAACAACCCCATCGCTAGAAGATTTTGAGCCTTGAATGAAATCGGCATGAAAAATATCGCAACCAGTAGCGGTATTGCTAACATGCGACCAAGGGTCAACCAGTTGGGTAGATTATTTTTCATTCAAGGCAGCAAGTTGGCAATATTCGAAGAAATACGAAAAAAGAAAATTGAATCAAAGCCAAAACCAAGCATTGGGGGCCTAGCGCACTCAATGCAACCTACGGTAGATTTCTTCCGCAAGTGTATGAGAGACACCTTCAACCGTGGCCAAGTCTTCTGCCGAAGCCGCGATGATGCCACGGATGCCGCCAAAACGCGCCAATAGTCGCTGTTTTCTCTTCGGTCCAATACCGTCAATCTCATCCAACTTGGAGGTAATACGAGTCTTGGCTCTTTTGGCACGCATCCCTGTGATCGCGAAACGATGGGCTTCGTCTCGAATTTGAGCAATTAACATCAAAGCCGCCGATTCCTTTCCGAGCTCCAGTTCAGGTCGACCATCGGCAAAGATCAGTGTTTCCAGGCCTACCCTCCTGCCCTCGCCTTTCGCGACACCCACCAGGCGACTGATGTCCAGGCCGAGGGTTTCAAAAACCTGCCTGGCCATCTCTACTTGGCCCTTCCCTCCATCGACCAGGACAATATCGGGCATGCCCATCGCCTCACCGACCTTACTCGGCTTATTGACGACAGCTTCCTGATCAAGCGCTGCATCGTCGGGTGGAACATCGCCATCGGGCACTTCCTTCAGCGACAATTTTTGATAGCGACGCATCAGCACTTGCTTCATCGCCGCGTAATCGTCGCCTCCAATAATGCCCTCAATGTTAAAGCGTCGATAGAACTTTGCTTGCATCGCGTGGTCTCTAAAAACCACGCAGGAGGCTTGAGTTGCTTCGCCAGAGGTATGACTGATATCGAAGCATTCGATATGCAACTGACTCAAATCACCCGTATCGTCCAGCCCGAGCGTACGCACTAAGGAGCGCGTGCGAGCCTTTTGAGACCCCTCTTCGGAGAGCAGTCGTGTGAGTGCGATACGAGCATTTTGCTCGGCCATTTCTAGCCATCGGCGACGTACTGATTGCGGCTGAAAAATCCATTGCACGGACTTCCCTGCCTGTACCTGGAGATGCTCGATGATCGCCTCTGACGCTAATTTGGCGTTGCCAATCAAAATACTCGGCACGAGATTATCGAGGTAATGCTGAATCAAGAACGCTTCAACAATTTCGGCCTGAGATTCTGAATCGTCTGTGAACAGCGAACCGTGTATTGGAAAATAGGGTTTGTCGCCCAGGTGTCTTCCGCCTCGCACCATAGCAAGATTGACGCAAATTCGACCGCCCTGCACCACCACGGCAATAATGTCGGCATCGGTGTCGCCTAAGGTTTCCATGCTTTGGCCCTGCTGCACACGTCGTAAAGACGTCATGCGATTACGAACGACGGCGGCGTCTTCAAAGCGCAAGTCCTCAGCCGCGGCGAGCATCTTGACCTCAAGATTCTTCAGCACCTCGTCCTGACCACCCCGCAGGAACGTTAACGCTGAATCGGTGTCCGCGCGATAGTCTTGCTCTGAGATTTTCCCAACGCAAGGCGCACTGCAACGCTCAATCTGATGCAATAAACAAGGCCGCGATCGATTGCTATAAATGGAATCTTCGCAGGTGCGTAGTCGGAAAACCTTTTGCAAGACCTGAATGCTTTCCTTCACCGCCCAAGCACTTGGGAAAGGGCCAAAGAACTGACTCTTCTTATCAATAATGCCGCGGTAGTAGGCAATGCGCGGAAATGCATGAGCGCTGAATTTCAAGAGCGGATACGACTTGTCATCTCGAAAAACAATGTTGTAGCGAGGATTGCCCGCCTTGATGAGATTGTTTTCGAGGAGTAGGGCCTCTGCCTCAGAGGCTGTGACCGTGGTGTCGATGCGCACAATTCGCTCGACCATGTGGGCAATACGCGGGCTTGATACTGTCTTCTGGAAATATGACGATACCCGCTTTTTAAGATCCTTAGCCTTGCCTACATAAAGTAAGGCCTCGGCCTCACCGATCATCCTATATACGCCCGGACGCGTCGGTAGCTTGGCAAGAAAGCTCCTCGCGTCAAAGGCTACGACAAGTGCATCTGCAAGCAGCTTTCCCTCGGCCGTTGCCGCGACGGCGCTTGGCTCGTGTGGAAGCATTGGCTCATGCAGAAGCATTGGCTCGTGTGGAAGCGGTGGCTCAAACGCCCGCGTCGACTCAAGCGGTAGGGTTGGCTCCAGAGGAGGCGTCGGGTCGCGAACTTGCGAATTAGACATTACGTGGGGTGCTGAGAATGCTCTTTAGCGATCATGCGGGTCAATGAGCAAATTTGACAATCAACGAAGTAGTCGACTTAGACGACGATCAAACGCGGCACTGCGCTTCCAACTTAAATCGCTCAGAATCGCATCTGCGCTGCTCGGCTGATTACATACCAGGACCATATCGCAACCCGCTCTGAACGCGGCCTGCGCCCTTTGCTGCATATTGCCGGCAACGGAAGCCGCCTCCATGGTCAGATCGTCGGAAAAGATTAGACCATCAAATCCGAGCTGCTTACGTAGAATCTTCTTCAACCACACCTCCGAGAACCCAGCGGGTTGAGAGTCAACCTCGGGGTAAATAACATGGGCAGGCATGATCGAAAGCAGGGTCTCGCCCATCCAGCCGTACGGCGCAGCATCTTTTTCGAGAATGATTTTCTTGCTACGCTCGTCGGTGGGAATCTCATGATGCGAATCGGCTTTGGCATAGCCATGGCCAGGAAAATGTTTGCCGCAATTACCCATGCCGGAAAGCAGGAGACCGTGCGACAAGCTCCGGGCCAACATCGTGACCACCCTGGGATCAGCGTGCAGCGCTCGGTCACCAATCACTGAGGACTGACCATAATCCAGGTCTAATACCGGTGTAAAACTTAGGTCGACCCCAACCTCTTTGAGCTCACGTCCGATGATTTCGCCGAGATGGGTGGCTTGCTTACACGCACCTAACACATCCTTCTCCCACCATTGACCTAACTCAATCATGGGTGGAATTCGTGTGAAGCCTTCCTTAAAACGTTGCACCCGACCGCCCTCGTGGTCCACACAAACAAGAAGTCTGGGCGAGCGCAGCGCGCGAATGTCACTGCACAATTCCGTCACCTGTTGACGACTCTCAAAATTTCGCGCAAACAAAATCACGCCGCCAACCATAGGGTGAGATAGACGAGCACGATCGTCCGCAGTCAATGCCAAGCCCGCGACATCGACAACAACTGGACCTAATTTGATATTTTTCATGGATAACTCACACTTCGATTTTTTTGTTGAAATTGTTTATTCGTAACTTTTAGGAGACTTGCAGCGGTTACCTCAAGGTTCGTGACGAGTGATGGCTTGGGTCGTTTCTATCACCACAAAGGCCAGAGCACTATCCACCTCATCCGATAAGGATACATGCCAACTTAATCCGAGTTGTTCGCAATAGGGTAAAAGCTCTTTTCGAGGATAGGCCACCGGCTTGCCTTTCTTGTCGTTTAGAACCTGCAGGGATTGCAAAGTCATCGGCCCGCGCAGCCCCAATCCGAGCGCTTTTGAAAAAGCTTCCTTGGCCGCAAATCGCTTCGCAAGGTAGCGTGTCGCGTAGCCCGGCCCATGTTGTGCTTTTGCGCGTCGCCGTGTGAATTCAAGGAGTTCATCCGGACCGAGCACGCGCCGGGCAAACTTATCGCCCCAACGCTCCAAAAGATCATGGATACGTTGAATCAAAACAATATCGGTACCTATGCCATAGATCATTGGATCACCCGTGTAGAAGACGCAGCGCCCCTTAAACGCCCCAAAGGTGCCTAAACGCCACTAAGCGATTGTCTGCGCCTCGCGCATCAAACGCTTCATTTCACGAACGGCCTCTCGAATACCCACAAAAACCGAGCGCGACACAATCGCGTGGCCAATGTGAAGCTCACGAATACCTGGCAAGGCCGCCACTGGTTGAACATTAAAATAGTTCAGAGCATGACCGGCATTAAAGCGCATACCTGCAGAGCGAACTGCCTCGCCCGCTCGCGCAATCTTGGACAACTCAGTTTGAACTGCTTTGCTTTCAGCATCCCTGCCCTTGGCATGAAACGCATGGGCATAAGGGCCGGTATGAATTTCACATACTTGAACGCCAAGTTTCGCCGCCGCCTCCACCTGCGCGAGGTCTGCATCGATAAAAACGCTAGTCATCACACCGTGATCTCGAAGCTTCTTGATGGCTTTTCCAACGGTCTTGGCATTGGCAATCACATCGAGCCCACCTTCAGTAGTAATCTCGTGACGCCCCTCCGGGACAAGCATCGCCATTTCAGGCTTAAGCTTCAAGGCAATGACGACCATCTCATTGGTTGCAGCCATCTCCAAATTAAGTTTGATATGAGTGAGTTCTCGTAGCCGACGAACATCTTCATCTTGGATATGACGACGATCCTCACGCAAGTGAACCGTGATGCCATCTGCCCCCCCTAGGTGTGCCTCTACAGCCGCCCAAACCGGATCTGGTTCATAGGTAAGGCGCGCCTGGCGCACGGTTGCGACATGGTCTATATTGACACCGAGTTCAATCATGATTCTGCTACAAAGTCTTGGAGGTGACGAAAGATTTGGCGAGTTTTGAGAGGCTTGCCACCGAGTTGCTCAGCGATCAATTGGCGCATCATTTGCTTTAATTCCGAGCGACTTCGCTCAGACTCAAATTGCGATTGTGCCAAATCCAGAAGCGATTGACCGGAAACTTGTAAATGCCCCTGTTGGGTAGGCCGAGGCGCACCACCCTGCACGGCTTGAATATCCCCTCGAAGCCGGACAAACCCTTGCCCCGACTCCCAGCGATACTGCCGATCCGCTTGAATCGCTTGGCCGCGCGCGTCCTGGCTTAAATCTGGGGCATAGCCACTTTCTTGCAGCAAAGTCCATTCAAATTGTCGCAAACCGACTTCGATGGATTCGTTAGACTCGCTGGCGCCTAGCGCCTCCAAGGCAAGGTAGTAGGCCTCAAAAAGATGTTCCTGCGGATCATGGCGATGTAAAAGCCGAAGCAGGAGTTCGTTCAAATAAAAGGCACTGATTAAAGCCTGAGCTTGCGGCAATAAAATGCCCCCGGTCCAATCGGCCTGAGTTAGGTTATGTAACTCCAACTGACCACTGGTACGAATCAAAATGGGTTGAAACATTTGCGTAATCGCGCGCAGACCGGAATTGGGTCTTTTGGCACCTTTAGCAACCGCTGCGAAGCGACCGGTTTTTTCACCGAACAACTCCACCACGAGACTTGTTTCGCGGTAGGGCACGCTATGCAGTACGAAGGCCATCTGCTCAATGCTGACGGCGGCGCGAGAAGCCCTGCGTCGGGGCTTCGGGCTGGCAGTGGGAAGGCTTTCGGCGCTGGAATCCTTATTCGTAGCCATAGGCCTTAAGAGATTGCTCAGTGTCCGCCCAGCCACTTTTCACTTTGACAAAGACTTCGAGAAATACCTTTGCATCGAAAAGCGTTTCCATCGACTGACGCGCCTCGGAGGCAATACGCTTCAAAACCTCGCCGCCCCGCCCCAAAACAATCGGCTTTTGCGAGTCGCGATTTACGAAGATCGTGGCGGCGATGCGCTTGAAGCCACCCACCTTGCCGGCCGAATCTTCCTCGGTGAACTGCTCGATGACCACCGTCGTTTCGTAAGGCAGTTCATCGCCTAAGAGACGGAAGAGTCGTTCGCGAATCAGCTCCGCGGCCAGAAAACGCTCAGATCGATCGGTCACCTCGTCGTCACCAAAGATGGCGGGTGCAATGGGTAAATTTTTCGCGCAAAGGTTGGCTAGCAACTCGACCTGTTTGCCCTTTAACGCACTAATGGGAACGATCTCTTCAAAACGCTTGAGTTCACCTAGTTTTTGAAGTTGCGCAAAAACATCGGCCTTGTCTTGAATTCGATCCACTTTATTGAGCGCAAGAAATATTCGCTGAGTGCTCGGAATGTAGTCCAACAATTGTTGATCTGCACGGGTCCAGCCAGAGCCAGCATCGCTGACCATCACCACTAAGCTGGCCTCCATTGCAACTTGTAAGGACGTTTTGTTCAGCACCTTGTTGAGCGCAAGATTCGACTTCGTCTGGAATCCTGGGCTATCAATAAAAATCAATTGTCCGGCAACGCCTTGCTGCTTGGTTTGGGTGCGAATGCCCAAGATGCGATGGCGCGTGGTTTGCGATTTGCTCGATGTGATGGACAGGCTTTGACCCACGAGGCTATTCAAAAGCGTTGATTTGCCGACATTAGGTCGACCGACAATCGCGACATAGCCACAATGAAAGTCTTCGATAGGAACGGAAGTATCTGGCAAAGTAAACCTAAATTTTCCGAGCAACACGCTTTGCTCAGCTTAAGATAAAACGCTGTAAACGTCTACACGTTTTCAGTACGGTTAGGCGGCGCTCAATAAATCAGAGCTACCCAAATCAGCCCCGCCTATGGGTACAACTGAGGACACGACGGAGCCCGTAGGTACCTCACTTTCGACCAACAGGTCAAGCTCGGGCGAAACCGCCTTTGCGCTCTTTTTCGCGGCCATCTTTGCCTTGCTTGCCCGGCTCGATTTCGACTTTAGAACAGAAGCGGCATTTTGTGCCAACTGAAAAGCCGCTTTGGCGGCATTTTGCTCGGCCGCACGACGTGTCGCGCCACTACCGAGCACATGTATTTCGAGTTTTGGAATAGAGCACTGGACCTCAAACTCTTGGCTATGTGCCGCACCGTGTGTTGCCACAACCGAGTAAGCGGGCAAGGGCAACTTAAGGCCCTGCAAAAACTCTTGTAGAAGGGTTTTGGCGTCTTTGCCTAGAGTGTTTGGGTTGACATGATCCAAGACCGGTTGGTAGAGCTTCCTGACCGTAGCCTGTGCGGCTTCGAAACCGCCTTCCGAATAAACTGCGCCGAGAAGTGCTTCAAGACAATCGCTCAAAATCGACGGGCGTTTAGAACCACCACTTTTCAACTCACCGTCGCCCAGTAGGAGACAAGGGCTGAGCTGCACGCGCTGAGCGATTTCATAAAGTGTTTGCTGTTTTACCAAGTTCGAGCGCAAACGCGAGAGATCTCCCTCATCCATTTCAGGATAACGTTCAACCAACAGGGACGCCATGACGCAGCTTAGTACCGCATCGCCGAGGAACTCTAAACGTTCGTTGTGGGTTGACCCGAAGCTACGATGGGTCAATGCTTGGCGCAACAATCCAGCGTCTTTAAACGTGTAACCTAGACTCTGCTCAAGCGATGAGGCATTCATAGGATGTTACTGGCTACTCCCCTCGAAATCGAAAACGAGGGAAAGTGGCGGAATTAGAGGGATCTTTTTGGAGTAGCGATAACTGACGACGGATTTACCCGATTTGCTGTCCACCATTAAATCGGTGCCTCGGATGGAGGTAATGTCCTCAATCGCGGAATAGCGCTCGAAACTATTGGCAGCCTCGGCCACAGTCTTTGGCGAATCGCCAGCGATCTTTTTGACAACACGATCAATTTTGAGATATTCGGCGTAGATTGGAAAAGATTTCAGGCCAATGAGGCCAAGACCACCGAAAATGACGACAAAAAAGATCAAGCCAAAAAAGCCGAGTCCAAGTTGCTTGCGGCGTGAGACGGCTAGAAAGGGGATAGAGCTGGCTTTAACCATTAATGAAACGATCCAATTCGCTTAAAGTTACTAAAGTTCATCCACACAAAAAACGCACGCCCGACCAAATTTCCTTCAGGCACGAAACCCCAATAGCGACTATCTAAACTATTGTCTCGGTTATCGCCCATCATGAAGTAATGACCTTCCGGCACTTTACACGTCACTCCATTCCGGTCGTACTGACAATTCTCCCAGTAAGGAAACTTACCCTGAGATGAGATGGAAGACGATTTTCCCAATTCTGTCAATACCTTATGCTCGACTTCTCCTAGTTTTTCTGAATATTGGGGGGAGTAATTCAATCGATCTGGATCGTAAAATTCACCTGCCACGGCGAGTTCAATCTTTTGCCCATTGACCGTCAGTTTTTGATCTTGAAACTGGATGGTGTCGCCGGGAAGGCCCACCACTCGCTTGATGTAATCGACGTTTGGGTCGGGCGGATACCTAAAAACGGCCACATCGCCCCGCTTTGGAGCCCCAGTTCCAACAATTTTGCTATGAATTACAGGTAATCGAATGCCATAACTAAACTTATTGACAAGAATGAGATCCCCAATCAGGAGAGTGGGTAACATTGATCCCGAAGGGATTTTGAATGGCTCAGCGATGAAAGAGCGCAGAAAGAAGACTACAAAAATGACCGGAAACAGTCCCGCCGTGTATTCGATCCACCAGGGTTGATGCTGATCTCCACGTGCTTTACGCTTGGGGCCGAACAGAAACTTCTCGAGCAGCCAGGCCACAAAGGAGACAAAAAGCAACAGGGTCAGGATAAGGGGAAAGTTCATTTATCGTCCACTTGCAGAACCGCCAAGAACGCTTCTTGGGGAATTTCTACCGACCCCACTTGTTTCATGCGTTTCTTACCGGCTTTTTGTTTTTCTAACAATTTCTTTTTACGAGAAATATCGCCACCGTAACATTTAGCGAGCACGTTTTTGCGCATCGCCTTGATGTTTTCACGGGAAATAATATTGGAGCCGATGGCTGCTTGAATCGCCACGTCATACATTTGACGAGGAATTAGCTCGCGCATTTTGGCGGCCACATCGCGGCCGCGCTTGAGCGCAATAGTGCGATGCACGATCAAACTTAACGCATCCACCTTTTCCGCATTCACCAAGATATCCAACTTGACGACATCGGAGGCTCGATACTCCCTAAACTCGTAATCCATAGAGGCGTAGCCGCGCGACACAGATTTCAACTTATCGAAGAAATCGAGCACGATTTCGTTCATCGGCAAGTCATAGGTGAGATGCACCTGACGGCCGTGATAGGCAAGATTGGTTTGCACGCCGCGCTTTCCAGTACAAAGCGTAATCACCGAGCCGACATATTCTTGCGGCGTAAAAACAGTGACGCTAACAATCGGCTCTCGAATTTCTTCGATCTTTGCCGGGTCGGGCATCTTTGAAGGGTTCTCAACCTGTATCAAGGTGCCATCACGCATTAGAACCTCATACACCACGGTAGGGGCCGTCGTGATGAGGTCCATGTCAAATTCACGCTCTAGCCGCTCTTGCACAATATCCATATGCAACAAGCCGAGAAATCCGCAGCGAAAACCGAAACCAAGCGCCTGGGAAACCTCTGGCTCGTACTGGAGCGACGCATCGTTAAGCTGAAGCTTCTCGAGAGCATCACGCATCGCTTCGTACTGGTTAGATTCAACCGGATAGAGCCCCGCAAACACTGATGGTTTGATTTCCCGAAAACCCGCCAGAGCTTCGGTTGCAGCCGGATTCACCAGGGTAATTGTGTCGCCCACTTTAGCGGCTTTCAACTCCTTGATGCCCGCAATCACAAACCCGACGTCACCCGCCTTGAGCATGGGGCGGGGCTCAGATTTTGGGGTGAACACACCCACATGTTCGCAAAGGTGGGCGGAGTCGGTTGCCATCAAGAGCAACTTATCTTTAGGCTTAATTCGGCCATTAAAGACTCGTACCAACATGACTACGCCAACATAGTTATCGAACCACGAATCGATAATCAGGGCTTGCAATGGTTTAGTTTCATCGCCTTTTGGAGGGGGCACCTTGGCGACCACCAGTTCCAAAATTTCATCGATACCCAGGCCTGTTTTTGCGCTCGCTCGGATCGCATCGGTCGCGTCAATTCCGATGACATCTTCAATTTCTTGAGCGGCACCATCTGGGTCGGCGGAAGGCAAGTCCATTTTGTTTAGGACCGGCAACACTTCGACGCCCAAGTCTAGGGCCGTGTAGCAATTGGCTACCGTTTGAGCTTCGACACCTTGAGTGGCATCGACCACCAGGAGCGCGCCTTCGCAAGCGGAAAGCGATCGACTCACTTCGTACGAAAAATCCACATGACCAGGAGTGTCGATCAAATTGAGGTCGTAGGTCTCTCCATCGAGCGCCTTGTACTTAAGCGCAGCCGTTTGCGCCTTAATGGTGATGCCCCGCTCCTTTTCCAAATCCATGGAATCGAGAACCTGCGCTTCCATTTCACGGTCGGAAAGACCACCGCAGCGCTGAATCAAGCGATCGGCGAGGGTTGACTTGCCATGGTCAATATGGGCAATAATCGAGAAATTTCGGGTGCGTTGCATCGAGATGAGGGGCCTCTGGAGCTCTTATTCTTATTGGCTCCAAAACCCGCCATTCTACTTCATTGCTTTGGTCTGACCGGCTAGGCCCTGGGGCGAAGCCGGTTGAAGCGTCGATTATTTCAAAACCACAGGGCGAATCGGCACGAATTGAGCGCCATCTCCGCGTCGGACCAAAAGAGCGGAAGATCGCGTTTTATCAAGCTTTGCAGCCATTTCGGCGAATTGCTTGGCGCTGGTGATGTCTTGATTGTTAAGCGCCAACAACACATCGCCCGGGCGAATTCCAGAACGCGCGCCTGGACCATCGACGGTTTCTACCACCACGCCGTTTTTAACCTTCAACTGCGTGCGGCGCTCGTCCGAAAGATCGATTACCGCCAGTCCCAAGGAGTTCGCAGCGGTCGCTACTGGGGGGGTAGGCCCGGTTGGAGTGGCAGGCTTGCTTGGGGCCGCGGCTAGTTTGTCTGGCTCAATTTCCGCTACGGTGACCGTCAATTCCTTCGTTGCGCCTTTTCGCCACACTGAGAGATTAACCTTGGAACCCGGTTTGATCGCCCCTACGATGCGAGGCAATTCGTTAGATTTGTCGAAAGATTTGCCGTCAAAGCGCGTAATGATGTCACCTGCTTCGACTCCCGCTTTGTCCGCAGGACCTCCGGTTTCAACATTTCGAACCAAGGCGCCAGAGGCTTTAGGCAAACCTAGCGGCTCAGCGACTTCCTTGGTCACGTCGGTAATACCCACCCCGATACGCCCGCGCACCACACGACCGGTACTCTTGAGAGAGTCTGCAACACGAGTCGCTTCGTCGATGGGAATGGCAAACGAAATGCCGGCGAAGCTTCCGGTACGGCTATAGATTTGAGAGTTGATGCCGACCACTTCGCCAGACATGTTGATCAAAGGTCCGCCAGAATTGCCAGGATTGACGGCAACGTCAGTTTGAATAAACGGCAAGAAGTCGCCGGTATCCCGTCCCTTGGCAGAAACGATACCCGCAGTGACGGTGTTTTCGAGGCCGAAAGGTGAGCCAATGGCCAGCACCCATTCGCCAACCCGAATTTTGGTTGAGTCACCAACGTTGAGACGGGGCAAGCCGGTCGCTTCGATCTTTACCAAGGCGACATCCGTGCGCTTGTCAGACCCGATTAACTTGCCTTTGAACTCACGTTTATCGGTCAGGGTGACGTAAATTTCGTCAGCACCATCGACCACATGATGGTTGGTTAAAAGAAAACCATCAGCCGAGATGAAAAAGCCAGAACCCACCCCACGTGGCATCTCGTCACCAGGACTGCCGCGCGGGCCTTGGGGACCCTGTGGGCCCTGGCCGGGAGGGAAGAAGCGCTTAAAAAACTCAAAGAATGGGTCGTTCTCATCCATGCCTTCAGGGGGCTTGGGGACGCTACGGCCTGGGGCAGGAGGCGCTTTCGCCTCGGTCTTCACTTTTTGAGTGGTCCGAATATTGACCACGGCCGGTCCGACCTTTTCGACAAGATCCGCGAAATCCGGCAGGTTGCGCCCCTGGGCATAAGAAAGACTTGGATTCAGTAATCCCAAGGTACCAAACACGGTGGAACTCATCGCGAGGCTGGTCGCTAGCAGGGATGAGGTGAGAAGTCGTCGAATCATTTTATTCCTTTGGGTCAAAGTACAGCGCGCGAGGGAACCCGTTTGCACCAGACTAACAGACGCTGAACGTCTCTCCATTGTCGGTCGTTTACATCGCCTCTGACTAACATCCATGAACCACTGTCAAATATAAGTTCAACTACATCGCCACAACGTGTCCAAGCGAGTAATTTTGAATGATGATCGGGGCGTTTCGGTTCTTTTTCAACTGTGCGACTTAGTTGGGGACGACTTCTTGCGGTTTCAAGCGCCCGTGGGATGGATACAAGCCAACCTATAAATCCAAAGCAGAACCCAGAGACTACCAATACCGTGAGGGCTTGTTGGGTGACTGACCAGCCAGGGAAGAAGACGTGCCCGAGCAAGACCGTTAGCGCGGCCATACCAAAGACGACTGCGGTCCGACGGCCATAGCGATCCGACGGTCGTAATTTATCGTAGGGGATTTCATTCAAAACCTGACGGGGCTGCATGCGGGTCAGGCCTTATGGCTAAACTCTTTGGAACACCAAAGTACCGTTGGTACCGCCAAATCCAAATGAGTTTTTCATAACGGCATCAAGCTTCAAATCTCGAGCTACATTTGCGCAATAATCAAGATCACACTGAGGGTCTTGATTAAAGATGTTCATCGTAGGTGGTGATTTTTGATGATAGAGCGCCAGGACCGTGAACACGGATTCCAAGCCCCCTGCGCCACCCAGCAAATGCCCCGTCATTGATTTTGTGGAATTCATGACCAAGTTTTTGGCGTGGCTACCGAAAGCGGCCTTAACTGCATTGGTCTCGTTCAAGTCACCCAGAGGCGTAGACGTGCCATGGGCATTCAAGTAGCCGATTTTATCGCCAGAAAGTTGCGCATCTTTCAAGGCTGACAACATGCACCGGGTCGGGCCAGCCATATCCGGTGCCGTAATGTGATGAGCATCACCACTCATCCCAAAGCCGGATAGTTCGGCGTAAATACGTGCGCCTCGGGCTTTAGCATGTTCGTATTCTTCTAAAAGCAAAACGCCCGCGCCTTCTCCAAGCACGAAGCCGTCTCGGTCTTTATCCCAAGGACGACTGGCCGTTTTGGGATCATCATTACGCGTCGACATGGCCCGCGCAGCGCAGAAGCCACCCAGACCCAAGCGAGAAATGGTCGCTTCCGATCCTCCCGCGATCATCACATCGGCATCGCCGTATTGAATTATTCTCGCACCGAGGCCAATACTATGCAGGCCCGTCGTACAAGCCGTAACGACCGCCAGATTAGGCCCCTGAGCGCCGAGCATGATCGACAATTGGCCCGAGATCATATTGATGATCGAACCCGGTATAAAAAACGGAGAGATTCGCCGTGGCCCCTTGGCCGTGTATTCCACATGAGTTTCTTCGATGTAGGGCAAGCCACCAATGCCCGAACCGATCATCACACCGACGCGCTCTCGATTCGAATCTGTGATTTCCAGCCCAGAGTCTCGCAGGGCCTGCACGCCGGCCGCGATGCCGTAGTGAATGAAGGTGTCGAAGTGGCGAGCTTCTTTCGAAGTCATGTAATCCTCGACATTGAAGCCTTTCACTTCGCCGGCAATTTGGGTAGTGAACGCAGAGGCGTCAAATCGAGTGATCCGGTCAATGCCCGATTGCCCGGCAAGCGCCGCTTGCCAGGTGCTGTCTGTGTCGAGACCTAACGGCGAGATGGCCCCAAGGCCAGTCACCACAACTCTTTTTTTACCCATAAGCTTGTCGAGAAATTCCTAATGCTTTAACAGTGACTAGGCAGGTTTTTTATTCTTGTTAATGAAATCGATCGCTTCTTTCACCGTGGTGATCTTCTCGGCTTCTTCATCCGGAATTTCGGTTTCGAATTCTTCTTCTAGGGCCATGACTAACTCGACAGTATCGAGAGAATCAGCGCCAAGATCATCCACAAAGGACGACTCAATCTTGACTTCAGCTTCATTGACACCGAGCTGTTCCGCCACGATTTTCTTAACGCGCTGTTCGATATTTTCCATTCCATTCACTCCTGTAGAACTTATTTTTGCGTCGCAGCAGATAGTGCTTTGACTCTAAATGCGGCGCGATTGTAACAGTCGCGCCACCCAATTCAACTTCCACCCCCTAAAAATGAGGCGTTAGTCCATATACATCCCGCCGTTCACATGGAGGGTCACCCCTGTAATATAACCGGCCGAGGCCGAAGCGAGAAAGCTGACCGTTTCGGCGATGTCTTTTGGCTCACCCAAACGGCCTAGCGGAATTTGTTGCGTAAGTCCGGCGATCTGCTCGGGACTCAAGGTCCGCGTCATGTCAGTATCGATAAACCCTGGGGCGATGCAGTTGACCGTAATGTTGCGACTACCTAGCTCGCGCGCCAAGGCTCTTGTCATTCCTGCTACCCCCGCCTTCGAAGCCGCGTAGTTTGCTTGCCCAGCGTTACCCATGGATCCGACCACGGAAGTGATGTTAATGATGCGTCCAGTTCGTGCCTTCATCATGCCGCGCATGACCAAACGGCTCATTCGAAACACTGCACTGAGGTTGGTATCGATGACGGCCGACCAATCTTCATCTTTCATGCGCATCGCAAGATTATCGCGAGTGATGCCCGCATTATTGACGAGGATAGCTACCGATCCTTCGGCCTTACTGATCGAATCGACCAAGGCTTCGCAACCTTTAGCATCGGTCACGTTGAGGCATGCTCCGCGGCCAAGGTGCCCTGCTGACAGCAAATACTCAGTGATCTTGGCCGCACCCTCTTCTGTGGTCGCCGTCCCTATCACCGTGGCACCTGCCCGAGCAAGAGAAAGCGCGATCGCTTGCCCGATGCCGCGACTGGCACCAGTCACCAGCGCTACTTGGCCGCTAAGGCTTAAATGAGATTGCGAAACGGAAGCTTCGGTCATGTTGCGCGAATCGCTTCTAAAGTCGTTTGTAGGCTTGTCGGATCGAATACAGAGTAAGTCTTGATCTCTTTTTCAATGCGCCCGACCAGGGCGGTTAATACTTTTCCTGGCCCGAATTCGATTAACGTATCGACGCCCTCTGCTTTCATTTTTTGAACCACTTCGACCCAACGTACGGGCGAGTAGGCTTGGCGAACAAGCGCGTCTTTAATTTCGGAAGGCTCCGCGGTGATCGCGACATCAACGTTGTTCACGAGTGGAATTTTGGGTGAACGTAAAGGAAGCGCATCTAGAGCAATTCGCAAGCGATCACCCGCAGGTTTTAAAAGACTGGAATGAAATGGGGCTGAGACAGCCAGCGGCAAAGCGCGCTTGGCACCAGCCGCTTTTGCACCCTCACATGCCCTCGTTACCGCCGCCGTATGACCCGCGATCACGACCTGTGCCGGGGCATTGAAATTGACCGCTTCAACGACTTCCCCTAGGCCAGAGGCCAGACAAACCTTCTGCACGGCCTCGTCACTCAAGCCAAGAATCGCCGCCATGCTTCCTGTCCCAATGGGAACTGCCTCTTGCATGGCTTGAGCCCTGAGTCTGACCAGTGGCAAGGCCTCGGCTAAGGTCAGGCTGCCCGCTGCGACCAATGCACTGTATTCCCCTAAGCTATGGCCAGCCACTAATGCGCCAGCAGGTCCGCCTGCACTCTGCCAAGCGGTGAGTGCCGCGATCGCAGCCAGCAGCATGGCCGGCTGGGTATTAACGGTTAATCCGAGTATTTCAGCCGGACCCTTCGAAATGATTTCACTCAATGCAGGTCCGGAAAATCCTGGGCTCTGCGCAAGCGCCTGATCGGCGTGAGCAATTAATGCCGTTACGACCGAGAGTGAACCCCAGGCATCCAACATGCCTACGCTTTGAGCACCTTGACCCGGGAATACAAAAGCAATCTTCATGAATCAAAACTTTGTTCGAGGCGAGAAAAATTTTCGGTAAACGACACTGAGCGCACGGACTAGAGAGTCGCCAGTGCTGCTCCCCAAGTGAAACCACCACCAACGCCCTCTAGCAGCACATTTTGGCCAAGCTTTAATTTTCCGGCCCGAAAGGCATCGTCGAAAGCCAGCGGAACGGAGGCGGCTGAGGTATTCGCATGTCGATCAACCGTGACAATCGCTTTTTCCACACCTAAGCCTAGCCGCTTCGCCGTCGACTGCAAAATTCGGATATTGGCTTGATGAGGTATCAACCAATCGATTTGGTCTAATTCCATATTTGCGGCAGCGACAACTTCGCGTCCGACCTGATCGAGCACCGTCACGGCGAGCTTGAAAACCGCCTGACCGTCCATAGTCAGGAAAGGATGGCCAGTGACCACGCCATTTCGCACCTGGCCAGCGGTACGAAGCACAGGCTCGTGGCGGGCGTCGGCATGGAGCCGACAGGCATGAATACCCGGCGCATCGGAAGCTTCCAGCAAGAGGGCTCCAGCACCATCGCCAAACAAAACGCAAGTACCGCGATCGTTCCAGTCCAAAATTCGCGAAAATACTTCAGCACCGATCACGAGGGCGCGCTTCGCCAAACCAGTCCGAATCATTGCGTCGGCCGTCGCGACGCCATAAATAAATCCGGCGCAAACGGCTTGAACGTCAAACGCGGCACCACCAAAATTCCCGAGCTCACGCTGAACATAACAAGCCGTACTCGGAAAAATGCTGTCAGGTGTAGAGGTTGCCACCACAATTAAATCGACCGAATCGGCACTGACTCCGGCCATTTTCAGTGCTTGTCGTGCGGCATGAGCTCCGAGGCTACTGCTGGTATCGCTCTCCGAGGCGAGATACCGCTGACGGATACCCGTGCGTTCGACAATCCACTGGTCGGATGTTTCCACACCACGTAACGCCAAACGTTCGCTCAGCATTTGGTTGGACACGGGTTCGCCAGGTAGCGCCGAGCCCGAGGCAATAATTCTGGAGTACTTCATACAGAAATTAGTTTGGCATCCGTTTTGGGTTTGACGTCCGTATCATTCGAGTTGCTTTCAAGCGCATTCGCCTGGGCCAATTCAGCTAAGTGAGCCAGGCTTATGGTTGATATGCCGGCCGCTATTTTGTCGACCAATTTATTCTGGGCAGCATCGTAGGCGCGTTTCAATGCAAAACCAAAACTAAACGCGTCAGCCGAGCCATGGCTTTTGACCACCACCCCACGCAGCCCAATCAGACTTGCGCCATTGTAGCGACGATGATCGACACGCAGCTTAAATTTTGTCAAAACCGGATAAGCCACCAGTCCAACCAGCTTGCTAATCCAATTCTTGCTGAACTCTGCCTTGATGAGCAAAGCCATCATTTGGGCCAAACCTTCGGAAGACTTCACAACCACGTTTCCAACAAAACCGTCGCATACCACGACATCGGTCGTGCCACGATAAATGTCGTTACCTTCAACATTTCCGTAGAAATTCAGGCCGCCCTCCCTAGCGCTAGCGCGTAGCAACTCCGCAGCTTGCTTGACAATGTCAGTGCCTTTATTGAGTTCTTCGCCAATATTGAGCAAGCCGACGCTCGGTCGCTCCTTGCCTTCCAGGCAAGTCGCCAGAGCGGACCCCATGTAGGCAAATTGAAGAAGGTGCTCGGGACTGGAATCAACATTCGCGCCCAAATCAAGCATGATTGTCGTGCCGTCTTTCTGATTTGGAAATTGCGAGGCAATCGCCGGGCGATCAATGCCTTCGAGCGTTTTGAGTACAAACCTCGAAATCGCCATCAAGGCCCCGGTATTCCCCGCGCTCACGCAAGCGTCAGCCTCGCCGGCCTTGATTTGATCAATAGCCACACGCATTGAGGAATTTTTCTTGGAGCGCAATGCGCTCGCAGGTGGTTCATCCATACCTACTACCTGAGTAGCATGGACGATGGAAAGCCGAGCGCTATCGTAGGTGCCCAAGCGTTTCAAGTCTGATGCTATTTGGGTTTCGTCACCTACCAAGATGAGGTGACAAGTGGGTACTTCTCGAAGAAACTTCACACAGGCCGGCAAAGTTGCCGAAAGCCCATGATCTCCACCCATGCAATCTACTGCGATGCGAGCCATCAGTTCACAACCAGACCACAGCTACGCCACAACATACAACGGCGAAGCCAATAGGTCTCCACCAATATGCCTTCACCAATATGCCTCTCCCCATCAGCATAGCCAATCAGCTCAGCCAATCAGCCCAGACCAATCAGCCCAGACCAATCAGTCTTGGTTTTTGCTCTTGCCGATTTTCTTGCCGCGATAGGTGCCCGAAGGACTGACATGGTGACGCAAGTGAACCTCGCCCGTAGTGGGCTCGATTGCAACATTAGGTGCAGTTAAGAAATCGTGGGCACGGTGCATGCCACGCTTCGATGGCGATTTTTTGTTCTGTTGAACGGCCATTTTATTTCCTGGGAATCAAAAGTTAACTTCGAATTGTAGCATCCAACGCTAAGTGCATGCCAGACAAGGGCTAAAACCCCTTCAAGGAACGATATAAAAAGGACACTAAGTCGTAAAACTAATGCTTTTTGCCGCCACCGCCAGTCCAATCGAGGTTTTTTAGTGCATCAAAGGGTTTCCGGGGAGCTTCTTCGACCGATTCATTGTCTTTTAGTTCAACGGGAAGATCGCAAACTTCGTGCTGAGCTAATGGAGGAAGGGCCAAAATTAGCTCATCTTCAATAAGCTCGGCAAAGTCGAAGCGTTTCGACCCTACTAAAACGTCGGCCATCTCCAGATCTTCGTCTAATTCAGCGGCCCGCTCCTCACTGCCGACAAAGACAAATTGACGTTCCTCCTCAACCTGAGTCACGACCGGCTCCAGGCAACGCACACACTGCTGAAGCATACGAGCCTTAAAATGGAGCTTGCACCAAGTTTGAGCCTGCTGAGCTGTCGCATCGACCCTAAAAAATTCCGCACGCCAGATCACGGAAGGCATTTTCGCGTCTTCGCCTAAGCGCGCAGCCTGCGCGTCGTTGGGAACCTCGCGTAACTCGAGCGCGCGCGGCATTTCAGTCAGCGTTAGGCTACCCTCCAGGGTTTGCTGAGTGCGCGCGGCCTCATACACATCCACCACCATTTGCGTTCTCGCTGTACTGCCCACCCAGAATCCTTTTTTGAAGACGGCGACAAATGCCTCAAAATGAGTATATGCCATCGTCGGCCCCTCAACCTAGCCTACCCCCTCATGCCAACCGATTCTCACCCGCTTATTCTCGCGTCTAGCTCCAGTTATCGTGCAGGCTTGTTAAAGCGCCTCGGCCTGGAGTTTTCCCAAATAAGTCCCGAACTTGACGAATCTCCCGCGTCAGGCGAAGCACCCTCCGCTCTTGCGACTCGCTTGGGAAGGGAAAAGGCACGAGCGATTTCGGCGCGGCATCCTCAGGCTTGGGTCATTGGCTCGGATCAGGTCGCGACAATGGACGATGTTCAGGCGATCGGAAAACCGGGCACAGAGGGCAAGGCGATTGAGCAGCTCTTACAAGCCTCTGGAAAAACCATGCGTGTGTACACTTCACTGAGCTTGCAAAACCATAGCCGTCACTTTGATCAAACCGTCCTGGACATCGTAGTCGTGCGATTTCGCCGATTAAGTAAAGCCCAGATTATTCACTATGTAAGTACCGAAAAACCCTTGAATTGTGCTGGATCGGTCAAAAGTGAAGGGCTCGGGGGCGCACTCTTGGCGCAAGTTCAAAACGAGGACCCCAGCGCACTGATCGGTCTACCCCTCATTAAGCTGGTCGATTTGTTCGAAGCGGCCGGCATTGACTTACTTTCTAAAGAGAATCCTTTTATAGTTGCGCCGTAAAACCCAGCCACGATTCCGCTTCACCTATTTACCCGTCGTCAAGGCCACCACAATATGACCCAAGCACTTCAAGTCACTGCCACCTCCGCCAAGGCAAAACTGTGGATGGTCCCCGTGCCCTTACTCGCCCCTGGCGCGGCAGATGACGGCGCCGCACTAGCCGTGCTCCCCGCACAAACCCTGGCAGTCATTCAAGGCCTCAGGCACTTCGTTGCCGAGAACGCAAAAACCGCCAGGGCACTTCTGAAATCCCTGGTTGCCCCCTGCCCGATTCAAGATCTAAAAATTATTGAACTCAACAAGCACCAGGCGAATCAAGATTGGGACCGCATGCTAGCCCCGATAGCACAGGGTTTCGATGTTGGGATGATCAGTGAGTCGGGCTGCCCGGGCATCGCGGATCCAGGCGCTCAATTGGCTCGACATGCTCATGCCAAGGGCATTGCAGTCACAGCACTGGTCGGCCCAAGCTCGATTTTGTTGGCATTGATGGCCGGAGGCCTAGGCGGTCAGCAGTTTCGCTTCAATGGCTACCTTCCGAGTAGCGTTGCCGAGCGCGACAAAGCCATCATTAATCTCGAACGAAGCTCCAAGCACAATTCACAAACCGAACTATTTATTGAGACACCTTATCGCAACTCGGTCATGCTGCAAGCAGCCTTGCGGGTCTTGAAACCAGAGACCTGGCTGAGTGTCGCGCTCGACCTAGGTCTTCCCACTGAAAGCGTGATCACGCTCAAGATTTCACAGTGGCACCGGAAAATGGGCGAGCGTTCCAAAGAGTTCGACGCCATCAAAGACAGCATGGCTGTATTCAGCTTGTTGGCCTAGTGCCCCTAACGCAAGCTCGTGCCAGAGCGCAGACTACGCACCACGGTATCGCCTGCGCTCGTTCCAATGCGCCTTGAAAAGCGGTCGATGATATTTTCACGAGGGGTGAAGTCGACCATATTTTCAACCTTGACGACATCGCGGGCCACGGAATCCATCGTCCCTTGCGCATCGGCGAGTCCGAGCTCAATGCTTTTGACCCCACTCCAGATCAAACCAGTAAACATGTCTGGCGATTCCTTAAGCCGTTGACCGCGGCCGTTTTTCACAGCATCAATAAACTGTTGATGGATCTCCGCCAGCATGGTTTGGACAAACTTTCTCTGAGTCTCATTTTGTGGTGAAAAAGGGTCAAGAAAACCCTTGTTTTCGCCAGCAGTTAAGAGCCTGCGCTCGACACCCAGTTTTTCCATCAAGCCGGTAAACCCGAAGCCGTCCATGAGCACCCCAATCGAGCCGACTAAGCTCGCCTTATCGACAAATATTTTATCGGTGGCAGCGGCCACGTAGTAGCCACCGGAGGCACAAATCTCTTCGATCACGGCGTAGATAGGTTTCTTGGGATGAAGTTTTCGCAAGCGCAAAATTTCGTCGTAAATCATGCCAGCCTGCACCGGACTTCCTCCGGGGCTATTGATTTTCAAAAGAACAGCGGCGGTAGAGCTATCTTTGAAGGCCGCTTGCAGCGCTCCATTAATCGATTCGGCCGATGCCGCGCCGTCGGAGTCAATCACCCCTGAGATCTCGACCACGGCGGTGTGTTGAGAAGTACCGTGGGTGGCCGACCCGGCTTTATCGAAGAAGCCGGTAAACATCAGCACCAAGGCGGTGGCTAACCCTAGCGCCCAAAGCTTGAAGAAGATCCCCCAGCGGCGACTTCTAGTCTTCTCTTGCAAAGAGCCTAGGCTGAGCTCGCGAATGATTTTTCGTTCAAATTCGGGTGGAATATTTGCGTTATCGTTCATTTTCTCTCGGGAGGTGGAGGAGTAGTGGCCATTTTGACCCATATTTTGTTGCCTTCTTCTTTCGCCATCAAAGCCCTAAGGGCTTGACCGCGACAAGGGCCTGCAATACATGTACCGGTGTCGGCCTCATACATGGCCCCGTGTGTGGCACAAATCAAGTAGATACCAGTGTCATCAAAAAATTTACCGGGCTGCCAGTCTAGTTCAACCGGAACATGGGAGCAACGGTTCAGATAAGCGTGTGCCTGTCCTTCGAAACGCACACAAAAAGCGGCTAAGGGGCCAAGGCCCGCCCAATCAAGTTCGAAGCGAATGCCATCTCCCCCCTCCAGAAGCTCGTGCGAGTCAGCAATGTTTTGCCATCCATCCATCGTCTTGTCTGCGCCTAAAGGTAAGACAATATTCGTTCCCGCAATTGTTCCACCGAACTGACCATATGGACAGGAGGATGAGCAGGTTGCGCGCTGGCGATAAAGCGCTCCAAGAGCTCGACGGGTTGAGCTCCGTAATTGACGGCCACGGCCTCGACTTGCGCAGAGCGCGCCATGCCTAAATCGTGAGTAGTATCACCAATCATGATCATTTCCTGGGGCTTCAAGCCAAGTTCAGCGGCAAGATCGTTCAACATCCAGGGACTGGGTTTGGGTTCACCGTCATCACCGCAACGCAGGCTGATGAAGCGTTTTTTCGATCCATCCTGCCAGCCCAACTCGGCCAACGCACGCATTAAACCCACTCTTGACTTACCCGTGGCTACGGCCAACCAAACCGGCTTGGTGGCGAGCTCCTCGAGCAACTCCGGAATACCAATAAAAGGTTGAAGCGAGGCGTCCTTTTGAAAATAATAATGTCGATAACGTTCAATAAACTTGGGTATCTGAGCATCGGTAATGTCCGGATGCAGGCGTCGCGCTGCTTCCGCTAGCACCAAGCCAATCAGGCTTGATGCGCTTTGGCGACTGGGCTCTGCAAGGCCCAAATCACGGCTAGCGTTCAAAAGCGAGTCGACAATCAGGCGCGTGGAATCAATAATGGTTCCGTCCCAATCGAACACTAAGGCTTGAATTTTGTTACTTGTCATGCTGACTTCTAATAGTTCCTAGACAGACTTCATTATGGCGACAAACCAACGACATTTCAGCGCTGGGTCTCAAGCCCAGGGAGTCGATCATGCTCCTGCACGTCATCAGGTACCAAGCGTAGAAAATCTTCGGGCAAATCGGCCGCGAGCCGCATCGTAGCAGCGGTCACCGGATGGCGAAAACTGAGCTGCCAAGCATGAAGATACATACGCTTAAAACCGGCCTGCTGTAACTCACGGTTGCGAGGAAAGTCGCCGTACTTGGCGTCTCCCAAAATCGCAAAGCCCGAACTCGACAAATGCACCCGAATTTGATGGGTTCGGCCGGTTTCAATGGCCACTGAAACTCGGCTAATCGGATGCCCGGTTCCAAAAGTGGCATGGCCCAAGCCTTTAACGATACTAATCGCCTCCAACCCATTGGGGTCGGGGCGAACCCTTCGATCGCCAGTGGTCGTTTCAGGATCTCGGCTCAAGGCCAGGCGAATCGTCTTCTCTCGTCTCGGCACCCGTCCGAACACCACGGCTTGATAGGTTTTGCTGGTCACTCGGGCACGAAACTGTTCCTGGAGGTTAACCAACGCTAGCCGTTTTTTAGCCACAATCAACAGACCTGAGGTTTCTTTGTCGAGGCGATGGGCCAACTCAAGAAACTTCAATTCTGGGCGGGCCAAGCGTAACGCTTCAATGGTTCCCAGGTTCACACCGCTGCCGCCATGAACCGCCAAACCGAAAGGCTTGTTCACGACCAAAAGCGACTCGTCTTCATAGATAATCGCTATGCGTTTACTAATGGCCGCCGCTTGACTACGCAGGAGTGACGACTTTGAACTGGCACTAGTCACTTGATAGGGGGCGTCTCTAAGCCCCGGCGAAGAGGCCGAATCTGCTGGTTCAGTGCTTGGTGGGTCAATTTGTGAGCCCAGCCTTGCCTCTGCGGTCAATGCCTTCGACAGGGTCAAAGTGCCTGCAATAGCGTGCTCGGCCTTTGGCGGCAAGCGCAACTGATCGCCGGGTTGCAGTCGGTACTCGGGTGCCACCCTGGCACCGTTCACCCGTACCTCGCCCGAGCGAACAATCTTAAAGATGTAGCTTTTGGGGAACTCAGGCAGGCGACTCGCCAGGTAGTTATCCAGCCTTTGGCCCTGGTCGTCGTCATCAACCCGAAGGCCCCGTCGGTCGGTTCGGGTGTTATCTAAATGCAAAGTTTGTCCTTCCTTGTTTCCTCTTGCTATACTACCGCTAGAGCGCTTGTGGATTTCCGACGACGGCACATTAGCCCAGGTCCACCCCAGACGCTCAAGGGCTGCCGCCTTAATAAGCTTCTTAGGCTTTTTAAGATTTGTCAGCGTATTTAATTAGTGAATATGTCGTTGATGAAGGTTGTAGCGGGTGTTGCCCGCTCCTTTCATCGCGAAGTTGAGCAGAATACTAACGAAAAATAGTGTCCAGTAACACTGGAACACTTCCCAGGCCAAGTGCAACTACGCTTTTTTGTCTCCAGCTCCCATTGGTTGAGCCAACTCAGTCGCCAGCGCTCCGAATCTACTGTTCGGATTGCCGCTCGCGCTGTTGCTAGCGTTTCTTGCCACGTTTATGTCAACTCCAAGGTTGAAACAGACGAATTTGTCGAATTTCCGAACCTTCGGACCTCGCCTTAGCGCCTTTTAGTTGCGCTTCCTTTGAGCGCGATCCTTTCGTTAATGTTGCTGCCCCGCTTTGCTGACCGAGATGCCGGTCAGACCAAAGGCATCAGGAGTAGTACATGAAACGCATGTTATTGAACGCGGCCCACGCCGAAGAAACTCGGGTAGCAATCGTCGAAGGTCAAAGACTGATCGACATTGATATCGAGTCCGCTGGCCGCGAATCCCGTAAGAGCAACATTTATAAAGGGGTGATCACCCGCATCGAGCCCAGCCTTGAGGCTTGCTTTGTGAACTATGGTGAGGAGCGTCACGGCTTTCTCTCCTTTAAAGAAATCTCCAAAATTTACTTTAAACCCGGTACCGATGTCGGCCGCGCCCGCATTCAGGACGCTTTGTCCGAGGGCACCGAGGTCATCGTTCAGGTGGAAAAAGAAGAGCGTGGCAACAAAGGCGCCGCACTCACCACGTTCATTTCTCTGGCTGGTCGCTATCTTGTCTTAATGCCCAACAACCCTCGGGGTGGTGGCGTGTCGCGCCGCGTCGAAGGTGAAGATCGCCAAGAGTTGCGCGAGACTATGGACAAACTCAAATACCCCAACGGTGTGAGCTTGATCGCTCGCACCGCAGGTATTGGTCGCTCTGCCGAAGAATTGCAGTGGGACCTGAACTTCCTTTTGCAACTTTGGACTGCTATTGAAGCCGCTTCGGGCGCACCTGCTCCGTTCTTAATTTATCAAGAATCCAGTCTCGTAATCCGCGCCATTCGCGATTATTTTACCGCCGACATTGGTGAGATCTTGATCGACACCGACGACATCTATGAACAGGCTCGCCAGTTCATGGGTTATGTCATGCCGGACGCCTTGCATAAGGTCAAACGCTATAAAGAAGACGTGCCTCTTTATTCTCGTTTCCAGATCGAACACCAGGTTGAGACGGCTCACTCCCGTGTCGTACCCCTGCCCTCTGGCGGCGCGATTGTGATCGACCACACCGAGGCCTTGGTGGCCATTGACGTCAACTCGGCGCGTTCGACCAAGGGTTCGGACATCGAAGAAACCGCCCTACGCACCAACTTGGAAGCCGCCGATGAAGCGGCTCGCCAAATGCGTTTGCGCGATTTGGCCGGTCTGATCGTGATCGACTTCATCGACATGGAAAATTCCAAAAACCAGCGCGAAGTCGAGCAACGCCTTAAAGACGCATTGCACGTCGATCGTGCCCGTGTGCAACCTGGCAAAATTTCCCGCTTTGGTTTGATGGAACTATCCCGCCAACGTTTGCGCCCCGCGCTGAATGAAGGCTCGCACATGACTTGCCCACGCTGTAATGGCACGGGTGTCATTCGCGATGTGGAATCGTCTTCCCTGCACTCTTTGCGAGTGATACAGGAAGAAGCGATGAAGGAAAACACCGCCGCCGTTTACATGCAGGTGCCGGTTGATGTCGCCACTTATCTTCTCAATGAGAAGCGCGCCGAAATCGCCAAACTGGAAGCCAAGCTCAAGGTTGAGGTGGTTCTCATTCCCAATAAGTTCTTGGAAACGCCTCACTATAAAGTCGAGCGCCTGCGCCATGACGACGAGCGCCTGAACGATATCAAGTCAAGTTTCTCTCTGGTGGCCGCACCTAGCGATGACGACTCCTATATGCAAAGAAAGCTCGAGCCCCAAAAGCCTCGTCAAGAGGCCGTGGTCAAGAACTTTACGCCGGACCAACCCGCCCCTGCCGCGACGCCGAAGCCTGTTCCGGCCCCTGTCGCTGCCCCGGCTCCAGTTCAGGCGCAAACCATCGTCTCCAAGCCAATGGAGCAAGGTGAAGGCTTCTTCGGCAAGATCTTGGGCTGGTTCCGTAATAAGCCTGCCAATGAAGCGCAAGCTTCACCCGCAGCAGCGGGTGCTTCTGCCGCAGCAGGCTCTGCAGGTGCCGCTAAGGAAGGTGGTCGCGAAGCTAACCCACGTCGCAATGAACGTGGTGATCGTGGCCCGAGAAATGATCGCGGTGATCGCAGCCCTCGGGGTGATCGTCCCCCACGTGGAGATCGTCCAGCACGTCCTGAAGGTGAAGCTCGTGGTGAAGGCCAAGAGCGCGGAGATCGTCCTCGTCGTGGCGATCGTGGTCCTCGTGCTGATCGTCCCGAAGGCGGAGATCGTCCAGATCGCCAGGCCCCACAAGAGCGTATCGAGCGCCTGGAAGGCGCAGCACCAGGCGAGCGTCCTGAACGCGGCCCAAGGCCTGATCGTCCCCGTCGTGGTGAAGGCCGAGGCGAAGGCAGAGGCGAAGGTCGTAACGAAAATCGCGCTGAGACAGGTCAAGAGGTCCGTCCAGAAGTTCGCGGCGAAGCCCGAGCAGAAGGCGCTCGTGACGAGAATCGCAACCAGGGTCGAGGAGAAGGCCGGGGAGAAGGAAGAGGCGAAGGTCGTCAAGGCGGTCGCGGACGTGGTCCCCGAAATGCTGAAGGTGGCGTAGAACGTCGCCCAGATGCTGCGGCGCTTGCCCCTGAGGTGGACGCAACGCAACCAGTCGTACTCGGCTCTGTGGGCTATGCTACCGGCATCTCGGCGCCCGATTCCTCCTCTCAAGTTAGCTCAAACGCAGATCAGCAAGAAAGTAACTCTGGCGAAGCCCAATCCGATTCGGAAGGTGGAGACGACGCTCGCCGTGGCAGCCGCCGCCGTCGCGGTCGTGGCCGTGGAGATCGTGGTCCGCGTAGCGAAGGCAATGGTACGGACAACCCATCGCAAGATGCGGATGGCCATCGCGAACAGGCAAGTCTGGATCTTGGTCAGCCGGCACAGAGTGCGCCAGTTCAGGTGGCCGTAGCAACGGGTGTGGCAGCGGCCACGGTCGTGGCGAATAGCTCGCTTGCGCCTCAGGCGGCGTACTCGCCAGCCGTAGCGCCAGCATCAGAGGCTTTTCAACAAGTAGCGCCAGCAGCAATGGCTGCGCCAATGGTGGAGGCTTCTCCAGTCGCAACGCCTGCACCAGCGCCTGCACCAGCCCCGACCCCTGCACCGAGAGTTGCGCCTGCTCCTGTCGCCGTACCGGACATGGTCAGCGCGGCTGTGGTCAAGCAAGCGGTCGAAGGAGCTGGTCTTCAGTGGATTGAAACCAAGGCGAGCAGTGTCGCCCCTGCGGCCGAGGTTTTCGTTCCTCAGCCTCGGCCGGTGCGTCAGCGTAAGCCTAAAACAGTGCTGGCCGACGAACCCTTGCAGCAAGTTGAAACCGGTCCGAAGGATAACTAAGGCTGGAAGCGTCGCTAGTGTGGTGAGCCCCACTAGCGACGCTCTGGCGATGCTTCCGACTTTTGGGTATGCTTCTCGCGAGAGAAGTCAGTTGCATTGATGCAATCCTTTTAGAACTCACTATTAGCACTCAAAAGTAGTCATGGTCGAACCCTCAGTCAATCAATCTAGCGACGAGCAGCGAACAGCGGGTCAAGCTGATTCAACGGACCAGCCCAAGCGCATCATCCCGATTGCAGATCAACGCTACGGAGCCGCGCGTCCCCGAATTCCCTTGCAAATTCCCGGACCAGGCCAAATCCCAAGTTTGTTGACCGATACGCGCCAGCGTCGGCTGCACGATTTGCGAATTTCCGTCACAGATCGTTGCAATTTTCGGTGCACGTATTGCATGCCGAAGTCGGTGTTCGATAAAGATTACCAATTCCTGCCTCAAACTTCCTTGTTAAGCTTTGAGGAGATGACTCGCGTCGCTAAAATATTTGTGGCCTCCGGCGTCGAGAAATTGCGCCTCACAGGCGGCGAGCCTTTGCTGCGCAAGAATATCGAGAAGCTCATTGCAATGCTTTCCGAGTTGCGTACGCCAGGTGGCGCTGAAGTGGATATCACTCTCACAACCAATGCTTCGATCTTGCCCAAGAAAGTACAGGCCTTGAAAGCCGCCGGCCTCAAACGCATCACCGTGAGTTTGGACAGTCTCAATGATGAGATTTTCCGGGCCATGAACGATGTAGATTTTCCGGTCGCCGACGTGCTTAAGGGCATTGATGCCGCACATGCCGCTGGCCTCACCCCGCTCAAGATCAACATGGTGGTTAAAAAAGGTCTGAACGACCAAGAAATTTTGCCAATGGCACGCTTCTTCAAGGGCAGCGGCCATATTGTTCGTTTCATTGAATTCATGGATGTTGGTAGCTCTAATGGTTGGCGCATGAATGACGTCATGCCAAGCGCGGATATTGTCAAACGAATCAACGAAGAATTTCCCCTGGCAGCATTCGATGCCAACTATGAAGGCGAAGTCGCCGAACGTTGGCGCTATCTGGACGGCAGTGGCGAGATTGGCGTCATCTCTTCGGTGACTCAGGCGTTTTGCGCGAGCTGCTCAAGAGCTCGCCTGTCTACCGAAGGAAAGTTATTTACCTGCCTGTTTGCTAACGAAGGGCACGATCTGCGCGCCCTCCTTCGAGGATCCTACAGCGACGAGCAAATTGCCGCTGCTCTGGGCCTCATTTGGTCCGAACGGGACGATCGCTATTCTGAGATACGCACGTCCGAGACGGCGGCTTTGCGCAAGGTTGAAATGTCTTACATCGGAGGCTAGGCCGCGATGTTAAAACGATCTCAGGCCTCGCGCCCTTCGGTCTTTGAAGTCGAAACTTTGAATGAGCACGGGCTCCGGGAAAAAACCTCAATTGCGGGCGAGCACCCTCTCACCATTTATCTTGATAAGCGCGAGCTGGTCACCTTGATGACCCTCGGTGCCGAGCCGGAATTACTGAGCCTCGGCTACCTGCGTAACCAACGATTTGTGAACAATGTAGACGACCTCGATGCCGTGCAAGTCGATTGGGAAAGCGAGTCCGTTGCAATTACCTCAACGGTGATGGCGAACTCGGGTGTCAGCCTATGGGAACAGGAGGGCAATAGCATCGCGCAGAAGATGCAGCACCGTACAGTCACCACAGGTTGCGGGCAAGGTACGGTATTTGGTGGACTGATGGATGAAGTGGATGCCATTCGGCTCAACATCCCAGGTCAGTTTCACCAAGCATCGCTCAACGCCCTACTCGAGCAAATGCGTAAGCATGAATCAATCTACAAAGTCGCTGGAGCTGTACACGGCTGCGCCCTATTTAGCGTCGCCCTGGCCGCCGCCAGTGCCCCTTTCTTACTCAGTTTTGTGGAAGACGTCGGTCGCCACAATGCCGTCGATGCGATCGCGGGCTGGATGTGGCTCAATGCCAGCAAGCTGCAACCCGACCATAGCCTCTTGGTGTTCTATACAACGGGTCGGCTCACTTCGGAAATGGTCATCAAAGCAGCCCAAATGGGCATCGGCGTTTTGGTATCGCGCTCCGGCCTGACAAACATGGGCTATCAGCTCGCCAAGAAGCTGAATATGACTTTGATTGGCCGCTGTCAGGGGCGACATTTCTTGCTGTTCGCGGGCGAAGAACGCTTCGTGTCTGAGCCGTCGCTTGCCAACTATCCAGGCAAGTCATGATCGCCCGCGACAGCATTTTGGGCGTCGTCCTGGCCGGTGGCCTCAGCCGTCGGATGGCCTCACCCACGCCCAAAGCACTGCTTGATTTTCGTGGTTGCCCGATGATCTCGCACGCCCTTGACGCGCTCGCCCCTCAGGTAGCGACCATCGTCATCAATGCCAATGCCGAACAGCTAGCCTTTGAGCGCTACGGCTTTCCAGTGGTGCCAGACCGGGTCGACGGTTTTGTCGGTCCACTCGCGGGCCTACACGCAGCCATGCATGCCTATCCCACCTACGCGTGGTACGTAATGTGTCCCTGCGATAGCCCATTCTTGCCGGACAACTTAGTGGGTCATTTCGCGGCAAGTGTGGAAAGCACCGGCGCGCTCCTGGTGAGCGCGGAATGCGAGGGACAAACTCACCCAGTATTTGCCATGGTCCACGCTAGTTTGCTGGATAGTCTTAGTCAGTACCTTGAGACCGGGGGTCGGAAAATTGATCGTTGGTATGCTCAAGAACGCTATCAACTGACTCATTTTAATGATGCCAAAGGTTTTCTCAATTTCAACACGCCCGAAGAATTGGCCGCATACAACTCAAGCTCGCCATGAGTGAGCAGATTGAAAAAACCGTCGCTCAAGTACAAAGCCATGTACTGAGTTGCATTCAGGGCATTCAAGGCGAACAGCAACTACCGTTAAGTGAAGCCTTGGGACGCGTTTTGGCGCGAGACATAGTCTCTCCAATCAATGTACCTGCGCACGATAACTCCGCTATGGATGGTTTTGCAATACAGGCAGACGACTACGAACGAGGCCTGCGCAGCTATTCGCTCATCGGTAAAGCTCTGGCCGGTCAACCCTCAGGCCTTAAACCCAGCCCAGGCGAGGCGGTTCGTGTGACTACTGGCGCGGTGATGCCCGAGGGCTGCGATACGGTCATTATTCAAGAGGTGTGCCGGGTCGACAACCAAGCACTGGTCGTACCTGATGGCCAGGAGCGCGGCCAAAACCGGCGCTTGGCAGGTGAAGACCTGCGCAGCGGTCAGGCCGCCCTCACCCAAGGACGAGTGCTCACGCCTTCTGATCTGGGCCTTATTGCCTCCTTGGGTATTGCTGAAGTACCGGTAAAACCGCGCCTTAAAGTCGCCTTCTTTTCCACCGGCGACGAAGTACGCTCGCTCGGTGACAAGCTCGCACCTGGCCAAATTTACGATAGCAACCGCTATACCTTGCGCGGCATGTTGACTCGCCTAGGCTGTGAACTGATCGACATGGGTGTCATCAAAGACTCGCCGGAAGACCTTGAAGTGGCAATGCGCCAGGCCGCAGCGCAAGCCGACGCAATCATTTCCTCGGGTGGTGTTTCGGTGGGTGAAGCCGATTACACGAAAACGGTCATGGCCAAGCTTGGTGAGGTGGAGTTTTGGCGCATTGCGATGCGGCCAGGGCGGCCGATGGCTTTTGGAACCTTGCTCGGCAAGCCTTATTTTGGCTTGCCCGGAAATCCTGTCGCAGTAATGGTGACTTTTTATTTCTTTGCACGTCTACCCTTACTAAAACTCGGCGGTGCGATTATCGCTGATTTAGCGCTCTTTAAAGTACGTCTCAAAACACCGATTCGTAAGCGGCCAGGACGCGTCGAATACCAACGCGCTCGGCTTAGCACCAATCTTCACGGTGAACTCGAAGTCCGGCTAACGGGTCAGCAGGGTTCGGGCGTATTGAGTTCGGTGTCAGAAGCAAATTGTTTCATCGTTATGGCACATGACGACGGCTCCGCGATCGCGGAGGAATTCGTGAATTGTCTACCCTTCGACGGCTTGATTTAACCGATCAAGGTCTAGGTCGTTGTGCCTAGGTGCTTTCCGAGGAGTTTGGAGTGTGCTGTCTGCCATAATCCGCGCAAGATAATCGAGTTGGAATTGGCAGTTTTCATGACCCGCGAGCAGCATTGCGCGACCCGATTTTCGGTACAGTTTTTCGATTTTAAATAGGTTTTCTTTTGATCGTTCGATCCAAATCTCTTCCTGCGGTAACTTCAACTCCCACACCTCGCTTGCTAGGAGTGCTGGGAATCTACCTTTCAATAGTCTTGTCTAGCCACTGCGTTAGTGCTCAGGCACAGTCGCCTAACGCGCAAACCATCAGTCCACTCCTCAACCATCCAGTCCTGAATAGCGATACTCAGGCGATCGAGCCGATCAGTCTGTGGGAAGTTGAGCAGAGAGTTTCAAGCAATCGGACCGTCGCAGTGTTGGAAAAGGCCGCCGCCGTGGCTAGAGCCGAAATTGAGAGGGTCAATGTCAGACCGAATCCCGTGTTGAGTGGCCAACTCGGCAACTCGTTGGGCGGGCGATACGGAGTGAGAGAGACGGATCGGATCGTACGAATCGAACAGCTCTTCGAGCGCGGCGACAAGCAGGCCTTGCGCACCGGCACGGCTACTGCTTTGGCGGCAGCCGCAAGTGCCGAAATCGCAGCTGCGGTCAGAGAACAGCGCCAGCTCGCAAGCCAAACCTATTTCGACCTCGCCTTGGCCCAAAGCCAAGTGTCCCTTCTTCAAGAAAATGTCAAGAATTACGAACGCCTGTTAGATGGAATTAGCAGGCGACTCACGGCGGGCGATATTGCTGCCATCGAAGTCACTCGCCTCAAAGTGGAAACATCGCGAGCCAACAATGACTTGCGGTCCGGCCAAGCCCAGGTGATCCGAGCAAGCATTGAACTTGCGCAAAAAATAAACAAAGATAACGCGACGGCCTCTTTACGCGCGAAAGAACCCTTGCCGAGCGGGCCTGAGATTGAGGTGCAAATTGAGGCAGCACTTAGGGACCTCACTCAACGAAAAAGCGACGCAGCTTCCCAGCGAGCTGAGCTAAAAGCGGCTCAGGCAAGAATTGAAGGTGCACTTAAAAATTTAGATCTGGCCCGGCGACTGCGCACCCGTGACATCTCTCTGGGCTTGCAAGCCGAGCGTTCACCCTCGAGTGATGGAACCATCTTTGCGCTCAGCGCCTCGGTACCCCTGTTTATTTACAATGACTACCGCGGCGACATCAACAAAGCTCAAGCCGAGCTTGATCTAGTTCAGCTTGAAAAAGAGCGCATCAGCCTGACCGTACAAAATGAAATCGATCTCGCCCTTGCCCAATTGTTGGCGGCCAAAGATCGAGCCCAACGTCTTATTAAGGAGGCCGTACCTACGGCCAAGCAAGCGGCCGACGCGATCGAATTTGGTTTCTTGAAAGGGGCTGGCACCCTGACCGATTTATTCGACGCTCGCCGCCAATACAACAGTGTCCGCCAAGAAGCGGAAGCCGCAAAAGCAGATGTCGCGAAGGCGCTTTCCGCCTTGCGTCTGAGCACCTGGGTGGAGCCCCTTTGATGCCCTCAACTTCTATCCCATCTCGTTTCTCCAAGTGGCCTGTAGTGCTGTTCGGGCTGAGCCTAGTCGCGCTGAACGCTTGCAACAAAGCCCCCGAACCCGTAAAGGCTGGTGTTCCAGGTGCGACCGTTGACGAGCAAAGCGTTCGCTTTCCCAAAGACAGCCCACAACTTACGACACTTCGGACCGTCGAAATTGGTCTCGAGCGAGATACTTTCGTGCGCATCAACGGCCGAATCTCGTGGGACGACTCAAGAACCTCGCGTGTCACTTCTCCAGTGGCTGGCAAGGTAATCGAGCTGCGCGTTATGCCGGGCGCTGTCGTTAAAAAAGGTGATTTGTTGGCCGTTTTGTCCTCCCCCGAATTCGGACAAATCCAGGCGGACTCGAGAAAATCAGAGACCGATGTTGCCTTAGCGGAGCGAGCTCACGCCCGTGCCAAGGAACTCCATCAAGCGGGTTTGATTGCACAAAAAGAATTGCAAAGTTTGGAAGCTGATCTCGCGCGTGCGCGCACCGAGAGACAACGTACCCAAGCACGAGAAAAGGCCTTTGGCGGTGGGAGAATGGTCGACCAAATGTTTAGGCTTCTCGCTTCTGTCCCTGGAACGATTGTGGACCGGAAAATCACCCTGGGACAAGAAATACGACCCGACCAAAACTCTGATCAACCGCTCTTCACTATTTCAGATCCGTCACGCTTATGGGTATCGCTCGACATTCCGGAGGTCTTGAGCAAAGAGATCGAAATTGGCGAGCAAGTCAGAATTTCCGTCCCTGCTTTGCCGGGAGAAGTGTTCGACGCTACCGTGGAATATGTGGCGGACTTTATCGATCCTCAAAGCCGCATTATTAAAGCGCGCGCCAGTGTCAACAATGCGCAGCGTCGCCTCAAGGCGGAAATGTTTGTAACCGCCGACGTGACCATCGCCCCGTCTAAAGCCTTGCTCGTCCCCGCCACGGCTTTATTCTTGCAAGGTGAAAAGTACTATGGTTTCATTGAAGAAATCCCCAATACCTTTGTCAGACGTGAATTCAAAGCAGAGGAAGCCAGCCTCGGTTTCATGAGAATTCTCGCAGGCGGCAAACCAGGCCAGAAAATCGTCGCCGACGGCGCCTTATTATTGCAACAAATGCTTAACGCCAAGTCAACTGCCCCCAAAACAAAGCCGGAAGCGGACGCTGAGAACGGCGCGAAAAAATGATTCGCAAACTGGTTCATTTATGTTTGACCGCGCCGCTTCTAGTGGTGTTTTCCCTTGCTGTTTTTATTGCGGCGGGTGTACTTGCCTTCAAAGAGCTACCGGTTGAAGCCTTTCCCGACGTGACGGATACGCAGGTCACAATCATCACGCTATATCCTGGACGCGCCGCCGAAGAAGTTGAGCGTCAAGTCACTCTACCGCTCGAAGTTGCACTGGCGGGTTTACCTAATTCGGTACGCTTGTTCTCGCATACTCAGTTTGGCCTGTCCTTTATGGTGGCGACCTTCAACGACAAGGTCACGGACTATTTCGCCCGTCAACAAGTCACTGAGCGCCTACGGGGCGCCGATCTTCCGCCCGGCGTGACGGCCGAACTCGCCGCCCTAACCTCTCCTGTGAGTGAGGTCTATCGTTACCGGGTTAAGGCCAATCAACTCACACCGACGGAGTTGCGTACTATTCAAAACTGGGTGATGGAACGGCAACTTAAAACGGTGCCTGGCGTCGCTGACGTTGTCTCCTTCGGCGGCCTGATCAAGACCTATGAAGTGCAGCCAGACGTTCTCAAGATGCGGGACTACAAAATATCCCTGGATCAACTTAGCGACGCGCTTGGCAAGAGCAATAGCAACGCGGGCGGCGGCTACGTTGAGCATGGACGACAGCAATACTTAATCCGAGGCATTGGTTTGCTTCGCAGTGCAGCAGACCTTGAAAACGTACCCGTCACTCAAAACAATGGCTCGCCTATCCTCGTGAAAGACATTGCCCGGGTGTCGGTCGGTGGTCTACCTAGGCAAGGCGTGGCAGGCCAGGATGAAGACGACGATATTGTCTACGGTATGGTCTTGATGCGTAAGGGCGAAAATGCCTCGATCGTTCTCGAAGGCGTCAAACAAAAGATCGCCGAACTTAACAAAACACATCTGCCGCCGGGCGTCGAAATCGTCCCTTTTTATGATCGCAGTTGGCTGATCAACAAGACCTTAAAAACGGTCTTTTTGAACTTGCTGGAAGGCGCATTATTGGTCACGGTGGTGCTCTATATCTTCCTCAAAAACCTGCGAGCAGCAGCCATTGTCGCGGTCATCATTCCTCTCGCGTTGTTGGGCACCTTTCTTGGCCTAACCATCAAGGGCATCCCGGCCAATTTACTATCGCTTGGAGCTATGGACTTTGGCATCATCGTGGACGGGGCAGTGATTGTGGTCGAGCACATTTTCCATCGGCTCACCATGCTCCCGGACGGCGCAGACCGACGGGCCCGACTCTCGGCAATTTTGCAAGCAACCGTGGAGGTCGGACGACCCACGCTGTTCTCGATGCTCATTATCATCGCGGCCCATATTCCAATCTTCACCTTGCAGCGACACGAAGGTCGTATTTTCGCGCCGATGGCCTATTCAGTCGTCTCGGCGCTGGTGGTGTCTCTGATCCTATCGCTTACCCTGGTGCCCCTGATGTGCCATTGGGCTCTCAATAAAAACCTGTCGCACGTCGAGCCCGGAATTGTTGTCTTTTTCAAAAGAATTTACACGCCCGTCGTGAAATGGGCCATGACGCACTTCAAGACCGTGATGGGCATTGCTCTGGGGGGCCTAGCCATTGCGCTTGTGATCGGCTCTCAACTAGGTTCAGAGTTTCTTCCCGAGTTGAACGAAGGTTCGGTTTGGTTGAATGTCACCCTGGAGCCGAGCGTCTCAATTTCTGACTCTCAGGCCCAGGCCAAGCATATTCGCAGCGTGGTTCGACAAACCCCTGAGGTCGAGACCGTGATCAGCAAACTCGGTCGCCCAGAGGACGGTACCGATCCCAAGATCGCCAGCCAAATTGAAGCTCTGGTCGTGATGCATGAGGAAGACACTTGGACTCGAGGCCTGAAAAAGAAACAGGTGCTGGCCGAGATTGAGAAAAATCTTCAAGTCATTCCGGGTATCGCGGTCACTTTCTCTCAGCCGATTCGCGACAACGTTCTAGAATCAATCTCGCAAATTCAGGGCCAAATCGTGATCAAGGTCACCGGAGACGATCTCGGCGCACTGCGAAGTTACGGTAAAACCATTCTGACGCAAATTCGCCCGGTCACCGGTGTCTCTCGCGCCTTCATTGATCGCGAAGGTGAACTCCCTCAATACCGAATTGAAATCGACCGTACCCGGGCCGCCCGCTATGGTCTGAGCATGGACCAAGTGCAAACGGTAATCGAAACCGCTTTGGCAGGCAAAGAGGTGAGCTTTATTTGGGAAGGCACACGCCGGTTTGCGGTGACGGTGCGCCTGTCCGAATCGGAGCGCGCGCTATCTCGGATCCGCGAGATTACGGTGGCCACACCCACGGGCGCGTACATTCCTCTTGGTGAAATTGCTCAATTCAAACCGGTTAGCGGGGCCATGAATATTGCTCGCGAAGGCGGCCAAAGGGTGCTTTCGATCGGCGTCTTTATCAAAGACCGCGATATGGGCAGCGTCGTCAAGGACATGCAAACTGAAGTGAACAAGGTACTCAAGCTTCAACAAGGTTATCAAATCGTATGGTCAGGCGAATTTGAAAACCAAGAGCGCGCGATGAAGCGCTTATCTTGGGTAGTGCCCCTGTCGATTTTCATCATTTTCATGATTCTCTTCAATGCCTTTAATTCGCTCAAGAATGCAAGTTTGATCATTGCCAACATCCCATTTGCGATGATTGGTGGCATCGTCGCCTTGTTTGTTCTCGATATCCCGCTGTCGGTGTCCGCAGCGATTGGCTTCATTGCTCTGTTCGGGCAGGCGGTGCTCAACGGGGTGGTGATGCTGTCGCACTTCGGCCAGTTGCGAGAGAACGGTGCCTCGTTGTACGACGCCGTCCTTCATGGATCCTTGGATCGCTTAAGAACTGTCCTGATGACCGCCTTGCTGGCCTCACTGGGCCTGCTGCCGATGGCAGTCTCTACGGCCATTGGATCGGAAACGCAGCGCCCCTTGGCGATTGTGATCATCGGCGGGCTCATCAGTGCCACCCTATTGACCTTGGTGGTGATGCCTTCACTTTATTACTGGGCACATCGAAAAGATCCAGTTAGTGAAGAGTCGGGCCTTCGTGACCAAGCGCGTTAGAGGCATACGCTGTTCGGGTGCAAGACCAACGCACCCATAAAAAAGGCCTCAATCGAGGCCTTTTTTGTCACCACCTACCGAACAGGCAGAACACTATCGCTTGTGACTCAAAGCGCTGCCCAGCGAAGCGTAGTAAGCCGCCAGGTTCTTCATGTCGTTCTTGCTCAAACCCTTAGCCTGCGCGCCCATGATGGCGTTTTTGCGAGCTTCACTCTTGTAATCCAACAACGCACGCAGCAGAAAATCCTCATGCTGGCCGGCCAGAATAGGGTATGAAGGATCGATAGGCGTCTTGCCATCTTTGCCATGGCAGGCGGCACAAACCTCATTAGCTTTTTGCTCGCCCTTGGCTTTGTCTGCCGCGAAAGTGGCTTGCGACAAGAAAAGACCCAAAGCCGTAACGGCTACGATTGAAGAGATACGCTTCACACTGGCACCTGTAAAATTTTGATCAAACATAATTATTCGGAACTGCGGCAGGCTCTAAAAGTCGGCACTAAAATGGCACTCAAAGTGCTGGCACATCAGCTTATTTGGGTGCCGGAGCGGGTGAGCCTGCGGCAAGGTTTTTCGAGTAATACTCGGCCAGGGCGGTGATGTCCGCATCCGTCAAACTACCTGCAATCGCCTTCATCGAAGGATGGTTACGCTCACCCTTGCGGTAGGCCTGAAGGGCACTCTCGATGTATTTTTGGCTCTGTCCGGAGATTTTCGGCACAAGATACACCGTCGGAAAACTTGCCTTGTAGCCGTCAATCCCGTGGCAGCCGACACACATCGCGGCGGGCGCTTTGCCGTACTTAGCGTCTTGCTGGCCGGGGCTTTCGGCCTGAGCACCGGTCACCAACGTCACAAGGCCGACACCGAGCGCCAAAGCGGAAACTTTAGCAAACAGATTGCCGAAAGTGGTCTTACCCGAGATATTCATAGCGTTATTCATAGTTAATCTGTTGCGTAGCCTATTTTGGGCTAGGAAAGCCGTAAAGCCCATGATTTTACTCGATTCCAAGACGTTTCGCCTGGGCTCGGCCTCAGCGCCGATATACTGTTCACTTTTACCAACTGCCCCTAGGTGCTGTCAATGCGTTTTGAAGGCTCAAATTCCTATATTGCTACCGATGACTTAAAGCTCGCAGTCAATGCGGCCGTCACACTCCAACGTCCTTTACTCATTAAAGGCGAGCCCGGAACGGGCAAAACCATGCTGGCCGAAGAAGTGGCCGCCAGCCTCGGTATGCCCCTCCTGCAATGGCATATCAAGTCCACTACGAAGGCCCAGCAAGGTCTCTACGAATACGACGCCGTATCGCGCCTGCGCGACTCCCAATTAGGCGACGAGCGGGTCAAGGACATTCATAACTACATTATCAAGGGTGTGCTCTGGCAAGCCTTCGACGCCGACGAGCAGGTGGTGTTGCTGATCGACGAAATCGACAAAGCCGACATTGAGTTCCCCAACGACCTGTTGCGCGAATTGGACCGCATGGAGTTCTTCGTTTACGAGACGCGCGATTTGGTCAAGGCCAAACACCGCCCGGTCGTGATCATCACCTCCAATAATGAGAAAGAGCTGCCCGACGCCTTCTTGCGGCGCTGCTTCTTCCACTACATCAAGTTCCCCGAAAAAGAGACGATGCAAAAAATCGTCGATGTCCATCACCCTGGCATCAAGAAAGACTTGGTCGCCGAGGCCATGAACTCCTTCTTTCAAATGCGTGAACTGCCTGGCCTCAAGAAAAAGCCCTCCACCTCCGAGTTAATCGATTGGTTAAAGCTTTTAATGGCCGAGGATATCCCCGCCGAAGCCCTGAAGAGCAAAGATGGCAAAGCCGCCATTCCGCCACTGCACGGAGCGCTCCTTAAAAATGAGCAAGACGTGCACCTGTTCGAAAGGCTCATCTTTATGGCGCGACATAACCGCTAGCGCTGCCCTGAAGCGCTCGCCGTGCGCAGGCCTTGAAGTCCCTTAAGGCCCTCCCCTCGGCGAACCTTTCCCCGCAAAGCGTATCAAGATGCTCAACATACCGATTCCCTCTCTCAACGCCGCCTGGTCACTCTTGGCCACGGCTATTTTGTTCGAGGTTGCGGGTACCACCCATATGAAGCTCTCGCAGGGCATGACCAACATTCGGGCCACGTTCATCATGTTTGCCTGCTATGCGATTGCCTTTTCACTAAACACCATGGCCGTGCGCCGTCTCGACCTCTCGGTTACCTACGCCATCTGGTCCGGCGTGGGTACGGCACTCACCGCCGTCATCGGTTTTATGTATTTCAAAGAAGCCATTACTCCCCTCAGAGTGATGGGAATCATGCTCATTATTGCTGGAGTGCTGGCCTTGCACTGGTCAGTCCCCTCGCATTAATGGCCTTTAAGAGGTTTAAGCCCATGCTGATCGAATTTTTTCTCCACCTAAGAAATAACAAACTTCCAGTCTCCATCAAGGAGTTCTTGTTTTTGCTGGAAGCCATGAAGAAAAACGTCATCAGTAATTCGATAGACGAGTTCTACGTGCTGTCGCGCGCCATCATGATTAAAGACGAGCGCAACTTCGACAAATTCGACCGTGCCTTCGGCGCCTACTTCAAAGGCATCACCGCCATCGAAGGCGTCGACATCAATGTGCCCATCGATTGGCTCAAGCGCCAGTTGCAACGCGAATTCACTGCCGAAGAAAAAGCCGCGATTGAGGCCATGGGCGGACTGGACAAACTCATGGAGCGCCTCAAGCAACTCCTGGAAGAGCAAAAAGAACGCCACGAAGGCGGCAGCAAATGGATCGGCACCAATGGCACCTCGCCCTTTGGCAACGGCGGGTTCAACCCCGAAGGCATCCGAGTCGGCGGCCCCTCAGCAGGTAACCGCACCGCAGTAAAAGTGTGGGAGCAACGCGCCTACAAAGACTATGACGACCAGGTCGAGCTAGGTACCCGCAACATCAAAGTAGCCCTCAGACGCCTGCGCAAATTCGCCCGCGAAGGCGCCGAAGAAGAGCTGGATCTCGACGACACCATCCACTCCACCGCCCGCAACGCCGGCTACCTCGACATCAAAATGGTGCCCGAGCGCCACAACACCATCAAGGTGCTGATGCTGCTCGACGTAGGCGGCACCATGGACGATCACATCAAACAAACCGAAGAACTCTTCTCCGCCGCCAAAACCGAATTCAAACACCTCGAGTTCTACTACTTCCACAACTGCGTCTACGACTTCCTGTGGAAGCACAACCGCCGCCGCCACGCCGAGCGCTTCGCCACTTGGGACATCCTCAGGAAATACAACTCCGACTACCGGCTGATCTTTGTAGGCGATGCCACCATGAGCCCGTACGAGGTGCTGCAACCTGGCGGGTCGGTCGAGTACAACAATGAGGAACCAGGGGCCGAATGGCTGCGCCGCTTGGTCGATCGCTTCCCGAAGCACGCCTGGCTCAACCCTGAGCCAGAAGGCGTTTGGGAATATCGGCAATCGATTTCAGTGATCAAGCAGTTGATGCAGGATCGAATGTATCCGGTGACTTTGGCGGGGTTGGAGAAGGCTATGAGGCAGTTGTCGAAGTGACGATCAATCGCATGATTGATAAATCTTGAGGCTACTCTGACGAATTTTTTGCGGGAAATCGTGGGAGATGCTTGCTCGCCCGGGGCATCGCATAATAATCTCGCTGCGAGCCGATGATGATTATTTCCTCCGCCTATTTCCTTGGAATAAATCCTTCGACCTAATCCCTCGACCTAATCCAAATGCCTAAATACCTATGTCTAAATACCTATGTCTAAATCCTTAGTCCTAATTTCCAGTTAGCTGCTTTGGAAACACCCTCTCAATACCGATGTCGCCTGTGTCTCAAGCACGCAAGCTTGTGTGCTTCACATGCGATTCCGAGAGCGGCGTTTATGCCCCTGCTGAGGGGTAATAGCCCATCAGGTAAACCGCTTGCGGTCAATTCTCAGCCGGGTTCAATCCCTCGAAAAACACAGGACACTTGGGTCGATATTTTATTGTGTGAGGCCTGCGAAGCACTTCTGAATGAAAATTACGATAGCTACGGCATTGGTGTTTTGAAGGGAGAGCAGTGCGTACTTCACAAGAGCGCACAGGGTCTGGAGCTACAGAATGTTGATTCGCGACGGCTGCGCCGTTTTTTTCTGTCGGTACTTTGGAGAGCTTCGATTTCGAAACATGAGGTATATAGTCAGGTTGTGCTTCCGTTCTCGATAGAAAACAATCTTCGAGAGTCCTTTCTTTTTAATTTGCCTATTCCTAGCTCGAGATTAAGTGTCGTACTTCGCCGATTAAAAGACACTCACAATTTATTCCCAAAATCGAACATTGGTTTGAGAGAGCTTGTCATGCCTCCCGTTCGAAGAAATTTTGATACCTTTCACACTTACATATACTTGCTGCTTGGATTCGTGGTCGAGGTGTATCTTCCTCGAATTCCGAAACAGTTTGGAGTCAATCAAATCAGCATATTAGGCACACAAAAAGTAGTCTCAGTGCCTTTTTGTGAGGCGCTCGAATTTGAACCTTTGCTACATGTGTTTGGTCCTCAAATCGCTCAAAGTACAGGTCCTGCGTGAAATCAGCTAACGAATAAGGTTAGATCGTGAGAGCGAAGCGAACCACGATCTGAACCGGTTGTTGGACAAGCCCGGTGAGTTGAGGTGGTTACTGTAAATATCTTTTCCGGACTGAGTGCATGCGATGGACTTTGAAGAGTCGAAGGCCAGCATTGCCGGTGAGCTGTGCGGTGATTGCAACAACGAAGTTGCGCAAGGCGCTCTGAGTGGGTCTAAAAGATGTTGTTTTTACTGGTTTTGGCCGAGCGCATTCACAGCGCTCGTTGAGTTCTGTTTTTGGCTTGAAGTGCTTGATTTACGCGCTAGGCGCTTTCGTGTCGATTGGCTGGGGTGGCGCGTTGCCCGTCGGTAAGATCCGCGCAGCTTGGATTCGTCGCGCAATGATGGCCATGGGCGATCCGCAGCAGCGGCATCTTAGTTGCGCGCGCGGTGTTGGCGGGGTAGGAACGCTGGCGGCTATTCTGAAGACCAAGAGTTTGAGCAGCGCGATCATGCGTTTGCTGTTGGGGTGTAAGAAGCCGTAGTTGCGAGCGCGCCTGAATCCCTTGGGCAGGACGTGCTGTAAGAGGAGCCATAAGAAGGTGGCGCCGGTGACTGTGCGCAGGGTCATTTTGTCGGTGGCACTGTCGCGATACCTAAAGGTGACGTGGTGTTGATCGCACTTGATGATGTCTTTTTCTTGAACGACACCACGGTAGAGATATCGCCCGAGGTAGATCAATGCTGGCCCACCACCACCAACGCCCCTGCAATCCACGACCCATTGTTCGGGCAGCGCTGTAGGGGCGATCAGCCCGGCCTCGCGCAAGCCCGCCAGGAGCTTGCCCCGGAACACCTTGGCCAGAGCTTTGTGGTTGAACAAGTAGCCCTTGTTGGTTGTGCTCTGGCCCTTTTTAGCTTGAGCGTTGGCACCGGGCGTGGCGCTTGAGCGCAGGCTGCGCCACAGGCGTTGCTCGGTATCCAAGGCGGCCGCCGGCATAGCCAGATGCACATGGGGATGGAAGTCGAGCTTGCGAGAGTGGGTATGCAGCACGGCCACCGCTCCTGGGGTGCCTTGGAGTTGCCTGTGGTTCTCACTGAAGGTGCGTAGCGTGTCCCAGGCGCAGGCCATGATCAGGGTGTAGAACAGGCGCTGATGCTGCCAGGCCAAGGCTCGCAATTGAGCGGGCACGGTGAAGGTGATGAGGAAGTAAGGGCTGGGTACGAGGCGCTGGGTTTGTCGCTCGATCCACTGCTGACTCTCGAAGTGCTGGCAATGCGGGCAACTGCGATGACCACAGGAGTGTGGGAGCACACGTTGCTCGTCACAACCGCCGCACTGGGCGAGCATATGCGGGCTAAGACTGGTGCGGCAACGCTTCATGCAGGCCAGTGCGTGGCGCTGGCTGGGCAGAATAGCGTTCTGGTACTGGGCAAGGTAGGAGCCCTCGAAGCGTTCGATGATACTGGCCAGCGTGATCATTTGACGCCTTCCCAGTCGAGCTTAAAACGGCTCATGAGCGTTGCGATGCGCTCGGATGCGAGGGCATTGGTGTGACTGGTGAGGTGGGTATAGCGGGCGGTGGTGAGGATGGAGAGATGGCCGAGAATCTTTTGCACTTCCAGCAGATCGACACCGGCTTCGATCAGGTGGGTGGCGTAAGAGTGACGAAGGCTGTGCGGGGTGATCTTTTTTTTAGACCACAATCGATGGCGACCTGGCGTAGGGTCGTTTGTACGCCGCCACGATCCAGGGGTGATTGAGCCAAGTGGGCACCCTTCAAACCGCCTTGTCGGTTGGGGAAGAGTAGTTCGGGGTGGCGATGAGTGTTCCAGAAGCGGCGCAAGACGACCAATGTTGCTTCGGGCAAGGGCACAAAGCGGTCCCGGTTACCTTTGGAATTACGGATCTGCACACGACGCCGAGTGGCGTCGATGTCGCTGACCTTTAAGGCGAGCCCTTCGCTTAAGCGAAGGCCCATACTGTAGACGGTGAAGTAGAACACCTTGTAGCTCAGGGTACGGGTGGCGGCGAAGAGGGCCTGAGCCTCCTCGACGGTGACGATGTCGGGCAGGCGTTGGGTCTTGGGGGATTTGATGAGGAGCGGCATGGTCCAGGTCTTGCCCAGCACATGCAGGGTGTAGAACTTGAAGCCGTAGAGATCGAGCTTGACGGCGCTCCAGGAGTGAGTGCCGATCAGGTCGCTGAAATAGTCGGTGAGCTGTACCGGCGAGAGATCGTTCAGGGAGTAATTGAAATACTCGCCCATGCGCCGAATGGCGCGACTGTAGGCATCGATGGTCTTGGGTTGCAAGCCCTTGAGCTTGAGGTGTTTGAGATGAGAAACATAGCGCTGATCAAACTCAGCACGAGTGTCGAGGGTCGTCATGTTGTGGTGCCTTCACGAATAGTGCA
>JANOPA010000016.1:0-1770 GCA_031421635.1 Betaproteobacteria bacterium | reverse complement strand
TAACGAATAAGGTTAGATCGTGAGAGCGAAGCGAACCACGATCTGAACCGTTTGTTGGACAAGCCCGGTGAGTTGATAGGGTGTTCACTGCAAATATCTTTTTGCTGCATGCGCTTTAGCGAAGGACGATTGGAGTCCAAGGCCAGTGTTGGCGATCAGGTAGACAGTCAAGACCGAGGTTTTGGATTTCGCGGGGTGCTGAGTGGGTCTAAACAGTGTTGATGTTGCTATTTTTGGCCGAGCGCAATCACAGCGCTCGCTGGAGTTCTGTTGTCGGGTTGAAGTGGTGTGATTTAGGCGCTAGGCGCTTTCGGGTAGATCGCTTGAGGTGGAGCGTTGCCTGTGGGTAAGACGCGCCGCCTGATGATGGCCATGGGCGAACCGCAGCATCGGCAGATGAGCTGGGTTCGCTTTGTTGGCGGTGCTGAGGCAGTGGTGATCAGCTTGAAGACGAGGAGCTTGAGAAGCGAGATCAGGCGCTTACTGTTGGGGTGTAGGAAGCCGTAGTTTCGGGCGCGTCGGAATCCCTTGGGGAGGACGTGTTGCAAGAGGAGGCATAGGAAGGTGGCACCGGTGACGGTGCGCAGGCTCATCTTGTTGGTGGTGCTGTCGCGATATCTGAAGGTGACCTGGTGTTGGTCGCATTTGATGATGTCCTTTTCCTGGACGACGCCTCGGTAGAGGTAGCGGCCGAGATAGATCAGTGCGGGGGCACCGTCGCCGACCGCTCTGCAATCCACGATCCATTGCTCAGGCAGGGCGGGAGGGGCGATGAGGCCCGCCTCGCGCAAGCCCGCGAGGAGCTTGCCGCGGAAGACCTTGGCCAGCGCCTTGTGGTTAAACAGGTAGCCCTTCTTGCGTGGCAAGGACTGGCTTGTTGCATCGGTCTTTGGGCTTGATCGCAAGCGACGCCACAGGCGTTGCTCGGCGTCGAGTGCGGCGGCTGGCATAGCCATATGGACATGGGGATGGAAGTCGAGCTTGCGAGAGTGGGTGTGCAGCACGGCGACGGCTCCTGGGGTGCCTTGGAGCTGCTTGTGGTTCTGAGAGAAGGTGCGTAGGGTGTCCCAGGCGCAGGCCATGATCAAGGTATAGAACAGGCGCTGATGCTGCCAGGCCAGGGCTCGCAATTGAGCGGGCACGGTGAAAGTGATGAGGAAGTAGTTGGCGGGTACGAGGCGCTGGGTTTGTAGCTCGATCCATTGCTGGCTCTCGAAGTGCTGACAATGCGGGCAACTGCGATGACCACAGGAGTGGGGCACGATGCGCTGCTCGGCACATCCCCCGCACTGGGCCAGCATATGGGGGCTGAGATGGGTGCGGCAACGCTTCATTGAGGCCAGGGCGTGGCGCTGACTGGGCAGAATGTTCGGGTACTGGGCGAGATAGGCGCCCTCGAAGCGTTCAATGATACTGGTAAGGGTGATCATTTGACGCTGCCCCAGTCGATGGAGAAGGCGCTCATGAGGGCCGCGATGTGCTCAGCGGCTTGAAGCTTGGTGTGGTTGGTGAGATGGGTGTAGCGGGCGGTGGTGAGGATGGAGAGATGGCCGAGAATTTTTTGCACTTCGAGCAGATCGACCCCGGCCTCGATCAGGTGTGTGGCGTAGGAGTGGCGAAGGCTGTGCGGGGTGATCTTTTTTTTAGGCCGCAGTCGATGGCAACTTGACGCAAGGTGGTCTGAACGCCGCCACGATCCAGGGGCGACTGAGCGAGATGAGCGCCCTTCAGGCCGCCCGAGCGGTTGGGGAAGAGAAGTTCGGGATGGCG
>JANOPA010000015.1:0-34024 GCA_031421635.1 Betaproteobacteria bacterium | reverse complement strand
CAGCGAAGCGTTCTCGTTTCAGATCGCCACCGACGACCAGGCGGAAACTGACCGCCTGTGGAACGCCGTCGTCGGCAACGGCGGACAGGAAAGCCAATGCGGCTGGTGCAAAGACAAGTGGGGCCTCTCCTGGCAGATCACCCCACGCGTGCTGCTCGACGCAATCTCCGGCCCCGACCCGCTTGCGGCCAAGCGCGCGGTCGAGGCGATGATGCCGATGAAGAAGATCGACATCGCGAAGATCGAGGCCGCGCTGCGCGGCTGAATCAACCACTAACCTTAAGGAGCAACTGATGGCCTACATCGACGGTTTCGTCCTCGCGGTGCCGACCGCGAACAAACAGGAGTTCATCGCTCACGCCACCAAGTTCGGCAGCGTGTTTATTGAGCACGGCGCAACGCGCGTGGTCGAATGCTGGGGGGCCGACGTGTCCAAGGGCAAAACCACCGACTTCCAAGGCGCGGTTCAAGCCAAGGAAGACGAGACGGTGGCATTCTCGTGGATCGAATGGCCCGACAAGGCCAGCCGCGACAACGTGATGCAGCGCATGGACGAACTCGGCAAGACCGACAGGCGGTTCGATCCGGCAAAGAACCCGATGCCTTTCGACGGCAAGCGAATGATCTACGGCGGCTTCGAGCCGATCGTCGAGCAGGGTGAGCAGAGCATAGTACTTTTAAAAGACTTTTTTCAGCCGATTGCCTGGGTAGCCGGGGTCTGATTCATCAAATTGCGGCCCTTGAAAAGTGACCTTGGTGGTGCGCGCCTGTCATAATCGCCGCAAGTTGCTGGATTTGCGGTTCACAGGGTGCCTTCTGGCACAGTTTATCGGCAAGCTCCTTGATTCGGGCGCAGCCGTCTACCTAACCCTGGCTGGCAAGTCACTTTATTCTACGCGATCGGGTCTGATTTTTGGGTCAGAAGTCTTGCAGTGTCATCTGCCCACGAGCAGGCGCGCGGGGCGGTGCCCGCGCCTCCAGACCAAGATGAGTGAGAATCTTTTCTATGGATGGCCGCTCGAGGATCGCGGCGATGATCTTCAGCTCACCACCGCAGTTTGGACTGAGGCCCGCCCTCTTCGCGTGGTTCGTAGACAATAGCAGTACCAGGGCAAAAGGGGTAGGGATATTGGGGTTTGATGGAATCCCAGCGTTTTCGGGCTAAGTTGCTCGGAATTTAAATGGATTCCTAGTCTGGGGTGTAACCCACTGCCTTCATGGCGTCAATTCAGTGAAACATTATTGACCGACTAATACCCGCCCAAGCACTTTCAGCTCTTTTCCTTGTCCATCCATCACAATCCCCTCGCCCGATTGCGTAAAAGTATTGGTGAGCGCGGTGATATTGACTTGATGGGTGACCACGACCAACACCCCTGGCCCCTTCCAACCGAGCAAGATCACTTGAGCGGCGGCGGTGATTTGTGGCTCTTGCGGGCGTTCATTAAAGAATGAACTGAATACCGGGTTTCCTGAATGGCTTGCGACGGTAAATTTGGGAAAGCAAGCGCCGCAGTTTCTTTGCATCGACACCACTGCGAGGTCAACACGCGAGTTACTTTCACGCCCTCGCCGCGCAAATAGTCGCCGATTCGCTTGGCTTGGGCACGCCCTACATTATCCAAATTTCTTTGGGTCGTGCAATCGCCTATTTGAAACTGAGGAGGATCGCCAGAGCCTGGCGCGTTGGCATGTCGAAACAAAATAATATTGCCTTGCTGTAAAGCATCGGCGCCGAAGGCATTGAGAAAGAACAGCGATAAAAAACCAGCAAGAAATAGGCGTTTCATCAAAATTTCGCAGCTCGTAAGACCTCGACTTCTTGTATGAACGACACCATGGCGTAATCCTTGAAGTATCTGGTTTGCAAATGCTCGAGAACTTCCTCCGCCTTCGCTCGTGCGCAAATAATTTCGATACGAATGTTGGCGAGCTCTTGCCACGCGGCGTCGCGAGCACCACGGCTGCCCATGCCGCGCGCATCGGAGACGGTATAGCCCTTCACTCCCATGCGTTCCAATTCGCGCAGTAATGTCGGTTCAACCACCGATTCGGTCACGATGGTGAGCAACGTTTTTTTCTTGGTGACTAAACTCATAGGGCTCTCATGACGTTGCCGCTGAAAAATAGATGGCCATGCGGTAATACAGCGGAATACCAATCAAAATATTAAAGGGAAAGGTAATTCCCAGCACGGCGGCGAGTGACAATCCTGGATTCGCTTCCGGTAATGCGATACGCATGGCCGCAGGCACTGCGATATACGACGCACTGGCCGCTAGCGTGGCCAACAAGGTACAGCCGCCTACCGACAAGCCTAGCAACAAGCCACAGCCTAGGCCGAGCAGGGATGAGAACAGTGGCATCAAGAGTCCAAACACAATAATGAAGGAACCTTTGTGCTTTAGCACCATGATTTGTCGGCTCACGATCAGGCCCATCTCCAATAAAAACAGCGTGAGTGCGCCTTTGAACAAATCAAAAAACAATCCCTTAATCGGTATTAAGCCTTCGGGTCCGGCGATCCAACCGATTGCCATGCCGCCCAGGAGCAAGGTCACCCCCTTGCCTAGGAACGTCTCATGAAGCAGAACACCCCAGGCCGTGTTCTTGCTCACGCCCCGGGCCAAGACAATACCCACCATAATCGCAGGCACTTCCATGACCGCCAAGAAAATAGCCATCTGTGGCTCGAACTCGATGTCTCTCGTGGTGAGCCAATTCACGCCAACTGCAAACGTGGCCACGCTGACCGAACCAAAGTGCGCGGCAATCGATGCAGCATCGGGGCGATTCATTTTGCCCAGACGTAGCAGAACGAAAAACGCAATGAGGGTTTGAACAATACCCAGGGCGATCACTAGGGCCAGTTGGGGAGCCAAGGGTGCCAGGGCTTGCTTGGCAAGGCCTTCGCCGCCCTTCAGCCCGATTGCTAACAATAATATGAGTGATAGCGAATCGTACAGGGCTGCGGGTAACTTAAGCTCGGAGCGCGCTAAGCCAGCAAACAAACCGAAGAGGAAAAATAGAACGACAATATCCATAATGTTTAGATGTTGTCACAACATGTCAAAAAATGATGAAGGCTTGTTGGCAGCGTCAGCAGCATCGAGTTTCAGGAGTTTTGCTTGAAAGCCTTTGATCAGCAGCCATTTAAGGCGCACGGTGGCGCTTTAAAAGAATTGCCGGTCAACCCGTTTTTATTTCTCGTCACCTTCCCGAGGGGGTACACCACCTTTGCGCTTAAGAATACGCTTAAAGGCAGTTAAATCGGCGCGCGACTTTCGCTCCTCAAAATAGGAGACCGTGCTGAGCACAGCAAGTTTTTCTGCGACTGCAGTGGCCACAAATTGATTCATGCTGATCCCTTCGCTTTGGGCCATTTTTTCCACGGCTGCCTTTATTGAGCGCGGCAGACGCAATGGATAAGTTGCAACATCACTCATCACTCAATCCTTTCTTTGCAATAATGCCAACGCCTCACGCGGCAACAAAACATCAACTCCAAACGTAGACGCGGCACTACCAAAATCTCTAGCATTGAACGTAACAATCGCTTTGGCTTGGCCATTGACTGCGGCTTCAAGAACCATTTCGTCCCCAGGATCTCTTAGTTGTGGACGCCAAAGAAAATGTGTTTCAACCGGTCGAACCAAAGCAGCCAATGCATCTAAGAATTTGCCGATCTCTTGCACGCTGAGGCCAGAAGCCAGTTGATGCTCTGCGCGAAGACACACTGCTTCGTACTCCACCATTAAAGCGACATTTGCACAATTAATAACTCGACGATCTAATGCGGCCAATAGCAATGCGGCTGACGCACCGGTTGGACTACGCATACCCGCGACTACAACATCTGTGTCTAAAACGCACAACATGATAAAATGATATCACATTGCCTATGATATTAGTCAATGTTTTTGTGGTGGGTGCGTTTTTCTAACGGATGTGTGAAATCAGCGCCATTTCGCTAAGCTCACGCCAGGGCCTCTGTGCCCTGGGAAGCAGCGATTGAGAAGATTCTCACCCTTCTTGGCATGGCGCCAAGAGCACCACCTCGCGCGCCTGCCCGTGGGCAAACGCCGCTCAAGGCTTCCGATCCTAGTACCAGAAAGCACCCGACCCAATCCCCTTCGAACAAAGTGACTTGCGAGCCAGGGGTCAGGCCGGTGGATTCCCGGTGGATTCGCCCAACTCAGGCGACGGCTGATAAACTGTTTTTAAGGCCACCTGCTAAGCGGCGAAGGGGTGAAATGCCGCTAAGATCAAGGCTGGAAGTCAGCGGGTTAACTTTCGAGGACCCGGGATAGATTTATATTCTGCCTAGTGTCAGGAGGTTAGTGAAAAATTAATCAAAAACAATAGGATGATTGAGGTACTCAGGGCGTGCGCTGTCGGGTGTATGCACCCGTGGGGGCTTATCGCGACCTCCTGGCCTATCTGGTTCGGCGCTTGTTGGAAAACGGTGCTAACTCCTCTTTTGTGCATCAGTTGGCCAGTGATGAGGTCAGCATGGATGAACTCTTGGCCTCGCCCCTAGTGCTCCATCCTGTCCCTGCTTGCCACTTATTTCTCTGGGCAGCGATACTTGGCCGATGGCCCAGATGAACCCGGCCAGCTCGCGGGCGACGACCGTACTAACTTGCACCTTGAGCTTGCCAGGCGCCTTGAGCTTCCTGTAACGCGAGCACAAACGGGTTTGGGCCTTCCATGCAATGTCTTGAACGACTTGCGTGGTGCGCTCGGCACGGCGCTGAATCACGTTGGACTTTCGGGCGGGGTGTCGATACGTCCAGGCCGGCTCGATGAGTAAGCGACGAACGTGGCCATTGCCGGTCTTGTTGATGCCACCGCGCGATTGTTTAGATCCGCTCGAGTGTTCACTTGGGACGACGCCCAGATAGGCCATGAGCTGCGGGACACTTGCAAAGCGCGTTAAGTCGCCGATCTCAGCCACGACCGTGGTGGCGGCGAGTAGGTTCATCCCTCGCAAGGCCATCAGTGTTTCGACCACCGGCCAGAAGACGGATTCGCTGGACGCCTTCTGGATGTGCTCGTCGAACGCTTTGAAGCGCTTGCTCAAGGCGATAGCGCAACAAGAAAGCTAAGAGCCGTTGCTTGGATTGCAGTAGCAGGTGCTTCATATCTTCGCGGACTCGCGTCAAATCACGCGGCGCTTCTTGCGCCCCATCCGGCATCCAGACCGCAGTCAGTTCTCCCGCAAGGTGAAGTCGGGCTAGCGATAATGCATCGCGTCGGTCCGTCTTGACCCGATCACCCGCCTTGCTGAACTGCTTTACGAGCTTGTCTAGAGCCTCAGACGTATTGACGATCTCGCCGAAGAATCGCACCTCGCCTCCATCACCTTCGGCCACCGCGGCCGCGATGGTTTCCTTATGCACATCAAGACCGATGTATTTGCTAAACTGCTTCATGACCTGCCTCCTCAATGGCGCCCTCCGCGCCTGGGGTTGAACAAACCTCAAGCTTAATCCGCGTTGCTTGAGGCTGGTAGGTCAATACATGATGTCTATGCCCTCACGGGCGACCTCAGGCACTTCCAGGAGAGCTATGCCAACAATGGCGTGCCCGCCTTCAACTTCCGCCGGGGCGACACGCTGGCGTCGCTGGACCGCTTCAAGACCGCAGCAGCCACCCTCAAGGCTACGGTGATCATCCAGCACGATGCGCGGGATGTGGGCAAGCTGTCGGCGTGGCCAACGTCGGTGAAGTGATCTCCTCACGCGGCAAATGAATATCGATTCTTGCTTTGTTTGGCCTGGTACATCGCCTTGTCGGCACTATGGATCAAGGTATCCGCCGTGGCGCCGTCTTCAGGGAAGATTGAAATTCCCACACTGGCGCTGACATGGGCGTTGATCGTGAGTCCTTCCACAGTCACGCTGCACGGCGATTGAATCGATTCGAGTATTTTTTCTGCGACAGTCGACAGGTCACGCCTGTCTTTAACCTCCGTCAAGAGGAGCAGGAATTCGTCCCCGCCATGGCGGCTGATAGTGTCAACGTCCCGCACACGTTGCGAGAGTCGGGACGCAACCGCCTGCAAAACGCTGTCTCCTGCGGCGTGCCCGTGGGTGTCGTTTATTTTCTTGAAATCGTCCAGGTCAATGAACATCACGGCTAGGCTCCTCCCGTGTCGGCGGGCTTGCGCCAAACCATGTTCCAGCCGGTCATTGAACAAGACGCGGTTGGGCAGACCGGTCAAGGGGTCATGAACGGCATCGTGCCGGGCTGCATCCGCCTGTTCCTTGACCGCCACTAGTTTGAATTCAAGGATGTGGCGTGCGCGGATCTCGTCTTTCAGGTCGACATTCACTTCCGCGAGATTATCAGCCGCTTCCTGCACCTTTTCCTCAATGGCTTCACTTTGCACAAGCACTTTTTCCATACTTTGAAGCGGGCTCTCGCTTTCAATACCCTCCTTCAAGTCCGAGTTGACCGAGGACAGATCCTGCGCGGCTTCATCCACCAGAGCCTTGACTTTTTCAGTTTGCCCCAACGCTTTTGACAGTCGCTTTGGCAGCTTTTTGGGGAATGGCAAAGTTGTGTCTGGATTGGATGTCATCGATGTGGGCTTGTAAAGTTGTTGTTGACTGCAGTCCACTTTGGTGGTCAGATCAGCCCAAATTTTACGTCTGGCGGCATGCCACTTAGCGTAAAAATATTGGACAGGCCTGTCTGTGCAGTTGCGCACATAGCGCGTCCATGCATGGCTTGCGCGATCAACTGTTGGCTACAACAACAACCTGACGGCGGCAACAAACACTTTGAAGGATTCGCTGGATGTGGGCGAGCTGCTGGCGTGGCTGTCTTCGTGAAGTAAAGAAATTTGGTTTGACTGATGGTTGAAAGTTACGGTAAACAGGTCAGTAGCCCACATCCCTGTTAGTGCAACATTCTTTCTGTAAATTCGTTTTCCTCTGAATGTGGTGTGCTCGGGGAGAATGGTTTTGGGTTATTTTTGGGTTATTTAACCCTAGGCCCCTGCCAGGCCGCCGGAGATACGAAACGCCTCCAGGCGAAAGCTCGTGGTTTGCAACAGCACCACCAAATCTTTCGGGGCAAGGCAATCGATCTCGGCGAGCACCGTCGCGGGCGTCACTGCGTCAAAATCGATGTAGCGCGCCTTGGATGGTGCTCGTCGGTACGCCCTGTGCCGGTGCTTCGCTCTGTAAAAGCGCAAATTGCGTCGCGGACGCGCGTTTCAGCTCGAACCAGAACACGCTTCCCACCCCGACCACGCTTTGCGCACCGATGGCCCCACCCATCAATTCCACCAACCGCTTGGTCATCACTAGGCCGATGCCCGTCCCTGTCTGCGGACCCGCCTCCTGGCCAAGCCGGTTGAAGGGCTGGAACAACTGCGCGAGCTTCTCCGCAGTCAGCCCCTCGCCCGTGTCGCGGACGCTGATGCGAATCGCATCGGGCGAGCTCAACGTGCACTCCACGATAACCGCGCCTTGTGCCTTGTTGTAATTGATGGCGTTGGAGAGGAGATTGATCACGACTTGTTGGAGCCGGGTGCGGTCAGCGTGCACATACTCAGCGAGCTCGAAAGAATGAAACGTCAGCTCGATTCCGCGCTCGCGTGCCTGCGGCTCGACCATGGCCTGACACGTCTGAATGATTTCAGCGAGCGAGACCGGCTCCAGCGAGAGGGACAACTTGCCCGACTCGATCAGCGCAAGATTGAGGAGCTCGTTGATGAGATCCAGCAGGTACCAGCCGCCCGTGATAATCTGGTCGAGGCTTCGCTTCTGGGCGGGTGTCGGTGCCGGAGTGCTGGAAACCATGAGCTGGGCGAAACCGAGGATCGCATTGAGCGGCGTGCGCAGTTCATGGCTCATGTTGGAGAGAAAATCGGACTTTGCGCGGTTGGCTTTTTCTGCGGCGGCAACGGCGTGGGTCAGACTGAGCTCGATTCGCTTGCGTTCGGTGATGTCGCGGCTGATGCCGAAGAGGCCGATGATGCGACCGCTGCCGTCGCGCAGCGGTGCCTTCAGACTCAGGAATACCCGCGGCTCGCCCGCCTCCAGGATCGTCTCCTCGATCTGGACTGGCGATCCGCCGACGATCACCGCCACGTCATTTTGACGTATCACGGCCGCCTCGTCCGGCGGGAACAAGTCCTCGGCCGTCTTCCCCACGAGCTGCTCGGGGGTAATTCTGGCCGCCGCGCCGAAAGCGCCGTTGGCCAGCAGTATGCGGCCGTTTATATCCTTCGCGTAGATCACGTCGGTCGTCCCATGCAGCAGCCCGTTCAGCAGCTCCGTCCGATCGGCCAGCGCCTGCTCGGCTTGCTTGCGCGCTGTGATGTCATTGGCGGATCCAAACCACGCGATCAAATCTTCGTTCTCATCCAGAATCGGCATCGCACGCGATAGCGTCCAACCGTCGGTCCCGTCGGGACGACGAACGCGATGCTCCAACTCAAAAAGAGTCTTCCGGGTGATCGCTTTGCTGATCGCCTTCCTGATGCGGCGATGCTCGTCGGGCGGAATGTTTTTGTGCAGCCACGACCAGTCGGCGAGCGGATGGACTGAAGTGGCAACCAACTGGCGTCCGTCCAGCGGCAGCAAGGTTGACCAGTCGGCTGACATGCGGTAGGCGACCCCGGAACTGGCAACTAATAGAGCCCGGTATTGCCTATCGCTTTCATGTCGCGCCGCCTCCGCAAGCTTGCGTTCGGTGATGTCCAGGGCGATGCCTTCCATGCGGATCGGCACGCCCATGGCGTCGTAGTAAGCGCAGCCACGGGAGGCCGCCCAGTGGATGCTGCCATCGGGCCAGACCACGCGGCACTCGATGCCATATTCCGGGCCGTTCTGTAACGCGTGTTGCACGGCATCGTCAGCGCGGGCCCGATCGTCGGGGTGAAGCGCGCCGAGGAACTTCTCGTAGCTCATCGCAGTGCGCGGAGGGAAGCCGAAAATCTCCAGGCACCGCTCCGACCATTCCAACGCTCCGGTGCGCAAGTCCCAATGCCAGGTCCCCAGCTCGGACCCGAGGATCGCCAGCCGCAGCCGCTCCTCGCTTTCGCGTAGCGCCGACGTGGCGCACTCCCGCGCGGTCACGTCCTGGAAGTAACACACCACCCCGTACAGCCCGTCCGGAAGGGTGATGCGCTGCGTCTCCCATTCGAAGGCCTGCTGCACACCGATGTCGTGCCGCTGCTCGGAGAAGCGCGGCGAGACGTAGCGCTCTCCCGTCGCCAGCGTGTGCTGGAAGATGCTCGCGAGCGTCGGCCCAATTTCCCGTCCCCACACGATCTCCAGTACTTCATCGAAATCGCGCCCGATCAGCGGCTGCACCGACTCGAAATACGGCAGCGACTCCGCGTTCATCTGCGCCACGCAAAACTGCGCATCTACCACATACACGCCGCCCGGGGCCTGCTCAATGATTTCGGCGAACAGCGCCGTATTGCGACGCAGCATCGCCTCAGCCTGGTGCCGCAGGGTGATGTCGCGGATTACGGCGAGCCGACCCGTAGTCACGCCATCGGCATTACGCAATGTCGTAACTCTCGACTCGACGTAGAGTTCCCGGCCATCATGCGTGCGATGGAAGGCTTGGCCGAACCACACACCGCGCTCTCGCAACGTCGCCCAGGCGGCCGCCTCGCCGACCGGGTCCGGCCAGTGCAGAGTGTAAACTTCGGTGAGCTTGCGGCCGAGCACATCACCAGCGTGAACGCCGTATTTGCGTTCGGCGGCGCCGTTGAGGAAAGTGATGCGCTCCTCGGTGTCGACCGCGATCACTGCGTCGCGGACCTGCTCGAGCAACTCGCCGCGCAGGCGATTTTGCTCGGACTTTTCCAGCCGCATGCGCAGCTCGGCGTTTTCGGCGCGGAGGGTTTGCTCGGTGGAAGATTGTTGCGGCATGCGGGCGATGTCCCCCCTTGTCAGTTGCGGTTGAGTCGATTGCAAAAGTGATTATGCGTATATTCGAGTGACGCAAAATTTTCCGATTGTTAGATATTTTACGCGTTTGCGTGTCTACTGTAACGCACAAGTCGAACAGTATTTCGGTTATATCATGGCTGTCTTTATGGCCGCAAAGGCGGAGGCCGCAATTTGATGGATCAGACCCTGGCTACCCAGGCAATCGACTAAAAAAAGGCTCTTTAAAAAGCCTTTGCCCCGATCAACAATAGATGATTCGAGATCAGTGGTCATTGTTTGACGGAAAGGATTTACCGAGCATGCACTAGACCGTAAATAGATATCGAGAAGAATTGATTGTTTTCAGGAAAATGAGTGCTGTCACTGGGACGAAGCAATCGCTCAGTCTCAAGCAAATCTTTCGGAGGTATAGAGATTGACTTCTCACACTCTCAGAATGGGCCTTAGAGTGGAGTCATGGGCGTAATGTAACGCCATAGTTGCTGGGTGGTTAGTGTATGCTACAGCGATGTCCACACAAGAGTCGCAGGAATCGCATGAACGCCAGCAGACTGACGATAGCCTGCGCGAAGAGCGCGAAAAAGCCGACGTCGCGCTCGAAGCTATCCAGGGTGCCGTCGAAGACAAAGCTGACGCGGTGGTCGAGCGCGCGCGGGAGAATGCCGACGCGGTCCTTGTCGCGGCCCGCGACAAGGCCGATGAACAAGCGGATCCGGCGGCTGCCTACCCCGTTCCGAGCGCCGCCATTGCCGAAGAGCGGGAGGTCGAGGACGAAACCCTACGCGATGAGCGGGCCGAGGCCGATGAGCGCGTACGCCGCGAGCGCCAAGTGATGGCCGGTGTGCTTTCGCGGCACCTGCCGCTTGAGCGGCACGCGACCGACAAGCATCTGCTTACCGAACGTGCGCGTTCGGACGACGCGCTTGCAATGAGGGACGATTTCCTTGGCATGGTCAGCCACGACCTGCGCGATCTCCTGAACGGGATTGTCGTAACCGCTGCAATGCTCGGCGAAAAGCTTGCAAAACGCGACGACAGTCAGAAGCTGGTCAATGAGACCGTGCGCATCCAGCGCTACGGCGCGCGCATGACCCGGCTTATCGGCGATCTGATCGATGTCGCCAGCATAGACGCAGGGAAGCTGGCCGTCTGCGCGACTCAATGCGATGCGATCTTACTTGTAGGCGAGGCGGTGGACGCGCTGCGGACCGCTGCCGAGGCGAAGTCCCTGTCCCTTGTGGTCGAGCCAATGGAGCCCAGCCTGCCGGCAGATTTCGATCACGATCGTATATTGCAGGTGCTCGCCAATCTGATTGCAAACTCGATCAAATTCACCTCCAAGGGCGGTAGCATCCGCGTACGCTGCGAAAGCAGCGGCAGCGGGCTTTTATTCTGCGTCAGCGACACTGGCGGGGGCATCGCCGAGAACATGCTGGAAGCCGTTTTCGAGCGGTTTTGGCAGGTCGGCAAAAACGACTACAGAGGCCTTGGACTTGGTCTCTACATCTCGCGCCGTATCGTGGAAGCCCACGGTGGGTCGATTTGGGCCGAAAGCAAGGTGGGGGAAGGAACGCGGATGTTCTTCACTTTCCCCATTACCGCGTCCACCTGATTACGTGATGTCGATTTCGGCTAGGTTGAAACGTAACACTGACTGGCCGCTGACAGCCTATTGTGTTGAAAAACTCGGTTTTGCATAGACGCCAATTTCTAGCGTGGACGCATTGCAGTCGGTTATTGCCCCGAAGAAAATTCGAGGATTGAACAGGTGAGCCATGGATGCACGCAGGAGTAAATTACGATCCCTTCCGCATCCAGGAAAGCCACAATGTCGCTACGGGCCTGGAATTTTTCGGTTGGTCTCAAAATACCGCAGTCAGTTCTCCCGCACAGTGAAGTCGGGCTAGCGATAATGCATCGCGTCGGTCCGTCTTGACCCGATCACCCGCCTTGCTGAACTGCTTTACGAGCTTGTCTAGAGCCTCAGACGTATTGACGATCTCGCCGAAGAATCGCACCTCACCTCCATCACCTTCGGCCACCGCGACCGCGATGGTTTCCTTATGCACATCAAGACCGATGTATTTGCTAAACTGCTTCATGACCTGCCTCCTCAATGGTGCCCTCCGCGCCTGGGGTTGAACAAACCTCAAGCTTAATCCGCGTTGCTTGAGGCTGGTAGGTCAATACAGATCATAGGCTTTTTAAAGAGCTTTTTTTCAGCCGATTGCCTGGGTAGCCGGGGTCTGATTCATCAAATTGCGGCCCTTGAAAGGATTGAAGTGGCATCTGCCCACGGACAGGCGAGCGTGGCGGTGCTCTTGCCTCCAGGCCCAGGTGCGTGAGTATCTTCTCATTCGCCGGTCGTTCGAGGATCGCCGCAATCACTTTCAGCTCACCACCGCAGTTCGGGCAATGTTCGAGGTCCAGGTTAAACACTCGCTTCAGTAGCTTCGCCCACCCCGAGCGCATCGGTCGGCCTTGAGCAGGCTCCTCGCATGGTCGAGGCACCACCCTGGCACGCAGCTTGGCGTTTAGGGCCAGCACCCCGTGGAACCGAATCAGATGTAGCCTTCGTCTTGGCACCAGTGCCGCCAGCCGCTGCATGAACTCCAGGGGCGACATCACCTGATGCGTCGTGCCGTCCCGCCACGGGGTCTTGAGCTTCAGCTCGACTTGGCCTGAAGCATTGACCTGCACCCGGTCGTTGGCTAGCGCTGGCCGGGTAATGTAGCGGCATAGCCGCTCTAGGGTCTTTCTCTGCCCGGCCCCACAGCGCACCCCCGCATGCAAGCTAAAGCCTTGCAGGTTGGCGCCTAACTTCTGTTTGCCGCTTGCGTCTCTCGGTAGGGCTCCTCGCAGGGTCAGCGGTGCAAGTCAAGAATTGCGGTTTGGCGGTAGCCACTGGGATTGGCGGCATGCTGTCCGCGCGACATGGAGCGGCCACCGCCAATAACGTTAATGCGACTTGCGTTACTACTAGCTTGTTCCCTTCGCGAGTGAGTGTTTGCGCGAATCAGGTGATCGAGGGTTCTTTTTGCGCGCCGCGTTTCGGCCTTATGGGGCATCCAGTCCGGCGCATTCATGGGTACGAGCATTTCTTTCATGCCCACCTGAGAGAGTGTGGCCACCGCAGCAATGGCGCTGTCTCGGGTGAGGGGAGTTCGAGTTCATGGCCTTCCTCCTATCGCTCGGCGATCTGGCGGTATTGAACGATTCCGACACTTGCGAATTGCTACAATGTCTCCCATGAAAAAAACAGCGTTGTCAGGCAAACTTTTTTTGTAAAATCAAATCCCACTCCAAGCCAAAAAATGACCGCGATGAAGATCAGTTTTAGCCCAAAGAGGCCAATTTTTCGCCAAAATCAGAGACCTAGTCCCACTTCGAAAACCCTCAATTCGGAAAGTCAACGTTCACCTGACAACCCCTCTTTTCTGTCGTCTAACCCATCGTGCCACGCCTAGGACTAAACACTATGTTCAAACTGATCAGCGCTACACCCAGCCCCTATGCCCGCAAGATACGCATAGCGCTTACTGAGAAGGGCCTACCCTTTGAGCTGATCACCGAAGTTCCCTGGAATAGCACCACCGCAACACCCTTGTACAACCCCTTAGAAAAGTTACCGGTACTGCTCCTTCCGGAAGGCGGAAGCGTGTATGAGTCTAGTTACATCCTTGAATGGTTGGAACTTAAGTTTCCACAAACACCGTTACTGCCCAAGGATATTGACGGTATTCTGGCTGCCAAAAAACTCGATGTGCTTTGCAATGGCGTTTGCGATGCTGTCGTGCTCACTCATTTTGAGCGGTTGCGCGAGAGCGCTGCTAGCCCACCGTGGCTGGATCGGCAACGCCGCAAGATTGAAGGTGGCATGCGCGAGATCGCGCAACTCATTGGTGAGCGGGAGTGGGCGGTCGGTGATCGCTTTGGCCTTGGCGATATTGCAGCAGCCACTGCGGCGGGTTATCTTTCGGTACGTTACAAAGAGCTTGCTTGGCAAGATCTTTACCCTTGTTTTGCCCGCTATTGCCAGCGCTTAGAAAAGCGGCCGTCGCTGCTCGACAACAAGCCGTTTCCTCAAACCATTAGTGATCGCATCGTCTGAATTGGTCAAAGGTTTAAGAAGAATGTACAGAAACATCCTAAAAAGTGGGTGAATTTTTGGCGTTTGTCCATCCACATTTTTTCTAGGTAGACTGCAAGATCTAGGCATGCGCCGACATCGCCAGCATTAAGAACGATGGCCGCAATCAGTATTTGTGGCGGGCCGTTGATCAGGGAGGCGAAGTGATCGACAACCTCGTGCAGACTCACCGAGATGCTAGAGCAGCGACGCGGTTTTTCAGCGGGTTCAGCTCAAAGATTCTTTTCCAGTTTTTCAATGATCAACAACCACTTATTGACAACGCCGCCGCGCGCCTGCTCTGGCGTGCGGCTGCGGAGTCGCTCAAGATCGTGCCACGTCGAATCGGTCCAGGTTCATCACTTTATTCCACGCCGCTACAAAGTCATGCACAAAGGCGGGCTGCGCATCGCTGCAGGCATAGACTTCTGCAATGGCCCTAAGCTGGGAGTTGGAGCCAAAAACGAGGTCAACGACAGTGGCCGTCCACTTGACTTCGCCCGCTCTGTCATCCGATTTTCGATCCCGCCCCTCCAGCACGCCTTCGGCTGTCGTTGACTTCTCCCACTTTGTACCCATGTCCAGCAAGTTCACAAAGAAGTCATTGCTTAGCGTTTCAGGCCTCTGGGTAAAAACACCGTGTTGGGCCTGCCCGACGTTGGCATTCAGGGCGCGCATTCCGCCGATCAAAACCGTCATCTCGGGCGCGGTGAGCGTCATCAAGTTCGATCGGTCAATCAGCAGCTCGGCGGCGGGTCTGGAGTGGCCCGTCTTGATGAAGTTGCGGAAGCCGTCGGCCGATGGCTCCAGCACGGCGAACGAGTGCAGATCGGTTTGCTCTTGCGAGGCATCGGTACGGCCCGCCGTGAACGGCACTGTCACATCCGTCCCGGCTTTTTTCGCCGCCGCCTCGACCGCTGCACAACCGCCTAGGACGATCAAGTCAGCCAGCGATACCTTCTTGTTGCCCGATTGCGCAGCGTTGAAATCCTTCTGGATGCCCTCCAGCGCCTGCAGCACCTTCGCTAGTTGGGCTGGTTGGTTCGCTTCCCAGTCTTTTTGCGGGGCCAAGCGAATGCGCGCTCCATTTGCCCCGCCGCGCTTGTCACTGCCTCGGAAGGTTGCCGCCGATGCCCACGCTGTTGAGACCAGTTGGGAGATGGAAAGTCCGGATGCAAGCACTTTTGCCTTCAGTACGACGATATCCTGTTGCCCCACCAGCTCATGGTCAACGGATGGAACTGGGTCTTGCCAGATCAGTTGGCCCTTGGGAACCAGCGGGCCAAGATAGCGCGCAATCGGCCCCATGTCGCGGTGCGTCAGCTTGTACCAGGCTTTGGCATAGGCGTCGGCAAACTCTTGCGGGTTCTGGTGGAAGTGCCGGGCAATCTTTTCATAGATTGGGTCCACACGCATTGCCATGTCGGCCGTGGTCATCATGGGGGCATGGCGCTTGCTTGGGTCATGGGCATCCGGCACGGTTCCCGCTGCAGCGGCATCTTTCGGCGTCCACTGGTGCGCGCCAGCGGGGCTCTTCGTCAGTGTCCATTCGTAACCAAGCAGATTGTCGAGATAACCCATATCCCATTGGATTGGGTTGTTGGTCCACGCACCCTCGATGCCGCTGGAGATAGTATGCACGCCCTTTGCGCTTTCAAAGTTGCTGCTCCAGCCGAAGCCTTGCTCGGTGATGTCGGCACTCTCCGGGTCAGGGCCTTTGTGCTCTTCAGAGGCCGCGCCGTGGGATTTTCCAAACGTGTGTCCACCGGCAGTCAGTGCCACAGTTTCGTAGTCATTCATCGCCATGCGGGCAAAGGTTTCGCGAATATCCCGCGCCGAACCCAGTGCGTCTGGCACGCCGTCCGGGCCCTGCGGGTTGACGTAGATCAGACCCATCTGAACGGCACCGAGCGGTTGCTCAAGTTCGCGCTCGCCGGTGTAGCGCGTGTTGCCGAGCCAAGTGTCCTCTGGCCCCCAGTAAATGTCCTCGCCAGGCTCCCACACGTCTTCACGTCCGCCAGCAAAACCGAAGGTCTTGAAACCCATTGACTCCATAGCGACATTGCCAGTGAGAACGATCAGGTCAGCCCAGGAGATTTTGCGGCCGTACTTCTGCTTGATGGGCCACAGCAGGCGGCGCGCTTTGTCGAGGTTCACGTTGTCGGGCCAGCTATTAAGCGGTGCAAACCGTTGGGTGCCGAAACCCGCACCACCACGACCGTCGGCAATACGGTACGTGCCTGCGCTGTGCCAGGCCATGCGGACGAAAAACGGTCCGTAATGGCCGTAATCAGCAGGCCACCACTCCTGCGAATCCGTCATCAAGCTTTGGAGGTCGTTGACTACGGCGTGCAGATCGAGACTGTTGAACTCCTCGGCGTAATTGAACGCCTCGCCCATGGGATTTGAACGTTCTGAATGCTGCTGCAACAGATTCAGGTTGAGTTGATTCGGCCACCAGTCTGCGTTCGTTCGAGCACCAGCGACCGTGGCTTTGAGGACCGCTCCTGCAAACGGGCATTTCATATCGGTTGACATGCTTCATTCCTTGTGTAGAAGTCTGACTTGAAGAGGAACTCTCCGCAAACAGTATGATCACTGTAGGCCTCTTAATTGAGCGTGTAAATTCAATTGATTTTATTTTGTCGATAGTTTTTTTGTATATATGGAGTCATGCATGACCCCAATCCCCGCTTTCCCGCCCCTGAACGTATTCCTGCGTTTGCACGCCGCCCGGCTGAATGGCGCGCCCTCTTCGCGCACCAAGATGCATTGAGGACGCCCGAGTCGGGGGGCCGCACCAGCAACCTCAGCAAGGGCGACCGCAAGATGATCGTCACCGCCACTAGCGCCGCGAACAGTTGCCTGTGTGCGTCAGACTTTTTAAAGAGTTTTTTTCAGCTGATTACCTGAGGGTAGCCGGGGTTTGATTCATCAAACTGCGGCCCTTGAAAGGTTGTCTCGGTGGTGCGCGCCTGTCATGATCGCTAGCGAAGTTGCTGCATTTGCGGTTCACGGGGTGCCTTCTGGCACAGCTTATCGGCAAGCTCCTTGATTCGGGTGCAGCCGCCTGCCTAACCCTGGGTGGCAAGTCACTTTATTCTAGGCGATCGGTTCTGATTTTGGGTCAGAAGTCTTGAAGCGGCACCAGCGCCGCCAGGCGCTGCATGAACTCCAGGGAATGATATGGACTACCCCTACCCGTAGTACCCCGGTAGGTGGCAAGATGAAGGTTCTCAAGTCATCAACTTTCACAGGAGACGAAGGCACGGATAAGGTTATCGCAATTGGGATCGATTTGGCAAAGAATATTGTCAGCGTACACGGGCAGAATGAGCAAGGCAAAGGCGTGCTTAAGAAGTCTTTAAAGCCTGCTGCCATGTTTGAGCTTCTGGCGACTTTGGAGCCGTGTAAGATCGGTATGGAGGCCTGCTCGGGCGCCCACGATACGGCTCGTCGCTTGAGAGCCCTGGGCCACGACGCTCGAATCATCGCCTCGCAGGTTGGCGCACAGCTTGCTGCTGGTCGATGAATTAGATCAAGTTGACTGACGAGGCGCGCATCGAAAGTACGAGGGGCCTCGACCTCCATCACGAACGCCTCAACCTCTTCAAGGTGGCGTTCGAAGTTGGCCGTGAGTTTGACAATGTGCTTGAACGTCACGCAAAGGGGCCGCTAGTTTCTCAACTGATTTGGCGGCACGGCGGCGCTTTGCCCCTGAACATTCGCAGCGGCTTGTAAGGCCATCGAACAACCCACCCTCACGTGAGAGTAAATTCAATTTTCATACAAGGATGGCGATATCCCTTGCATTTTCTGACGTTTTACGTCTAATTAAGGCCATGGTTATTTTTAATCTCCGCATCCTTCATCTTTTTCCTCGCGTCAGAAGTGCTTGTCCTTGGGCGGCAGTGTTCGCGACACTCCTGCTGGCGTTTTGGGTCAACGAACCCCAAGCGCAAGCGACTTCCGCAGTCGGCCGCTATCAAGCGCCGCCGGCCAAGCGTTATCCGCTGATTGGTGTGTTGCCTGCCCGCCTCGAAGGCATGAGACCGCAAGACGCCTGGATTGCCCTATCCCTTTATGAAAGCCTGACCACCACCGTCTGGCGCATGGGGGATGTCAACCCCTTGCGACGCGATCCGATGGGCTTGGTGATTGCCCGCATGTGCCCGCAATTTGACGATGCTTGCATTGCTGCACTTTCGCCTGCCCAACATGGCCAATTGGCCTTGCAAACCTATGCTGACGGAAGCTTTTCACCTACGGTAAGCCAACAAGGTGCGGGCAACCAAAACATTCAGCTCCAAATCGATTATCTTGACAAGGATGGCAAGCCTTTGGCGTCTGTCCAAGGCCCTTGGCTGCCTGGTGACGTCACCGCTTCTCAAAACTTGTTCTTTCGTTTGGTGGCCCGGCTACGCAATGAATCGCGACTACCTCGACGGGCGCCTAGTGAGGCGACTGCGGATCGCGCCGTCGATTTTGTCGCTGAGGCATCGAAGCTTTACAGTGAAGTGATTCGCCTGGAATGGAAATTGAAGGCAAACCTGCGGGCAACGCCGCAACAACGAGAAGATATTGCCCGTCAGAGCCTGCGCTTGCTGGAAAAGGCGGTACAAATCGATGGCGATTATTACGGCGTACTGAACGCTCTTGGGTGGGCCTATTTGGATGTGCAACAGACTGACGACGCCGAGAAGGCCTTTCAAAGAGCCCTCCACCAGATGCCTGGACATGTCGCCCCGACTGCAGGTGTGGCAGCGGTTGCCCATGCCCGTAAAGACGTCGTAAAGGCCGTGCAAATTCTTGACGATGCTCTTCGGAAGACGCCTGGCTTGCCTGTTATTGGCGAGTTGTTGGACGCTTATCTCCAAGACGAAAAATTCTTCACCAAAGCTGATCGCGAGACTTTTGGCCGCAGCTTTACCGCCTATTTGGCCGCGCAGAGGCCGCAAGCTGTAGTCGACCATGAATTGAGCCTAGCTTTCAGCGAGTACCGCGCTGATCGCAACCGTGAAGCTGAAACACTAGCCCGAAGAGTGATTAGTGCGTTCCAACAGGTGTATCTGCCGCAGGAACTGGTTGATCGAGTCCAGTGGGGACATGCCAATTACATCCTGGGGCGAGTGCTATTCGATCTGGATGAAGATTCGCGAGCAGTCGAGTACCTCGACGTGGCGGCACAGGTCTATGGGCGCTTCTACCGAGTAGACCCGCAGACTATTCAAGACCACTATGCCACGGTGCTACGCTCTTTGGGCGAGGCCTATGAGTTCCTTAAGCGTTTTGACGAAGCCGAGCAGGCGCATCAGCGCGCGGTTGAAATCCGCGCTCGCCATGCCGGGCTGGATCACGCTCAGACCTTGCAGAATAAAAGGGCGCTTGCCCGATTACTGACTAAAAAGAAGGACTACGCTGGTGCCGAGGCGCTGCTGCGACCCATCATCGAAAAAATTCAAACATCGAAAGACATCAGTGAAGAAGATTCGCTGCGTTCCTATGCAACGCTCACCAGCGCTCTGGAAAACCAAAAGAAGCATGCCGAGAATATTCCTTACCTGTTAACTCGTTTAGCACTGGCAAAGAAGTCCACACAAAGCGAATACTGGTCTGCGCTGCGCGATCTTGGTGATTCTCAATGGGCGCTGAAAGACAACCCGGGTTTTCAAAAAACCTACAGTGAGTTGCTTCAGGCACGGGTGAAGGCCGAGGCCCCAACTTCAAAGGCTTCACCAGGCCCCAACGTCGGTCTTTATGCCTTTTTAGCAGAACGAATCATGGTGGCCCATCTCAGGCAGCGCGAATTTGATCCGGCTTCTACCTTGGCCAAGCAGGCAGTCGCCTGGCGACGCCAAGCCTTAGCTGGATCGAGCGACGAGACTCAAGTCGTTGATCTTGAAGCGCGACTGGCTTCCGGGCTGGGTTTCGTCGGTCACGAGCAACGTATTCAGGGGCGACGACTCGACGCACTACCCTTGCTGCAAGAGGCCCTTGCGCTACGTCGCAAGGATGCCCAACGCCAACCGGAAGCACTGGCCGACGCCTTAAGCTCTTTGAGCAAGGTGCTTTTTGAACTGGATCGCAATCGGGAAGCACTTCCTCTGAGCGAAGAAGCCATTGCGATTCGCACACGCCTGTATGGAGCCGATGATCGCCGTACCTTGGACTCGCGTGAAGAGCGCGCTGATGTGCTTGAGGATAGCGACAAACTCAATGAAGCTGAAACCGAGTTTTTCGAAATCTTGCGCATGCGCGAACGCACGGCGGGCAAGAACAATGTGGACTACTTGATCTCGCTGAACAATGCAATCAATGCTTTGCGACGCCGCGGAGATCTGCAAGGTGCTTTAAAGCATGCCCAAGAAGGTCTGCAAATCTCCCGCAGTCTTGAGGGTACCGAAAGTCGGCGTGTGCAAATGTTCTCAGCCTCCCTGGCCAACATTTTGGAGCAACTTGGCCGATACGGCGAGGCCCTGATCCTGCGCCGTGAGGTGCTTAACTTCGTGACAAACGCACAAGGTGAAACCTCGTTGCAAACCGCCAATGCGCAGCGTGGCATGGCGAACTTGTTGATGCAAATGGGCCAGCCCGGACCTGCTTTGGATTTACTAAAGAAGGCCTTGGCGAGCAAACTAGCGATCCTAAACGATGATGCCGCTGAAATTGCAAGTATATGCCTCGATGTTGGTACGGCGCATCTCAATTTGGGGCAAGACAGTGAGGCTCTGGCGGCTTATGAACGTGGCCGGACGATCTACGTTCGCAATTACGGTGAAGATGGTTTGAAGAACGCCACGGCGCTTAACGCCATTGCGAATTTGGCCTTCACTAAGGGCCGTTTTGAGCAGAGCGCGCGGATTCAAGAGCAGGTGCTGAAGATCGAAACCGGCAAGATCAATGCGATGAGTTCATCCTATGCGGTGACCTTGAATAACCTGGCCACATCTTACATGCGAAGTGGTCGTGAGCGGCAAGGCTTGCCGATGTTGATGCAGGCCATCACGATTGTTGAAGCGCAGGGCAACCTATCGAGCGCCGCCACGTACTTGGCGAATCTTTCGAGCATTCTGGCGCGACAGGAGAAGACGGCACCTGCCATTCTATTCGGCAAGCAAGCCATCAATCATTGGCAGAAAGTGCGCTCACACTCGACCAGTGCCGACAAGGAGTTGCAACGCAGTTTGCTCGACTCCAATGCGAGTCTCTATCGCTATGTCGCCGATCTATTGGCCAAATCGGGACGTCTGGCAGAGGCGCAAGATGTTCTCGCCATGCTCAAGGAGGAAGAGTATTTCAGCTTCATTCGTCGCGATAGTCAGGAGAAACCCACCGGCACCTTGGCGCGACTCACTCCGGCCGAGGCCCCGTGGATGAATCGCTATCAGGAGCTAGGTGGAAGCCTGACCCGGATTGCGCGTGAACTCGGAGAACTGCGTGAAGCTGGTCAGGGCACCTCCCCTAAGGCCAAGCATTTGGAGGCCGATCTTAATATTGCCAATGAAGGCTTCGAGCGCATCACTGACGAATTACTCAAGGCCGTGGCCGATCAAAAAGCGCGCCAGATGACGAGCAAAACGATCGAGGCGCAAAGTGGCCTACAAGAAACCTTGGGGCAACTGCAAGGAGGGGCCGTGCTGGCGCAGTATGTGGTGCTGCCAGATCGGGTGGCGATTTTCGTGACTACGCCACAGGTGCAAGTGGCCCGAGAAGCCATCGTGTCCACCAGCGAATTGAACAAGATGGTGTCGGATTTTCGGCAAGCCTTGGGCGATCCCAAGTTAGACCCACGACCCTTGGGTCAAGCCCTGTATAGGCTATTGATCGAGCCGATCAAGGAAGACATTGCCGGTGCCAAGGTTGAAACCATGATGCTCGCACCCGATGGCACGCTGCGCTATCTGCCCTTTGCGGCCTTGCATGATGGACAACGCTACCTCATTGAGAAAATCAACCTTGCGCTTTACAATCCTGCGGCTAGCGACAAATTGAAAGATGCGCCCAATGCCAATACACGAGTACTGGGCATGGGCCTGACCAAGGAAAAACCTGGCTTCTCAGCGCTGGCGGGTGTCCAGCGCGAATTGGAAGGCATTGTGGGCCAGGCTGGGGTGCCCGGCGAGGTGCATTTTGACGAAGCTTTTACGGATCTCACCTTGCAAGCCGGTTTGACCAAGAAGTTTTCAGTGTTGCACATTGCCAGCCACTTCAAATTTGCTGCCGGTACTGAGGTCGATTCATTCTTGCTACTGGGCGATGGCAACAAACTCAGTTTGCAAGAAGTTCGTCGTCGCTATCGTTTCAATGGCGTGGACCTGCTCACGCTCTCGGCTTGCGAAACCGCGTTCGGTGGCGGTGAAGATGCCAATGGCCGTGAAGTCGAAGGCTTTGCGACCTTAGCTCAAAGCCGTGGTGCCAAAGCCGTATTGGCCAGTTTGTGGCCTGTGGCTGATGAAAGCACCTCTCGCCTGATGCAAATGCTGTATGCAAATAGGAGCAAAGCGCAGCTCACCAAGGCCGCCGCCTTGCGCCAAGCGCAGCTGAGCCTATTGGTAGGTAGTGCATCGAGTTCGGTGGCGGTGTTGGCGCCCGAAGTATGGCGCGGCGCAAGAAGTGTCGATGCGCCTGGTGGAGCGGTAACCTCCTTTAAGCGTGACGCATCGAAGCCCTTTGCTCATCCATACTACTGGGCACCGTTTATTTTGATGGGTAACTGGTTGTAGGGGCAAAGGCTGAGGTCGGTCGTCCGTGTCGCCATAAGCGTGTGGTGGCACTCGATTTCATGGCTCAAATTGCGTCAAAGGTGCCTGTGGGAAGCATTGTGATTGCAACGCTGGCTCTTGGAATTTCTACAAATTTCACTTGAAACTGGAGCTCCACGACGCCGTGCAAATCGGGTATCGGCTTGGACCAATGATGGGCTTGATCGTTGATGTGCACGACGTGACAGTCTAGCTTGCTACGCGGTCTACCAAATCGTCCTAATTTGCCGATAGGCACGTATCTTCTCGTCTTTGGTGACCAGACTGGCGGAGAGCCTGCGAGCGGTAGCAACGATCATCCGATCCGCTGGGTCTTTGTGAAAGTCGGCAAGCGCTACAGCATTGACCGCTATGTCAGTGTCCACAGGCATAAACCCCAGGCCTTGAATTTTGGTCACGGTAGCAAGCCATTGCCCAACTTCCATAGTCAGCACGAGTCGTCCGCGATCAACCAGCATGGCAATCTCCCAAGCCGAAACTGAAGAGACAATCACCTCGCCTTTGGTGCGCTCTTTTTCAATCGTGGTTTTAGCATTCTTGCTCAAATCCGACTGACCCGAGACCCACCACACCAGTGTGTGAGTATCGAGCACAATCATTTCGCCGCATCCCAGTCGCCCTCACCGACCGGTTGGGTAGGCTGATCGTATCGGACCACAGATTCGCGCAAGATTTGTAAAGAGCTTCTCGCGGCGGCTTGATAGGGGCGCACCTCGAGCACGGGCTTGCCGTGATCGGTCACAATGAGACTGTTGCCAGAGCTTTCAATATGCCGAAAAAGTTCAAGCGCCCGGGCTTTGAATTCCGACTTTGAGACCATATTCGTTTGCATCGCTGAATTCACCAAATGGCCTTTCTTCGTCGCCGAGCAATCTCGCCGCCCCGCACACGCACGATCGCTTTTCGGTGTTCACGCGCTGGGCGCTGAGCCAAGCCTTCTACCGCGAGGAATTGTGGCGTAGCATCAGGTTCACTTCGGTCGAGGATTTTCTCATTCGCAATTGGGACGCCAACTTCCTGCGCCGCAACCCCGATGACCTGCTGTCGATGGCGGAGACGTGGACGCAATCCGACATCTCCGACAATGCCATCTACCAGGGCGATTTCAAGGCCGCGCTTGGCGCGATCAAGGCGCGTTCCATCATCATGCCATCAACAACCGATCTCTACTTCACCGCCGAAGACAGCGAGATCGAAACGCGCCAAATGCCCAACGGCGAATTCCGTCCCATCAAATCCATCTGGGGCCATCGCGCCGGCAACCCGCTCGGCAATCCCCAGGATGAGGCGTTCATTAGAACGGCCGTCGAAGATTTGATGGGGCGTTGAAACAAAGCCCGGTGCGGCGCAGCGCCCTGAGAAGTAATCGCGTCTTGTGGCTTCGTCATCGCAGATTGACACCCAATACCCTAAAGCTGTCCGATCTTCCGCATGTATCTGTACATTTGTCATGACGCTTGATGATTTGTCGAATATATTTGACAAATCATCCGGTATTGTCTAGAGTAAACCAATGAACGACTTACTCTGGATCGGCCCAACTGTCCTCAAACGTAGGAAGGAACTGGGTCTGACACAAGCTGCACTAGCGCGGCTCACTGGGCTATCGCGCGCCACTGTTAATGGCCTGGAGTGCGGGCAGCTGGCCAATCTGAGCCTAGCGCGGCTTGCCCGATTACTACAATTGCTGGGGATCAGCCTGCAGTGGGCTCCCCAACAAGATCTCGGCAACGACCTGCTCACTCTGGCAGCCCAGTTGTGTAGCGTCAGCTATCGTGAAACCATTCCGTCATCTGTTCTCGCCGACGCGCTGAGCAGTGGCCTGCAACCTGCAGCCTACCAAGCGCACATGATTACACTGATCGACGAAGTTCCTCTGCAGGTTATCGCGGGCGCTGCCCAAGCCGCCGCTTTGAAGGCAGGCATCCCGCCAGCCAAGGTCTGGAAACATCTGGGCGTATGGGCCCGCGAGACGCAGTCACCGCGCAAGGAGTGGCATGGCTTTTGATGCTGAAACGCCAAGTACATGGCGCTCACTGTTCATCAATGCATTAACGTTGATGAAAGACATGCGTGCGCATACCCAAGCCGATGCGATCTGGACTTTTGGCGGTGGCACCGTACTGATGCTGCGTCACAGGCATCGACTCAGTAAGGACATCGATCTCTTCGTTCCGAACCCGCAGTACCTCGGTTTTGTGAACCCTCGTCTCAGCGACGTTGCGGCAGCCATTAGCGACAATTATGTTGAGGCTATGGAGTATGTCAAATTAATCTTGCCCGATGGAGAAATTGACATTGTCTCGGCTCACAATCTCACCTCCCAACCTTGGACCCTGGAGACCATCATGGGCGAGCAAGTTCGCGTTGAAACCGACGTAGAAATTGTCGCGAAAAAGATGTGGCACCGTGGACACCAAGCGACGGCCCGCGATCTCTTCGATCTCACCCTCGTGATCAAGACCGATGCTGTCGCTGTAGCGCGTGAGGCAAAGTGGCTGGTGAGACATCGCGAATTGTTCTTGCAACAAATCAAGAAAAGACGCGATGTATTGCAAACGACATTCGAGGCAATTGCAAGATTGCCCAGTCCCAGAATTCTCGTGCCGGCTGTAAGGTCTTGGCTGCTACTTGAAGCACGGCAAGGTCGGTTTCTGGATCAGTGCCTATAATTTTTGCCTCGGCTACCTTACCGTCCGGGAGCATGATGGCGATCTCGCTGGCACCATCGATCACGTGGTTGTTGGTGAGGATATAGCCCTGAGCGGCAACAATCACACCCGAGCCCAGGCTTGACTGCCCCTGAGTCGGGTCCTCTCCGGTATCACCGTACGGCCGCCAACTGCCCAGCGGCCGCTTAGGTGGTGCTTTGCGGGTATAAACATTGACCACCGACGCTGAAGCCTGCTTCGCGGCTGCACGGAATCCCGATTCCAACTGTACGGCCACCGCGGACACGGCAGGATTTGCAGGTTCTACCGCTTGGCGCACGGTGACCACGTCGACACCAGGTTGAGCCGTTGGCGTCGGCCCGAATGCGCGCCACGCAATCAGCACTCCGGCTAAAATGGCTATGACCTGGGCAGTAAGAAGCCACAAGCGCCGAAGTGATTCTGCGATTTTCATGCTAATAGAATAGGTGTGCTGTATGGAGCCTGTCTGTGCGAGGGGATGCACAACCTCAATGGTCATATGAGATTCTCGGGGGAGCTTAACGTTGATCTGCCGAGGATTTTCGGCAAAGATTTTCCTGTCTAACTACACTAACCGACAGAACGTGCAGCGTGACGGTGCCAAAATTATCTACGGGTGAGTAGCGGTAGATGCTTTGTTAGTGGCCAAGTCAACCGCACATGACTGCATTTCTCGAGCAACTTTTGCCCGGCTATGAATCGCGTACCTGGGTTGGTTTTTTCGTCGGATTAATTCAAAGTTTCTTGTATGGTGCGTTTGCAGGTTCGGTGTACGTGCCTGTTTACAACTTTCTGGATCGAATTCTTTTCCGTAAAGGCCAACCAGAGCGTCGTTCATGAAGCGATACAGTCTCATGAGGTGCGAAATCATTTCAAGCGACATCGCCTTGGACTTTTTTCCGACGCGCCATTGACTGCGTTTTCGTTAGCGCTTTGCTCGCAATCGAGCACTCGGTGTGGCCATGCCAGGCGGCAATCGATGCCAGGCGCTCGCACTGAGAGCCTGTACTCGCCCGTGCTCAAATAAAGCCTGAACGTACTTGGAATCATAAAGCTCGATTGACGGAGCCTCGAATGACTCGTCTATCCAAGCCGCATGAAATTGAGCATGCTCGGCTTGCGCTTGAAGATAGAGAGAATCAAGATTGCCGATACCCACCGCTTGAGTCAGCTGCAGCATCGCATGCTGGGTGAGGCTGATGACGTCAGGGGGCATGACCATGTATTCAGAACTTACACGACCGTTGCGGATGACGTAGAAGTTGATGTCGCCGATTATGCCGAGCCTTTCTTTGGCGCGGTTCCAGTCAAATCCATAAGGCGCAACAAATGCCTGCCTCATGATGCCGCCATCGACGTGCAGCTCTTGATAGGATTGTCCACGTGCGTCAACTTCGAAGGTGATTGGCGGGAGTAGCGTCGGCACTGCTGTGGATGCAAGTAACACGCGACGAAATAGGGCGAGGGCCTCCGGTCGGCCGCTGCTGGCAATGGCTCCCATGTCCCAGACCGTCAAGCGACCCGCGTAGACATGCGAAGTGCCAACATATAATCGCCGTCCAGCTCGGTGGTTGGCAGCAATTTCATCGAGCACTCGTTTATCAAAGTATTCATCGATTAGCTTTTCCAGCGGCACGGCAGATGCAAGCGAAAAACCAAAAACCGCGACGAACCTAGGCCGCAGAGTCACTCGATATTTCCCAGATAGATCGATCAGCATACGACTGATCGCCGTATCGTATTGAGTGCCCAGGAAAGCCAGCGGTGCCAACAGTGCGCCAATGCTCACGCCAGTGACAACATGAAAAACCGGTCGGGTTCCGGTCTGGGTCCAGCCAGTCAAAAATCCTGCGCCAAACGCCCCATTAGCGCCTCCAGCAGAAAACGCGAGGACATTCAGTGGCGCCTGTGCGCCGACGTTGGTCGAGCCTAGACGTGGAGCACTTTCGCCAGCGCCTGGGGGAGATTCGCCCCATTGGCGGATTCCTGGAAATTCTGCGACCTGAGCCTCGTCGATGAATGCCAGGGGAATTGGTGTGGACGAGGGCGTTTTCGAGCAGGCCACTAGGCTCAGAAGCAGCAGTAGCCATCCAACAAATCGACCTATGTTTGACTGCATGGCTCCTTTGGTTTCCCTTCCCTGCAAACAATCCCGTTTTTTTACTTGCTAGCGATCATATAGCAAAATTTTGCAACTTGAAGATCGTGTTCTTTAAGAGTAAATTACCCGAACGCCCCAGCAAATTATCGAGGAGTTGAGCAATGCCGAACGCTTGCGATGATGGGGTGTCTAGCCTTCTGCCAACCCCTAGTCGGCCCAAGCCGATCACACTTAATAAGCATTGGACGACCTGTCGAGCAATGCGGGTGATTATGAGCGCCAATCTCGTGCACTTCGAAGCCAATCTCGAGGGCGGAGTAGTGGGCCATGATCCAGAATTTGTTCACCAACTACGGCTGAGTCTTCGACGAATGCGCTCAGCGGTCCGAATTTTTAAGCCCACCGGTATTGAAAGTATTGATGCCGATCTTAATTGGCTCGATGCCACCCTTGGGGAATTGCGGGATTTTCATATTTTTACGACGAAGATCTTACCGCCGCTATGCCACGCGTTTGCGGACCCGCACGTGTCGAATAAAGTTGCTCTCGCCGCTTCGCGTGAGGCCGGGCTGAAGTTCAATGTGACGCGGGATGCCCTATCGTCGGAACGACTTACTCAAGCCCTTCTTGCGATGAATGCATGGTTGGCGACCCTAACGCAGTGGACCTATGTCGGTTCATTTGAAACGATGGTGGGTAAGGATCTTTGTCAGCGCGCGACAAGTAGCATCGGATGCTTTTCAGCCAAAGAGATCGTTCAGGCTCAACGTAAATTCGCGAATTTTGAACACCGGGTAAGCGAACTCTCGTCCGCCGCTAGACATCGAATTCGTATCAACGGAAAGAGACTGCGTGATACCGTTGAGTTTTTTGCTAGTCTTTATGGCGAAAAGCGCGTGGTCGCATTGCTAAAGTGTCTTGAAGCCATTCAAGATCAGCTTGGAGTAGCCAACGATTACGAGGTCTCCAAGCATCTGATGATTGGTTTATCGACGACAAAGGGGTTTGATGAGTTCTCCCGCCGATGGTTCGACACACGAGTTTCCGAGACCTTGGTCGGGGTCGATGAAAAACTTTACAAGGCTAGGAATTTAAGGCGACTCTTAAATTAAAAGACCGAATTTGAAAGGACAATTCGTGACCATTGAAAAACTGACGGTAGCTCTAATGATGCTAGTCACATCGCTAGCTTCCCTGGCTGCGGGTAACCACGGGGGAGGACACGGCGACGCATTAGCCATCGGTGTTGCCGGGCAGCCCTCAAAGGTCAACCGCGTCATCGCGGTGGATATGACCGACGCCATGCGCTTTGCCCCGGCAAGTATTAGCGTAAAGCAAGGAGAGACCATCCGTTTTGTCGTAAAAAACTCCGGCAAGGTTAAGCATGAAATGGTGCTGGGAACCCTAAAGGAACTCCAAGAGCATAGCGAACTCATGAAGAAGAATCCGGAAATGGAGCATGCTGACGACAACCAAATCACTGTGTTACCCGGAAAAAAAGGCGAGATCGTTTGGCAGTTTACCAAGGCAGGAAAAGTGAATTTTGCCTGTCTACAGCCAGGACACTATGACGCAGGCATGACGGGTGAAGTCAATGTGAAGGGCTTGGTAAAAAGGCCGATGAACACGTCGGCCAAGAGCACTAACTTACACTAACTTTAGCAATGAGAATCCTACGAAAAACACCAAAAAAGTTCTAATCTCCGTAATCGCGGTCTTGGCCACAAGCGCTTCGCTCTATGCCTGCGCGACTGCGGGCTTCTTTTCGCCCGTGTGCGTTGGCAACGTCTCATCCTCCGATTCGTAGCCACGTTGGCGAACGTCCGACTAGATGTCGGAAACCTGAAGACGAGTCTCGTCGTAGCGCACCGTCGCGCTACCTGCAGCATGATTGACGGTCACGCTTTCGACACCTGGTACCTCGCCGATCCGCTTTTCGACGCCGAGAACGCTCAATACCGAAAGCATGTCGTGTACGTCAATCACGCTCGTTTTCATCGCGTCTCCAGGGGGTCAAGGTTGTTCGGTAAATTTGCAAGGCACCTGTCGTCCTAGCGCTTGCCAGCGTTGCCTGACGGCGTTTCATCGGCCGCATGGGTTGCGTCACCAGCGGACGGCTTGGCGTCGACCGCCGCCTGCTCTGGGGGCGGTGCACTGGCCGCTGCTGGGGGAGGCTTCGTCGCAACGGGCTTGTTGCCTTCGGCCGACGCATCTGGCACTTCCGCATCTTTGTCGCCGTCCGCCGCTACGTCGTCCTTGGACCCGCTTTGGCGCACGTCAGACCTGATATCGGCAAGGCTGAGGCGCGTTTCGTCGAAGCGTACGGTGGCGCTGCCCGCGGCGAAATTCACGGTGACGCTTTCAACGCCCGGCACCTCACCGATTCGCTTTTCCACCCCCACCACGCTTAACACCGACAGCATGTCGCGCACTTCCATCACACTGGTCTTCATCGCAACTCCTTGGGTGAACGGATGGCGGTAGGCATCTTGTGCTTGACAAGCTCGTCCTCGTCCTCGGGCCTTTCTTGTGCAGCCATTTCACAGACCGCCGCCACGGTCGGCGCGCCGACGCGCCAGAGCCAAGCCACGGGTAGAAACGACTCGGTTCGCCGGGCGATCGCGTCTAGATGCTCGAAGGACACCGTCCGACCCGACTCGACCTGCATCACATCGTCGGGCAGCTGCTGGAATTCACCCGTGCCGTCGTCATGCTGGTGGGGCATGAAGATGCCGAGCCGGAATGCAGACAGCCGGCGCAGCATCTCCTGTATCTCCGGTAGTTGCATCGCCGCCTGGGCGGTCTTGAGCGCGGGCGGCAACCGGTAGTTTGTAGATCTCGAAATACCGGCTGTTGTGATGCTGGTCATGCTGTTCGCCTGCTTGTCAATAGCAACCCATTGGAAATGGCTGGGTCGGTTGCCACGTAGGTTTGAAGCCACCCTCCGGTAAACCCGGCTCGCCTCAACCCGGCGACGATGGGTGGGCACGCCCGCATCAATTGCCACAGCAAGCCCGAACGATGGTTTTCGATCATCAGAATGATCGGCCCCTGGTTGAGCCCGAAATGCCACGGTGACACCCACCAACCGTAGGGGTTGCCAGGTTCGCCCGGATGCGACGGATTGAACGAGGCCTTGAATCCGTAAGAATTGAATTGCGTCAACTTGGCCTGGTAGATGCAATAGTCGATGGTGGGTATCACGACCTCCGGTGCGAATGGCAGCGACGCCACCACCGCCCACGGTGCAAGGGTTCCGTCGTCGGGTCCATAGGGCACACCGCGCGCCACGTAGTCGAAGAGTTCATGTTCGACACCATCCACCTCCAGGCGGCCAGGGCCCGGGCCTTCGCTGGCGGTGATGCCCCAGCAGTGGCTACCGTAGCCCTTGAAACCGCGCGGGTTTTCGATCGCGTACTTTTGCTGGGCCAGCGTCGCACGGCGGCTGTTCTCAAAGTAGTCGATGCCCTTGCCGCGCATGAAGGCGTCTTGGATACCGCGAAAGTCGATCCAGGCGTGTGACAGTTGATGGGTGAACAACGAGCCGGCAAACAGGTAGTCCTGTCCATAACATCGCTCCCACTGGTAGGTGCTAGTCCACGCGGCATAGCTGTGCTCGGGCAGCGGATAAGTCGGTGAACCCAAACCCAGCACATACAGCAGCAGGGCCTCATCGTAGCCTTCCCATCGGCAGGAAAGAAAGCCGATCTCGGGCTTCCAGCCGTGCGTCACGGTGGCCCCGCCGTCTTGTGCCCATTGCCAATTGGCGCGGCGATAAAGCGCCTCACCCAGCGTGCGAATTTGAATTTCGTCTGCGTTGTCGGCATCGAAGTACATGGTCGCCGTCAATGCACCGGCCAGCAGGAAGGTGGTGTCCACGGTGGACAGCTCGCACTTCCAGGCGCGCCGCCCGGTCTGCATGTCGAGAAAATGGTAGAAAAACCCTTGGTAGCCGGTGGCGTCGGGCTCGGTGCCCTGCGGGCTGTTCCAGAAAAATCGCAAAGTGGCCAGCGTGCGTTGCACGGCCGCCACGCGTGACATAAAGCCCCGTTCCACACTCACCGGGTAACAAGCCAGCGCCAGGCCGGTCGCGGCGATACTGGCTGGCCAACCGGGAGCGGTCTTATCGATGACCAAGCCATTGACAGGATTCGTTTCGTGCTGAAAATAGTCGAAGGTCTGGCGCTGTAGGTCATGCAACTCGGTATCGACACTGCACTTTTTATGGCCTGGGGTGGCTGCAACCTGAGTGCTCATGCCCGCTGCCAGATCTGAGGACTGGACGCGTTGTCTTCCTTTCAACATGCAACTCTCCGGTGCAGTCCGACCCAGCTACAGCGCTGAACAAGGGCTTGGACTACTGGCTCAATGGAATATACGAGCGTTTGTGACGGCTGACTGTACGCCAGCATACCCATCTTCACCGCAGCGTCGGAATCAATTTCCTGTATCTCACTCGCGGGTGCGGTAGCGCACGGACAGGTGCGGCCAAGCGAGAACATTCTGAGGCTCTGGCAGTGGGTCCGGCACTGCGCACAGTCAAATGGCGCAAAGCGCCCGTGTGCCGCGACGGAGCAAAGCTTTGCAAATTAGCATGGTTGGATTGGCTGGGTGGGCGACGGCATGATCAGGGGGCTGTTAGGCACCGGTCACGCTTGCGTTGGGTACGACAAGCACTCACCTGAGAAGGACAGTGCATGACCGCGCCGCACGACACTGTGTTCCTGCTCGATGTGGACAACACGCTGCTCGACAACGACCGTGTCATCGCCGATCTGCGCGCGCATTTGGACCATGAATTCGGCGCCGTCCCGGCAGGTCGCTATTGGGCCCACTTCGAGGCCTTACGCAGCGAACTCGGCTACGCCGACTATCTGGGCGCTCTGCAGCGCTGGCGGCTTGATGCCGAGCCCATGCCGGGCGACGAGATGCGTCTGCTGAAGATGTCGGAATTTCTGATCGACTACCCCTTCGCTGATCGCCTCTACCCGAAGGCTCTGGATGTTGTCCGGCGCCTGAACGCAAGCGGGCCCACGGTGATCCTGACCGATGGCGACGTGGTGTTCCAGCCGCGCAAGATTCAGCGTTCCGGCCTGTGGGATGCAGTGGCAGGCCGGGTGCTGATCTACATCCACAAAGAGCAGAGGCTAGAGGCCGTGCAGCGCCATTTCCCCGCCCGGCACTACGTCATGGTCGATGACAAGCTGCGCATCCTGGCGGCCATGAAGGACGTCATGCAAGGCCGCCTGACCACCGTCTTCCCGCGCCAGGGTCACTACGCGCTTGATCCGGCCGCCGTGGCTGCTTACCGGCCCGCCGACATCACTATCGAACACATCGGCGAATTGCTCAATATCGACATTCGCGACCTTCCCAATAGCCGCGCGCCACAGGAATTACCATGAACGCCAACACCCGAAAACTGCACGACCTGAGCCAACGCCTGTGGCTCGACAACATCACACGCGACTTGCTGGACAGCGGCACGCTGGCGCGCTACATTGCCGACCTATCGGTGACCGGATTGACTTCCAACCCGACGATCTTCGAGCACGCCATCGGCAGTGGCGCAAGCTATGACGACGCGATCCAAAAGCTCGCCGCGCGCGGGCTGTCGGAAGAGGAAGTCTTCTTTGAGCTGGCTCTGGCCGACTTGACGCGCGCCGCAGACCTGTTCAGGCCTGTCTTCGACGCCAGCGATGGCGTCGATGGCTGGGTCTCGCTCGAGGTCTCGCCGCTCCTGGCGGGTGACACGGCCGGGACCATCCGCGCTGCCGCGCAACTATACCGACGGGCCGCGCGGCCCAACCTGTTCATCAAGATTCCCGGCACACCGCAAGGCCTGCCCGCCATCGAGCAATCGATCTTCGACGGCGTGCCAATCAACGTGACGCTGCTGTTCTCGCGCGAGCACTACTTGGCGGCGGCCGAGGCTTACCTGCGCGGCATCGAGCGCCGCGTGGATGCAGGTCTGTCGCCCAGGGTTCAGTCCGTCGCGTCGCTCTTCATCAGCCGCTGGGACGCTGCGGTGAAGCAGGAGATTTCGCCGCCGTTCCACAACCGCCTGGGCATCGTCATGGCCATGCGCTGCTATAAGGCGCATTGCGACCTGCTGGCTTCCGCGCGCTGGCGCAAGCTGGCGGCGGCTGGTGCCGGGCCGCAGCGCCTGCTGTGGGCCAGCACTGCGACCAAAGACCCTGCCGCGCGTGACACGCTGTATGTCGAGGCGCTGGCCGCGCCCCAGACCATCACCACCATCCCCGAGAAGACCATGCTGGCCTTTGCCGACCACGGCCAGCCGGGTCCCACGCTGCCGGGCGATGGCGGCTTGGCCGACGCGGTGCTGGAAGAATTCAAGCGCGAAGGCGTCGATGACGAGGCGCTTGCCGCGCAGTTGCAACGCGACGGCGTGC